>NZ_JAUZVE010000024.1:0-127384 GCF_031844425.1 Microbacterium sp. ARD31
CTGGGCGCCGTACTGGGAGAGGCCGTGGCCGTGGCCGAAGCCGTGGCCGGTGATCGTGATCGCGGCCGATCCGGGGACCGGGTCGGACTCCACCTCCGCGCGCGGTGCCGCAGCGGCCGCGGGCAGGACCGGCAGCAGCAGTGCGCCCAGCAGGAGCACGAGCAGGATGCGGGAACGAGTCATGGCGGTGGTTCTCCGAAGACGGACGAGCAGAACCACCGAGCGTACAGGGGCGTCGTGACACCCGGAGGCGGACCGGGGATCCCGGCTCGGGCGCAGGGAGCCTGTCGGAGGCGCCTGTGACACTGGAGGCGTGCCCGAGGGAGACAGCGTCTGGAAGCTCGCGCGGCGGCTCGACCGCCAGCTCGCGGGCCACCTCGTCGAGCGCTCCGACTTCCGCACGCCGCGGCTCGCCACGCGCGACCTCTCCGGGCGCACCGTCCTGGGCCACGACACGCACGGCAAGCACCTCCTCACCCGGTTCTCCGGAGACCCCGGCTCTCCCCCGGCGACCCTGCACAGCCACCTCCGCATGGACGGCTCGTGGTCGACGCTGGCGCCCGGCAAGCGGCTGCCGGGCAAGCTGCAGCCCCACGTCCGGCTGGTGCTGGCGCTCGACGACGGCCGCACCGTCCACGGCATCCGCCTCCACGACCTCGAGCTCGTGCCGACCGACCGCGAGCACGACCTCGTCGGGCACCTCGGGCCCGACCCGCTGCGCGACGACTGGGACCCCGCCGAGGCGGTGCACCGCCTCCGCGCCGACCCGGCGACACCGCTGGTGACCGCCCTGCTCGACCAGCGCGCCGTGGCCGGGCTCGGCAACCTCTGGGCCAACGAGCTGGCCTTCCTCAGCGGCGTCAGCCCGTGGACCCCGGTCGGCGAGGTCGACGTCGAGCGGCTGGTCGAGCGCGCGGCGACGATGCTGCGCCACTCCGCCACCGTCGACGGCGCCTACCAGGTCACGACCGGATCGCCGGTCAGGGGTGACGACCACTGGGTCACCGGCCGCCAGCGGCAGGGCTGCCGACGGTGCGGGGGCCCGGTCAGCGTGCAGGCCGAGGTGCCCGGCGACGCCGCCAACCGACGGACGTGGTGGTGCCCGTCGTGCCAGCCCGGTCCCGGCCCGGAGGCGCGGACCGGGACGGCGAGCGGCGTCAGACCCGGTGCAGCCGGCGGGCGGCCTCGGCGACCGACCCGCTCATCGACGGGTAGACGGTGAACGCGTGAGCGAGCTGGTCGGCGGTCAGCGACTCCGCCACGGCGAGCGACACCGGGTGGATCAGCTCGGAGGCGCGTGGCCCGACCACGACTCCCCCGACCACGATGCCCGTGCCGGGGCGGCAGAACAGCTTCACGAAGCCGTCGCGCACCCCCTGCATCTTGGCGCGGGCGTTGCCTGCGAGCGGGAGCATGACCACCTCCGCGGCGATCTCGCCGGCGTCGACGGCCTGCTGCGACCAGCCGACGGTGGCGATCTCCGGTGAGGTGAAGACGTTCGACGAGACCTTCTTGAGGTCGAGCGGGGCGACCGCGTCGCCGAGGAAGTGCCACATCGCGATGCGGCCCTGCATCGCCGCGACGGAGGCGAGCATCAGCACGCCCGTGCAGTCGCCGGCGGCGTAGATGCCGCGCGCGGTCGTGCGCGAGACCCGGTCGACGGTGATGAAGCCGCCGTCGTCGGTCGCCACGCCGGCGTCCTCGAGGCCGAGGTCCGCGGTGTTGGGGATCGAGCCGAGCGCGAGGATGCAGTGGCTGCCGGTGACCGTGCGGCCGTCGGTGAGGGTGACCGTGACCTCGTCGCCGTCGCGGGTGACCGACTGCATGCGGGACTTCCCGAGCACGTTCATGCCGCGCCGGGTCAGGACCTCCTCCAGCACCGCCGAGGCGTCGGCGTCCTCGCCGGGCAGGACCCGGTCGCGGCTGCTGACCAGCGTGACGTGGATGCCGAGGGAGAGGTAGGCGCTGGCGAACTCCGCGCCCGTGACGCCCGAGCCGACGACGATCAGCTTGTCCGGCACCTCGGTGAGGTCGTAGACCTGCTCCCAGGTGAGGATCCGCTCCCCGTCGGGCTGGGCGTCCGGCAGGGTGCGCGGGGCAGCGCCGGTCGCGACGATGATCGCGTCCGCCTGCAGCGTCTCCTCACCCGCCTCGGTCGTGGCGACCACCGTGAGGTCGGGCCCGAGGCGGCCCCGCCCCGTGACCACGCGTACGCCGTCGCGGTCCAGGCGGGCCGCGATGTCGGACGACTGGTCGGCCGCGAGCTGCTTGACGCGGGCGTTGACCCGGGCCAGGTCGACGGCGATCGAGGTGGCGGCGTCGCCCTCGTGGTCGCGGAAGTTGACCCCGAGCTCCTGCGCGGCCGCCATCTCGGTCATCAGCTCGGACGTGGCGATGAGCGTCTTGCTCGGCACGCAGTCGGTGAGGACCGCCGAGCCGCCCACACCGTCGGTGTCGACGACGGTCACCTCGGCGCCGAGCTGCGCAGCGACGTGGGCGGCCTCGTAGCCGCCCGGGCCGCCGCCGACGATGACGATGTGGTCGGCCATCAGAAGTTGATCATGTGGCCGGCGATGCCGTGGACGGCCTCCTTGACGGCCTCGCTCAGCGTCGGGTGTGCGAAGACGTTGCGGGCGACCTCGTCGGCGGTGAGGTCCCACTTCTGCGCCAGGGTCAGCACCGGCAGCAGCTCGGTGACGCCCGGGCCGATCATGTGGGCACCGATGATCTCGTTGTGCTCGCCGTCGGCGACCACCTTGACGAAGCCGACGGCCTCGCCGAGGCCCATCGCCTTGCCGTTGGCGGTGAACGGGAACGACGCGGTCTTCACGTCGTAGCCCTTCTCCTTGGCCTGCGCCTCGCTGTAGCCGAAGGAGGCGATCTGCGGGTTGCAGTAGGTGGCGCGGGGGACGAAGTCGTAGTCGACCGGCATGGTCTCGGCGCCGTTGATGGTCTCCGCCGCGACGACACCCATCGCCTCGGCGACGTGGGCGAGCATCATCTTGCCGGTGCAGTCGCCGATGGCGTAGACGCCCGGGACGTTGGTGCGCATGTAGTCGTCGATCTCGATCGCGCCGCGCTCGGAGACTGCGACGCCGACGTTCTCGAGGCCGTAGCCCTCGGTGCGCGGGGCGAAGCCGAAGGCCGCGAGGAACTTGTCGGCCTCGAGCACCTGCTCGTCGCCGCCGGCGGCCGGGGCGACGGTGACCTTCACGCCCGAGCCGGTGTCCTCGACACCCTTCACGGCGGTGGAGGTCATCACCTTCACGCCGAGCTTCTTGTAGTGCTTGGCGAGCTCCTTGGAGATGTCGGCGTCCTCGGTCGGCACCATCCGGTCGAGGAACTCCACGATCGTGACGTCGACGCCGAAGTTGGCCATCACGTAGGCGAACTCGACGCCGATCGCTCCCGAGCCGCCGATGATGATCGAGCTCGGCAGCTGGTCGGTGAGGATCTGCTCCTCGTAGGTGACGACGTTCTCGCTCAGCTCGACGCCGGGGACCAGGCGGACCGTGGCGCCCGCGGCGATGATCAGGTTGTCGAAGGTGTAGCGGGTGGTCTGCCCGTCCTTGTCCTTGACGTCGACGTCGTTGCGGCCCGCGAGGGTGCCCCAGCCGTCGATCTCGGTGATCTTGTTCTTCTTCATCAGGAAGTGGACGCCCTTGACGATGCCGGCGCTCACGTCGCGGCTGCGCTTGTGGGTCGGGCCGAACGCCATCGTCGCGTCGCCCTCGATGCCGAACTTCGCCTTCTCGTGCTGGAGCGTGTGCGCCAGCTCGGCGTTCTTCAGCAGCGCCTTGGAGGGGATGCAGCCGACGTTGAGGCAGACACCTCCCCAGTACTTCTCCTCCACCACGGCCACCTTCTGGCCGAGCTGTGCTGCGCGGATCGCGGCGACGTAGCCACCGGGGCCGGCGCCGAGGACGAGGGTGTCGAAGTGCGTGTCGGTCACGAGCCCACCCTAGTTGTCCGTCCCACGCGAGGAACACCGAGGTCGCGGCTCGATATCCTGTCGCCCGTGACGCTCTACGCCGCCTACGGGACCAACCTCGATCCCGCCCGGATGGGCGAGCGCTGCCCGCACTCGATCCTCCACTCCACGGGTTGGCTCACCGGCTGGCGACTCACCTTCGGCGGCGAGGAGCACGGCTGGGACGGCGCGCTGTCCACGATCGTCCAGGACCCGTTCGAGCAGGTCTTCGTCGCGGTCTACGACGTGACCCCCGAGGACGAGCGCTCGCTCGACGGCTGGGAGGCCGCCGACAGCGGGCTCTACCGCAAGACCAAGGTCCGGGTGCAGACGATGACCGGCGAGATGGTCGTGTGGGCCTACGTCCTCGACGCCTACGAGGGCGGCCTGCCGTCGGCGTCGTACCTCGGTGTCCTCGCCGACGCGGCCGACGCGGCCGGCGCCCCGGAGGACTACGTCGCCGCGCTGCGGCGTCGCTCCTGCCGCTCGACCGGCCTCTGAGCCCACCCCGCCCCGGGGTGTGACCTCTGACGCGTTCGCGCGTTGGACCTGTGCACGGCGTCCGCTGTTGGGCAGGGGTCAACGGCGGGCGTCGTGGCGTCGGGAGTGACCTCCGCGCCGCTCGAGCGTTGACCCCCACATGCGCCGCCTCCCGCTCCTGGCCCTCGGCACCGCTGCTGCCGCCCTCGTCAGCGTCGCGCCCCTCGCGGCGGCACCCGCGGACCCGCTCGACGACGCCGTGGACCGCGGCCGGCGCAGCGTGATGTTCGTGGGCAACAACTGGGCCGGCACCGCCACCGTGGTCGACGCGTCGACCTTCGAGGTGCTGCGGCGCGGCATCGACCTGGTGCCCGACAAGGCCGAGGAGCTGGCCGCGATCCGCACGGACCCCGAGCGACTGGCCTACTACCTGGCGGTGCAGCAGGGCCCCGGCGAGGGCCACGACCAGTACGTCGACGACATGTTCACCACGCGTGACGGCCGCTTCCTCGCCGTCTCGCGGCCGAGCCTCGCCGACGTGGTGTGGGTCGACGTCGCGAAGGCCGCCGCCGGCGACCCGGCGTCGATCGTGCGCGAGCAGCCGATGGACGGCCACCGCACCGACCACATGGGCCTGTCTCCCGACGGCAGGAGGCTGCTGGTCAGCGACTCGACCTCGCGGCAGGTCATCGAGTTCGCGATGACCCGGCAGCGCCTGCCCGACGGCACGGTCGCCGAGATGGGTGACCGGCTCCGCACGTTCGAGTCGGGCGAGACCCCGCACGAGAACACCTACAGCGACGACGGCCGCCGCATCTTCCACGCCTCGATCGGCCGGGTCTACACCCCGGGTGACCACGGCACCGCGCTGGAGGACGTGGTGAAGGGCGACCGCTGGTTCCAGGTCGTGCGCGAGCGTGACTTCCGCGTGGTCCAGCGCTGGGACATGGGCAAGGAGCTCGCCGAGGCGGGCTACCCCGGCATGAGCTCGGCCGTGCGCCCGATGGCACTGGGCCCCGACGAGCGCTTCCTCTGGTTCCAGGTGTCCTTCCTCCACGGCTACGTCGAGTTCGACACCCGCGCCCGCGACCTGGACGGCGCCGTCGGCTACACCTCGGGTGGCAAGCCGGAGCCCCGTCGCGGCGCCGTCACCCGGGTCGTGCCCCTGCCCAACCGCGTCCCGACGATGCCGCTCGAGCAGTACGTCAACGACTCCGCCCACCACGGGCTGTCCCTGGGCGGCGACGATCGCACCCTGTGCGTCGCCGGCACCATGGACGACTACGCCGCGCTGGTCGACGCCCGCACCACGAAGCGCCGGATCTTCGACCGGGCGACGACCGGCCACGACTACCTCAAGCCGTACTGGACGACCGAGGGCCCGGGCGGGACCTGCTGGGTCTCGCTCAGCGAGTCCGACGCCGTCGCGGTCCTCGACGTGCGCCGGCGCCGCGAGGTGGCCTACCTCGAGGTCGGCGACCACCCGCAGCGGGTCCGCCACGGGTGGGTCCAGGAGGAAGTCGTCGCCGGGTGGTGATCCGTCTAGAGTTCCGCGGGTGACCCACGCTGCCGCCGCCCCCACCCCGTACGAGCTCGCCGGATCCGCCGCGGAGCGCCTCGCCGAGCTGACCGGCGTGGAGCGCCACGACGTCGCCCTCGTGCTGGGCTCCGGATGGCTGCCGGCCGTCGACGCCCTCGGTGAGGCCACCGCCGAGATCGACACCACCGACCTCCCCGGCTTCAGCGCCGCCGCGGTCGCCGGGCACAGCGGGCGGATCCGCTCGATCCGCAGCGGGGGGAAGAACCTGCTGGTCTTCCTCTCGCGCACCCACTTCTACGAGGGCAAGGGCGTCGCCGCGGTCGTCCACCCGGTCCGTACGGCGGCGGCCGCGGGCTGCTCGACCATCGTCCTCACCAACGGCTGCGGCGGGCTCAAGCAGGGCTGGCAGCCCGGCCAGCCCGTGCTCATCTCCGACCACATCAACCTCACCGGCACCAGCCCGATCGTCGGCGCCACCTTCGTCGACCTGACCGACCTCTACAGCCCGCGGCTGCGCGCGCTGTGCAAGGAGGTCGACGAGACGCTCGACGAGGGCGTCTACGTCCAGTTCCCCGGCCCCCACTACGAGACGCCGGCCGAGGTGCGGATGGCCGGCATCCTCGGCGGCCACCTGGTCGGGATGAGCACGACGCTCGAGGCCATCGCGGCCCGCGAGGCGGGCATGGAGGTCCTCGGCATCAGCCTGGTCACCAACCTCGCCGCCGGGCTGAGCGGCGAGCCGCTCAACCACGAGGAGGTCCTCGAGGCGGGCCGGGCCGCGGCGAGCCGGATGGGCGGCCTGCTCAGCCAGGTCGTCGAGCGGATCTGAGGGGCCGGCGCTGATGCGGGTCCTCGTCACGGGGGCGGCCGGCAGCCTCGGCCGGGTCGTCACGGTCGGCCTCGCCGACCGCGGTCACGACGTCGTCGGGCTCGACCTGGTGCCGGCACCGGAGGGCACGCCCTTCGCCTGGCATGAGGCCGACTGCGCCGACGCCGACGCCGTCGCCGCGGTGTTCGCCGAGGAGCGTCTCGACGCGGTGGTGCACCTCGCCGGCGTGCCCGAGGAGGCGTCGCTGCCCGCCGAGCTCACCTCCCACGTGATCACCACGGCGGCCCTGCTCGACGCGATGGTCGCCCACCGCGTGCCGCGCCTGGTCTACGCCTCGTCGAACCACGCGGTCGGCCGCACCCCTCGTGCCGACGGCGTGCTGGGCGAGCACGCCCTGCCGCGCCCCGACACCTACTACGGCGTCGGCAAGGTCGCTGCCGAGGCACTCATCAGGCTCTTCGTCGACCGGCACGGCATCGACGCGGTCGCCTGCCGGATCGGGTCCTTCCTCGAGGAGCCGACGACCGTGCGTGCCCTGTCCACCTGGCTGTCGCACGACGACGGCGTCCGCATGGTCGAGGCGGCGCTCACCGCGCCCGCCCCCGGGTTCGCGGTGCTCTACGGCATCAGCGCGAACACCCGCGGGTGGTGGGACCTCGAGCCCGGCCGCCGGCTCGGCTACGAGCCGCTCGACGACGCCGAGGAGCACGCCGACCGGGTCGAGCCCCGCCCCGAGGACGAGGCCGAGGCCGCGTACGTCGGCGGGCCCTACGCCACCGCGGACTTCGTCCGACCCGCACTCGGCGACTGATCGCTCCCCTTGACTTGGAGCGCACTCCAAGTCGGAGACTGGTGCGGTGACCAGCCTGAGCATCGCCGAGGCCGCCGAGCAGACCGGCCTCACCGCCCACACACTGCGCTACTACGAGCGCGACGGACTGCTCCTGCACTCCGTGGAGCGCGCGTCCTCCGGCCACCGTCGCTACACCGACGAGGACCTCCGCTGGATCCAGATGGTGACCCGGCTGCGCTCGACCGGCATGCCCATCCGCGACGTCCGCCGCTACGCCGCCCTGGTCCGCGAGGGTGACGGCAACGAGGCCGAGCGGCTCGAGCTGCTGCTCGCGCACCGCGAGGTCGTCGAGCGCCAGCTCGCCGAGGTGACGTCCCACCTGCGCGCGATCGACTACAAGATCGCGCTCTACGAAGGGAAGGTGGGCGATCCCGGGTGAGGTCTTGACTTCGAGCGCACTCCAAGGCGTTCGCTGGACGACATGACCACCACCTCATCCATCGGACAGCGCACTCTCGGCACCACCTCCCCGCTCACCGTCAGCACCCTCGGCCTCGGCTGCATGGGGATGTCGGAGTTCTACGGCACCCCGGACGAGCAGGCCGGGATCGACACCATCCACCGCGCGCTCGACCTGGGCGTCACCTTCCTCGACACCGCCGACATGTACGGGCCGTTCACCAACGAGCGCCTCGTCGGCCGCGCCATCGCAGGCCGCCGTGACGAGGTCCAGCTCGCCACCAAGTTCGGCAACGAGCGCAACCCCGACGGCTCGTGGGTCCGCATCAACGGGACCCCCGACTACGTCCGCTCGGCCTGTGACGCCTCGCTCGAGCGCCTCGGCGTCGACCACATCGACCTCTACTACCAGCACCGCGTCGACAAGACCGTTCCCATCGAGGAGACCGTCGGTGCCATGGCCGAGCTCGTCGAGGCCGGCAAGGTCCGCCACCTCGGCCTCTCCGAGGCCTCCGCCGAGACGATCCGGCGCGCACACGCCGTGCACCCGATCACCGCGCTGCAGTCGGAGTACTCCCTGTTCACCCGCGACCTCGACGACGAGATCCTGCCCGTCCTGCGCGAGCTCGGCATCGGGCTGGTGCCCTACTCCCCGCTCGGGCGCGGCATCCTGACCGGCGCGGTCACGCGGGAGTCGCTCGAGTCCGGGGACTCGCGGTCGGTCGGCTACTTCCCGCGGTTCGCCGGCGACGCCCTCGACGCCAACCTCGCCCTGGTAGAGAAAGTCAAGGAGGTCGCCGGGCAGAAGGGCTGCACCCCGGGCCAGCTCGCGCTCGCATGGGTGCTCGCCCAGGGCGGGGCCGACCTGGGCGTCGCGCCCATCCCCGGCACCAAGCGGGTGACGTACCTCGAGGAGAACGTCGGCGCGGCCGCGGTCGAGCTGACCGCCGACGACCTGGCCGCCCTCGAGCAGGCGGTGCCGCGCGACGCGGTGGCAGGCGACCGCTACGGAGACATGTCGAGCATCGACGCCTGACACCCGCCGCGGGGGTCAGGTGGCGGCGATGCCCACCCGGCCCTCGCGGAAGGCGTCGACGAAGAAGGCGTGGTCCTGGCGGACCCGGACGGCGTACTCGATGCCCCAGTCGCACAGCCAGGCGACGAACTCGTTGCGCCTCCCGTCGAGGGAGCGGGCGACCGCCTCCTCGACCTGGAAGTCGACGAGGTCCTGCTGGCTGTCCTCGTCGGACGCGCAGTGGATCTTCGCCGTGGCGCGCCCCAGCAGGTCGACGATGGCGCGCATGTCCTCCGGCTCGTTGACGTCGTCCCAGTCGAGGTCGACCTCGTAGGGGGAGACCTCGGAGACGACGTAGCCGACCCCACCGACCTGGGTGTGCCCGAGCAGCGGGTCGGTGTGCACCTGCAGGGCGCGCTGGCTCACCACGGTGCGGTGGCCCTCGTGCTCGAAGTAGGCGTCGACCTCCTCCGACTCGACGAAGCGGCTCAGCGCCGGCACGTTGGCCTGCTTCATGCTCAGCACCACGTCGTTGTCGAGCGCCTGGCTGTAGCCCTCGACGAGCAGGTTGTACGCCGGCAGGCCGGCGCTGCCGATGCCGAACCCGGTCTTGCCGACGACGTCGCGCAGCTCGTAGAACAGCGCCCGGTCGAAGCGCTTGGACTCCGGGATCGTGTCGAGGTAGGCGCGGAACGCCGCCACCACCTCACCGCGCTCGTCCCGCGAGAGCCGCCGGGTGCTGCCGTCCTCGAGGAACCGGCGGCGGCCGTCGCGCATCAGGGTCATCGAGTCGAGCAGGTCGGCGCGCCGCTTGGTGCGGGCCAGCACGAGCGCGTCGAGCACCGGGCCGTCGGCGGTGTCGAGGGTGATCTCGAAGTCGTCGTCGTCGTCGGAGGCGACGTAGTGGTTGACCTGCGCGAGGTAGGAGCGGGCGTAGCGGCCGATGAGCTTGCGGATGGCGTCCTCCGGCAGCGCCTTCTGCCACGCGACGAGCGCGAGGCTGGCGGCGAAGCGCTGCAGGTCCCACGTGAAGCGGCCGACGTAGGCCTCGTCGAAGTCGTTGATGTCGAAGACCAGCCGGCCGTCGGAGTTGAGGTAGGTGCCGAAGTTCTCGACGTGCAGGTCGCCGTGGATCCAGATCCGCTCGGCACCGTGCGCGGCCCACTCGTCCTCCTCGGCGGTGACGTCGTGGAAGAACAGGCACGCCGATCCGCGGTAGAAGGCGTGCGGGTCGCGGGCCATCTTGCGGTACTTCGCGCGGAAGGCGGCCGGGTCGGCGCGCATCAGCGGTGCGAACGCGTCCCTCAGCACCTCGATGATGGCGTCGGTCCGGTCGCGGGAACCCATGGCTGCACCCTAGGGCCGTCTGCCACGTGGCGGCCCCTCCGCAGGGCGGGGAGCGCCCCACTAGGTTGGGGCCCATGGCAACCACACAATTCGGCGACACCACCGTCAACACCGTCGGCGAGCTCCCCGCGGTCGGCTCGCAGGCACCCGGCTTCGAGCTCGTCGGGCTGAAGTTCCAGCCGCTGACCGACGCCGACGTCGCGGGCAAGCGCGTCGTGCTCAACATCTTCCCGAGCATCGACACCGGCGTCTGCCAGGCGAGCGTCCGGAAGTTCAACGAGCTCGCGGCGGGCCTCGACGACACCGCGATCGTCAACGTCTCGGTCGACCTGCCGCTGGCGCAGGCGCGCTTCTGCGGTGCCGAGGGCATCGACGACGTGGAGGTGGGCTCGGCCTTCCGCTCCACGTTCGGCCAGGACTACGGCGTGGCGATGGCCGACGGGGCCTGGCAGGGCATGCTCGCCCGCGCCGTCGTGGTCCTCGACGCCGACCGCACCGTGCTGCACACCCAGCTGACCGACGCGATCGGCGTGGAGCCCGACTACGACGCCGCGGTGGCCGCGCTGTCCTGACCGACCGCTAGCGGACGCGGCCGGCGAGGCCGCGCTCGCAGCCTCGCATCATCTGGTCGTGGTTCCACCGCAGCACCGGCCCCAGCGCGCGCGACGCGCGAGCCAGGAGGCGGTGGGCCACGACCACGGTCTGCTCGTATACCAGGTGGGTGCGCACGCCGTCGCCGCTCAGCCGGAACGACGACCACCCCTCGAGGTCGCCGCCGATCGCGCTGCGCAGGACCTCGTGGCCCCGCTCCTCCGCATGCAGGACCAGGTCGAGGGTGTAGGGCAGGACCGACCGGCACAGCACCCGGGCCGTGTCGTCGTCGATCTTGGCGACCGCCCGCACCTGGGGCCACCACTCGGGGTAGTGCTCGAGGTCGAGCAGCACCTCGCGCACGTCGTCCGGCGCCGCGGACACGTCCCACTCGCGCTCGAACTGGAACGTCGTCATCGCAGCGACGCGAGCCAGTCGTGCTCGGCCTCCGGCAGCACCTGCGCGCCGATGAAGACCTCGGCGAGCTCACGGTCGCCCATCGCCGCTCGGAACAGCATGGGCACCGTCAGGCCGTGGCCGGGACGGTGCACCACCTCGATCGGGTCGCCGCGGTCGATCACCCCCGCCTCACGGACCGCGAGGTAGGCGCCGGTGCGACCGCGCTCGGCGAACCGACGTACCCAGCGGGGCTCGCGCATGTGCGCGGCGAAGGTCGCGCACGGCACGCGTGGCCCGCAGACCTCCAGCAGGGTCAGCCCGACCCGCCACAGCTCGCCGACCTCGGCGTCGTCGACCTCGAGGCCCCAGGTCGTGAGGTTCTCCCCGAACATCCCGTCGGGCAGGTCGCGCCCGAGCTCGCGCCCCCACCGGTCGAGCTCCTCGCGGGCGACGGCGTAGACGGCCTGCGTCGCGCCACCGTGGTGCCGGCGGCTGCCGATCTCGTCGCCGACCACGCCGCTGCCGAGGCCGCCGCGCTTGGGACCCGGGTCGCGCACGGCGATCCGCTCGACCGGGCGCTTGCGGATGCCGGTCGGCCGCCGTACGCCCTCGACCGGCTCGAGCCGACCGGCGTTGACGGAGAGGACGGTCGCGAGCACGGCGCCACGCTAGCCGTCGGAGCGCCCCGCCGTCCTCTCCATTGCCGCCACGCGGATGCGCTCCAGGGTCTCGCGCATCCCTTCGCGCAGCCGCTCGGTGAAGACGCGCTGCCCTCCCATGAAGGCGTCCGTGAGGTCCAGCGCCAGCTCCGAGAGCCCGTCGGGTGCCTCCCGACGCTCGACCAGAAGGGTGCCGCCGGGCGTCGGCTCGAGCGTCAGCGACCACACCGCCCAGTTCTCCTCGATCCGGAACGCGACGACCCGCTCGGGCTCGAGCCGCACGACCTCGCCGTGGGTGGTCCACTCCAGGTCCGCTCCCTCGACGTTCACGTTGCGGAAGCGGGTGCCGAGCGCCACCTCCTCCGCCCCGTCCAGCAGCTCGGAGGTGCGGACCTGCGGGCTCCACTCGGCCATCCGCCGGGGATCGCGCACCAGCTCCCACACGGCGGCCGGGGGTGCCCCGACCTCGACCGCCACCTCCAGCAACGGGTCGAAGGGCCGGACCCTCTCCTGCTCCACGCTCATGCCGCCTCCTGTTTACGTCCGATCGGTCGTGTTTCGGTCGGCATCGTACGCACACCTCGAACTATGCGTCCAGTCGGTCGTCTAGAGTGGCGGCATGGCCTCCCCCACCGACGGACGTCGCCTCCGCGGGGAGCGCACGCGACGTACGGCGGCCCGCACCGCCGCCGACATCGCCACGACCCACGGCCTGGACTCGGTGACCGTGGGGACGCTCGCCACGGCCACGGGGCTGAGCAAGAGCGGGATCCTCACGGTCTTCGGGACCCGCGAGGCGATCCTGGTCGCCGCCGTGGCCGAGGCACGACGCGTCTACCTCGCGACCGTCGTGGCACCGGTCTGGGACCGCGAGCCGGGACGCGAACGGCTCCACGCCCTCCTGGACGCCTGGGTCGACCACCTCCGCGCCCGGGTGTTCCCGGGCGGCTGCTTCATCAGCGCGACCTCGGCGGAGTTCGGTCATCGCGACGGCCCGGTCGCGGAGGCCGTGCGCCGACTCAAGCGCGAGTGGCTCGACCTCCTCGAGGCGGACCTCACCGCGGCCGGCGCGCGCTCGCCGCGCGACGACGCGTTCGCCGTCGACGCGCTGCTGGTCGCCGGCAACCTCCGCCGCGAGCTGTTCGGCTCGGACGACGACCTCGACCGTGCCCGCCGGCTGGCCGGGGCCGTCGTCGACGCGGCCGGCTGAGGAGGCGTCAGCTGTCGCCGGTGTGGCAGACGGCCTCGATGTTGTTGCCCTCTGTGTCGCGCACGAAGGCGCCGTAGTAGGCCTCGTGGTATTCAGGCCACAGGCGTGGCTCGTGGAGCGACTCCGCTCCGGCAGCCACCGCCTCGGCGTGGAAGGTGCGCACGGTCGCTGCATCGGGGGCCCGGAAGGCGATGTGCACCTCGCGGTTGTCGCCGATGCCGTCGAAGGTGCTGAGCCAGAAGTCCGGACCCTCCGTGCCGTAGCCGATGGCCACGTCGAAGTCCATGATCCGCCGGTGGCCGAGGACCCCGAGGACCCGGTCGTAGAACGCTGCTGCCCGCTGCAGGTCGGTGCAGTTGATGCCGAGGTGATCGATCATGCGTCGATCCTGTCAGCGCCCACCGACAGCGCAGGGGGATAGCGTGCGCCCATGACACCGACCGACCTGATCGAGCAGGCCCGCGCCTGGGCCGCCGAGGACCCCGACGAGCAGACCCGCGCCGAGCTGGAGGCCGTCCTCGCCGCCGCCGGGCGGGGCGAGGAGACCGACCTCGCCGACCGGTTCGCGGGCACGCTCGAGTTCGGCACGGCCGGGCTGCGCGGCGCGCTGGGCGCCGGGCCCAACCGGATGAACCGGGTGGTGGTCACCCGCGCGGCTGCCGGCCTGGCGGCGTACCTGAAGGACACCGGCCACGCCGGCGGCTCCGTCGTCATCGGGTTCGACGCCCGCCACAACTCCGACGTCTTCGCGCGCGACACCGCCGAGATCATGACCGGAGCCGGGTTCAAGGCCCTCGTCATGCCCCGCACGCTGCCGACGCCACTCCTCGCCTTCGCGATCCGCGAGCTCGGCTGCGCGGCCGGGGTGATGGTCACCGCGAGCCACAACCCGCCGCAGGACAACGGCTACAAGGTCTACCTCGGCGACGGCAGCCAGATCGTGCCGCCGGCCGACAGCGAGATCGCGGCCCGGATCGCGGCGGTCGGCCCCCTGGCCGACCTGCCCCGCGGCGACGCCGGGAAGGTCGTCGAGGAGCAGATCGTCGACCGCTACCTCGACACCGTCGCCGAGCTGGCGCAGGACGGCCCTCGCGACCTCTCGATCGTCTACACGCCCCTCCACGGCGTGGGAGGCACGACCGTCGCGCAGGTGCTCGAGACCGCCGGGTTCGACGCGCCCCACGTCGTCGAGCAGCAGGAGCACCCCGACCCCGACTTCCCGACGGTGTCCTTCCCCAACCCGGAGGAGCCCGGCGCGATGGACCTCGCCATGGCGCTGGCCGCGGAGCACCGGGCCGACCTGGTGGTGGCCAACGACCCCGACGCCGACCGCTGCGCGGTCGCGGTCCCCGACGCCCACGGCTGGCGGATGCTGCGCGGCGACGAGGTGGGGGCGCTCCTCGCGCACCACCTGATCGCGCGGGGCCGGACCGGCACCTACGCCAACTCGATCGTGTCGTCGAGCCTGCTCGGCAAGATGGCCGCCGCCGCCGGCCAGCCGCACGAGGAGACGCTCACCGGCTTCAAGTGGATCGGCCGCGTCGAGGGCCTGGCCTTCGGCTACGAGGAGGCGCTGGGCTACTGCTGCGACCCCGAGCACGTCAAGGACAAGGACGGCGTCTCGGCGCTGCTGCTGGTCTGCGAGCTCGCCGCGCAGGCCAAGGCCGAGGGACGCACGCTCACCGACATCCTCGACGACATCGCCCGCGAGCACGGCCTGCACGCCACCGACCAGCTCTCGGTGCGCTTCGACGACCTCGCCGACATCCCGGCCACCATGGACCGCCTGCGCAGCGCTCCCCCGACCACCCTCGGGGGACTGGCCGTGGAGGAGGTCGAGGACCTCTCCGAGGGCACCGCGGCGCTGCCGCCCACCGACGGCCTGCGCTACTCCCTCGCCGAGGGCGCGCGCGTGATCGTGCGCCCGAGCGGCACGGAGCCGAAGGTGAAGTGCTATCTCGAGGTCGTCATCCCGGTCGAGGCGGGGCCCGACGGCGGCGACGTCGACGCGGCCCGGATCTCCGCGGTCGGCCGCCTCGACGCGATCACGGCGGACCTGCGCGGCGTCGCGTTCGGCCAGCCCCACGGCGGCTGACGTGCGCGCACTGCCCCTCGCCCTGGTCGCCGGGCTGCTGACGGCCGCGCCGGCCGGCGCAACGACGTACGACGACGGGGCGGCGCGCACCTGGCACGTCGGCCCGACGCGCAGCCTCACGACACCCAGCGCGGCAGCCGCCGTCGCCCGGGACGGCGACACCGTGCTGATCGACGCCGGCACCTACGCCGGCGACGTGGCCACCTGGACCCAGGACGACCTCACCCTCCGCGGGGTCGGCGGCCGCGCCCACCTGCGCGCCGACGGACGCGACGCGCAGGGCAAGGCGATCTGGGTGATCGCCGGGGACCGCACGCGCGTGGACCGCATCGAGCTCAGCGGAGCGACGGTGCCCGACCGCAACGGCGCAGGGATCCGCCAGGAGGGCACCGACCTCACCGTCACCCGGAGCTGGTTCCACGACAACGAGAACGGCATCCTCACCGGCGCCGACCCCGACAGCGACATCGTCGTCCGACGCTCGCGGTTCTTCCGCAACGGGTTCGGCGACGGCTACTCCCACAACCTCTACGTCGGGGCGGTGCGCTCGTTGACGGTGACCGGCAGCTGGCTCAGCGACGCCGACACCGGCCACGAGCTCAAGTCACGCGCCGCCCGCAACACGATCGTCGCCAACCGGATCAGCGACGGCGACGCGACGGCGAGCTATTCCATCGACCTGCCGAACGGTGGGTCGTCGCTGGTCGCCGGCAACGTCGTCGTGCAGGGGCCGCGGTCGGAGAACCCCGCGCTCGTGTCCTACGGCGCCGAGGGACTGACCAACCCGTCCCGCCGGCTGTGGGTCGTCAACAACACCTTCGTCAACCGCCGGACCAGCGGCACCTTCGTCGCCGTCGCCGACGGCAGCCGGGTCCGCGTCGTGAACAACCAGCTGGTCGGTCCCGGTGACCTGACCAGCGGCCCGGCGCAGGCCCGGGCGAACCGCCGCGTGCGGGCGACGAGCTTCGTCGACGCAGCCGCCGAGGACTTCCGGCTGACCACGTCCTCCCCCGCCGTCGACCGCGGCGTCACGGTGCCGGGGCGCTGGCGCGCCCGCTGGGAGTACGTCGCCCCGGCCGGGCTCGTGCGTCGCCCCGTCGTCGGGCGCACCGACCTCGGCGCCCACGAGCTCGGCTAGTCTCGAGGCCATGGTGCGCGGCTGGTGCGAGGTGACGGCGGCCTTCGTGCTGTCCGTCGTCGCGGCCGTGTCGCTGGCGCCGGGCATGACCGACCTCACCGCACAGGCCGTGATGGTCCTCGCCGCGCTCGTGTCCGCCACTGCACCTGCGGGCGCCCGAGCCCTGCTGGCGGTCCCGGCCGCCGGGCAGCGAGCGCTGCTGCCGCGGCGCCGCGCGGCCGACGTGCCCCTGGTGCTCGCCGGCCGCACCACCGACGCGGTGCACCCCGTGCGACCGCGTGCTCCTGGACTGGCCTGACACCTCGCGCGTCGCGAGGCACGTCCGCCCGTCCCAGCTCACCGTCCAGGAGCCCGCATGTCCCCGCTCGATCCGATCAAGCACGCCGTGGCCGCCGTCCTCGCGGCAGCGCACAACACCCTCACCACCCTCGGTGCGGCCCCAGGGTCGGCCGTCACCTGGCTGCTCTGCATCGCCGCCGTCGTCGTCCTCGTCCGGGCGGCGCTGCTGCCGTTCGTCGTCCACGGCGTGCGCCAGGCGCACGCCTCCGCCCGCGCCCGGCCGCACCTGCGCGAGCTCGGCGAGCGCTACAAGGGCAGGACCGACGCCGACAGCGTCAAGAAGATGCTCGAGGAGCGCCGACAGCTCTCGCAGGAGCACGGCGTCAGCCGGCTCGGGTGCCTCCCGCTGCTGCTCCAGCTGCCCGTGTGGATCGGGCTCTACCACCTGCTGTCCGAGGTGGCGTCCGGCACACCCGTCGGTGCGATGAGCCCCGAGCTCGTCGCCTCGTTCGGAAACGCCACGCTGGCCGGGGTCTCGCTGGCCACCCACGGCTACCTCGGCTCCGGCGGCGCCCACCTGGCCGTGGTCGCCGGCCTCGCGGCCGTCGCCGCCACGCTCTCGTTCGTCACCCAGCACTGGTTCGTGGCCCCCAACACCGTCACCGACGGCCTCCCGGAGGCGATGGCCACCGCGCAGCGGCTGATGCCCGGGCTGTCGGCGGCCGGGATCCTCGTCTCCGCCGGCGTGGTCCCCGTCGCACTGCTGGCCTACTGGATCTTCAGCTCGGCCTGGACGCTGGCGCAGTCGGCGGTCGTCATGCGGTGGTTCCCGACGCCCGGGTCGCCGGCCGCGCGGCGGGCCGCCCT
Organism: Microbacterium sp. ARD31; assembly: GCF_031844425.1. Classification (NCBI taxonomy): domain Bacteria; kingdom Bacillati; phylum Actinomycetota; class Actinomycetes; order Micrococcales; family Microbacteriaceae; genus Microbacterium; species Microbacterium sp. ARD31. Next base: position 17,672 of record NZ_JAUZVE010000024.1, read on the forward strand.
CAGGGCGTGAGGACCACGTTGCCGACCTTGCGCCCGGTGTCGACCACCCGATGTGCCTCGACGACCTCGGCGAGCGGGAGGGTGCGGCTCACCACCACCCGGAGGTCGCCCGAGCCCACGAGGTCGAGCAGCCGCGCGAAGTGCTCCGGCTCCTCCGGGGAGGGACCGGCAACCACGTCACCGCGGGCGCGCACGGTCTGACCGAGGTCGGCCACCGCCAGCAGCAGGACGCCGCCCGGGGCGAGGAGGGCCCGGCCGCCGGCGATGTCGATGTTGCCGACGGTGTCGAGCACGACGTCGTACTGCCCCGGCACGGCCGTGAGCGGCGTGGTGGTGTGGTCGACGACCTCCTCGGCTCCGAGCGAGCGGACGAGGTCGGCGTTCGCGCCGCTGCACACCCCGGTGACGCGACCGCCCGCGCGCCGGGCGAGCTGCACGGCCGTGGTCCCGATCGCGCCGGAGGCGCCGTTGACGAGCACCCGGTGGCCGGGGCGGACGCGGTCGTCGAGGTAGTGCAGGGCCGTGGTCCCGCCGAAGAGGACGCCGGCGGCGTCCTGGTGGGACACCCCGGCCGGCTTCGCGACCAGCCGGTCGACGCGCGCGACCACGAGCTCGGCGTGGGTGCCGAACCGGGTGCCGGTCATGCCGCACACCTCGTCCCCGACCGCCAGCCCGGTGACACCCGCGCCGACCTCCTCGACCACGCCCGAGAAGACCCCGCCGAGGACCTGGCGCCGCGGACGTCGTACGCCGAAGACCAGGCGCGCGAAGGGTCCGAAGCCACCCGGGAAGCGCGCCCCCCGGATCCGGCTGTCGGCCGAGGTGACCGCCGCGGCACGCACTCGCACCAGCACCCGGCCGCTCCTCCCCTGCACCGACGGCCGGGGGACCTCGCGCACCTCGACCACCTCGGGCGGGCCGTACCGCTCCACGACTGCTGCCTTCACGACACCCTCTCCCTTACGCCTGTAAGCCCGACGCCGGCCACGGTAGCCTTACAGCCGTAAGACCGCCATCGAGGAGCGCGCATGTCCAGACCACCCCTCTCCCCCGAGCGCGTCGTCGACGCCGCCAGCCGGGTGGCCGATGCCGCCGGGCTGGCCGGGGTGAGCATGCGCAGCGTCGGGCGCGAGCTCGGCGTCGAGGCGATGTCGCTCTACCACCACGTCGCGAGCAAGGACGCGCTGCTCGACGGCCTCGCCGACTGGATCTTCGTGCGCATCGAGACCCCGACGGCCGGGCGGCCGTGGCGTGCCCAGATGGAGGCGCGCGCCCACTCCGCCCGCGCAGTGCTCGCCGCGCACCCCTGGGGCCTGGGCCTCATCGAGTCGCGTCGCAGGCCCGGTCCGGCGAACCTGCGCCACCACGACGCCGTGCTGGGCTGCCTGCGCGCCGCCGGCTTCCCGGTCGCGCTCGCGGCGCATGCCTTCTCGGTGCTCGACGCCTACGTCTACGGCTTCGTCCTGACCGAGGTGAACCTGCCCTTCCAGCCCGGGGAGGCGGCCGAGGACTTCGTCGACGGGCTCGGGCTGGTGATGGCCGAGCACCCCCACCTCGCGGAGATGGTCGCCGAGCAGGTCGTCGGCCGCGACTACGCCTACGGCGACGAGTTCGACTACGGCCTCGCCCTCGTCCTCGACGGGCTCGAGGCCAGGTTCGCTTCGGGCTGAGGAACCCCGCGGGCTCAGAGGAAGAACGACACCACCAGCAGCACGACGGAGGCCGCGATGAGCCCCGTCGGCAGCCAAGCCCGCTCACGGCGTACGGCGTCGGGCAGCGCCAGCTGCTCCGCCGAGCCGGGGCGCACGCCCGCGGCCGCGCGCGCCTCGTCGACGAGCTCGTGGAGCCGCTCCTCGACGAAGTCGGCGTAGGCCATCCCCTCCTGCGGACCCGCGTCGGCGACGGGGCGGTGGCGGGTCTGGGCCGCCTTGCGCCAGGTGCGGCCCACGACGGTGGACACCCAGCGGCGGTCGTCGGCCCGGACCGCCACGACCTGCCGGACGGCCAGCTCCTCCACGGCGGCGAGCCTGATGTGCACGGTCTCGACGAGGTTGCGCATGACGAGGTGCTCGCCGGTCACCCACAGCGCCGGACGCAGCATCGCGGCCCAGGCCAGCACGCCCGCCAGCAACGCACCGCAGGCCACCCACGCCGGGAAGCCCTCGTCGCGGTAGACCACGCCGCCGACCACCACGACCGCGGCCAGGACCACGGTCAGCCAGCCGCTCACGTGGCCACTGGTGGCGTGGAACCGCTCCACGACCGGCGCCCGGTCGCCCTGCACGCGTGCCATGTTCTCCTCGTCGATTTGGGCAGAGTTTGGCCCTCCGCCGATTGTCCGGCCCCTTCCCGCCAACTCTATGCTGGGTCGGTGACACCCACTGCCAGCTCAACGGCGAGCTCGGGGGTCTTCGACGACGTCGTGCGTTCGGACTCCTCGCTCCGCCGATTCCTCCACGGCCTCCCCGGAGTCGACCAGGTCGGGTGCGAGTCCCGCGCCGCCGGCCTCGGCACGCGGTCGATCAAGACCACGTCGAAGGCCTGGGCCATCGACCTCGCCATCCGGATGGTCGACCTGACCACGCTCGAGGGCCAGGACACCCACGGCAAGGTCCGCGCGCTCGCCTCGAAGGCGATGCGCCCCGACCCCGCCGACCCGACCTGCCCGCCGACCGCCGCGGTCTGCGTCTACCCCGACATGGTCGCCACCGCCCGGCAGACGCTCGGCGACAGCGGCGTCCACGTCGCGGCGGTGGCCACCGCGTTCCCGAGCGGCCGCGCGGCGATGGACATCAAGCTCGCCGACACGCGCGACGCCGTCGAGGCCGGTGCCGACGAGATCGACATGGTCATCGACCGTGGCGCGTTCCTGTCGGGTCGCTACCTCCAGGTCTTCGAGGAGATCGCGCAGGTCAAGGAGGCCTGCGGCGACGCCCACCTCAAGGTGATCTTCGAGACCGGCGAGCTGCAGACCTACGACAACGTCCGCCGCGCCAGCTGGCTGGCGATGATGGCCGGTGCGCACTTCATCAAGACCTCCACCGGCAAGGTGCAGCCGGCCGCCACCCTCCCGGTCACGCTCATCATGCTCGAGGCCGTGCGCGACTTCCGCGACCAGACCGGCCAGATGGTCGGCGTGAAGCCGGCGGGCGGCATCAAGACCACCAAGGACGCCATCAAGTACCTCGTGATGGTCAACGAGACCTGCGGGGACGACTGGCTGGACCCGGACTGGTTCCGCTTCGGGGCGTCCACGCTGCTCAACGACCTGCTGATGCAGCGCACCAAGATGACGACCGGTCGCTACTCCGGTCCCGACTACTTCACGCTGGACTGAGGTCTGACAGACATGCCCTTCGAGTACGCCCCCGCGCCCGAGTCGCGCGCCGTCGTCGACATCAAGCCGTCCTACGGCCTGTTCATCAACGGCGAGTTCACCGACGGCACCGGCACCTCCTTCAAGACGATCAACCCCGCGACCGAGGAGGTCCTCGCCGAGGTCGCCGAGGCCAGCGACGCCGACGTCGACGAGGCCGTCAAGGCCGCCCGCCGTGCCTACACCCGCGTGTGGTCGCGGATGTCGGGTGCCGAGCGCGCCAAGTACCTCTACCGGATCGCCCGGATCATCCAGGAGCGGGGCCGCGAGCTGGCCGTGCTGGAGTCCATCGACAACGGCAAGCCGATCAAGGAGTCCCGCGACGTCGACGTGCCGATCGTCGCCGCGCACTTCTTCTACTACGCCGGGTGGGCCGACAAGCTGAAGTACTCCGGCTACGGCGACACGCCGCTCGGCGTCGCCGGCCAGGTCATCCCGTGGAACTTCCCGCTGCTGATGCTGGCGTGGAAGATCGCGCCCGCCCTGGCGTGCGGCAACACCGTCGTGCTCAAGCCGGCCGAGACCACGCCTCTGACCGCGCTGCTGTTCGCCGAGATCTGCCAGCAGGCCGACCTCCCCCCGGGCGTCGTCAACATCGTGACCGGCGCCGGCGACACCGGCCGCGCGATCGTGTCGCACCCCGATGTGGACAAGGTCGCCTTCACCGGCTCGACCGAGGTCGGCAAGGCCATCGCCCGTGCCGTCGCAGGCACGGACAAGAAGGTCACCCTGGAGCTCGGCGGCAAGGCAGCCAACATCGTCTTCGACGACGCTCCCGTCGACCAGGCGGTCGAGGGCATCGTCAACGGCATCTTCTTCAACCAGGGCCACGTCTGCTGCGCCGGCTCGCGCCTGCTCGTCCAGGAGTCCATCGCCGACGACCTGCTCGAGCGCCTCAAGCGCCGCATGTCGACGCTGCGGATGGGCGACCCGCTCGACAAGAACACCGACATCGGCGCCATCAACTCCGGCGAGCAGCTGATGCGCATCCGCGAGCTCTCCGAGGTCGGCGACGCCGAGGGTGCCGAGCGCTGGGAGGTCGCCTGCGACCTGCCCACCAAGGGCTTCTGGTTCCCGCCGACGATCTTCACCGGCGTCTCGCAGGCCCACCGCATCGCCCGGGAGGAGATCTTCGGCCCGGTGCTGTCGGTGCTGACCTTCCGCACGCCCTCCGAGGCGGTCGAGAAGGCCAACAACACGCCGTTCGGCCTGTCGGCCGGCGTCTGGACCGACAAGGGCTCGCGGATCCTGTCCATGGCCAACCGCCTCCGGGCGGGCGTGGTCTGGGCCAACACGTTCAACAAGTTCGACCCGACCTCGCCGTTCGGCGGCTACAAGGAGTCCGGCTACGGCCGCGAGGGCGGTCGCCACGGCCTCGAGGCCTACCTCAAGACCCCGGAGAAGGGAGCGGACTCGTGAGCCGCATCGACGTGCGCAAGACGTACAAGCTCTACATCGGCGGCCAGTTCCCGCGCTCGGAGTCGGGCCGCTCCTACGTCGTCAACGACGCCAAGGGCAAGCTCCTCGCCAACGCCGCGCTCGCGTCCCGCAAGGACGCCCGTGACGCCGTCGTGGCGGCCCGCGCGGCCTTCCCCGGCTGGTCCGGGAGGACGGCGTACAACCGGGCGCAGGTCGTCTACCGCATCGCCGAGGTCCTCGAGGGCCGGCGCGACCAGTTCGAGGCCGAGCTCCGCGCGGCGGAGGGCATCACCCCCGCCCGGGCCCGCACCTATGTCGACGCGGCGATCGACCGCCTCGTCTGGTACGCCGGCTGGGCCGACAAGATCACCCAGGTCGTCGGCAACGCCAATCCCGTCGCGGGGCCGTTCTTCAACCTGTCCACGCCCGAGCCGAGCGGCGTCATCGCCGTCGTCGCCCCCCGCGGGCCGCTCCTGGGCCTGGTCAGCGTGGTCGCGCCGCTCATCGTCACCGGCAACACCGTCGTGGTGGTGGCCAGCGAGGCGAACCCGCTGACCGCGATCACCCTCGGCGAGGTGATGGCGACCAGCGACCTCCCCGGCGGCGTGGTCAACGTCCTCACCGGCTCCCAGGCCGAGATCGCCCCGTGGCTGGCCTCGCACATGGACGTCAACGGCATCGACCTGACCGGCGTCGAGGACGCGGACCTCGCGAGCGACCTCGAGGTGGCCGCGGCCGACAACCTCAAGCGCGTACGCCGCCCGGCCCCCGGCACCGACTGGCTCGCCGAGCCGGACCTGGACCGGATGACGCGGTTCCTGGAGACCAAGACGGTCTGGCACCCGATCGGCGTCTGAGCCGCAGCACCCGCACGCACGACGAAGGGCCCCGCGCATCGCGCGGGGCCCTTCGTGCATGGTGGATCAGCGGTTGAGCAGCGCCGAGGCGAGCACCCCGAGGATCTCGTTGGGGTTGTTCACCAGGTAGTTCTGACCACCGGTCGCCGCGGCGATCTGGTCGAGCTCACCGGTGTCGGCGTCCTGCGAGATGCCGATGATGATCACCTTGACCGGCTTGGCGGGGTCGCGGATCGACTTCAGCTGGTTGACCAGCGACTCGAGCGTCAGCGAGCTGGAGTCGTCGCTCGCGCCGTCGGTGAAGATCACCACGGAGTTGAACCACGCCGGGTCCCACTTCTCCTGGGCGTACTTGTACGCCGCCAACGTGGTGTCCATGACGCCGGTGCCGCCCCTGACGCGGCTGACCAGCTTGCCGGCCTCGGCCCGCACCACGTCGCCGTGGGTCTGGCCGTCGCCCGCAGGGGCGTTGAGCTGGTCGAGCGTGGCGTACTCCTCCCACGACGCACCGTTGGCGCCGCGGTTCTTGGAGAAGCCCCAGATGCCGATGCGCGCCTGGGCCGGGAAGGCGTCGAGTGCCACCTGCGAGGCCTGGACGGCCAGCCCGATGCGGGTGGTGTCGCCGATGGCCATCTTCATCGAGCCGGACAGGTCGACGACCGCGAGGATGCTGGACGGGACGGACAGCACGCGCCACTGGCGCAGGGCGTCGTCGGTGGTCTTCTGGGGGACCTTGGCGAGGATCTTGGAGTCGCCCATGCCGATGCCCTCGGGCAGCGGGGCCCCGTCGGGGCCGCGCAGCTCGGCCGCGGCGATCGCGTCGACACCGGCGCTCGAGGTGAACCAGCGGGCGATGGCACGACCGACGCGGGCGGAGAGGTCGCCGCCCGACGCGAGGATGTCCTTGCTGCCGCGGTTCACGTCGATGAGCGGGTACTGCAGCATCGGCACGCCGGTCGCGGGGGCGACGAGGGTGAGCTGGTCGTTGCTGCGGCGCGCCTCGAGGTAGGCCTGCTCGGTCGCCGGCACCAGCTGGGTGCTGGTGGCGGCGATGGTGGTGAGGTCGGTCTCGGAGCTGCCACCGGCCACGGCGCGCTCGCCGTAGGTCTGGGCGACCGGGACGGTCTTCGCCTCGATGGTCTGCGCGGTCTCGCCCGTGGCCTTCATCTCGGCGTACGGCGCCAGCAGCGCCAGCGCGGACGCGCCCTGGGCGCTCGGGTCCGCCATGGCCAGGCTGCCGCCGTCGAGGGCCGCGGCCCACGAGGCCGGCGCGTTGGCGGCGGGGCCGCCGACCAGGCCGACGGGCGTCTGGGCGAGGACGTCGGCCACCGGCGTACCGGTCCAGCCGGCGGAGGTGAGCTGCCCCTTCCACGTCGGGCTGTCCGGGATCCAGATCTCGGGGAGCTCGGCGTTGGGGTCGGCCAGCAGCGCGACGACGTCCTTCACGGTGCCCGACGTCACCTTGATGTCGATGCACGGCTCGTCGGCGTTGACGTCCTTCACCGCCTCCTTCACCAGGCCCTCCATCACAGGAGCGGTGGTGAGCGTCACCTGCTCGGAGACGCAGTCGGCGGCCTCGCTGTCGTCGCCGCCGCGCAGGGCGAAGAACCCGACGAGGCCGATCACCAGGAGCAGCGCGAGACCGCCGAGCAGCAACGGGTTGCCGGTCAGGCCGGAGCGCGTCGAGGCGTGTCCGGTGTTGTCCGCGCTCGGCGCGGGAGTCGAGTCGTCAAGACTCATGGGAGTCCTCCCAGAGGAACTGTCAATCAGGGGTCTGGGCGAGACTAATCTCCAGCCTGTCCGTCCGTGGCCGAACAACGAAACGAGTCAGTAACAAATGACACACGCCCAGGTGGTCGTCCTGGCCGGTCCGAGCGGCGCCGGGAAGTCCCGCCTGGCCGAGCGCCTCGGCCTCCCCGTCCTCCGGCTCGACGACTTCTACAAGGACGGCGACGACCCCTCGCTCCCCCGGATCACCTCGGGCGCCAACGCCGGACTGGTCGACTGGGACCACCCCGACTCCTGGCACCGCGAGGACGCCCTCGCCTCGTTGCGCGAGCTGTGCGCCACCGGCCGGAGCGAGGTGCCGGTCTACGAGATCGCCCGCAACGGGCGCTGCGGCTCGCACACCGTCGACCTCGGCGGCAGCACGCGGTTCGTGGCGGAGGGGATCTTCGCGCCAGACGTGGTGACGGCCTGCCGGGAGGAGGGCATGCTGGCGGCGGCGTACTGCATCACCCAGCACCCGCTGGTCACCTTCTGGCGACGCCTGACCCGCGACCTGCGCGAGCACCGCAAGCCGCCCCTCGTCCTTCTGCGCCGGGGGGTCGCCCTGATGCGCGACCAGCAGCGGGTCGTCGCCCACGCGCTCAGGCAGGGCTGTCGCAGGGCCACGGGAGACCAGGCCTACTCCGAGCTGACCCGGGCATGAGCGAGCCAGCATGAGGCTCCACCAGCCCGACCGCCGCTCCTGCGGCGCCGCGTCGCTGGTGATGGCGCGCCGGCTGGTCAACCCCCGCTACGCCGGCCTGGTCGACGACCAGGCGAGCTTCGCGCACGAGGTCACGACGCTCCACCGTCGGCTCACCTCGCTCGCCGACGTCAGCGGTGGCTGGCAGGTGCCGTGGCTGCGGGCCGTCGGCACGCCGCCGTGGGCGGCCGCGCGCGACCTGCGCCTGCTCACGGGGGTCCCGTACGCCGTGCGCCCGGTGCGGCTGGGGCGCCGGGTGTGGCCGCACCTGGCCGCCGCCACGCCCGACCGGCCGGTCGTGGTCTACGTCGGCAGCCGCCTGCTGCCGCGCCACGTCGTCCTGGTCACGGCGGCCGCCGACGACGAGGCCACGACCTACGAGCCGTCCTCGGGCCGGGTGCTCCGGGTCACCCGGGCGCGCTGGGAGGACGGCCCGCTCCGGCTGGCGGGGTGGGACCGGCCGTGGTGCGTGGTCAGCCCCCGGGATCAGCCGTTGAGCAGCGCGGCGTAGCCGGGCTTGACGACCTCGTCGATGATCGCCAGCCGCTCGTCGAAGGGCAGGAAGGCCGACTTCATCGCGTTGATGGTGAACCAGCGCAGGTCGGCCAGCGTGTAGCCGAACGCCTCGACGAGCCCGAACATCTCCTCGGTCATCGACGTCCCGCTCATCAGCCGGTTGTCGGTGTTCACCGTGACCCGGAAGCGCAGCTTCGTGAGCAGCCCGATGGGGTGCTCGGCGAAGGACTCGGCGGCGCCGGTCTGGATGTTGGAGCTCGGGCACATCTCGAGCGGGATGCGCTTGTCGCGGACGTAGGCGGCCAGCCGCCCCAGCTCGACCGTGCCGTCGTCGGCGACGGTGATGTCGTCGATGATCCGCACCCCGTGGCCCAGCCGGTCCGCGCCGCACCACTGGATGGCCTGCCAGATCGACGGCAGCCCGAACGCCTCGCCGGCGTGGATGGTGAAGTGCGCGTTCTCGCGCTGGAGGTACTCGAAGGCGTCGAGGTGGCGGGTGGGCGGGAACCCCGCCTCGGCGCCGGCGATGTCGAACCCCGCGACGCCGCGGTCGCGCCACGCGATGGCGAGCTCCGCGATCTCCATCGAACGGGCCTGGTGGCGCATCGCGGTCAGCAGCTGGCGTACGACGATCCTGCCGCCGCTGGCGGCCATGCCTGCGTCGAAGCCCTCCTGGACCGCGGCGACGACCTCGTCGAGGGTGAGCCCTCCGGTCACGTGCTGCTCGGGCGCGTAGCGCACCTCGGCGTAGACGACGCCGTCCGCGGCGAGGTCCTCCACGCACTCCCGCGCGACCCGCGCGAGCGCGGCGCCGGTCTGCATCACCGCGACCGTGTGGTCGAAGGTCTCGAGGTAGCGCACCAGCGAGCCCGAGTCGGCAGCCTCGGTGAACCACCGGCCCAGGGACTCCGCGTCGCCCGCGGGGACCTCGTGGCCGACCTCCGCGGCCAGCTCGACGATCGTCCCGGGCCGCAGCCCGCCGTCGAGGTGGTCGTGCAGCAGCACCTTGGGTGCCGCGTGCACCTGGTCACGGGTGGGAGTGGTCATCGGGCCATCCAATCAGGCCGGCCCCGTCGACGAGCACTAGTGTGCGTGCCCATGCGCACCTTCACCACGCTCGACGACGTCGCCGCGGCCGCCGGGTCGGAGATCGGCACGAGCGAGTGGCTCGTGGTCGACCAGGCCCGCATCGACGCCTTCGCCGAGGCCACGCTCGACCACCAGTGGATCCACGTGGACGTCGACGCGGCGGCCGCCGGCCCCTTCGGCACCACGATCGCGCACGGCTTCCTCACCCTGAGCCTCCTCCCCCACTTCGCCTCGCAGGTGTTCCGCCTCGAGACCCCCGGCGCGCGGTTGAACTACGGCCTCGAGAAGGTCCGCTTCCCCAGCCCGGTGCCGGTCGACAGCCGGCTGCGCTCCCACGTCCGCTTCGGCGAGGTCCGCGAGCTCCCGCAGGGTAAGCAGCTCATCGTCGAGCACACCGTCGAGATCGAGGGCCGGGACAAGCCGGCCTGCGTGGCCGCGCACGTGGTGCTGCTGCTCGCGTAGCGCTCAGCGCGACAGCACCGCCTTGGCGAACACCTCGAGGACGTCCTGCGGCTGGGCGGCGAGGTAGGCGTCGCCCCCCGTGACGTGGGACATCTGCTCGAGGGCGGCCAGGTCGGCGTCTCCGCTGATCGCGATGCCGACGAGCCGCACCGGGCGGTCCGGGTCGCGCAGCGCGCGCAGCCGGTCGAGCAGGGCCGGCAGGCCGATCGAGCCCGGGTCCTCGTTCTGGCCGTCCGTCATGAGCACGACCGCGTTGGAGTAGTGCGGCCGGTAGCTGCGCACGGCCTCCCGGTAGGCCGCGAGGGCCGTGTCGTAGAGCCCGGTGCCGCCGCCGGTGAGGCTCGGCAGCTCGGCAGCCCGCTGGCGCAGGGCGTAGCGCTGGGTGCGGCCGAAGCGCAGGTCGTCCAGGCGCCTGAGGGGCTCCAGCTCGCGCCAGTCCCTCCCGGGACCGCCCTTGTCGATGGAGAAGATCCACAGCCCCACCCGGGCGTGGTCGGGCAGGAACGACAGCCCGATGCCGGCCGCGTCGGCGAGCAGGTCCATGCGGGTGCCGGCACCGGCGCCGAAGTCCATCGACCCGGACGCGTCGACGACGGCGAGGATCGACGAGGGCACGGCGAGGGTGCGCCACGACTGCACGGTGCTGGCGATCGCCTGGCCGGTCGGGGTCGGCAGCACGGTCCGCACCTGCGACACCGAGCGCGGCGCCGTCCGGTCCCCGGTCGCCCGGAGCCCCTCGGCGTGCAGCTCGGCACGGCCGTCCGGGCTGCCGAGGTAGTCGGCCAGGGCCCGCGCCACCTGCCGGGCCGCCGGCTCCGCGTCCACGCTCACCGCCATCGGGAAGTCCAGCGCCGGCGCGCCCACCGCAGGCGTCAGGTCGCGGAGGTCGCCACGGCCCTGCACGGCGGCGAGCTCCTGCTCGGTGGTGACCACGAGCCGCGGCGAGCGCCGGGGGAACATCGCCGGCGACACCTCCGTGTCGTCACCGTCGGAGCGGCGGGCGCCGTACCCCTGCGCGAACGGTACGACGAGCTGGCGGGCGTCGGCGGCGCTGCGGCCGACCGCTCGGGCCTCCGCCTGCGGCGCGACCACGGCCAGCGTGCCGGCGACGGTCGACTCGGGGTCGGGCACGGACACGAGGCCCGAGCCCTGCGCCTCGCCCCATGAGGCGAACCGGCGCGCGGCCGCACCCCCGACGAGGAGGACCGGCGTGTGGGCCAGGGTCCGGGCCACGAGGCGCGGACGGGCGTCGCCGACGTAGGCGCGGGTCGTCAGGTACCGAGCCTCCGGGATCCAGATGTCGGGCAGCGCGCCGCCGAGCGACACGCCCTGGGCGACGTCGATGCCCGAGCGCATGTCGGGCTCCACCCGGGTGCACTCCGGCGCGGCCTCCTCGACCGCCTTCAGCACCGCGCCGTACAGCTCCGGGCCGACCGTGAGCTCGACCGTGTCGTAGGTGCCGCACGTCTGCGCGTCGGCAGCCGAGGTGTCGCCCCGCGACATCAGCAGGTAGGACGCACCGCCGCCGACCAGGACACCGGTCACCAGCAGGAGGACTACGAGGACAGGCGTCCTCACGTCTGCGCGGCCCCCGTCGCGCTCGTCAAGGTTGTTCATGGGACCCCCGCCCCTCGAGACACCCGCGACGCTAGGCCGCAAAGTAAAGGAACGCGGGGTTACCGGCGGGTCTTCGCCAGTGTTGGGGACGTCCCTGCGTCAGCCGATCCGGTCGAGCACCAGGTCGGTGGGCGTGAACTCCCCGCCCGTCGACACGGTGTACCCGCCCTCGAGTGAGGCCAGGGCACGGTCGAAGCGCTCGGGCTCGTCGGTGAGCAGGGTGAACAGGGGCTCGCCCTCGGTCACGGTGTCGCCGGGGCGTGCGTGCCAGACCACGCCGGCTCCGGCCTGGACCGGGTCCTCCTTGCGGGCCCGCCCGGCACCGAGGCGCCACGCGGCGAGGCCGACGGCCATGGCGTCGAGGCGCGTCAGCGTGCCGCTGGAGGGTGCGGTGACCACGTGGGACTCCCTGGCCTGCGGCAGCGGGGCGTCGGGGTCGCCGCCCTGGGCCCGGATCATCGCCTTCCAGGCGTCCATCGCCGAGCCGTCGGCGAGCCGGTCGGCCGGGTCGACGTCGTCGCGACCGGCCCCGGCGAGCATCTCCCGCGCGAGGGCGAGGGTGAGCTCGACGACGTCGGCGGGCCCACCGCCGGCCAGCACCTCGACCGACTCGGCGACCTCGATCGCGTTGCCGGCGGTCCGGCCGAGCGGGGTCGCCATGTCGGTGAGCAGGGCGACCGTGTGCACGCCGGCGTCGGTGCCGAGCGCCACCATCGTCTCGGCGAGCTCGCGAGCGGTGCCCAGGTCCTTCATGAAGGCGCCGCTGCCGACCTTGACGTCGAGCACGAGCGCACCGGTGCCCTCGGCGATCTTCTTGCTCATGATCGAGCTCGCGATGAGCGGGATCGCCTCGACGGTCCCGGTGACGTCGCGCAGCGCGTAGAGCTTCTTGTCGGCGGGGGCGAGCCCGTCGCCGGCCGCGCAGATCACCGCGCCGACGTCCTCGAGGATCGAGAACATCTCCTCGTTGCTGAGCAGCGCGCGCCACCCCGGGATCGACTCGAGCTTGTCGAGGGTGCCGCCGGTGTGGCCCAGCCCGCGGCCCGAGAGCTGCGGGACGGCGACCCCGCACGCGGCGACCAGCGGTGCCAGCGGCAGCGTGATCTTGTCGCCCACGCCCCCGGTCGAGTGCTTGTCGGCCGTGGGCCGCGACAGCGTGGAGAAGTCCATCCGCTCCCCGGACGCGATCATCGCCGCGGTCCAGCGCGCGATCTCGGTGCGGTTCATGCCGTTGAGCAGGATCGCCATCGCCAGGGCCGACATCTGCTCGTCGGCCACCTCGCCGCGCGTGTAGGCGTCGATGACCCAGTCGATCTGGCTGTCGCTCAGCTCCTGCTTGTCGCGCTTGGCGAGGATGACCTCGACGGCGTCGTGTGCGGGCATCAGGGGGTTCCTCCATCAGTGGCCACGCGGGCCAGGTCGTCGGGGCCGAACGCGTCGGGCAGGACCTCGGACATCGCCTTGACCCCCGAGACGGTCCAGACCAGCAGGTCGCGCCCGCCGTGCTCGAAGAGCAGCTGGCGGCAGCGCCCGCAGGGCATGATGATCTCGCCGTCGCCGTTCACGCACACGAAGTGGGTCAGCCGGCCGCCGCCGCTCGCGTGCAGCTGCGAGACCAGGCCGCACTCGGCGCACAGGACCACGCCGTACGCCGCGTTCTCGACGTTGCAGCCCGCCACCACGCGTCCGTCGTCCACCCGCGCGGCCGCGCCGACCGGGTAGCCGGAGTACGGCGCGTAGGCGCGGCGCATCACCTCGACCGCCGTCGCCCTCAGCGCGTCCCAGTCGTCCTGCTCCCACTGCTCGTCCACGCGGCCACTATGGCGCATACGAGGATCAGCGGGTCATCGGCAGGTTCCGCCGAAAGATCTCCTGCGACTTTTAGGTCTCAAACACGTCTCAGTACGCCCGATCCGCGTGACGGGTGGCGTACGTGCGGGCATCATGACGCCCGAAAGCTGACCCCACCCCGGGGTGCACGAACTTGGAGGCATTTGTGGTGAAGACGAGGAAGGTCGTCTCGAGCGGCCTCGTGGCGCTCCTGGCGGCCGCGACCCTTGCTGCGTGCGGTGACGCACCCGAGGATGACAACACCGGCGGCAGCGGGAGCGAGGCCAAGAGCGACTTCCAGCCGTGCATCGTCTCCGACGCGGGTGGTTTCGACGACAAGTCGTTCAACCAGCTCGGCTACGAGGGTGCCAAGCAGGCCGCCGACGAGCTCGGCGCCGAGCTGATCCCGGTCGAGTCCAACAGCGAGAACGACTTCGGCCCGAACCTGGAGAGCCTGGTCGGCCAGGGCTGCGACGTCATCGTGACCGTCGGCTTCGCCCTCGCCTCGGCCACCAAGGAGTCGGCCAAGGCCAACCCCGACATCGAGTACGTCCTGATCGACGACTCCGCCGACGGTGGTGACGACGGCCAGACCTTCGACGGCAAGGCCGACGTCGAGAACATCAAGCCGCTCCTCTACAACACCGCCGAGGCCGCCTTCCTGGCCGGCTACGCCGCGGCCGACTACACCAAGACCGGCAAGGTCGGCACCTACGGCGGCATGCCGTTCCCGACCGTCACGATCTTCATGGACGGCTTCAAGCAGGGCGCCGAGTACTACGCCAAGGAGAAGAAGAAGGACATCGAGGTCGTCGGCTGGGACGGCAAGAACGGCTCCTTCACCGGTGGCTTCGAGGCCAACGAGGCGGCCACCAGCACCGCCAAGCAGATCCTCGACCAGGACGTCGACGTGATCCTGCCCGTCGGTGGCCCGATCTACCAGGGCGCCATCACCGCCATCGAGGACTCCGGCAAGGACGTCGCCATGATCGGTGTGGACGCCGACCTCTACGAGACCGACCCGTCCACCCAGGACTACGTCATGACCTCGATCCTCAAGGGCATGAAGGTCTCGACCTACGAGGCCGTCAAGGCCGCGGGCGAGGACAACTTCGACTTCGAGCCCTACATCGGCACGCTCGAGAACGAGGGCGTCGGCATCGCGCCGTTCCACAACTTCGAGAGCAAGGTCAACCCCGAGCTCCAGGCCGAGCTCGACACCGTCAAGCAGGGCATCATCGACGGTTCGATCAAGGTGAACTCCTACCTGGGCTGATCACCAGCACGCTCCACCACGAGGGGGAGGCCGACGCGCGCGTCGGCCTCCCCCTTCGCGTCTGGCACCTCCCCGCGTCTTGCCAGCGCCGGAGCCGCAGGTTTGGCACATGTTCGCCACGACCGGCGGCCCCGCGCCGGATACCCTTCCCGCGGCCTGCCGCGCGCCCGTTCCGGCGCCGCCGTAGCAGACCCCGGGGCTGACCCCCCGATCATTCCGACCCCTAGGATGCGATGCCATGAGACTCGTCCTGCGAGGCATCACCAAACGCTTCGGCAGCGTGGTGGCCAACGACTCGATCTCCCTGACCGTCGAGCCCGGCGAGATCCACTGCCTGCTCGGTGAGAACGGCGCGGGCAAGTCCACCCTGATGAACGTGCTCTACGGGCTCTACAAGGCCGACGAGGGCGAGATCGAGCTCGACGGCGAGGTCCAGCACTTCACCGGTCCCGGCGACGCCATGGCGGCCGGCATCGGCATGGTCCACCAGCACTTCATGCTCATCCCCGTCTTCACCGTCGCCGAGAACGTCATGCTCGGCAACGAGACCACCGGGTTCGCGGGCCGGCTCGACCTCGACGCCGCCAGCAAGCGCGTCACCGAGATCTCCGAGCGCTTCGGGTTCCACGTCGACCCCGACGCGGTCGTCGAGGACCTCCCCGTCGGCGTGCAGCAGCGGGTCGAGATCATCAAGGCGCTCTCCCGCGACGCCGAGCTGCTCGTCTTCGACGAGCCCACCGCGGTGCTGACGCCCCAGGAGACCGACGAGCTGATGGACATCATGCGCCAGCTCCGCGAGGCCGGGAAGGCCATCGTCTTCATCACCCACAAGCTCCGCGAGGTCCGCGAGGTCGCCGACCGGATCACAGTCATCCGCCTCGGCAAGGTCGTCGGCGAGGCCGACCCCAAGGCCAGCAACGCCGAGCTCGCCTCGATGATGGTCGGGCGCCCGGTCGAGCTGGTGGTCCACAAGGACGCGCCCCAGCTCGGCGACGACGCGCTCGTGGTCCGGGACCTGCGCGTGGTCGACGCCGCCGGGCACACGCACGTCGACGGCCTCAGCTTCACCATCCGGGCGGGCGAGGTCCTCGCCGTCGCCGGCGTGCAGGGCAACGGCCAGACCGAGCTCACCGAGGCCCTCCTCGGGCTCCAGGACGACGTCACCGGCTCGATCACCCTCGACGGCGTCGAGCTCGTGGGCCGCTCGACCCGCAAGATCCTCGACGCGGGCGTCGGCTTCATCCCCGAGGACCGCCAGGTCGACGGCCTCGTGCCGGGCTTCACCATCGCCGAGAACCTCATGCTCAACCGCAGCTTCAAGTCGCCGTTCGTCAAGAACGGCGCCCTCCGCATCAGCGCCCTGCGCGAGTTCGCGGAGAAGAAGCTCAAGGAGTACGACGTCCGCGCCCGCGACATCGACTCGCTGGCCTCCAACCTCTCGGGCGGCAACCAGCAGAAGGTCGTCGTGGCGCGCGAGCTCTCCCGCGACCTGCGCCTGCTCGTCGCCGCGCAGCCCACCCGCGGTGTCGACGTCGGCTCGATCGAGTTCATCCACAAGCAGGTCGTCGCCACCCGTGACAGCGGCATCCCCGTGCTCGTGGTGTCCACCGAGCTCGACGAGGTCGTGGCCCTGGCCGACCGGATCATGGTCCTCTACCGAGGCAGGATCGTCGGGATCGTCCCGGCCGACACCCCCCGCGAGACCCTCGGTCTCATGATGACCGGCGAGCGTCCGGACGACCTGAAGGACGTGGTCGCGTGAGCGACACCGAGAAGCCCCAGCCGGACGAGAAGCCCGAGCTGGACGCCAAGCCCGATGTCGACCCCCACGACGCGCGCAGCGAGCGGTCCCGGTCGGTGCTGCGCGAGATCGCCTCGGGCGACGCCCTGTCCGGCGTGCTCGCGGTGTTCCTGGCGGTCTTCGTCGGCTCGGTGATGATCGCCGCGACCGACCCGGACGTCCGCGACACCCTGAGCTACGTCACCGCTCGCCCCTCCGACTTCTTCACCGCCCTGTGGGACGCCATCTCCGGCGCCTACAGCGCGATGTTCCGCGGCGCCGTCTACAACAACCTCGTCGACGACCCCGCCCAGCAGTGGCGCCCGCTGACGGAGAGCCTGAAGTTCGCCGGTCCGCTGATCCTCGGCGGTCTCGGTGTCGGCATCGCCTTCCGGGCCGCGCTGTTCAACATCGGCGGGCGCGGGCAGATGCTCATCGCCGGCGGCGCGGCGGGCCTCGTCGGCTTCAAGCTCGACCTGCCGGCGATCATCCACCTGCCCCTCGCCATCCTGGTCGGCATGGCCGCCGGCGCCCTGTGGGCCGGCATCGCCGGCGTGCTCAAGGCCCGCACCGGCGCCCACGAGGTGATCCTCACGATCATGCTCAACTACGTCGGCTACTACCTCCTCTTCTGGGCCCTCACCAAGGACTGGCTGCTGGCGACGCCCGGCTCGGCCAACCCGAAGTCGCCGCCGATGAAGGAGACCGCGATCCTGCCGAAGGTGCTGGGTGACCGGTTCAACCTCCACCTCGGCTTCGTCCTGGCCCTGGTCGCCGTGGCAGTCGTGTGGTGGCTGCTCAACCGGTCGACCCTCGGCTACCGCATCCGCGCCGTCGGCGAGAACCCCCACGCGGCCCGCGCATCCGGGATCAGCGTCGGACGCACGTACACGATCGTGATGATGATCGCCGGCTCCCTGCTCGGCCTCGCCGGCGTCAACCAGGTGCTCGGCACCGTGACCAGCGGCGTCTCGCTCGACCTCGACGCCGCCATCGGCTTCGACGCCATCACGGTCGCGCTGCTCGGCCGCTCGCGACCGCTCGGGATCCTCGCGGCCGGCCTGCTGTTCGGCGCCCTCAAGGCCGGTGGCTTCACCATGCAGGCCTCGGAGAACATCTCGGTCGACCTGGTCCTGGTCGTGCAGTCCCTGATCGTCCTCTTCCTCGCCGCGCCTCCGCTGGTGCGCGCCATCTTCCGGCTGCCCGCCAAGGAGGCCAAGTGAGCACCGTGACCCAGCAGCCGCCCGCTGACAGCGGAGGGCTGGCTCCCGACACGGCGGTGACGCCCACCCGGTCCCGCGGCACCCGCAAGCTGCCGATCATGCTCGGCCTGCTCACCGCCCTGCTGGGCGTCGTGCTGCTCCGCTCCTCCCATGCGGGCGACACCACGTTCCAGCTCGCTGCCGACACCGACTTCGTGCAGCTGCCCGACATCGTCGTACCGTCCATGGTCACCGCCTGGGTGATGGCGGTCGTGTGCGCGGCGCTCACGGCCGAGGCCGTGCGCCGCATGGTCACCAAGGCCCACCAGCCTCGCTGGATCCCGATCGTCTTCGCGGTCGCCTGGATGGCGGGGTTCCTCAGCTGGGCGGCGGCCGACGACCGGATCCGCGTGGTCAGCCTGCTCGGCGGCGCGGTCGCCCTCGCCATCCCGCTCGTGTTCGGTGCGCTCGGCGGCGTGCTGGGTGAGCGCGCCGGCGTCGTCAACATCGCCATCGAGGGCCAGCTGCTCTTCGGCGCCTTCGCCGCGGCCGTCACCGCCTCGCTCACCGGCTCGCCCTGGGCAGGCCTCGTCGCGGCGATGGTCGCGGGGGCGCTCGTGGCGCTGATCCTCGGCCTGTTCGCGATCACCTACTTCGTCGACCAGGTGATCGTCGGCGTCGTGCTCAACGTGCTGGTCGTCGGCCTGACGAACTTCCTCTTCCGCCAGGTGCTGACGCCCAACGCCGAGTCGCTGAACTCCCCCGACCGGTTCTCGCGGATGCCGATCCCGGTGCTCGGCGACATCCCGCTCATCGGCCCGATCTTCTTCCGCCAGACCGCGCTGGTCTACGTGCTCTACGTCGTCGTCGCGCTGGTGGCGTACGCCCTCTACCGCACGCGCTGGGGACTCCGCGTCCGGGCGGTCGGTGAGCACCCGAAGGCGGCCGACACCGTCGGCATCAAGGTCAACCGCACCCGCTACCGCACCATCCTGCTCGCCGGTGCGATCGCAGGCATGGGCGGCGCGTACTTCAGCCTCGTGTCGGTCGCCGGCTTCAACCGCGAGATGACCGGCGGTGCGGGCTACATCGCGCTGGCGGCCGTGATCTTCGGCAAGTGGGACCCGATCCGCGCCACGCTCGCCGCGCTGCTGTTCGGCTTCGCGTCGAACCTGCAGGGCGTGCTGTCGGCGATCGGCTCCCCGGTGCCGAGCCAGTTCATGCTGATGCTCCCCTACCTCGTCACCATCTTCGCGGTGGCCGGGCTGGTCGGGCGCTCGCGGCCACCGGCGGCTGACGGCGTCCCCTACCGGCAGCAGTAGCCACGATGGCCGGCCTCACCACCGCGGACCTCTCCCACCTGCGCCGCTGCGTCGAGCTGGCCCGCGAGGCGCTGGAGGCCGGGGACGAGCCGTTCGGGTCCGTGCTGGTCGACCCGGACGGCACGGTGCTGCACGAGGACCGCAACCGGACCGCCGACGGCGACCAGACGCGCCACCCCGAGCTGGAGCTTGCCCGGTGGGCGGCGGTGCACGTCGACGCCGACGTACGACCCCGCTGCACGGTCTACACGTCGGGCGAGCACTGCCCGATGTGCGCGGCCGGCCACGCGTGGGTGGGTCTCGGCCGGATCGTGTACGCCGTCTCGACCGCGCAGCTGACCGCGTGGCGGAGCGGCTGGGGCCTGGCGCCCGGACCCGTGGCACCGCTGCCGATCACCGCGGTCGCTCCAGGACTCCCGGTGGCAGGGCCGGCCGAGGAGCTGGTCGACGAGCTGCGCGAGCTCCACCACCGGCAGGCCACCCGCTAGGCGACGCACGCGTCCATCCCGCGGGAGTGGGTACGGGCGGATGGCGCGCGACGTGCGTACCCTGCGTGCCAGTCGGACACTCGGAGGTTCTGATGACGGACGACCGCCCTGATCCCGCCCCGCGGCCCGAGAAGCGCGCAGGTGCGCTCGCCGAGGCGACCGCCCGCTACGCGTCCCTGTTCACCCACCACCCACAGTCGGCGTGGTCGCTCGACGAGCGTGGCCACTTCACCGACGCCAACCAGCGCACGCTCGAGATGACCGGCCTGACCCTGGCCGAGCTGCGGGGGGCCCACTTCGCCGACGTCATCCACCCCGACGACCTCGACCGCTTCCGGGAGGCCTTCCAGGCCGTGATGGCCGGTGACCCCCAGGTGGTCGACGGACGTGTGGTGCACGTCGACGGCGAGGTCATCGAGATCCGGTGCACCGGGATCCCCGTCGTCGTCCACGACCGGGTGGTCGGCGTGCACGGCATCAGCGAGGACGTGACGGAGGCCAATCGGGTGCTGCGCGAGCTCCAGGAGGCGAACGCGGCGAAGACGCTGTTCCTCGCCACGGTGAGCCACGAGGTGCGCACGCCGCTCGCGGCGATCGTCGGCGCCACCGACCTGCTGCTCGCGACCGAGCTCGCCCCCGAGCCGGAGCACTACGCGAGGATCCTGCAGCGCTCCAGCGAGCGGCTCATGCGGCTGGTCGAGGACATCCTCGAGTTCTCCGGTCTCGAGGCGCACCAGACCGTGCTGCACCCCAGGCCGTTCGGGATCCGCGAGCTCGTCTCCGACATCGAGGAGTGGGCCGCTCCCCTGGCCGAGGCACGCGGGCTCACCACCACCTTCAGCGTCGACGCAGACGTCCCGGCCACGGCCATGGGCGACTGCCGCCGCATCGGCCAGGTCGTCACCAACCTGGTGCACAACGCGATCACCTTCACCGAGCGGGGCGGCATCGACGTACGCGTCACTGCCCCCGACTCCCACCTCGAGGTCGAGGTCCGCGACACCGGCATCGGGATCGCCCCCGACCAGCTGCCGGCCCTCGTCGCCCCGTTCCGGCAGGCCGACCCGCACGCCGGCGACCGCCACGGCCTGGGCCTCGGCCTCGCGATCACCCACGAGCTGGTCGCCCTGATGGGCGGTCGGCTCACCGCCACGTCCGCCCTCGGCGAGGGCAGCACCTTCACCGTCACTCTTCCCCTGGTGGCGGTCGACGAGGCGGTTCCGCCTGCCTGACACCTGCGGCCTCGCCTGCTCGTCATCGCTGCACCGGGCTGGGTTCGTGCGTAGTCTGGGCGTCATGTCCGGTCACCGGGTCGAAGCGTCGCGAGTGGTCTCCGTCGAGCCCGAGGCTGCGTTCGATCGACTGATGGACGCGCGCCTGCCGGACGTGTTCGCCCGCCGCTACGCGGCCTTTCCGGCTGTCACCGACGTGACCGACCAGCCGGAGGACTGGGGAGTCGTCGGGCAGACGCGCACGATCGTCCTCGCCGACGGCGGGCGGCTGCGCGAGACCCTGACCGACGTCGAACGGCCAAACGGGTTCGCCTACCGGCTCGACGGCATCGAGGGGCCGCTCCGGCACTTCGTCCACTCCATCGACGGAGCCTGGACGATCACCCCACACGGCGGCGGCACGTCCATCGGATGGGCGTGGACCTTCCACTCGAAAGCCTCCCCGGCCCGGCTCACCACGAGCGTCATGGGACGGATGTGGATGGGCTACGCCGACCGCGCGCTGACGCGGCTCGACGACATCCTGACGCGCGGCTGACCCGACAGCACAAGGGCTCGAGCGGACGGCGCCTGCCCGGCGATCCACAGGCGACCTTGCCCATTGTCGATCGAACACTTGTTCGATCGAATCAGGCATGCCTGCCGCCCTTCTTCTCCCTCAGCCGCCTCCCGCGGCTGACGAGGTGTCGGCGACGCAGGTGCTGACCATGGCGACCGACGCTCTCCGTGCGCGCGTGCTGGCGGAGGTCGCAGAGCTCCGCCTCGCGATCGGGTGGGCAGTCCTCAACGGGCACCCCCGGGACGACCGTGACCCGATGCTCACACCCGGCGGGGACGGGACGCCCGAGGTCCGCGAGCACGCCGTCCCCGAGCTGGCCATGGCACGCGAGACCCACCCCGCCACCACCCGCGCCCTGATCGCGGACGGGCTCGACCTGGTCCACCGGCTGCCCCTGACCTGGGCGGTCGTCGAGGCCGGCGACTGCGAGCCGTGGGTGGCGCGCAAGGTCGCCGTCATCTGCCGCTCGCTGCTGAGCGAGCAGGTGGTGACGGTCGACCGCGCGGTCGCCAAGGCCATCGCCGGGCACGCGCCGTCCACCGTCCTCGAGATCGCCCGCGCCAAGGTCATCGAGGCCGACCCCGAGACCCACCGCGCCGAGCAGGAGCGCTCCCGCCACCAGCGCTACGTGTCGCTGTCGCGCTCCGACGAGTTCGGCTACCGCCACCTGATCGCCCGCATCACCGCCGGCGACGCCGCCTGGCTCGACGCCATGGTCGACCGCGTCGCCGACATCCTCACCACCACCATGGGCCACGACCACAACCACGACGAGCTCCGCTCCATCGCCCTCGGCTGGCTCGCCCGCCCGGCCGACCTCCTCAAGCTCCTCCTCGAGCACACCGACGAGCCGGTCGAGGGTGATGAGCACACCGGCAAGGACCGGCCCGCGTGGGCGCCCGGCCACCTCGCCGACACCCTCGACAAGCTCACCGCGATGTCGGCCCGCAAGCTCGCGAAGCTCCGCGGCCGCGGGCGCCTGTTCGTCCACCTCACCGACGAAGCGCTCCGCAACCGCACCGGCATCGCCCGCATCGAGGGCGTCGGCCCCATCGACGTACGACAGCTCCATGAGGTCCTCGGCCACGCCGACGTCACCGTCACACCGGTCCTCGACCTGCGGATGCGCCGCCGCGTCGACGCCTACGAGCACCCCGAGACCATCAAGGACCACGTCTGGACCCAGACCGGCGGCGACTGCTTCCCCTTCACCCCACGCACCGCCACCCGCGACAGCGTCGACTACGACCACGCCGTCCCCTACGACGACACCGGCCCACCCGGCCAGACCGGCCCCCACAACTCCGGCCCCCTACGACGCCGCCACCACCGCACCAAGACCCACGGCGGCCTCACCACCCGCATCGTCGGACCCGGCCGACACCTCTGGCGCACCCCACACGGCCGGGCACTCCTCGTCGACCACACCGGCACCCACCGGATCAACCCACACGAAGCGTCCGCCATGGCCGACGCCATCGACGACGGCATCGAGCTCTACTTCGCCTCCGCCCTGCCCTACGCCCCAGCCTGACCGTGTGGCGCAGCTCGCGGCGCCGGCGAGCGCGTCCGCCGAGATCCGGCGAGCTGATCACGGCAGATCCGGGCGTTCGCGCTTCACTCCGACTAGCCTGCGCGGGTGACCCAGACGCGTCTGCGAGTGACGGGCGGTGTGGCCCTTGCTGCAGGGGCGATGGTGTTGGCCTGGGGTGTCGTCCACACGGTCCGAGAGATGTTCTTCCACGGGTTTGCCTCCATCTGCAGCGACGGGCACCCCGAGTACGACGCCCAGTACTGCGAACTCCCAGGTGGTCCCTCGTCCCTCCACGTTGCCGTTGCAGTGATGGTGGTGGTGATCGCGCTGGTGGCACGCTCGGTTTCGCGTCGGCGCTCGGGTCACGTCGCCCTCGCGGGTGAGGGCGTCGACGCCGCTCAAGCGTGAGACCCGCTCAGCTCCGCGCACTCATCGCGGCAGATCCGGACGGTAGCCGTCTTCCGTCAGGCGTGGTACCAGACGCGAAACCTCGTCCCGACTTCTGCCTCCAACCGCTCCGCAAGTGCGTCACCTCGGTCATCGAGTCGCCGCTTCTGCTCAGGCCAGTCATCGACGGGCTGTCGCCCGAAGTGAAGCGTGGTCATGTCCCGTTGCCAGGTCAGCAAGTCGTCGATGAGGGCGTCGCTCAGACCTAGCGCACGCCTCATCCAGTGCGCATCCTCACCCAGAAGTCCCTCGTCGCCCCAAAGCGGTCCCGCATCTTCATCCCACATGATGCGAAGGGTGTTCCCCTCGTAGAGGTAGTGCTCCTCATCGTCGACGACACGGTCTTCCGCGCCTTCGGGGCGGATCGCGGACCAGTAAGCCCCGTGCGGGTAGTCCCCGAGATACGGCTCTGGACTCTCTGGCTCATCGTGGCCCATGGCCGTGATGCAACCACACGCACTCATCTCGGCAGATCCGGGCGTTCGCCACGACCGCAGGATGGTCTCCTCGACTCGCCCACGGCGGACCGGTGGGCTCGAGCTCAGACGAACGGGAGGAGCGCCTCGAGCGAGTCCGTCGGCGTCTTCAGGGCGATGCCCGAACCGATCGCGCCGAGCTTCCAGTGCGGCCCGTCGCGGAACAGCTTCGCCATGACGAGCCCGGTCTCGCGCACCCCGAGGGTGAGGGTGAAGCGCGCCAGCTCGGCGCCGTCCTCGCCGACGAGCCGGCAGTAGGCGTTGTGGATGAACTCCAGGGAGTGCCCTTGGTAGCTGCTGACCAGGAAGAGGATCGTCTCGACCTTCGGGTAGACCCGGGACAGGTCGACGGTGATCGCCTCGTCGTCACCCTCGCCCTTGCCGGTGGTGTTGTCGCCCAGGTGCACCACCGAGCCGTCCCGGGTCGCCAGGTGGTTGAAGAAGGCGAGGTCGAAGAACTGGCCGCCGGCGAACTGCACGGCCGAGGCGTCCAGGTCGATGGGTGCTGCGCCGCTGCCGATGAATCCCGCTGTCGGCGAGTGGTCCCAGCCGAGGGCCATCTGCACCTTGGTCAGGGGCGTGCCGTCCGCGGCGGTGAGGGTGAGCTCCTGGCCCTCGGTCAGCTCGATCACGGGTCGCTCCTCTGCTCGGCGGTGCTTCCGAACGTACAGCCAACGCCCGTGCTCAGCTGAGGGCGGTCACCGCCGCCTCGGCGAGCACCCGGGCACCGATGCCGGTGGCGGCCTCGTCGATGCGCAGGTTGCCCTGGTGGAGGTCGTACGTCGGCCCGCCGGGGGTGCGGGTGCCGAGGCGGGCCATCGCACCGGGGACCGAGTCGAGGTACCAGCCGAAGTCCTCGCCGCCGAGGCTCTGCGCCGTCGAGACGTGGCCATGAGGCCCCAGGACGGTGTCGAGGGCGGTCCCGAGGAGCGCGGTCGAGACCGCGTGGTTGACGACCGGCGGGACGCCGCGCTGGTAGGTCACCTCGGCCGCGACGCCGTAGGGGGCGATGATCGCGGTGATCAGCTGACGGATCAGGTGCTCGGCGTCGGACCAGGCGACGGCGTCGAGCATGCGCACGGTCCCGGCGACCATGCCGGTGTGCGGGATGACGTTGTGGGCCGAGCCCGCCCGGACGGTGCCCCACACGACGCTGACGCCGGCGCGCGGGTCGAGGCGGCGGCTGAGGATCGCGGGCAGCTCGGTGATCACCTTGCCGAGCGCGAAGGTGAGGTCCTCGGTGAGGTGCGGCCTGGAGGTGTGGCCCCCCTTTCCGGTGAGCTTCACCGTGAGCGCGTCCGCGGCGCCGGTGAGCGGCCCCTCGCGCAGGCCGATGCGACCGACGTCGAGGCTGGGGTCGCAGTGCAGGCCGAAGATGTGGTCGACCCCCTCGAGGGCGCCCGCGGAGAGCAGGTGCAGCGCGCCACCGGGCATCACCTCCTCGGCCGGCTGGAAGACCAGCCGCACGCGGCCGGGCAGCAGTCCGCGGGCCCCCACCTCGGAGAGCGCGAGGCCCGCGCCGACGAGGCCGGCGGTGTGCACGTCGTGGCCGCACGCGTGGGCGACGCCGGGCACGGTGCTCCGCCACGGGTCGGGCGTCAGGTCGTCGACGGGGAGGGCGTCGAGGTCGGCGCGCAACGCCACCAGCCCGCCCCCGGTGCCGAGGTCGGCGATCACTCCCCCGCCCTCGGGACGGGTGACGGTCCAGCCGGCGTCCTCGAGCGCTGTGGTGACCTTCTCGGAGGTGCGGTCCTCCTTCCAGCTCAGCTCGGGGTGCGCGTGGAGGTCGCGGCGGAGCGCGACGAGCTCGTCGGCGTACTTGTCGACGGCCTCGGCGATGACGGCGGTGGCAGGGTGTGCGGGGTTCGGCATGACCGACCCAGCCTAGTTGCTGTCCCGGTCGTAGGCCTCGAGAATGCGGTCCGCGGCCACGGGAGCGGGCAGCTCACCGGCCAGCACCGCACGTCGTACGTCGTCGCGCACGGCCGCCACGCCGGGCGAGGAGCGCAGCCGCTGGTCGAGCTCGTCGCGCACCAGCGCCCAGGTGAAGTCGAGCTGCTGCCCGGCGCGCTTGCGGGCCAGCCCGTCGGCGCCGAGGTGCTCGCGGTGCGCACCGATGCGCGCCCACACGTCGTCGACCCCCGCGCCGGTGAGGCCCGAGCAGGTCACGACCGGAGGCGCCCACTCGGCGTGGCCGCGGACCAGCCGCAGGGCGCCGGCGAGGTCACGGGCCGCCACCCGGGCCTCCCCCTCGTGGTCATCGCCGCCCTCGGCGTCGGCCTTGTTCACCGCGACCACGTCGGCGATCTCGAGGATGCCCTTCTTGATGCCCTGGAGCTGGTCGCCGGTCCGGGCGAGGGTGAGGAAGAGGAAGGTGTCGACCATCCCGGCGACGGTCACCTCCGACTGCCCGACCCCGACCGTCTCGACGAGCACCACGTCGTAGCCGGCGGCCTCCAGCACCAGCATCGCCTGGGTCGTCGCCCGGGCGACGCCACCGAGCGTGCCGGCCGACGGCGAGGGCCGGATGAAGGCGTCGGGGTCGACCGACAGCGTCGCCATCCGCGTCTTGTCGCCGAGCACGGATCCGCCGGTGCGCACCGAGGACGGGTCGACCGCGAGCACCCCGACGCGGTGGCCGGCGGCGGTCAGCCGGGTGCCGAGGCTCTCGATGAACGTCGACTTGCCCACGCCGGGCACGCCCGAGATGCCGACTCGCGTGGCGGTCGGCCGGTCCGTGGAGGCGAGCTCGGTGAGCAGCTCGCGCGCCGCCACCCGGTGCTCACCGCGCGACGACTCGACGAGCGTGATGGCGCGCGCCACCGCCGCACGCTGCCCGTCGCGGATCCCCGCGACGAGGGCCGGGACATCGGGTTTCGAGGCTCGCTGCGCTCGCACCTCAACCACCGAGGGCCGGGTCCTCCCGCAGCCGCGCCAGCAGGTCGAGGGCCGACTCGGCGATGACCGTGCCGGGCAGGAACACCGCGGCGGCGCCCATCTCCTCCAGCACCGGGACGTCGTCCGGCGGGATCACGCCGCCGATGACGACCATGATGTCGGGGCGGCCCTGGTCGGCGAGCGCCTGCTTCAGCGCCGGCAGCAGCGTGAGGTGGCCGGCGGCGAGCGAGGAGACGCCGACGATGTGCACGTCGGCGTCGATCGCCTGCTGCGCGACCTCCTCGGGCGTGGAGAACAGCGGCCCCACGTCGACGTCGAAGCCGAGGTCGGCGAAGGCCGTGACGACGACCTTCTGGCCGCGGTCGTGGCCGTCCTGGCCCATCTTCGCGACCAGGATGCGCGGGCGACGACCCTCCTCGGCCTCGAACTCCTCGGTGGCCTTGAGCACCTCGGCGACCTTCGTGTCTCCGGCGGTGCCGGCCTCGTCGCGGTACACGCCGCTGATCGTACGGATCACCGCCTGGTGCCGGCCGTAGACCTTCTCCAGCGCGTCGGAGATCTCCCCGACCGTGGCCTTGGCACGGGCCGCGTCGACGGCCAGCGCCAGCAGGTTTCCCTCGAGGGACCCGCCGCCCACCGGGCCGCGCTCAGCCGAGGCGGTCAGCGCGTCCAGCGCACGGCGTACGTCGTCGTCGTCGCGCTCGGCGCGCAGCCGCTCGAGCTTGGCGACCTGCTGGCGGTAGACGTCGTCGTTGTCGACGCGGAGCACGTCGAGCTTGTCCTCGGCGGCGAGGCGGTAGGTGTTGACGCCGATCACCTTCTGCGCGCCCGAGTCGATGCGCGCCTGGGTGCGGGCGGCCGCCTCCTCGATTCGCATCTTCGGGATGCCCTGCTCGATCGCCTTCGCCATGCCGCCGGCGCGCTCGGCCTCCTGGATGTGCGCCCACGCGCGCTCCGCGAGGTCGTGGGTGAGCTTCTCGACGTAGTAGGAGCCGGCCCACGGGTCGATGACCTGGGTGGTGCCGCTCTCCTGCTGCAGCAGCAGCTGGGTGTTGCGGGCGATGCGCGCGGAGAAGTCGGTGGGCAGCGCGATCGCCTCGTCGAGGGCGTTGGTGTGCAGCGACTGCGTGTGGCCCTGCGTGGAGGCCATCGCCTCGATGCAGGTGCGGCCGACGTTGTTGAAGACGTCCTGCGCGGTCAGCGACCAGCCCGAGGTCTGGCTGTGCGTGCGCAGCGAGCGCGACTTCGGGTTCTGCGGGTCGAAGTCGTCGACGAGCCGCGCCCAGAGCGCCCGGGCCGCGCGCATCTTGGCGACCTCCATGAAGAAGTTCATCCCGATCGCCCAGAAGAACGACAGGCGCGGGGCGAACTGGTCGATCGTCATCCCGGTCCCGAGCCCCGCGCGGATGTACTCCACGCCGTCGGCCAGCGTGTAGGCCAGCTCGAGGTCGGCCGTCGCGCCGGCCTCCTGGATGTGGTAGCCGGAGATGGAGATGGAGTTGAAGCGCGGCATCTTCTGCGAGGTGAAGGCGAAGATGTCGCTGATGATCCGCATGCTCGGCGCCGGCGGGTAGATGTAGGTGTTGCGGACCATGAACTCCTTGAGGATGTCGTTCTGGATGGTCCCCGCGAGCTGCTCCGGCTTCACCCCCTGCTCCTCGGCCGCCGCGATGTAGAGCGCGAGCACGGGCAGCACCGCGCCGTTCATCGTCATCGACACCGACATCTCGTCGAGCGGGATGCCGTCGAAGAGGGTGCGGGTGTCGTAGATCGAGTCGATCGCCACGCCCGCCATGCCGACGTCGCCGCGCACCCGCGGGTGGTCGGAGTCGTAGCCGCGGTGGGTGGCGAGGTCGAAGGCGACGCTCAGTCCCTTCTGCCCGGCCGCGAGGTTGCGGCGGTAGAACGCGTTGGACTCCTCGGCGGTGGAGAAGCCGGCGTACTGCCGGATCGTCCACGGCTGCGTCGTGTACATCGTCGGGTAGGGCCCGCGCAGGAACGGCGCCAGGCCCGGCCAGGTGTCGAGGGCGTCGAGGCCGTCGAGGTGCTCCGGGCCGTAGATCGGGAGGATGTCGATGCCCTCCGGGCTCGCCCACGGCTCCGCGGCACCCCCCTCGTTGGTTGAGGTGCGAGCGGAGCGAGCCTCGAAACCTCCGAGCTCCACGTCGGCGAAGTTCTTCGGGATGCTCATCGCGTGAGCTCCTCTCGGATCCGGCCGAGGAAGCCGAGCGCATCGACTCCCATGGCGCACGAGTCGTCGACGTCGGTCACCGTCTTCTCCCCCGGCTTGCCCGCCAGCACGACGTACGTCGCCCCTGCCGCACGCAGCGCCACGACCAGCTCGGCACCCCACTCGGCGTAGGCGGCGTCGGTGCCCGCGAGGCAGACGACGGGCTGGCCCGCGTAGGCCTCCAGCACCGACGACGTGTCGGAGGTGGCGCCGGCCGTTTCGACTGCGACGCCGCCGGCGGCGAACAGGTTGGTGGCGAACGTGGCGCGCGCGGTGTGCGCGGCGATCGGCCCCATCGTCGCGAGGAAGACCGGTTGCTCTGCCGGCTCGGCCCGCATGTCCTCGTAGGCCCAGCCGTAGCGGTGGACGTAGCGGTGCGGGCGGTGGTCGCGCTCGGGCAGCACCTCCGCGAGGTTCGGGAACTCCGAGACACCGGTGAGCGGGCGGGAGCGGTCGGCGACCTGCGCGTCGCGCGCGGCACGGACGGCCCGGACCCGCTCCTTCACCCCGGCGCGCGCGGCGTCGGAGAGCGCGCCGCCCGCGGCCTCGATCCGGCCGAGCTCCGCCCAGGCCGCGACGGCGAGGTCGTCGGTCAGCTTCTCCACGGCGTACGCCCCACCCGCCGGGTCGGTGACCGCGGCGACGTGCGACTCCTCGATCAACAGCAAGGAGGTGTTGCGGGCGATCCGGCGGCCGAACGCGTCGGGGACGCCGAGCGGCTCGTCGAACGGGACGACGGTGACCGCGTCCGCTCCCCCGACGCCGGCGGCGAAGGCCGCGACCGTGCCGCGGAGCATGTTGACCCAAGGGTCCCGCGTGCTGGTCATCGGCCGGCTGGTGACCGCGTGGAGCGCCATGTCGCCCGTCGCCCCGGACGCCTCCAGCACCCGCGCCCACAGCCGCCGGGCGGCGCGCATCTTGGCGATGCTGGGGAACTGCTCGTCGGTGGCGGCCAGCCGGAACTCGACCACGCGTGCTCCGTGCTCGGCGGAGAACCCCTCGTCGGCGAGGAGGCGGAGGTACGCCACGCCCGTCG
Source organism: Microbacterium sp. ARD31 (assembly GCF_031844425.1). Taxonomy (NCBI): domain Bacteria; kingdom Bacillati; phylum Actinomycetota; class Actinomycetes; order Micrococcales; family Microbacteriaceae; genus Microbacterium; species Microbacterium sp. ARD31. The sequence goes on from NZ_JAUZVE010000024.1 coordinate 47,788, forward strand.
CGACCGCCCACCCGAGCTCCTGGGCGTCGCTGGCGCCCTGGTCGTGCAGCGCGGTGCCGTCGACCAGCAGCGCGCGTACGCCGAGCTGGAAGCCGCGTCGGGCCACGGGGGCGAACAGCTCGCGCGCCGTCGCGCCGTCCTCGCGCACCCGGGAGTGGAGCATCTCGAGCGTCTGGAGGTCGAAGGAGAGGTTCGTGTGGGGGTGGACGGCGCCCTCGACCCCCTCGAGGAAGTCGGCGAAGCCCTCGACCTGCTCGGTCGACGGCCTGTCGAGGACCACGGGCGCGAGGTCGAGCAGCACCCCGTCCAGCACCGTCGACCAGTCGTGCTCGCGCTCGTCGTCGAGGTGGAGCAGCAGCGAGGTGCCGCCGTTCTCGAGGTCCTGCAGCACAGCCTCGTTGGCGGCCTTGTCGTCGACGACCTCGACCTGGGTCCGCACGTCCCACGCCCCGGCGCGAACCGGCCGGCCGGCGGTGGTCAGCGCGTCGAGGTCGGACGGCTGGCCGATCGGGGCGACGTCGATGCCGTCGAGCGTGGTGCGGGTCAGGACGGCCCACACGTCGGAGTCGGGCGCGTCCTCGCCGAGGCGGCGCGCCTTGCGCAGCACGGCAGCGGTCGCGGCCTCCCACGCGGCGGCGTCGTAGCTGTCGCCGTCGCCCACCAGCCGCAGCGACCCCTGGGCCGGCTGGAGCTCCTCGGGTTCGTCCAGTCCGCCGTCGAGGTCACCTGGGAGGTCGGTCATGCTGCGCAGAATAGGACGACCGTCACGCCGCGGACACCCGCAGCACCTATGGGATAGGTCTCACGCTGCTCGGACACGGTCCGATCGTCCCGGCGGCACGGGACGTGAGCCCCATGCCCCGGGTCGCGCCGCGCACCTAGCGTCGGGCCATGGCTGACGTCTTCCTCCACGTGGGGCTCTACAAGACCGGGACGACCACGGTCCAGGGGGCGTTGACCGCCACGGCAGGACAGCTGGCGTCGGCGGGCGTGCTGTACCCCGCGGACCGACGCGCCCAGCGGCTCGCCGCCTACGACCTGCTCGGCCAGCGCGTCGAGGGCGACGAGCGCGGCGAGGCGGCCGGGGCGCTGCGCCGACTGCTCGACCTCGTGGACGCGTACGACGGCCGGGCCGTCGTGGTGTCGGAGGAGGAGCTCTCCCTCGCACGACGGCGCCAGGCGCGCAGGCTGGTGCGGCTGCTCGACGGGCACGAGGTCTTCGTCGTGGTCGGGGCGCGCGACATTGCACGCACCCTGGTGTCGGCCTGGCAGCAGACGATCGTGAACGGCGGGTCCACCCCGTGGCGCGAGTTCATCGCCTCCGTCCGGGGCGAGGACGGCGCGCCGCCGAGCGAGGGGCTCTCCTTCCACTGGCGCCACGACCTGCTGCGCGTCGTCGACACCTGGAGCTCGGTGCTGCCGCCGGACCGGGTCCGCCTCGTCACCGTTCCCGCGCCGGGGACCCCTGCCTCGGCGCTGCTCACGCGGTTCGCCGAGGCGGCCGACCTCCCAGCGGGATGGCCGGGCCCGCACTCCGTCGTCCGCAACGTCTCGCTGGGGTGCGCCGAGCTCGAGGTGGTGCGCCGGCTCAACGAGGCCGTGGGGGGCCGGCTCACCAACGTCCAGCAGCGGTTCGTGATCGAGGCCGGCATCCGGTCGCGACTCGCCGGCGCCACCGCGCGGCCGCTGCGACTGCCCGCCGAGCACGTCGCGTGGGCCCGGGCCTACGGCGAGGACCTCGTCGCCGAGCTGGACCGGCGCGCGGTCAGGGTGCACGGTGACCTCGCCGACCTCGTGCCAACGGCCGCGCCCGAGCCGGGACCGGACCTCGACGACGTGGGGGACGACGAGCTGCTGGCGGCCACGCAGGCGGCTCTCGCCTCGCTCGCGCTCGACCACGCCCGGCTCTTCCGCCGCTACCGCCGCGCCTTCCGGGAGAAGGAGGGCCGGCTGCCCGGTGCCGTCGAGGTGCTGGGGAGCCAGGTCCGGGCGGGCGGCTTCCTGCTGCGCAAGAAGGCGGTGCACCACGCCGACCGCCACCCGTTCGTGGCGCGGGTCGCCCGCACCTACCTCGACCGCACCTCACCGTCGTCGCGACTGCCGCGCGACTGAGGACCTCAGACCTCGGTGCGGCCGTCGTTGTCCTTGTTGCGGAGCCCGATCTTGCTGCCCAGCCACACCAGCGGGTCGTACTTGCGGTCGACCACCCGCTCCTTCATCGGGATGATGCCATTGTCGGTGATGTGGATGCCCTCGGGGCAGACCTCCGTGCAGCACTTGGTGATGTTGCACATCCCGAGCCCGGCCGCCTCCTGCGCGAGCTGGCGCCGATCGTGGGTGTCGAGGGGGTGCATGTCGAGCTCGGCGTAGCGGATGAAGAACCGCGGACCGGCGAAGTGCTGCTTGTTGTCCTCGTGGTCGCGCACCACGTGGCACACGTCCTGGCACAGGTAGCACTCGATGCACTTGCGGAACTCCTGCCCACGCTCCACGTCGACCTGCATCATCCGGCGCTTGCCGTCGGCGTCGCGCGGGCCGAGCTCGGCGTACGGCAGCTGGCGCGCCTTCTCGTAGTTGAACGAGACGTCGGTGACGAGGTCGCGGATGACCGGGAAGGTCCGCATCGGCGTGACGGTGATCGTCTCGGCGGGGTCGAAGTCCGACAGGCGCGTCATGCACATCAGCCGGGGCCGGCCGTTGACCTCGGCGCTGCACGAGCCGCACTTGCCGGCCTTGCAGTTCCAGCGGATGGCCAGGTCGCCGGTCTGGGTGGCCTGGAGCCGGTGCAGCGCGTCGAGCACCACCTCGCCCTCGGACACCTCGACGGTGTAGTCGGTGAGCTCGCCGCCCTCGGCGTCCCCGCGCCACACGCGCATCTTCAGGTCGTAGGCCATGGCCGTCCCCTCACTTGTCCTCGAACAGCTGGCTGAGCTCGTCGGGCATCACGGGCAGGGGCTTCTCGGCGATGTCGACGCCGTCACCGGCGCCGTTCAGCGAGAGCACGAGGTTCTTCGCACCCCACGCGGGGTCAGGCCCCGGGAAGTCGTCACGGGTGTGGCCGCCGCGCGACTCCTCCCGCGCCAGCGCCGCCTTGGCGATGCACTCGCTGACCAGCAGCATGTTGCGCAGGTCGAGGGCGAGGTGCCAGCCGGGGTTGTACTGGCGGTGGCCCTCCACGACCATCCCGGCCGCCCGCTGCTTGAAACCCTCGAGCTCGTCCAGCGACGCCTCGAGCTCCGAGGCGGTGCGGATGATGCCGACGAGGTCGTTCATCGACTGCTGCAGGTCGTGCTGGATCGTGTACGGGTTCTCCCCGCCTCCCCCTGGTTCTGCAGAGACCTCGAACGGCGCCAGCGCACTGGCCTGCGCGGCCCTCACGTCGGCCTCCGCGATCGCCGGGCGCGCGCCCGAGGCGGCGTACGTCGCTGCGTCCTCGCCGGCGCGCTTGCCGAACACCAGCAGGTCGGACAGCGAGTTGCCGCCCAGCCGGTTGGAGCCGTGCATGCCGCCCGAGACCTCACCAGCGGCGTAGAGGCCGGGCACCGCGGACTGCTGGGTGTCGGGGTCGACCTCGACACCGCCCATCACGTAGTGGCAGGTGGGCCCGATCTCCATCGGCTCGGCGGTGATGTCGACGTCGGCGAGCTCCTTGAACTGGTGATACATCGACGGCAGCCGCTTGCGGATGTACTCGGCGTCGCGACGGCTCGCGATGTCGAGGTAGATGCCGCCGTGCGGTGAGCCGCGGCCTGCCTTGATCTCCGAGTTGATCGCGCGGGCCACCTCGTCGCGCGGCAGCAGCTCGGGTGGCCGCCGGTTGTTCTTCTTGTCGTCGTACCACCGGTCCGCCTCCTCCTCCGTGTCGGCCGTCTCGGCCTTGAAGAAGTCGGGGATGTAGTCGAACATGAACCGCTTGCCCTCGGAGTTGCGGAGGATGCCGCCGTCGCCGCGCACCGACTCGGTGACCAGCAGCCCCTTCACCGACGGCGGCCAGACCATCCCGGTCGGGTGGAACTGCACGAACTCCATGTTGATGAGGCTCGCCCCGGCGCGCAGGGCGAGGGCGTGCCCGTCGCCGGTGTACTCCCACGAGTTCGACGTGACCTTGTAGGACTTGCCGATCCCCCCGGTCGCCAGGATCACGCTGGGTGCCTCGAAGGTGATGAAGCGTCCGGTCTCGCGCCAGTAGCCGAAGGCGCCGGCCACGGCGTCGCCGTCCTTGAGCACCTCCGTGATCGTGCACTCCATGTAGACGTCGATGCCGAGCTGCACCGTGCGCTGCTGGAGGGTGCGGATCAGCTCGAGCCCGGTGCGGTCGCCGACGTGCGCGAGCCGGGCGTACTTGTGGCCGCCGAAGTCGCGCTGGGAGATCAGGCCGTCCTCGGTGCGGTCGAACAGGGCACCCCAGTCCTCGAGCTCGAGCACCCGCTCCGGCGCCTCCTGCGCGTGCAGCTGGGCCATCCGCCAGTTGTTCAGCATCTTCCCGCCGCGCATCGTGTCGCGGAAGTGGACCTTCCAGCTGTCCTCGGGCCAGCGGTTGCCCAGCGCTGCGGCCGCGCCGCCCTCGGCCATCACGGTGTGCGCCTTGCCGAGCAGCGACTTGCAGACCACCGCCGTGCGGGCGCCGGCCTCGTGCGCGGCGATGGCGGCCCGGAGCCCGGCCCCTCCGGCGCCGATCACCACGACGTCGTACGCGTGCCGCTCCATGCCACCGCGGGCGTCGGGCGACATCTCGTTCCCCGTCATCGGGTGCCTGGTGTCGCTCATGTCAGAAGAACCTCACGTCCTGGATGGTGCCGGTGGCGAGCAGGAAGACGTAGAAGTCGACGACGGCGACGGAGAAGAGGGAGTACCACGCCCACGTGCCGTGGCTCTCGTTGAGCCGCGACACCCACGTCCAGAGCCGGTAGCGGACCGGGTGCTTGGAGAAGTGCCGCAGCCGGCCGCCGACGATGTGGCGGCACGAGTGGCACGAGAGCGTGTAGAGCCAGATGAAGGCGACGTTCACGATCATCAGCAGGGTGCCGAGGCCCATGTGGATCCCGCTGGTCTCGCCGTCCCCGACGGCGTACTCGGCCGGCATCGGCCGGAACGCCAGCACGACGTCGAAGGTGAGCACGAGCCCGACCAGCACGGCGGCGTACCAGAACCAGCGGTGCACGTTCTGCAGGATCAGCGGGAAGCGGGTCTCGCCGGAGTAGGAGCCGTGCGGCTCGGCGACGCCACAGGCGGGTGGGCTCAGCCAGAACGCGCGGTAGTAGGCCTTGCGGTAGTAGTAGCAGGTCATCCGGAAGCCCAGCGGGAAGACCAGGATGATCAGCGCCGCCGACAGCGGCCACCAGTCGAAGGGCTGGCCGAAGTCCGAGGCGCCCTCGACGCAGTCGCCGAGGCACGGCGAGTAGAACGGCGAGAGGTAGGGCTCGGCGTAGTAGTCGCGACCCATGAAGGCGCGCACCGTGGCGAAGACCACGAAGCCGGAGAAGACCACGAAGGTCGCCAGGGGCTGCAGCCACCACCGGTCCTCGCGCAACGTGCGCGCATCGAGGCGCGCTCGTCCCGGACTGCTCACGCCCTGGTCGGTCGATGCCATGCGTCCTCCAAGAGGCCCGGAAAGGGGTCGGGGCAACGCCCCCGACTATGGCGTGTGTCACACCCGAGCGGAAGACAACGCGCCAAGGAAAACGTCACACGGCCTCGGCGCGTCGCGCGCGCAGGCCCCGCGATACCGTGGCCGGGTGGCAACCCAAACGACTCCCCCTCGCCCTCAGCTCGTGAAGGGCGCGCGAGCCTCTCGGACCACCATCGCCCTCAAGCTGGGCATGGCGATCAGCGGCATCGTCTTCCTCGCCTTCGTGCTCGCGCACATGTACGGCAACCTCAAGGCCTTCGGTGGCCACGACGCGTTCAACGAGTACGCCGAGCACCTCCGCGAGCTCGGCGAGCCGATGCTCCCGCACGAGGGCGCGCTCTGGATCCTCCGCGTCGGCCTCATCGCCTCGCTGGTCGTCCACGTCTACTGCGCGGTCACGCTGTGGCGCCGCGCGGCGCGGGCGCGCACCACGAAGTACGTCATGAAGAAGGACACCGGCGCCAACCGCGCCAGCCTGACCATGCGGTGGGGCGGCCTGACCATCCTGATCTTCCTGGTCTGGCACCTGCTGAACTTCACCATCGGCAAGGTCAACCCGCAGGGCGGGGAGACCAACGACCCCTACAACCTGATGGTCGACACCTTTGACCTCTGGTGGATGACGCTGATCTACATCGCCGCGATGCTCGCGCTGGGCGCCCACCTGCACCACGGCATCTGGAGCGCCGCGCAGACCCTCGGCTGGACCGGCACCGCCGCCAAGCGCAACCGCGCCAAGGTGGTCGCCTTCGTCATCGCGCTGATCATCACGATCGGCTTCTCCCTCGTCCCGCTCGCCGTCCTCGCCGGCATCATCACCAAGTAAGGGGTCCTCACTCGTGAGCCACGACATGGACATGCCCGACACCGTCACCTCGACCGAGGCGTCGGCCAGCGGGTCGCTCGACGGCGACTACGACGACGCGGCCGGCTACTACACGCCCGGCTCGCCGCTGGTCGACACCAAGGCGCCCGACGGCCCGATCGCCGAGCGCTGGCAGAACCGCAAGTTCGAGGCCCGCCTGGTCAACCCGGCCAACCGCCGCAAGCTCGACATCATCATCGTCGGCACCGGCCTGGCCGGCGCCTCTGCCGCCGCCACGCTCGGCGAGGCCGGCTACAACGTGAAGACGTTCTGCTACCAGGACTCCCCCCGCCGCGCGCACTCCATCGCCGCGCAGGGCGGCATCAACGCCGCCAAGAACTACAAGGAGGACGGCGACTCGGTGCACCGTCTCTTCTACGACACGGTGAAGGGCGGCGACTACCGCTCGCGCGAGTCCAACGTCTACCGCCTCGCCGAGGTCAGCACGAACATCATCGACCAGTGCGTCGCCCAGGGCGTCCCGTTCGCCCGCGAGTACGGCGGCCTGCTCGACAACCGCTCGTTCGGCGGCGTGCAGGTCTCGCGCACCTTCTACGCCCGCGGCCAGACCGGCCAGCAGCTGCTCATCGGCGCCTACCAGGCGCTCGAGCGGCAGGTCGCGGCCGGCACGGTGTCGATGTACGCCCGCCACGAGATGCTCGAGCTCGTCGTCGTCGACGGCAAGGCCCGCGGCATCATCGCGCGCGACATGGTCACCGGGGAGATCCAGACCCACCTCGCCGACGTGGTGGTGCTGGCCAGCGGTGGCTACGGCAACGTCTTCTACCTCTCGACCAACGCGATGGGCTCCAACGTCACCGCCGCGTGGCGCGCGCACCGCAAGGGCGCCTACATGGCCAACCCCTGCTACACGCAGATCCACCCGACCTGCATCCCGGTCACCGGGTCGCACCAGTCGAAGCTGACGCTGATGTCGGAGTCGCTGCGCAACGACGGCCGCATCTGGGTGCCGAAGAACCAGGCCGACTGCGACAAGGACCCGCGCGACATCCCCGAGGAGGACCGCGACTACTACCTGGAGCGGATCTACCCCTCCTTCGGCAACCTGGTCCCGCGCGACATCGCCTCGCGCGCCGCGAAGTACCAGTGCGACGACGGTCGCGGCGTCGGTCCCGAGGTCGACGGCGTCCGACGTGGCGTCTACCTCGACTTCGCCGACGCGATCGCGCGCCTGGGCCGCGACGCGGTGGAGTCCAAGTACGGCAACCTGTTCGACATGTACGCCCGGATCACCGGGGAGGACCCGTACTCGGTGCCGATGCGCATCTACCCCGCGGTCCACTACGTCATGGGCGGCCTGTGGGTCGACTACGACCTCCAGTCCACGATCCCGGGCCTGTTCGTGACCGGCGAGGCCAACTTCTCCGACCACGGCGCCAACCGCCTCGGCGCCTCGGCGCTGATGCAGGGCCTGGCCGACGGGTACTTCGTCCTCCCGCACACGATCCGCGACTACCTCGCCGACGGCCCCTTCGAGCCGGTCGCCGAGGACCACCCGGCCGTCGTCGAGGCGCGCGAGTCGGTGAGGACGCGGATCGAGCACTTCCTCACGGTCAACGGCGAGCGCAGCGTGGACTCCTACCACCGCGAGCTCGGCAACATCATGTGGGAGTACTGCGGCATGGAGCGGACGGAGACCGGCCTGAAGAAGGCCATCGACCTGATCCGCTCGCTCAAGGAGGACTTCTACCGCAACGTGAAGGTCCTCGGCGGCGCCGAGACGCTCAACCAGTCGCTGGAGAAGGCCGGCCGCGTCGCCGACTTCTTCGAGCTGGGCGAGCTCATGTGCATCGACGCCCTCAACCGCCGCGAGTCCTGCGGCGGCCACTTCCGCGGCGAGTCGCAGACCGAGGACGGCGAGGCGCTGCGCCACGACGAGGAGTTCGCCTACGTGTCCGCGTGGGAGTGGGCGGGCGAGGACGCCGCGCCGATCCTGCACAAGGAAGACCTGGTCTACACGGCCATCGAGATGAAGCAGCGGAGCTACAAGTGATGAACCTGACGCTCAAGATCTGGCGCCAGCCGGACGCCGTCACCCCGGGCGCGATGCACACCTACCAGCTGGCCGACGTGTCGCCCGACATGTCGTTCCTGGAGATGCTCGACGTGCTCAACGAGCAGCTCAACGCCCAGGGCGAGGAGCCGATCGCGTTCGACTCCGACTGCCGCGAGGGCATCTGCGGCATGTGTGGCCTGATGATCAACGGCGAGGCGCACGGCCCGGAGGTCACCACGACCTGCCAGCTGCACATGCGCTCGTTCAGCGACGGCGAGACGATCACGATCGAGCCGTGGCGCTCCGACGCGTTCCCGGTCGTGAAGGACCTCGTGGTCGACCGTGGCGCCTTCGACCGGATCATCCAGCAGGGTGGCTTCATCTCGGTCAACACCGGCTCCGCCCCGGAGGCCCACTCGGTCCCGGTCCCCAAGGACGACGCCGACCGCGCCTTCAACGTCGCGACCTGCATCGGCTGCGGCGCCTGCGTGGCGGCCTGCCCCAACGGCTCCGCGTCGCTGTTCATGGGTGCCAAGATCACCCACCTCGGCCTGCTCCCCCAGGGCCAGCCCGAGCGCGACGAGCGCGTCGTCAACATGGTCGCCCAGCACGACCACGAGGGCTTCGGTGGCTGCACGAACATCGGTGAGTGCACCGCCGCCTGCCCCAAGGAGATCCCGCTCGACGTGATCTCTCAGCTCAACAAGGACCTGCGCACGGCCATCAAGCACGGGCACTGACGTGCAGGCGGGCGCGGAGGGCGTGGTCGCCCGGCTCCAGGAGGCGGTCGAGCGGGTCGCCGGCGAGCTGGGCGCGACCGCGCTCCCGCGCCCGCTCAGCTCCTGCGACGACCCGCTCGCCGAGCTGCGCGGAGTGCGGGCCTCGCTGCCACCCGGCGCCCGGGTGGTGTGCGGCACCCTCAACGCCACCTCCCACGACGCGCTGGTGCAGCTCCTGCGCAACGACCCCGCCCAGCCCGGCTCGTACGCCGCCGCGTCCCCGCAGCACGTCCACGGCTACGCCACCGCCTACAAGCTGCTCCTCGAGGCGGGCTTCTCCGCCGACGTCGTGGACACCGTGTCCACCCCGGTCGACCCCGAACTGCTCGACGCGGCCGCTCCGCTCATGCAGCACCTGCGCGTCGACCCGGAGCGGGCCGCGCGCCACCTCGGCGTCGAGGCCTACGTGCTCGTCGCGGACGTCGTGGCCGATGTCGAGGCCGACCTCGCCGTCCCGGTCGCCGAGCAGCGACCGGTCACCTTCGTGGCGTGCGTCAACGACGACCTCCAGCTGGCCAACAACCTGCTCGCCTCGCCCGCCCTCGGGCCGGGCACACCCCACCAGCTGCTGACCTACCGCGGCATGACCAGCGCCGCCGAGGGCCTCAACCGCGGCCTCCACGCAGCCGAGCACGACCTCGTCGTCCTCATCCAGCAGGACATCTTCATCCCCTCGTGGTGGCCGGCACGGCTGCACCGCCAGTGGGAGCTGGCCTCCGCCGACGCGGGCACCCCGCCGTCGCTGGCCGGCCCGTTCGGCGTGCGCTACCGCGAGGGCGGGCGCGAGCACGTCGGCCACGCCGTGGACCGCGACCACCTGCTGCGCATGGAGCGCCCCCTCCCGGCGGCGGTCGACGGCCTCGACGAGCTGGTGCTGGTCCTCCCCCGCGACACCGACCTGCGCGTCGAGCCCCGCGTCGGCTGGCACCTCTACGGCACCGACCTCGCCATGCAGGTGCACCGCGCGGGCGGCTGGACGGCCGTGCTCGACCTGCCGTGCCACCACAACTCGCTCTACCACGTGCTCGACGAGAGCTACCACCACTCCGAGGCGATGCTCGCCGGCAAGTGGCCCGACGAGCTGCCGATCGTCACCAACTCCTCCACCATCACCGAGGACCCGCGTGAGCGTCGGGTGCGCGACCTCGAGGACTTCATCCAGGGCCGCCACGAGGAGTTCACGCTCATGGCTCAGGCGCTGGAGGAGGCGCAGCGCGAGATCGTGCGGCTCAACGAGCAGAACGCGCAGGTGCGCGAGCGCAACCAGAAGCTGCGGCGCAGGCTGGACAAGAAGGGCGGCTGAGCGCCGTCAGTCCCGGCGGCGGCGCAGCACCGCGACCAGGCCGAGCATCGACGCCGCGCCCGCGGCGAACGCCGCCTTCCCCGACGGCCCCGCCGTCCCGCTCGGCTCGGGGCGTACGACGCCCGCTGCCGCGACGAGGTCGATCTGGGGTCCCTCGACCGTCTGGTCCTCGACCAGCCGCGCCTCGCGGGCGGCGCGCGCCTCCGGCGAGGTGTGCGCCCAGGCGGCGGCGTACACCACCACGCGCGAGAAGTAGTTGATCCACACCAGCAGGATCAGAGCGATGCCGAAGGCCTGGAAGGCCTCGGAGTTCGCGGTGAACTTCAGCAGGAAGGTCGAGAGCTGCTTGAGCAGCTCGAAGGCCACCGCGCCGAGCAGCGCGCCGGACCACAGCGCGCGCGACGGCACGTCGGGCGCGGCGAGGAGCCGGAAGAACGCGAAGAAGAGCAGCGTGTTGGCCGCCAGGCCGAGGGCGACGGCGAGCACCGCCAGGAAGACGCCTGCGACCGTCCCGAGCTGCAGCGCCTCCAGGATCGGCGTGAGCAGCTTGGTCGCCACCCCCGAGACGGCGACGCTGACGATCAGCACGGACCCGAGCGCCAGCAACGCCAGGATGTCGCGCAGCTTGCCCGAGACGAAGCCCGGCTGCTCGCGCGGCGGCTCCTCGAACACCGTCATCAGTGCCTCGCGCATCCCGGACAGCCAGCCGAGCCCTGAGTAGAGCGTGAGCAGGATGCCGATGCTGAAGATCCCCGGGGCGGCCGACTGCAGCGTGTCGAGGCTGACGCCGTTCTCCCCGCCGACGAGTCCCGGGAGCACCGAGTTCGCCGCGTCGACGAGGGTGTCCTCGGCGTCGGAGTAGACCTTGGCGACCTGGCCGAAGATCGCGAAGGAGAGCGCCAGGATCGGGAAGAAGGACAAGAACGCGAAGTAGGTGACCGCGGCCGCCAGGCCGTTGCCGTTGACCGTCCCGTAGTGCTGGACCGTGCGCAGGGCGTGGTCGACGACCGTACGGCGGCGGCGCAGGCGGGTGAGGCGCTCCTTGGCCCCGGAGACGATCGACATCGTCACCCCAGCGCGAACTCGTGGGTGGGCTGCCAGCCGTCGTCGTCGTCGTGGACGTAGAGGCTGAAGGACTCGACCGCGAACCGGCACTCGAAGGCCGCGAGCTCCTCGAAGGCGCGGTCGAGCGTGGCGTCGTCGAGGTGGTGGGCGATGGTGACGTGCGGGTGGTAGGGGAAGTGCAGGTCGATGGCGAGCGGGCCCCGGCGCACGGCGCCGGCCAGCACCTCGCACTGCGAGATGCCCTCGGCCACGGTCACGAAGACGACCGGTGACACCGGGCGGAAGGTCCCGGTGCCGCGCAGGTGGATGCCGAACGGCTGGACCGAGGCTGCCGCGGCCTCGAGGTGCCGGTCGATCGCACCGAGGTCGGCGTCCTCCACCTCGGTCGGGGGGATGAGCGTGATGTGCGTCGGGATGTGCGTCGCGGTCGTGTCGCCCACCGAGGTGCGGTAGTCCTGCAGCTCGCTCGCCCAGGGCTCCGGGATCGCGATGGCTACTCCGATGGTCGGCACCCCAGAGACCCTACAGAACGCGATCAGAACCCGATCGCGGCCCCGACGCGCCCCGTGAAAGGATTCGTGGCGTGAGTGACACCTTCCGCGCCGCCCAGGCGCGCAGCGACGCCATCGAGGAGCAGATGGCGACCGATCCGGGCTCCCTGAGGATGCTGACCGGGGACCGTCCCACCGGCGCGCTGCACATCGGCCACTACTTCGGATCGATCCGCAACCGCCTCCGGTTGCAGGACAGCGGCGCGGAGATTTGGCAGCTGATCGCGGACTACCAGGTGATCACCGACCGCGAGGTCGCCGGCGACATCGCCGGCAACGTGCGCAACCTGCTGCTCGACAACGTCGCGGCCGGCCTCGACCCGGAGAAGGCCACGATCTTCACCCACTCGTCGGTCCCGGCGCTCAACCAGCTCATGCTGCCGTTCCTGAGCCTGGTGAGCGTGGCCGAGCTGCAGCGCAACCCCACCGTGAAGGACGAGGCCAAGTCGGCCGGGATCACCTCGATCGGCGGGCTGCTGCTCACCTACCCGGTCCACCAGGCCGCGGACATCCTGTTCTGCAAGGCCAACGTGGTGCCCGTGGGCCGCGACCAGCTCCCCCACCTCGAGCAGACCCGCGTCGTGGCGCGCCGCTTCAACGACCGCTACGCGCCGGTCTTCCCGGAGCCGGGTGCGCTGCTGTCCGAGGCGCCGCTGATCCTCGGCACCGACGGCACGAAGATGAGCAAGTCCAAGGGCAACGTCGTCGAGCTGCGGATGAGCGCCGACGAGACCGCCAAGAAGCTCAAGGGCGCCAAGACCGACAGCGACCGGGTCATCACCTACGACCCCGACAACCGTCCCGAGGTCGCCAACCTGCTCACCTTGATCTCGCTGTGCGAGGGCACCGACCCGGCCACCGTCGCCGACGAGATCGGCGACGGGGGCGGCGGCGCCCTCAAGAGCCGGCTCACCGACGCGATCAACACCGAGCTCGCGCCGCTGCGCGCCCGGCGGGCCGAGCTCGAGGCCGACCCGGGCTACCTCGAGGACGCCCTCCGCCGCGGCAACGCCCGCGCCAACGAGGTCGCCGACGCCACCCTCGACGAGGTCCGCGCGGCGATGGGCATGACCTACGGGGTGTGACCGACGTCACACTGCGCAGTGATGTGACTCACGAGTAGGTTCCCTCGCATCGGCCGGTCCGGGTCCGGCCCCAGGGAGGGAACCACCGATGGAGTCCACGTCCTCGCGCCGGCGCAGCACCGCCGCGCTGCTCGCCGTCCTCGCCAGTCTCGCCGTGTCCGTCGCCTCACTCAGCGCGACGCCGGCGTCTGCCGTCGTCGCCGAACCGCCTCGCCCGGCGTTCTACGAAGCGCCGGCGACGCTGCCCGGCACCAACGGTGCGGTGATCCGCAGCGAGAAGGTGGACTTCCTGCTCGACCCGCTCGACGCGACGAGCCTGGTCCGCAACGCGAACCGGGTCCTCTACCGCACGACCAACCGCACCGGCCGTGCGATCGCAGCCTCCGGGACGGTGCTGGTGCCGAAGGCGCCGTGGGTCGGCGTCGGCTCCCGGCCGGTCATCGGCTACGCACCGGGCACCCAGGGCATGGCCGACCGCTGCGCACCGTCGCGGCTGTTCTCGGAGGGCATCGAGTACGAGGGCATCGGCATCGAGGGCCTGCTCCAGCGCGGGTACGCCGTCGCGATGCCCGACTACGAGGGCCTCGGCACCGCCGGGGTGCACACCTACATGGACCGGGTCGCGCAGGGCCGCGCCACCCTCGACGCCGTCCGCGCCGCACAGCGCCTCGAGGGCACCGGCCTGAGCGCCGCGAGCCCGGTGGGGCTGATGGGCTACTCGCAGGGCGGCGGGGCCGCGGCGTCTGCGGTGGAGCTGGCCCCGACCTACGCCCCGGAGCTGCGGCTCAGGGGCGCGGTCGTGGGCGCGGTGCCGGCCGACCTGGCGCGCGTCGCGACGAACCTCGACGGCGGGCTGTTCTCCGCCTTCGCCTTCTTCGCGCTGCGCGGCCTGGCCGCGAGCTACGACCTCGACCTGTCGCCGTACCTCAACACGGCCGGGCGGGCCGCGATGGACGGGGTGGAGCAGGACTGCGTCTTCGACCTGCTCGACCACGCCTTCACGAGGTCGCAGGACCTCAGCGCCGACGGCCGTCCGATGTCGGAGCTGATGGAGCAGGAGCCGTTCGCCTCGATCATCGAGGCGCAGCGCATCGGCACCGTGAAGCCGACCGTCCCCGTGCTGGTCACCCACTCCGCGCTCGACGACACCATCCCCTACGGCGTGGGCAGGGCGATGGCGCGGTCGTGGTGCGGCAAGGGAGCCAACGTCCACTTCTCGACGAACCTCGCGCCGGCCCACGTCGGCGGGATGGTGCCCCACGTCGCGCAGGCGCTGCCGTTCTTCGAGGCGCGCTTCGCGGGGCTGCCGCAGGTCAGCAACTGCTGGCTGCTCTAGCCCGGCCCGGGACCGCGGTGGGCCTCAGACCAGCCAGCCGACGTTCTCCGCGACCAGGTCGGCCATCGGGTAGATGCCGCGCAGCTCCTGGCGACGCTCGAGGAGGCTGACGACGTCGTGCACGTTGCGGTCGTGCAGCTGACGGCGGCGGCTCATCTCGTGGTCGATCTTCTTCTCATCCATGACGTCCCCCTCCGGAAGATCTGGGGCGGCCAGCCCGCCCCACCTGGATTGGATCGTTACAAGCGCGCGCTACGCAAGAGTTCCGCCCGTGTTAACTCCACGCAACATGATCGGAAATGTCGTGCACACCGAGCCTGCCTGCGACGGGGCTCAGGAGCGCTCGACGCGCCGCCCGCGGACGTGGAGGGACGCCGAGAGAAGCAGGATCCCCACGCCGGCCAGCGACAGGAGCACGCCCACGAGTGCCGGCGCCCGCAGACCCCAGCCGGCCGCGATGACGACACCGCCCAGCCAGGCGCCGAGCGCGTTGGCGATGTTGAGCGAGGCGTGGTTCATGGCGGCGCCGAGGGTCTGCGCGTCCCCGGCGACGTCCATCAGCCGCAGCTGCAGGTTGATGACCAGCACCGACCCCAGCGTGGTGATCAGGAACGCGAAGGGCAGCGCCGCCCAGCCGTGGGGCGCGGCGAGCCAGAACCCGAGGAGGGCGAGCGCCATCCCGCTGCCGCCGATGATCAGCGAGCGGAAGATCGACCAGTCGGCCATGATGCCCGCCACCCACGTGCCGGCGACCATGCCCAGCCCGAAGGAGAGCAGGTAGACCGACACCGACCGCTCCCCCAGCCCGGCGACGTCGGTGACGACCGGCGCGATGTAGGAGTAGACGGCGAACATGCCGCCGAAGCCGACGGCGCCGGCCAGCAGGGTCAGCCACACCTGCGGGACGCGGAACGCGGACAGCTCGCGGCGCCCGCTGGCCGCGGCGTCGCCGGGGCACGAGGGGACGAACCAGGTGACGAGGGCGAGCGTCAGCAGGCCGAGGCCGGAGACGGCCCAGAAGGCGGCCCGCCACCCCAGCTCCTGCCCCAGGACGGTGGCGGCAGGGACGCCGAGCACGTTGGCGACCGAGAGGCCGAGCATCACCTGCGAGACCGCCCGGCCCTTGCGGGACGGTCGGGCCATGCTGGCCGCGACCAGGGAGGCGACGCCGAAGTACGCGCCGTGCGGCAGCCCGGCGGCGAACCGCGCGAGCACCAGCTGCTCGTAGGAGGTGGCCAGCGCGCTCAGGCCGTTGCCCACCGCGAAGGCCGCCATCAGCGCGACGAGCAGCGCCCGGCGCGGCAGCCGGGCGCCGAGGAAGGCCAGCACCGGGGCGCCGACCACGACCCCGACGGCGTACGCCGAGATGACGTGGCCGCCCGTGGGGATGGAGACGCCGACACCGTCGGAGATCTGCGGCAGCAGGCCCATCGTGACGAACTCGGTCGTGCCGATCGCGAAGCCGCCCATGGCGAGCGCGAGGACCGCCAGGCCGAAGTGGCGGGCGGTCACCGACGCGACGTCGAGGTCGGCCGGGTCGGCGGTCAGGTCCGTGCTGGCGGCAGTCGTGGTCATCACCTCTGGCAAGAGGAGACCCCCGGGGTTTGTTCCCCGGGGGTCCCTCGTGTGACGGGGGTCGCGTCAGCCGAGCGAGGCGATGGCCTCGTTGAACGTGGCCGACGGGCGCATCACCGCGGCGGCCTTCTCGGCGTCGGGGCGGAAGTAGCCGCCGATGTCGGCCGGCTTGCCCTGGACGGCGAGCAGCTCGTCGACGATCTTCTGCTCGTTCTCGCGCAGCGAGGTGGCCAGCGAGGAGAAGGCGCTCGCCAGCTCGGCGTCCTCGGTCTGCTTCGCCAGCTCCTCGGCCCAGTAGAGCGCGAGGTAGAAGTGCGAGCCACGGTTGTCGATCGTGCCGAGCCGGCGGCCCGGGGACCGGTCCTCGTTGAGGAACGTCTCGGTGGCCCTGTCGAGGGTGTCGCCGAGGATGCGGGCCCGCTCGTTGTCGGCGTAGCCGGCGAGGTGCTCGAGCGAGGCGGCCAGGGCGAAGAACTCGCCGAGGCTGTCCCAGCGGAGGTAGTCCTCCTTGACGAGCTGCTGCACGTGCTTGGGCGCCGAGCCGCCGGCGCCGGTCTCGAACAGGCCGCCGCCGTTCATCAGCGGGACGATCGAGAGCATCTTGGCGCTGGTGCCGAGCTCGAGGATCGGGAACAGGTCGGTGTTGTAGTCGCGCAGCACGTTGCCGGTCACCGAGATGGTGTCCTCGCCCTTGCGGATCCGCTCCAGCGAGTACGTCGTCGCCTCGGCCGGCGCCATGATCGAGATGTCCAGGCCCTCGGTGTCGTGCTCCTCGAGGTACGTCCGGACCAGGCCGATGAGGTTGGCGTCGTGCGCACGCGTCTCGTCGAGCCAGAACACCGCCGGCGTCGCGCTCGCCCGGGCACGGGTGACCGCCAGCTTGACCCAGTCGCGGATCGAGGCGTCCTTGGTCTGGCAGGCGCGCCAGATGTCGCCGGCCTCGACGTCGTGCGACATCAGCACGTCACCGGAGGCGTTGCGGACCTCGACCCGGCCGGCGGCCGGGATCTCGAAGGTCTTGTCGTGCGAGCCGTACTCCTCGGCCGCCTTGGCCATCAGGCCGACGTTGGGCACGGAGCCCATGGTCGAGGGGTCGAGGGCACCGTGGGCCTTGCAGTCGTCGATCGTGGCCTGGTACACGCCGGCGTAGGAGGAGTCCGGGATCACCGCGAGGGTGTCCTGCTGCTCGCCGTCGGCGTTCCACATCTGGCCGGACGTGCGGATCATCGCCGGCATCGAGGCGTCGATGATGACGTCGGAGGGAACGTGCAGGTTGGTGATGCCGCGGTCGGAGTCGACCATCGCGAGCGCCGGGCCCTCGGCCAGGCCCTTCTCGAACGCGGCCTTGATCTCCGCACCGTTCTCGACCGAGTCCAGGCCGGCGAGGATGGCACCGAGGCCGTCGTTGGCCGACAGGCCCGCGGCGGCGAGCTGCTCGCCGTACTGGGCGAAGACGTCGGCGAAGTAGGCGCGCACCACGTGGCCGAAGATGATCGGGTCGGAGACCTTCATCATGGTGGCTTTGAGGTGGGCGGAGAACAGCACGCCGTCGGCCTTGGCCCTCGCCACCTGCTCCTCGAGGAACTCGTCGAGCGACGCTGCGCTCATGAAGGTGGCGTCGACGACCTCGCCGTCGAGGACCGCGAGCCCCTCCTTGAGCACCGTCTCCGAGCCGTCGCTGCCGACGTGCACGATGGACAGGGTGTCGTCACCGTCGATGACCACGGAAAGCTCGTTGGAGCGGAAGTCGTCGTGGCCCATCGTCGCGACGGAGGTCTTCGAGTCGCTGCTCCACGCACCCATCGAGTGCGGGTGGGACTTGGCGTAGTTCTTCACCGAGGCGGGGGCGCGGCGGTCGGAGTTGCCCTCGCGCAGCACCGGGTTGACCGCCGAGCCCTTGACCTTGTCGTAGCGGGCGCGGACCTCGCGCTCCTCGTCGGTCTGCGGGTTCTCGGGATAGGCGGGGAGGTCGTAGCCCTGCGACTGCAGCTCGGCGATGGTCGCCTTGAGCTGCGGGATCGAGGCGGAGATGTTGGGCAGCTTGATGATGTTGGCCTCGGGCTTCGTGGCCAGCTCGCCGAGCTCGGCCAGGGCGTCGTCGAGCCGCTGCTCGTCGGTGAGGCGCTCGGGGAACTGCGCGATGACCCGGCCCGCCAGCGAGATGTCGCGGGTCTCCACGTCGACACCAGCCGTCTTCGCGTAGGCGGCGATGATCGGGAGGAACGAGTACGTCGCGAGCAGCGGCGCCTCGTCGGTGTGGGTGTAGATGATCTTGGCCATGGGTAGGACAGCTCCTGGGTGATCGTCTGGTGGATCGGGGGGCATAACTCTTGACGTCAAGATACCTGACGCGTGATCACGTGGCGACTCGCCTACCCTCGCACCCTCATCCGCACGCGGCTAGAGTTCCGGTGGCCTACGCGGGGTACGGCCCACGACCCTTGAGGAGCAGCTCGTCATGAGCGACATCGTCCAGGACACACCGACCACCGGTCAGAAGTTCACCGCCGAGCTGCTCGGCACCTTCGTGCTCGTGTTCTTCGGGTGCGGCGCAGCCATCTACAACGGCGGCAACGTGGTCGCCATCGCGCTGACCTTCGGCCTCACCGTCGTCGTCATGGCCTACGCCGTGGGCCGGGTCTCCGGGGGTCACTTCAACCCCGCCGTCACGCTCGGCGCGGTCCTGGGTGGCCGCCTCCCGTGGAACCAGGCCGGCCTCTACATGGCCGCGCAGCTGGTCGGCGGCCTGCTCGCCGGCACCGCGCTGTTCGGCATCAGCCACGGCTTCGAGGGCTTCAGCGCCGAGGGCAACATGGGGCAGAACTTCTTCGGCGACCAGCACCCGAGCGCGCCCTTCGCGTGGTGGGCCGCCCTGCTGCTCGAGACGCTGCTCACCGCCGTCTTCCTCTGGGTCATCCTCGCGGTCACCGATGAGCGCAACGAGGTCAACGTCGCGCTCGGCCCGCTCGCCATCGGCCTGGCCCTGGCCATGATCCACTTCGTCGCCATCCCGCTCACCGGCACCTCGGTGAACCCGGCCCGCTCGATCGGCGTCGGCGTCTTCGCCGGCACCGACGCCATCGTCCAGCTCTGGCTGTTCGTCGTCGCGCCGCTGCTCGGAGCCGCCGTCGCCGGGCTCACCTATCCCGTCCTCTTCGGCCAGGGCGCCGCCCCGGTCGCCGGGTCGGGCCTGTCCTTCGGCGGCGGCCGCAAGGCCCAGCCGGTCCCCGGCAACTACGAGGCGCAGTGGAACCAGGGCCAGCAGGGCGGCTGGGGCCAGCCCGGCTCCGCCTGGGGCGCTCCCCCGCAGCAGCAGTGGGGCCAGCCCCAGCCCTACCCGCAGCAGTCGCAGCCTCAGCCCGACCCCTACAGCACCCCGCAGGCGGCGCCGCAGCAGCCCGGTCAGTGGGGCCAGCCGGCTCCCCAGCAGCCGCAGCAGCCCGGTCAGCCCGGTCAGTGGGGTGCTCCCCCGCAGCAGCCGACGCAGCCCGGACAGAGCGCCCCCGGCCACTGGGGCAACCCTGACGGCGATGACGACGGCCGGACGCAGGTCCGCCGCCCCGACTAGCGGCGCGTCGCCACCCAGCCCTGGTCGAGGTCCTCGACGCTGACGAGGCCGGCGCCCTTCTCGTACACGGTGCGGGTGGTGGTGCCGGCCTCGCGCCGTAGCTGCACCATCGTGCGCGACAGGTCCTCGACCCGCACCGCCGTCTCGGGCTGCCCCGGCACGACGTAGGCCCGCCACCCGTCACCGAGCCGCGGCTCGGCCGGCATCGCCAGCCCCGCCTCGGCCCCGGCCTCGCCCGCCCGCCAGCCGCCGACCTCCGCGTCGACCGCGACCAGCCACACGTTGCCGTCGACGTCCTGGGCGTAGAACGACGTCTCCACGGTCGTCTCCCCCGCGACCTCGGTCGTGGTGCGTACGCCGGTCGCGCTGAGGCCGGCGATCGTCGTGGTGCCGGCGAGCACCTCGGCGTCGACCGCGCCGACCGTCCGCCCCGCGTCGCTCACGTCGTAGTGCGCGGTGGCACCCGGCTCGAGCGCGAGCCACGCGTTGTCCACCGCGTCGACGAAGTCGTCGGGGTCGGGCGACGGCGTGGGGATGACCAGGCCGTTGATGCCCACCGAGTCGTAGGGCTGGGGCTGGCCGATGCCGGCGCAGCCCGACAGTGCGACGACCAGCACGAGGGCCGTCGTCAGGTGTCGCAGCATGGGCGCCAGCATGCCAGCCGCCGACCACCATCCGAGCGACATCTCGGCGCTGCTAGCGTCAGCGGGACACCACGTCCCGCCTCACGAGGAGTACCCCACCGTGACCTCCGAACCTCTCAAGGTGGCCGTCACCGGCGCCGCCGGCCAGATCGGCTACAGCCTGCTCTTCCGCCTCGCCAGCGGCGCGCTCGCCGCGGACCGGCCCATCGAGCTGCGCCTGCTCGAGATCGAGCCCGCCCTCAAGGCGCTCGAGGGCGTCGTCATGGAGCTCGACGACTGCGCGTTCCCGAACCTCGCCGGCGTCGAGATCGGTGCGGACGCGGAGAAGATCTTCGACGGCGTGAACCTGGCCCTCCTCGTGGGCGCGCGCCCGCGCGGTCCCGGCATGGAGCGCGGCGACCTGCTCTCCGCCAACGGCGCCATCTTCACCGCGCAGGGCAAGGCCCTCAACGCGGTGGCCGCCGACGACGTACGCATCGGGGTGACCGGCAACCCGGCCAACACCAACGCGCTCATCGCGATGAGCAACGCGCCCGACATCCCGCAGGAGCGCTTCTCCGCGCTGACCCGCCTCGACCACAACCGCGCGATCTCGCAGCTCGCGGCCAAGACGGGGGCGAAGGTCACCGACATCACCCAGATGACGATCTGGGGCAACCACTCGGCCACCCAGTACCCCGACCTGTTCCACGCGAAGGTCAAGGGCCAGAACGCCGCCGAGCTCGTGGGCGACCAGGCCTGGCTCGAGAACGACTTCATCCCGACCGTCGCCAAGCGCGGCGCCGCGATCATCGACGCCCGGGGCTCATCCTCGGCCGCCTCGGCCGCGTCCGCCACGATCGACGCGGCGCGCGACTGGCTGTTCGGCTCGGCCCAGGACGACTGGGTCTCGATGGCCGTGGTCTCCCGTGGCGAGTACGGCGTCCCCGAGGGGCTGATCTCCTCGTTCCCCGTCACCACCGCCGACGGCGACTGGTCGATCGTCGAGGGCCTCGACATCGACGACTTCTCCCGCGGTCGCATCGACGCCTCCACCGCGGAGCTCGACGACGAGCGCAAGGCCGTCACGGAGCTCGGCCTGATCTGATCCAGGCCGCGCTCACGAGAGGCCGGGCCCTGCGGGGTCCGGCCTCTCGTGCGTTCAGAAGCCGGGCTGGTCCGGGATGGACGTCGCGAGAAAGATGAGCGCCCCGCCCAGCACCAGCAGCACGACGGCGTCCAGCACCTTGTGGCGTACGGCGAGCATGCCGGCGTCGCGGCTGCGCAGGACCAGGCGCACGAGGGCCGCGAAGACCAGCGCCCCGCCCATCAGCCGGATGCCCGTGCGCCACTCGTCGAGCGCCACGACGACGAGGGCCACGGCGACGACGCCGAGCACCAGCAGGTAGAAGGCGCCGCCGATGGTCGAGGGGTAGCGGCGAGGCTCGTCGGGGTCGACCGGCTCGGCGGAGACCGGCTCGACCGACTCCGGCGGCTCGATCGGGCGCGGCTCGGGCGCCTCCCGGGGGTCCGGCTCGCTCATGTCAGGACCGGACGGACTTCTCGGCGATCTCCACGATGTTGGTGAGCAGCATCGCGCGCGTCATCGGACCGACGCCCTTCGGGTTGGGCGAGACCCAGCCGGCCACCTCCCAGACGTCGTCGGCGACGTCGCCGGTGACCTTGCCGTCCACCCGCGAGACGCCCACGTCGAGGACGGCCGCCCCGGGCTTGACCATGTCGGCGGTGATGATCCCGGGGACGCCCGCCGCCGCGACGACGATGTCGGCCCGGCGCACGTGCGAGGCGAGGTCGACCGTGCCGGTGTGGCAGAGGGTGACGGTGGCGTTCTCCGAGCGGCGGGTGAGCAGCAGGCCCAGGGGGCGACCGACGGTGATGCCGCGACCGACGACCACGACCTCGGCGCCGGCGATCTCGACGCCGTGGCGGCGCAGCAGCTCGATCGAGCCGACCGGGGTGCAGGGCAGGGGCCCGGCCTCACCGAGCACCAGCTTGCCGAGGTTGGTGGGGTGCAGCCCGTCGACGTCCTTGTCGGGGTCGACCCGCGAGAGCAGGGCGAACTCGTCGAGGCCGGTCGGCTGCTGCACGATGAAGCCGGTGCAGGCGTCGTCGGCGTTCAGCTCGTCGATGACGGCCTCGACCTCGGCCTGCGTGGCCGTGGCCGGCAGGTCGCGCCGCAGGGAGGTGATGCCGATCTCCGCGCAGTCCTTGTGCTTGGCGCCGACGTACCAGTGCGACCCCGGGTCGTCGCCGACCAGCACCGTGCCGAGGCCCGGTGTCACCCCCCGCTCCTTCAGCGCGGCCACGCGCTGGGCGAGCTCGGACTTGATCGTGTTGAGGGTGGCTGCGCCGTCCAGGGTCTGTGCCGTCACGGCAGGGAGTCTAGGCGCCGACCGGGGCCCCGATCCGCACGAGGTGCCGCTCGGCCGCGCGCGCCGCCGGGTGGGCGACCGCGGCGGCCGTGACACCGATGAGCGCGATCACGATCCAGCCGGGAGTGCCGACCTGGAGCGCGAGCCAGGTGTAGAGCGCGGGGAAGACGATCGGCTCGATCTGGTAGCCCAGTCCCCACACGCCCTGGTAGTCGCCGAGGCGGCGGTGGTCGGAGAGCTCGCTGGTGAGGCACCAGTCGGCCGCGGACTGCCACAGCTCGGCACCGGTGATCGTCACGTGGCCGATCCAGATGAGCACGATGGACACCCAGCCGACCGTCTCGTGGGTCCACGCGATGAGGCCGCAGGACACGATGAAGGCCCACCCCGACCAGCGCACGGCGCGCAACGACCCGTCGACCGAGTCGGCCACTCGGCTCGCCCGCACCTGCAGGAGGACGGCCAGCACGGTGTTCGTGCCGAACAGCCACGCCAGCAGCGCCGGCGGTGCGTCGGTGCGCTCGACGAGCCACAGCGGCACCACGACGTTGAGCAGCACCTGGTTGGAGGACAGCACGCCGTTGCACACGCTCAGCACGACGTAGCCGGGGTTGCGCCAGGCCGGTGGTGCGACCGTGCCCGCGTCGTCGCCGTCGCTGACCGGGAGCGGCCGGGCGATCACCGGCAGCACCATCGCGATCAGCAGCGCGTTGAGCACGAGCAGGGCGCCGGTGACGAACGGGATGAGCCGTACGGCGTCGAGGCCGAGGCCCAGGGCCACGCCGCTCGCGCCCGCACCCAGCGTGTAGCCCACGTTGCGGGCGGCGCGCATGTAGGCCAGCGCCCGCACCCGCACGTCCCGCGGGAACACAGCGATCCGGTAGACGTTGCGGGCGTTGCGCCCGGCGGTCTCGAAGATCGCCAGCACGCTCAGCATCAGCACGAACGTGACCATGCCGCCGATCAGCGGCCAGGCGAGGTAGAGCGCGGCCTCGACCGCGCTGGCGAGCGCCCACAGCGGCTTGGCGCCCACCCGGTCCGCCAGCCGCCCCATGGGCAGCTGGAGGACCAGGGTGACGCCGGCCGCGATGGACATGCCGAGGCCGACCTCGGCGCCGGACAGCCCGACGACCTGGGTGAAGTAGACGGCCGTCCCGGTGAGGAACGTCCCCGTCGCGAAGGCCGACAGCACGCACTGCCAGACCAGGTCTCGCTCGAGCTTCGTCGGCGGGAGGATCCGCTGCCACCAGCGCACGTCGTCGTACCCCCTGAGAGTTATCTTGACGTCAAGATAACATCGCTGGCGCGCTTCCTAGTGGAAGAAGTGCCGCGTGCCGGTGAGGTACATCGTCACGCCGGCGGCCTCGCAGGCCGCGACGACCTCGGCGTCGCGGACCGACCCGCCCGGCTGGACGATGGCCCTCACCCCGGCGTCGATGAGGATCTGCGGGCCGTCGGCGAACGGGAAGAAGGCGTCCGACGCGGCGACCGCGGAGGTCACCCGGTCCCCCGCCCGCTCAACGGCGAGCCGGCAGGAGTCGACCCGGTTGACCTGGCCCATGCCGACGCCGACGGACGCGCCGTCGGCGGCGAGCAGGATCGCGTTGGACTTCACCGCGCGGCACGCACGCCACGCGAAGGCCAGGTCGGCCAGCACGTCGTCGGAGGCCGCCTCGCCGGTGGCGAGCGTCCAGGTCGACGGGTCGTCGCCCTCGGCCGAGATCACGTCGCGCTCCTGCACCAGCAGGCCACCGGAGACCGCGCGCGTCTCGCCGCCGCCGCGGGCCAGCGGCGCGCACTCGAGGACGCGGATGTACTTCTTGGCCTGCAGCGCCTCGATCGCGCCGTCCTCGTAGCCGGGAGCCACGATCACCTCGGTGAAGATCTCGGCCACCTGCTCGGCCATGGCCACCGACACCGGCACGTTGGTGGCGATCACGCCGCCGAAGGCGCTGACGGGGTCGCACTCGTGGGCCTTGCGGTGGGCGGTGGCGACGTCGGTCGCGACGGCGATGCCGCAGGGGTTGGCGTGCTTGATGATCGCGACGGCGGGCTCGTCGAAGTCGTACGCCGCGCGGCGGGCCGCGTCGGCGTCGACGTAGTTGTTGTAGGACATCTCCTTGCCGTGGTGCTGCACGGCCTGGGCGAGGCCGGGCCCGCCGGGCAGGAAGCCGTTGGTGTAGAGGGCGGCGCCCTGGTGCGGGTTCTCGCCGTAGCGCAGCACCGCCTGCTTGTCCCACGTCGCGCCCATCCAGGCGGGGAAGCCGGTGCCGTCGCCGGTGTCGGTGAGCACGTTGCCCATCCACGACGCCACGTGCACGTCGTAGGTCGCGGTGTGGACGAACGCCTCCGCGGCGAGGCGCTGCCGCTCGGCCAGCGTGAAGCCGCCCGCGGCCACGGCGGCCAGCACGACGTCGTACGCCGCGGGCGAGGTGACGATGGCGACGCTCGGGTGGTTCTTGGCCGCGGCGCGGACCATGGAGGGCCCGCCGATGTCGATCTGCTCCACGCACTCGTCCGGGCTCGCACCGGAGGCCACGGTCTGGGTGAACGGGTAGAGGTTGCTGACCACCAGGTCGAACGGCTCGACCCCGAGGTCGGCCAGCTGCTGGACGTGGGAGTCCAGGCGGCGGTCCGCGAGGATGCCGGCGTGCACCCGCGGGTGCAGCGTCTTGACCCGGCCGTCGAGGCACTCGGGGAAGCCGGTGAGGTCCTCCACCTTGGTGACGGGCAGGCCGAGGGACTCGATCAGCGCGGCGGAGCCGCCGGTGGACACGAGCTCGACGCCGGCCGCGTGCAGGCCGCGGACCAGGTCGTCAAGACCGGCCTTGTCGTAGACGGACACCAGGGCACGGCGGATCGGGATGCGGTGGTCGGCAGGGGACACGGGACTCCTCGGTAGCTCTCGAGTCGAGGGCACCCAGGCGTTCGATGCACCTCGCGCGTCACTCCCCGGTGGTGGCCCACCTGCGCCAGTCGTGTGCCCCGAAGACTACCGAGCCACGGCCCCGATGCGAACCCGGCGGCCCTCGACGGAGATCCCCTCGCGGGCGATCCGGCCCACGGCGTCGACCAGCATCGCGCGCTCGGCGGTCTTGATGCGCTCGTGCAGCGACGCGACGTCGTCGTCCTCGGCGACCTCGACGGGCACCTGCGCCACGATGGGACCGGTGTCGACGCCCCCGTCGACCACGAAGAGCGTGGCGCCGGTGACCTTCACGCCGTGCTCGAGGGCGTCGCGCGGGCCGTGCATCCCCGGGAAGGCCGGGCAGAGCGCCGGGTGCGTGTTGAGGGTGAGGAAGCGGGCGAGGAAGTCGTCCGAGAGGAGCTTCATGAAGCCGGCCGAGACGACGAGGTCGGGCTCGAAGCGCTCGACGACCGTGGCGAGGGACGTGTCCCACCCCTCGCGGGTCTCGAAGTCCGACACCTTCCGCACGAACGTCGGGACCCCCGCCCGATCGGCGCGCGCGAGGCCCTCGATGCCGTCGCGGTCCGCCCCGACCGCGACCACCCGCGCGCCGTACGCCGGATCGGCGCAGGCGTCGAGGAGGGCCTGCAGGTTGGTGCCGGAGCCGGACACCAGGACGACGAGACGGGCGGGACGGGACTGCTCGGGCACGGCCCTGATCCTAGGCGCGGTGGGACCCGGCCGCGCCCGCTGTCCGTCGCTCGCGCACCAGCCGGGCGGCGACCAGGGCCGCGATGGCGGTGGTCACCGGCACGGCGGCGATGATGCCGAGCCCACCGACGAGACCGCGCACGACCTCCTGCGCCACGACCTCCTGGCTCACCGCGATCCCGAACGGCAGCTCGAGCGCCGAGAAGACCAGCATCAGCGGCAACGTGGCCCCGACGTAGGCGAGCACGAGCGTGTTCACGGTCGAGGCGACGTGCGAGCGGCCGATCCGCATGGCCCGCGCGAACAGCGACCGGGCGCTGGCCTCCGGGTCCAGGTCGGCGAGCTCCCACACCGCCCACGTCTGGGTCACGGTGACGTCGTCGAGCACGCCGAGCGCGCCGATCACCAGCCCCGCGAGCAGGAGGCCCTGGAGGTCGACCTGGGCGGCGATGCTGGAGATGTACTGGCTGCCCTCGTCGACCAGGCCGGTGAAGTGGCCGACCGTGGTGAAGACCCAGCCGAGCCCCGCGATGACGGTGAGGGAGACGAGCGTGCCGAGCATCGCGACCGTCGAGCGGACCGTGAAGCCGTGGGAGAGGTAGAGCGTGACGACCATGATGGCCGCCGCGCTGACGACGGCCACCGCCAGGGGCGGGGCGCCCTCCATGATCGCGGGCAGGGTGAACACGGCGATCAGCACGAGCGAGGAGGCCAGGCTCACGAGGGAGCCGATCCCCCGCCACCGCGAGAGCGCCAGCACCCCGAGCGCGAAGAGCACCGTCAGCGTCAGCAGCGGTGGGCCGCGGTCGAAGTCCTGGAAGGCGTACTGCTCCCCCTCCTCGCCCTGGGCGACAAAGGTGACCACGATCCGGTCGCCCGGCTCGACCGCCGGCGCGCCGTCGCCGTAGGGCAGCACGGCCACGGCCTCGCCCGGCGCACCGGGGCCGCTGTGCAGGTCGACGCGCGCGGCCCGGCACCCGGCCACGTCGCGGCGGCACGGGACGATCTCCTGCACGGTCGCGGTGCCGCGCTGCACGTCGGCACCGGGCGAGGTGATCTCGAGGTCGCCGTCGGGCCACAGGACCACCAGCCCGACGACGGTCGCCAGCACCAGGGGCACGACCAGCAGCGCGACCAGCAGCCTCAGCCGCTTCGGCGCGGGTCCGAGGGAGGCAGGCCCGGACGCGTGCGCATGCCCTGCGCCCACGCTCAGTCCTCGGTGGTTGCGGCGGTGGTGTCGCGCACCGGGCGCGCCCGTCGCTCGAGCAGGACCACCGCGCACGCGCCGAGCAGGGCACCGACCCCGCAGGCGGTGACGGCGTGCACCAGGACGTCGGGGACGAAGGGGCCGACGAAGCGCATCCGACCCGGGCCGGCAGCACCTCCGGCCCGCGCCGCGAGCAGGGCGAAGCCGAAGCCGGCCACCAGTCCGCCTCCGCACCCGGCGAGGACGACCTGGTCCCACGGCAGGGTCCGGCGTCGCAGCCGACGGAAGGCGGCGACCGCGGACAGCAGCGGGGGCAGCACCATCGCGGCCCCGACCCAGCCGGCGGGGGTGCCGGCGGCCGGGAGTGCGGCGAGCAGCGGCACGACCGGCAGCGGACCGAGGACCACGGCCCCCGGCGAGACCAGGGTGGCCCCGCCCACGGCGAAGCCGGGACCCAGCAGCCACGCACCGGAGAAGAGGGCGGCGTTGGGGAGGAAGGCCGCGTTGGCGAGGGCGTAGAGGCCGGCCTCCGACGGGCTCGGGTGCAGGCGCGAGGTCATCGTCGCGGCCTCGTCGAAGGACAGCGCGAACGACACCAGGAACACCAGGGCCGACACCACCAGGAACGAGCTGAGCACCGCACCCGCGACGGCCGCGCCGGCACGCACGGTCGGCGGCGTGAACGCCGCCCAGATGGCCGCGCGCCCCGAGCCCACGGCGATCGCCGGCGCGGCGACGAGCGCGGTCAGCACGAACGTCCAGGCCAGCACGCGGGGCACCGACGGGTCGGCGGTGGCGCCGGCGGCCAGGGACGCGACGACGACGGCCACGACGGCGTACCCGGCGAAGAACAGCGCGATCGCGGTCGGCACGGTGAAGTCACGCTCGCCGTCGGAGATCCGGTCGGCGTCGGGGCCGTGGCCGGAGACCGAGTCGCCGACCCGGTGGCCGAGTCGCCACATGGACCAGACGGCGACGGCCGTGACGCCGAGGGGCACGATCGTCACCCGCGCGCCCAGGACGGTGAAGCCGGAGCCGTGGCCGGCCAGCCAGACCAGCGCACCGACCCGCATGCCGTCGCGGGGGGCGCCGTGGACACCGGCGTCCGTGGCGAACCAGCCGATGATGCCGACGGCCGCCAGCACCACCAGCGGGCCGAGCGCGGCGAGCACGCCGCCGAGGGTCGCGATCAGCACCAGCGGACGCGGCCGGGCAGCATCGGCCCGGGCGTGGTCCGGTCGGGTGAGCAGCGACGTCATGGCCCGAGCATCATCACCCGACCCGGTGCCGGGATCTCGCTCCCACGCCGCCGGTCGCCCGTCCCTGGGGGAAGTTGTACGCCGTGCACGGCTCTCCCGTACCGTGGAGCGGTCATGAGGAGCCCCGAGACCTTCGACGCCTACTACGTCGAGACCCGCACGCGTCTCCTGCACGAGGCCTTCGCCCTGACCGGTGACGCACCGGCGGCCCGGGCTGCCGTGCGGGACGCCTTCGTCGTCGCCTGGCACCACTGGCGCAAGGTCGAGGGCCTCGAGGACCGTGACGCCTACGTGCGGCCGCTGGCGTTCCGCCGGGCCCGTCGCCGGCACACCGCCCGCATCTGGCACCGCGACAAGTCGCTCGACCCGGAGGCGCGCAGCACCCTCGACGCCCTGTCGAAGCTGTCCGCGCGCCAGCGCGAGCTGCTCGTGCTGAACGCGCTCTCGGCGCTGAGCCTCAACGACATCGCCCGGTCCGTGGGGCTCACCCGCTCCGACGCCGAGCGGGAGCTGCAGACCGCCGCCTCCCAGTTCTCGCTGAACCGCGACGTGCCGACCACCGAGGTCCAGCGCCTGCTGCAGGACCTCGCGCAGCCGCTCGCCGAGACCCGCTGGCCCCGCGCCAGCGTCGTACGCCGATCGGGGGCGGCGCGTCGTCGTACGCACACCGTGATCGGGGCGGCGGTGGCCACCACGGCCCTGCTCGTCTCCGGCTCGCTCGTGGCCAGCGGGTCGGGTGCGCAGCCGACCAGCCTCAGCGAGGAGAAGGCCACCAGCGGCATCGACCTCAGCGACCCCGACACCGGCGGTGTCGGCGAGGCAGTGATCGACGAGGCGGCTCTGCTGTCGTCCGCGCAGGTCGCCCGGTTCGGTTCCGGGCTCGAGTGGGACGAGACCAGCACCAGCGACAACCTCGCCGGCGACGGGCTGGTCGCCCCCTGCCAGCGCGAGCGCTTCTCCGACCCCGACGGCCTGGCCGCGCTGGCCCGCACGTGGGAGGGGTCCGCCACCGAGGTGGTGAGGAAGACCGTGGGCAAGGGCGACCGCAAGCGCACCCGCAAGCAGCGCGTCACGCGGGTCCGGGCGACGGCGGTGCAGATCGTCGAGCGCTCGCGCAACGAGGAGCAGGCCGCCGACAGCTTCGAGGCGGCGTCGCTGTGGTTCGCCAGCTGCGCCGACCCTCGCACGCAGCTCCTCCGCACCAGCGACGTGAAGCGGGTGGGCGACGAGGCGCGCCAGTTCCGGCTCCGCACGTGGGGGAAGACCCCGGCCACCATCGCCGTGGGCACGGCCCGCACCGGCAGCCTGGTGGTGACCACCGCGGTCCGCACGACCGGGCGCCCGCTCGGCGACGCCGCCTCACTCAGGGGGCTCGCGGCCGCGGTGAACGCGCTGTGCGGCAGCGACGGGGCGGCGACGTGCGCCGGCCGTGCCCAAGCGCGCACGACGGCCCCGCTCGACATCGGCGCGCTGCCCGGGCTGCTGTCGGTGGTCGACCTCCCGCCCGTCTCCGCCGTACGAGGACCGTGGGTCGGCACCGACCCCGAGAAGGCGAGCAGGACGAACTTCGCCTCGACGCGCTGCGACAACACCACCTTCACCGGCAAGGGCATCAGGCTGGCCAGGACGCGCACGTTCCTCTTCCCGGAGACGCGCAACGTGGACCAGCTGGGCCTGACCCAGGTCGTCGGCTCGATGAAGCCCAAGGCCGCCGACACGTTCGTGGACCAGGTCCGCACGCGGGTGCGACAGTGCGGTCAGGCCAACCTCGGCACCACGGTGACGCCGCTTGCGTCGTCCTCGACGAAGGACACCGACCTCCACGCGTGGGCGCTGTCGATGGAGCTCAACGACAAGCAGTCGTTCCCCTTCCTCATGGCGATCGTGCGCGACGGCACCGCGGTCTCGCAACTCGGCTTCAGCCCCCAGCGCAACATGACGATGTCGCGCGACGACTTCGTCGCCCTCTCTCGCCGGGTGCTCGAACGCCTCGCCACCCTTCGCGCGCGGGGCTGACGCAACCTTTTCGCCTCCCGTGGTGTCTCAGGTGGCATGAGGCTCCGCTCCACCCTCCTGACCGCTGCCCTGGCCGGCTCGCTGGCCCTGGCCGGCTGCGGCGAGGGCACGTCGGGCGACGACCCGGCGGCCGACCGCGCGACCAGCGCCGCGGACACCGCCCGGGCCGCCACCGAGCCCGCCGGGACCGCGATCCCCGACGACTTCCCGCTCTCCGCCGGGATGGGCGGCCCGCAGGACACCATCCCCACCTCACGCAGCGGCACCGGCCTGCGCGACGTCTCCCTGTGCGGCACCGCTCCCCTGCGCGGCCTCGGCGTCCGTGACCGGCTCGTCGCCGACAACAGCGGCGGCGAGTCCGCCAACACGCGTGAGCTGGTGCTGCTCGGCACCCCGGACGAGGCCACGCAGGTCTCCCGGTCGTTCGCCGACCTGCCGCTGACCTGCCCCACCGTCACCGCCGACGGGGACCAGGAGACGCTCACCGAGGTGCGGGACTCCCCGTTCGGCCCGGCTCCTGCGACCACGCTGGTGCAGACCTACACCTTCGACGGCGAGCCCGGCAGCGGCGCGACGGTGATCCACGTCGTGCCGGTGGGCGCGGCCCTCCTCGTCACGTCGACGTACGCGCAGTGGGACGAGCCGGACGTCCAGCGGGCCGTCGAAGCCACGGTCGACCCCCTGCGCGAGACGGTGGCGGCGATGGAGCTGTTCGGCTCCGAGGGCACCGGCTCGGGCAGCCCCTCGCCCGCGCCCGATGCGTCCGCCACC
Organism: Microbacterium sp. ARD31; assembly: GCF_031844425.1. Taxonomy (NCBI): domain Bacteria; kingdom Bacillati; phylum Actinomycetota; class Actinomycetes; order Micrococcales; family Microbacteriaceae; genus Microbacterium; species Microbacterium sp. ARD31. The sequence continues at coordinate 79,449 of NZ_JAUZVE010000024.1, forward strand.
GCGACGCCCCGTGGCCCGGAGGTCCCGGACGACTTCCCGTTGGCGGTGGGCTTCGACGCCGACAACACCGACAACACGGTCTCGCCACCCTCGCCGGACGGCGACGGGCTCGGCGAGCTGGAGATGTGCGGCCGCGTCGTCTGGCCGCAGCGCGAGACCTCTGGTGGCCTGCGGCGCCTGGTCGCCGGGGTGTCGGGCCCGGAGTACCACGAGTGGCGCGAGCTGTTCGTGCACGACGACGCGGAGCGGGCCACGGCGCCGATGGCCGTGCTGCGCCGCGCCGCGGCGGAGTGCCAGGAGCAGGGCAACCTGGTGTGGACGGTCCTCGACCGTGACACCGGCTACGACACGGTGACGATCGGGCTGACCTACTCCGACGGCCTCGGCAGCTCGGTCTTCCAGGTGACCCGGGTCGGCTCGGCCCGGCTGCTGGTCGGGACGTACGGTGAGGGCTCGCTCGCATCGCTCGACGAGCAGGCCGACGGGGTCACCGAGACCACCGGTCAGATCCTTCCGGCGATGTGTGCGTTCACGAAAACGGGGTGTTGAACAATGTCGATTCCAGCCACGCTGTCCAGTGCAGCCTGTCCCACGCTTCCCTCGCCGCGCCGCCGCCTGTCGGTCGCGGCGCCGGTGCGCCTCCTCGGCGCGCACGTCGTCTGGCAGGTGCTCTGGAGCGCCCGAAACCCGGTCCGCGGCACCGTGCAGGTGCCGAGGACCAGCACGGCCCCGCAGGAGGACCTGCGGGGCCGTGAGTCGAGCCTGGACTGAGCGGGGACCTCAGAGGCCCTGCAGGACCTCGCGCATCAGCGCAGCGGTCTCCGACGGCGTCTTGCCGACCTTGACCCCGGCGGCCTCGAGGGCCTCCTTCTTGGCCTGCGCGGTGCCCGAGGAGCCCGAGACGATGGCGCCGGCGTGGCCCATGGTCTTGCCCTCGGGAGCGGTGAAGCCGGCGACGTAGCCGACGACCGGCTTGGTCACGTGCTCCTTGATGTAGGCCGCGGCCCGCTCCTCGGCGTCGCCGCCGATCTCGCCGATCATCACGATCGCCTTGGTCTCCGGGTCGTTCTCGAAGGCCTCGAGCGCGTCGATGTGCGTGGTGCCGATGATCGGGTCGCCGCCGATGCCGATGGCGGTGGTGAAGCCGTAGTCCTTCAGCTCGTACATCATCTGGTAGGTCAGCGTGCCCGACTTCGACACCAGGCCGACCGGGCCCTTGCCCGCGATGGTGTGCGGGGTGATGCCGGCCAGCGACTCCTCCGGGGTGATGATGCCGGGGCAGTTGGGGCCGATCATCCGGGTGGACTTGCCCTCGAGGTAGGCCACGACCTCGGCGGTGTCGAGGACCGGGACGCCCTCGGTGATGACGACGAGGAGCGGGATCTCGGCGTCGATCGCCTCGATGCAGGCGTCCTTGGTGAACGCGGGCGGCACGAAGGCGACGGACACGTTGGCGCCGGTCTCCTTCATCGCCTCCTCGACGGTCCCGTAGACGGGGAGCTCCTTGCCGCCGAGCTCGACGGTGGTGCCGGCCTTGCGGGCGTTGACGCCGCCGACGATGTTGGCCCCGGACTCGACCATGAGGGTGGTGTGCTTGGCACCCATCCCGCCCGTCATGCCCTGGACGATGATCTTCGAGTCGGAGTTCAGGTAGATAGACATCTGTTCAGTTCTCTCTCTCAGGCCTGGTGGGCGAGCTCGGCGGCCTTGTCGGCCGCGCCGTCCATCGTGTCGACCTGGGTGACCAGCGGGTGGTTGAGCTCGTCGAGGATGCGGCGTCCCTCCTCGACGTTGTTGCCGTCGAGACGGACGACCAGCGGCTTGGAGGCCTCGTCGCCGAGGATCTCCAGCGCTCCCTTGATGCCGTTGGCGACCTCGTCGCACGCGGTGATGCCACCGAAGACGTTGACGAAGACGCTCTTGACCTGCTCGTCGTTGAGGATCACGTCGAGGCCGTCGGCCATCACCTGGGCGTTGGCACCGCCGCCGATGTCGAGGAAGTTGGCCGGCTTCACGCCGCCGTGCGCCTCGCCGGCGTACGCGACGACGTCGAGGGTGCTCATCACGAGGCCCGCGCCGTTGCCGATGATGCCGACCTGGCCGTCGAGCTTGACGTAGTTGAGGCCCTTGTCCTTGGCCTTCGCCTCGAGCGGGTCGGCCTCCTCGCGGATCACGAACTCCTCATGGTCGGGGTGGCGGACCTCGGAGGCGTTGTCGTCGAGGGAGACCTTGCCGTCGAGCGCCTCGAGCTTGTCGCCCTCCAGACGGGCGAGGGGGTTGACCTCGACGAGGGTGGCGTCCTCCTCGACGTAGACCTTCCAGAGCTTCTGGACCATCTCGATGGCCTGGTCCCGCAGCGCGGCAGGGAACTTCGCGTCGTCGACGATCTCGGCGGCCTTCTCCGGGGTGACGCCCTCGATCGCGTTGATCGGGATCTGGCGCACGGCCTCGGGGTTGGTCTTGGCGACCTCCTCGATCTCCACACCACCCTCGACGGACGCGATGCACAGGTGGGACCGGTTGGAGCGGTCGAGTAGGAAGGAGAAGTAGTACTCCTCGACCGGTGGGGTCGCCGGGGTGACCAGGACGCGGTTGACGCGCAGGCCCTTGATCTCCATGCCGATGATGTCGCGGGCGTAGGACTCGGCCTCGTCGGCGGTCTTGGCGATCTTCACGCCACCGGCCTTGCCACGGCCACCGGCCTTGACCTGCGCCTTGATGACGGTGACGCCGCCCATCTCCTCCGCGGCGGCCCGAGCAGCCTCGGGCGTCTCGGCGACGACCCCCAGCGTGGTTGCGACTCCATGCTTGGCGAAGAGCTCCTTCGCCTGAAATTCCATCAGGTCCACGAGGTGACCAGTCCTTTTCGTCTTGCGAACAGTGGCGGGGATTCCCTCTCGGCACCCTAGACCTCCCCCGCGGGGTCGCACGAGGTCGGGTGAGCGTGGTGGTGGTCACCCCGGCGCTACGTTGAGGAGCATGCCTTCCAGTGCCCCCTCGAGCTCCAGCCCCCCTTCGGCGGTGATGTGGTTCCGGCGCGACCTGCGGGTGCGCGACAACCCGGCGCTCCTCGCCGCGCTGGAGGAGGGATCCGTCCAGGGGCTGTTCGTCGTCGACCCGGTGCTGTGGGACGGCGCAGGCCCGTCCCGGAGGGCGTGGCTGGCAGCCAACGTGCTGGCCCTCGCCGAGCGGATCCCGCTGACCATCCGCCACGGGGACCCGCGCGAGGTCGTGCCGCAGGTGGCGGGAGAGCGCCGCGTGCACGTCTCGGCCGAGACCACCCCCTACGGCGTGCGCCGCGACCGTGCGGTGGGCGAGGCCGTCGAGCTCGTCGCCACCGGCTCGCCGTACGCCGTCGGGCCCGGTCGCGTGCGCAACGGGAGCGGGGAGCCCTACCAGGTCTTCAGCGCCTTCGCCCGGGCCTGGCGGGAGCACGGCTGGCCCGCGCCCGCCGCGGCGCCGCGCTCCCCCGACCTCGAGCCCGCCGACTCGCAGGCGAGGGCCGTCGAGATGCTCGAGAAGGCGGTCGCCGACGCGCCCGTGGACCTGCCGGGCCCCGGGGAGGACGCGGCCCGCCGGCGCTGGCGGTCGTTCCGCGAGCACGGACTGGGGTCCTACCGCTCGGAGCGCAACCGGCCCGACCGCGACGGCACGTCGCGCCTGTCGCCGTACCTCCACCTCGGGGTGCTGCATCCCCGCTCGCTCCTGGCCGACATCGACCACTCCTCCACCTACGCCGCCGAGCTGGCGTGGCGGGAGTTCTACGCCGACGTGCTGTGGCACCACCCCGCGTCGGCGTGGGCCGACCTCAAGCCCGCGCTGAGGGGCATGCGCTACGACGACCCGGCCGACGCGATCGAGGCGTGGCGCACCGGCACCACCGGCTACCCGATCGTGGACGCCGGGATGCGGCAGCTGCGCGAGATCGGGTGGATGCACAACCGGGTCCGGATGATCACCGCCTCCTTCCTCACCAAGGACCTGCACGTGTGGTGGCCGGTCGGGGCGCGGCACTTCCTCGACCTGCTCATCGACGGCGACGTGGCCTCGAACAACCACGGCTGGCAGTGGGTCGCCGGCACCGGCACCGACGCGTCGCCGTACTTCCGGGTCTTCAACCCGGTCACCCAGGGCCTCAAGTTCGACCCGGACGGCGACTACGTCCGACGGTGGGTTCCCGAGCTCGCCCACCTGCCGGGCAAGGCCGCGCACGAGCCGTGGAAGTCCGAGACCGGCTACGAGCAGGACTACCCGCTTCGCATCGTCGACCACGCCGACGAGCGGCGCGAGGCGCTCGACCGCTACCAGGCGGCACGCGGGTGACGTCCGGATAACGACCAATGGCCGCGCTTCCACGACGAATTTGATCGAGGGTTGCACTTTCCCGTGATCTTTCCGTTACAGTCGTGCGCGGTCTTGCCGACCCGACCCCCCTGACCCGGCAGATTGGTAACTACCCCTATGGGCAACCACCGAGCGGAGCGCGCTCCTCGGCGTCGCACCACCTCGGCACCGGCTGCACCCACGACCGGCAAGCGTCGGGCCACCCCGCCCCCGCGCCGCTCGGTGGCCAGCAGCCTGCCGTCGCTGCCCCTCGTGGCAGGTGTCGCCGTCCTCGCGATCTCCGCTGGTGGCGCCGTGACCGCCGGCGCCGGGGCGACCGCCCTGACCTCCTCCGGTGCATCCCTCGACGCCAGCCGGGCCGTCGGCGCCGCCGGCACCGCCCTGGCGCGCCGCGGTGAGGTCGTCAGCCGGGACTACTCCCGCGACTCCGACGTCAGCGCGGAGGAGACCGACCCCGAGCTCGTCGCGCTGGCCGAGAAGCAGATGGCCGAGCGCGCCGCCAAGCTCGAGGAGATGCGCAAGGCCGCGGAGAAGCAGGCGGCGAAGATCAAGGAGAACAAGTGGGTTCTCCCCCTCGCCAGCTACGGCATCACCGCGACCTTCGGCCAGTACGGCCTCTGGGCCAGCTACCACACCGGTCTCGACTTCAACGCCAACAGCGGTGACCCGATCATGGCGGTCGCCAACGGCACCGTGACCTCCACCGGGTACGACGGCGCCTACGGCAACAAGACCGTGGTCACCCTCGACGACGGCACCGAGATCTGGTTCTGCCACCAGACCAACATCTACGTCTCCGTCGGCGACCGCGTCACCGGCGGCGAGGTCATCGGCACCGTCGGCGCCACCGGCAACGTCACCGGCTCGCACCTCCACCTCGAGGTCCGTCCCGGCGGCGCCGGCCCGGTCGACCCGTTCCAGGCCTTCGTCGAGCACGGCATCGTTCCCTGACCGACGCGCGGAGCGCGTCGGCCGGCCCCTGCTACAGCTTCTCGACCGGGGCGTAGCGCAGGAGCAGCCGCTTGACGCCCTCGGAGCCGAAGTCGATCGAGGCGACCGACTTCTCCGCCACCCCGTCGACGGCGACCACGGTGCCCATGCCGAACGAGTCGTGCACCACCCGGTCGCCGGGGGCCAGGCTCGGGATCTCGCGGGCCGGCTTCGCCTTCGCCGCGGCGTCGGCGCGCATCGCCGCCGAGGTGAAGTTGCGTCGGCCGGCCTCGGTGGGGGTGCCCAGGCGCGACGACCCACCACCGGTGAGGTCGGCCCGTCCCCAGCGGGTCTGCTCGGCCGCCGTACGACGCCAGTCGACGAGGTCGACCGGCAGCTCGTCGAGGAAGCGGCTGGCGGGGTTGTGGGCGGGCGCCCCCCAGGCGGAGCGGACGAGCGCGCGGGAGACGTAGAGCCGCTGCTGGGCGCGGGTGAGGCCGACGTAGGCGAGCCGGCGCTCCTCCTCGAGCTCGGGCTGGTCGCCCAGTGAGCGCTGGTGCGGGAAGACGCCGTCCTCGAGACCGGTCAGGAAGACCACCGGGAACTCGAGGCCCTTGGCGGTGTGGAGGGTCATCAAGGTGACCACGCCCGAGTCGTCGCCGTCGGGTGCGTCGGGGATCTGGTCGGCGTCGGCCACCAGGGCGACCCGCTCCAGGAAGTCACCCAGCCCGACCGCGACCGTGCCGGCCTCGACGTCGGCCGGGTCGGCGCTCGGCCCGGGCTGCGGGTCCTCGGCGAACTCGCGCGCCACGGCGACGAGCTCGGCGAGGTTCTCCACGCGGGTGCCGTCCTGGGGGTCGTCGCTGGCCTCGAGCTCGGCGAGGTAGCCGGAGCGCTCCAGGACCGACTCCAGGATCACGTCGGGCCGCTCGTCGGCCTCGACCATCGACTGGAGCTCCTGGATCATCGCGACGAAGGCCTCGATGTTCTTCAGGCTCCGGGTCGCCAGGCCGGGGGCGTCGGCCGCGCGCGTCAGCGCCTCCCAGAACGTGATCCGGTCGCGGTCGGCCAGCGCCGCGACGCACGCCTCGGCGCGGTCGCCGATGCCCCGCTTCGGGGTGTTCAGCACCCGGCGCAGCGAGATCTCGTCGGCGGTGTTCACCAGCATCCGGAGGTAGGCGAGCGCGTCACGCACCTCGCGGCGCTCGTAGAAGCGCACCCCGCCGACTACCTTGTAGGGCTGGCCGGTGCGGATGAACACCTCCTCGAAGACGCGGGACTGGGCGTTGGTGCGGTAGAAGACCGCGACGTCGGCGGGCTTGATCCCGGCCGAGTCGACCAGCTTGTCGATCTCCTCGCTGACGAACCGGGCCTCGTCGTGCTCGTCGTCGGAGACGTAGCCGACGATCCGCTCCCCCTCCCCCGCGTCGGTCCACAACCGCTTGGGCTTGCGTCCGCGGTTGTTGCCGATGACGGAGTTGGCCGCGCTGAGGATGGTCTGGGTCGAGCGGTAGTTCTGCTCGAGCAGGATCGTCGTCGCGTCGGGGAAGTCCTGCTCGAAGTCGAGGATGTTGCGGATGTCGGCGCCCCGGAACGCATAGATCGACTGGTCGGCGTCACCCACCACCATCAGCTCGCTCGGCTCGACCTCCTGGTGCCCCTCGTCGGCGGTGCCGATCTCGAAGGACGTGCCGCACAGCTGCTGGATGAGGCTGTACTGGGCGTGGTTGGTGTCCTGGTACTCGTCGACGAGGACGTGACGGAACCGCCGCCGGTAGTTCTCGCGGACGTCGGGGAACGCCTGGAGCAGGTGCACCGTGGTCATGATGAGGTCGTCGAAGTCGAGCGCGTTGGCCTCGCGCAGCCGGCGCTGGTAGCTGGCGAACGCCTTGGCGTAGGCCTCCTCGAAGGAGTTGCGCGCCTCCTTGGCGGCGTCCTCCGGGTCGCGCAGCTCGTTCTTCTGGTCGGAGACCCAGTGCAGCACCGCGTTGGGCTGGTACCGCTTGGGGTCGAGCTCGAGGTCGCGCAGCACGATCGTCATCAGCCGCTTGGAGTCGGCCGCGTCGTAGATCGAAAAGTTCGACTTGAAGCCGACCCGGTCGATCTCCTTGCGCAGGATCCGCACGCAGGCGGAGTGGAAGGTCGAGACCCACATGATCCGCGCCCGCTTGCCGACGAGCTCCTCGACACGCTCCTTCATCTCGGCCGCGGCCTTGTTGGTGAAGGTGATCGCGAGGATCGACCCCGGGTGGGCCTTGCGCTCGTTGATCAGCCAGGCGATCCGGCGGGTGAGCACGCGGGTCTTGCCGGAGCCGGCGCCCGCGACGACCAGCAGCGGCGGGCCGGCGTGGGTCACGGCCGCGCGCTGGGGCTCGTTGAGGCCCTCGAGGAGAGGGCTGTCGTGGTGCTCGAAGAGGGCCTGGTCGGCCGGTGCATCTGTGGGACTCATGTCGGCCCCAGCCTATGCGGCGGGTGCGACAGCGGGCACGGCCGCCGTCGGCTGTGGATCAGGCGGCGCTCAGGCGTGGACCGGCGACCAGAACACGGCCACCGCGATGTTGGCCACCGTCAGCACGAGCAGGCCGAGGTAGAGGCCCTGCGGGATGCTGGGCTTGCGCATGTTCGCCATCACCAGCACCAGGATGACCAGGCCGATGGCGAACTTCACGCCGATCTTTGCGTGGTCGGGCGACCCCAGGCTCTCGAGCACGCCGACGAGCAGCAGGCCGGCGAGGAACGCCGTGCCGCTGCCGTCGCGCATCAGCGGGTTGACCGCCTTGGTCTCGTCGCGCACCTGGACCAGCAGGCCGCCGAGCAGGGCGGCGTAGCCGAGGATGTGTACGAACAGCAGCACCAGCCGCAGGGTCTCCATGGCGGACACCCTAGTGACCCGCTGCGGACGGCCGGGCTCAGCCCTTGCGCGACTTGCGCGGCGCCGGTCGTACGACGAGCACCGGGCAGGGTGCGTAGTGCTGCACCCGCTGGGCGGTGCTGCCCACCAGCACGCTGTCGCTGAGCCCGCGGCCGCCGGCGGCCACGACGACCAGCCCGGCGTCGTACTGCTTGGCGGCCTTGATGATCTCGTTGGCCGCCGAGCCGCTGCGGATGCGCTTGTTGACCTTGGGACCCCAGCCCTCGAAGACCGCTGCGATGGTGTCCACCGCGCCCTGGGCCGCGTCGCGGAAGGAGCCGTCGAGCCTGCCCTCCGACAGGTCGTCGGCGAAGGCCACGGAGGCGAGGGGGCGGATGACCGCCACCACCGAGACCTCGGTGATCTTGGCGGGGTCGGCGAAGGACTTGAGGTGCTTGGCCGCGGCCAGCGACTGCCGCGAGCCGTCCGTGGCGACGATGACGTGCATCAGGCCTCCTGGGATCCGGTGGTGGTCGTGTCGTCGAGGTCGGGCGTGCGGTCCCCGGTGCCCTTGTTGCCGAAGAAGTACTCCGCCAGGAAGAGCAGGCCGCCGATCGCGAGCAGCGCCGCGCACCACAGCAGCGAGGTGGGGTCGTCGAAGACCGTGAACCCGAGGATCGCGAGGTTGCCGACCAGGCCCACCAGCAGCAGCGGGGTGTTCGCACGGAAGATCTCGTCGTGCTCGTCGTGCCCGCGCAGCATCAGGCACGCCACGATCACGAGGGCGTAGATGGCGAGCAGGAGCACGACCGTGACGGTGGCGAGCCGGCCGACGAGGTCGATGCCGCCGCCGGCCTCGGTGAGCAGGGTGCCGACGACCAGCAGCAGGCCGACGACCGTGCCGCTGAAGAGCAGCCCGACCCACGGGCTGCGCCGGGTCGCGTGGATCTTGGCGAAGACGCCCGGCACGACGTCCTCACGGGCCATGCCGTAGAGGATCCGCGGCTGGGTGACGATCGTGACGAGCGTGGTGTTGGTGATGGCGACCAGCGCGATGATCGAGAACAGCGTCGTCATCAGGTCGGTGGAGAACGGCAGGATCCCGGCCTTGACGACCTCGAGCAGCGCGGCGTCGGACTCCGCGAGCGTGTCGGTGGGCACGGTGAGGGCGGCCGCCATGGACACCAGGACGTAGACCAGGCCGGCGACGAGCATGCCGCCGACGAGGGACCGCGGGAACGCCTTGTAGGGGTCGACGGTCTCCTCGGCGACGTTCACGGTGTTCTCGAAGCCCGTCATCGCGAAGAAGGAGAAGGAGATGCCGGCCAGGACCGCGAGCGCGGGGCTGCTGTAGTCGCCGCCGGTGTCGATGCTGGTGAGCACGCCGAAGTCCGCGTCACCGTTGGCGACGTGGACGATGCCGATCACCATGATGATGACGAGGCCGGCGGCCTCGACGAAGGTCATCAGCATGTTCATGACGACCGACTCGGTGATGCCGACGTAGTTGACGACGACGAGCAGGGCGACGAAGACGAGCGACACGAGCAACGCCGGCGGACCGGACCACAGCTCGGCGAAGTACGACGCGAAGCCGGTCGCGAGGGAGCCGGAGGCCGCCATGCTGGCCGCGAGGAACGACACGGTGACCAGGAAGGTCAGCGCGCGGTTGCCGAAGGCCTTGTTGACGTAGAGCGAGGCACCGGCGGCGCGGGGGTACTTCGTCACCAGCTCGGCGTACGCCGCTCCGGTGATCGCGGCGACCGTCACGCCGAGTGCGAAGGCGAGCCAGAAGGCACCGCCGACTGCGGCGGCGACGAGCCCGATGAGGACGTAGATGCCCGAGCCGAGCACGTCGCCGAGGGTGTAGAAGAAGAGGAGGCCGCCGGTGATGGACCGCTTGAGCTCGCTGTCCTCCTCGTCCGGACGGGGGACGGTCGCGGTGTCAGCCATCCCCCGACCCCACCGTCTGGCCCGGGGAGTTGTCAAACAACCACCACCCCTGGGGGGAATGGGAGGAACGATCGCGTCAGAGCAGGCGGCGGTCCGAGGCCCACTTCGTCAGCTCGTGGCGGCTGGAGAGCTGGAGCTTGCGGAGCACGGACGACATGTGGGTCTCCACCGTCTTCACCGAGATGAAGAGCTCCTTGGCGACCTCCTTGTAGGCGTAGCCGCGGGCGATCAGGCGCATCACCTCGCGCTCGCGCTCGGTCAGCCGGTCGAGGTCCTCGTCGACGGCGGCGACGTCGATCGACCCGGCGAACGCGTCGAGCACGAAGCCGGCGAGCCGGGGCGAGAACACCGCGTCCCCGCCCGCGACGCGGGTGATGGCGTCGACCAGCTCAGGCCCGGTGATCGTCTTGGTGACGTAGCCGCGGGCGCCGCCGCGGATGGTGCCGATGACGTCCTCGGCGGCGTCGGAGACCGACAGGGCGAGGTAGAGCGTGTCGGGCGAGGGGTGGCGGCGCATCACCTCGACGCCGCCGCCGCCGGGCAGGTGCACGTCGAGGAGGACGACCTGCGGCTGGAGCTCGTGGACGACGGTGACGGCGGCGTCGGCGTCGGCGGCTTCACCCACGACCTCGACCACCCCGGCACCGCTGGCCGCCAGCTCGGCCCGGACACCGGCCCGGAACATGGCGTGGTCGTCCACCAGGACGACCCGCACGGCGCCGCTCGGACTCGTCTGGCTCATCGGTTCTCCTCGTCGGGGGTCTGCGAGTGGGATCGTGCCTGGCTTCGGGGCATGTGGAGGCGCACCTCGGTGCCCTCGCCGGGAGCAGAGCGTACGTCCGCACTGCCGCCGTGGCGGGCCATCCGGTCCACGATGCTGCTCCGGACGCCCTGCCGGTCGGCGGCGACGCCGGCGACGTCGAAGCCTTCGCCCCGGTCGCGGACGAAGACGTCGACGGCCCCGGCGGTCGTCTCGGCGTAGACGTCGGCGCGCTGGGTGCCGGCATGCTTGGCGACGTTCACCACCGCCTCCCGGGCGGCGAGCACCACGGGCCGCAGCGACTCGTCGAGGTCGCAGTCGCCGACGGTGACCACGTCGACCACGACGGGGTGCTGGGCCTCGACGTCGGCGGCCATCTCCTTCAGGGCGCCGGCGAGCGTCGTCGCGTCGGCGGTGTCGGCCTCGAACAGCCACTGCCGCAGGTCGCGCTCCTGCGACCGCGCGAGCCGGGCGACGGTGGTCGAGTCGTGCGCGTTCTTCTGGATCAGCGCGAGCGTCTGCAGCACCGAGTCGTGCAGGTGGGCGGCCATGTCGGCCCGCTCCTGGGTGCGGACCCGCTCGGCGCGCTCGGCGCCGAGGTCGTCGATCAGCCGCATCGCCCACGGGCCCACGACGATCGCCAGGCCGACCAGGCCGAGCAGCCCGGCGACCAGCACCGGCACCGCGAACGTCGCCTTCCCCGCCGCGACCGCGAAGACGATCAGGGCGGTCAGGATCAGCCCGAGACCCGCCGCGAAGCGGGTGTACGCCGCCCAGCCACCGTTGCCGAAGACCGCGCGGAAGGGGTCGATGCGGCCCGAGGAGTCGATCCAGCGCTCGCGCTGCGCCTCGTCGGCCTGCCGCCACAGCAGGCCGATGCCGGCGATGCCGAGGACGACGGGCCAGAAGAGCGCGCCCTGGCCGAAGATGCCCTCGAAGCCGAGCACGACGCCGAACAGCAGCGCGCCGATGGCGATCGCCGGCCCGGCGTCGCGCAGCCGAGACCGGCGTCCGGGACGCTTTCCGGTGCGGGTGGCGCTCTCCAGGCCGGGGGCGCTGACCTCGAAGCCCTGGTCGGCGGGCAGGAAGACCCACAGCCCGGCGTAGAGCATGAGCCCGAAGCCACCCAGCAGGGCGGTGGCGACGAAGAACACCCGCACCCACAGCACCGGCACCGCGAGGTGCGCCGCGAGCCCGGACGCGACGCCGCCTGCGACCGGTGCGGAGAGGTCGCGGTAGGCGCGCCGCGGCTGGGCGGCACGCCAGGTCGGGGCGGGAGCCGGCGCGGGGGTGGCGCGGGGGGTGGTGTCGCTCATCGTGCCTCCATCGTCGCAGGCAGGCACGCGCCGGACCATGAGGATCGACCCCGACCCGACCCTGAGCCGCTCCCCTGCGCCGCGGAGGCGAATCAGGGCTGTCCCCGATGGTCCGGAGGCCCGCGGCGGACGAGAGTGGAGCCATGGACAACCCCAGCCCCTCCACCCCCACCGAGCAGCCCCCGCCGCCGAGCGGTGCTCCCGGTCCCCGCGTCAGCCGTGAGGAGATGAAGGACCTCGGCCGCCTCCGTCGCAGCGTGACCGACCGCCACATCGCCGGCGTCGCCGGCGGGCTCGCCCGCCACTTCGACATCGACCCGATCATCGTGCGGGTCGCGCTGGTGGTCGCGGTGTTCTTCGGCGGCGCCGGGCTGCTGGCCTACGTCGGCGCCTGGGTGCTGGTGCCCGAGGAGGGCACGAACGACGAGCCGCTCGGGCTCGACGAGCGCAGCCGGACGCTCGCCCTCGCCGGTGTCGGCGTCCTCGCCGTGCTCTGCGCGTTCGGCGACTGGGCCGGCGCCTTCTGGTTCCCGTGGCCGCTGGCCGTCCTCGCCGCGCTGGTCGTGTGGTTCCTCAACCGCAAGCAGAAGTCGGCCCCCACGAGCGGCTACGGGTACGCCGGTCCCGTCCCCGGTCCGGGCGTCACCGACGTCCCGCCGGTCGACCAGTCCTACGAGCAGTCCTACGAGCAGTCCTACGGTCACACCATGCAGGGCTGGGCGCCGCCCACGAGCTACACCCGGGAGCCGCGCCGGCCGCGCAACCCCCGCAAGCGCGGCCCGCTCCTGTTCTTCTTCACCCTGGCCCTGGTCGCGCTCGCCGAGGGCGTGCTCGGCGTCGTCGACCTGGCGGGCGCCTCGGTGACCGACAGCGCCTACCCGGCGCTCGCGCTCGGGATCATCGCGCTGATGCTGGTCGTCGGCTCGTTCTGGGGCCGCGCCGGCGGCCTGATCGCCCTCGGCCTGGTGGCCGCCCTGGCCACGGCGGGCGCCACCATCGGCGACCAGTTCCCCGAGGACCACCACACGTTCGTCCCGACCTCCGCCGCCGCGGTCGAGGACACCTACGACTTCGGGGGCGGCGAGTTCCGCCTCGACCTGTCCGCGGTGACCGACGTCGACGACCTGGACGGCCGCGAGGTCCGCATCGACGGCGTCGGCGGACGGGTGGAGGTCGTCGTCCCCGACGGCATGGACGTCGACGTCACGACCGAGGTCGTGGCCGGCGACAGCCGGGTCTTCGACCAGCGCGGCGACGGCTTCGACATCACCGTCGACGGCTTCCGCGACGGCGGCGCCGGCGCGCCCGACATGTCCATCAACATCGACCTGGTCGCGGGCGAGGTCATCGTCCGCGAAGCCGCCTGAGGAGCCCCCGATGAGCGAGAACGACAACACCTACGACAGCACCCGCGACACCGACCGGGATCCCGGCTGGGACACCGACATCTACGGGCCCGACGACACGGTCACCCACTACGACGAGTCGATGGTCGGGCCGCTGGACGCGCCGGAGAAGCCGTCCGGCCTCCACCCGGTCAACATCGGCCAGCTCGTGATGGGCGTCGCCTTCGCCGGCATGGTGCTGGTGTGGGCGCTGGTCCAGGGCGACGTCGTCGAGACCGACGAGCTGCGCTGGCTGCTGCCGATCCCGTGGCTCGCCGCGGGAGCCGCCGGGCTCGCGGCCACGGTGTGGCCCTCGCGCCGGACCGCCCGCTAGCTGCTGAGCGAGCCGGCCGGCAGCGCGAACCAGCGGAGCTCGTCGAAGTCGGCGTCGAGGTGCGCGGCGTCGGACCAGTCCGGCGGCGTGGCCGCGGCCATGATCGCGCGGGCCTCGTCGAGGTGCTCCCGGAGCACCGAGACGGGGGCCGTCGTCGGGTGCCGGGGGTAGGTCATCGCACCGTCGTCGGCGTACGACACGTCGGCGAGGCGCAGCGGCGGCTCCACCGGGCCGGTGCGGTGGTGCCACAGCCCGGTCAGCGGGTCGAAGCGGTAGTCGCCGAGCAGCCGCCAGCCCTCGCGGGCGACGAGGCGGACCGCCTCCACGACGTAGGTGAAGACCTCCTCGTCGACGAAGTAGTTGAAGTTCACCCGCACCCAGCCGGGCTTGATGCCTTCGCACCCGGTCGCGATCTGCGCCTCGAACTGGTGGCTGCGGTCGAGGTCGATGTCGAGCAGCCGGTGGCCGTAGGGCCCGGCGCAGGAGCAGCCGCCGCGGGTCTGGATGCCGAAGAGGTCGTTGAGCAGCGCGACCACGAAGTTGTGGTGGAGGTAGGTCCCGTCGGGCGCCTTCACGACGAAGGAGACGATCGAGAGCCTCTGGGAGTCGAGGTTGCCGAGGATCTGGATGGTGGGCTCGGCGACCCAGGCCGCCACCGCCCGCTGGAGCAGCTCCTCCTCGTGGGCCTGGATGGTCTCCACGCCGACGGCCTGCTTGAGCTGGAAGACCAGCCCGGCGCGGATCGACTCCACGATCGCCGGCGTGCCGCCCTCCTCGCGGTGGGCCCGGTCGTCGAGGTAGCGGTGCTCGGTGGGGTTGACGTACATCACCGTGCCGCCGCCGGGCACGACCGGCACCCGGTTGGCCATCAGCTCGCGGCGCACGACGAGCACGCCCGGCGTGCCGGGGCCACCGATGAACTTGTGCGGGCTGATGAAGATGGCGTCCTTGTGCGAGCGGCCCGGGCCGTACATCTCGATGTCGACGTAGGGCGCGCACGCGGCGAAGTCCCAAAAGCTGAGGGCGCCGTGCTCGTGGAGCAGGTCGGCCACGCCCTCGGTGTCGGTGACGATGCCGGTGACGTTGGAGGCCGCGGAGAACGAGCCGATCTTCAGCGGCCGGTCGGCGTGGCGCTCGAGCTCCTCGCGCAAGTGGTCGAGGGAGACCCGGCCGTCGGCGTCCTCGTGGATGGTGACGACGTCGGCGATGGTCTCGCGCCAGCTGACCTCGTTGGAGTGGTGCTCGAAGGGACCGATGAACACCACCGGCCGCTGGTCCGCCGGGATCAGCGAGGTCAGGTGGTAGCGGTCCTCGAGGGCGCACGGCACCCGCAGGCCGAGGATGCCGATCAGCTTGTCGATCGCGGCCGTGCTGCCGGAGCCGCAGAACACCACGACGGTCTCCTCGTCGCCGCCCACGGCGTCGCGGATGATCCGTCGGGCGTCCTCGCGCAGCCGGGTGGTCTGGAGGCCGGTGCCGCTGGCCTCGGTGTGGGTGTTGGCGTAGGCCGGGAGCACCTCGGCGCGGATGAAGTCCTCGATGAAGGTGAGGCTGCGGCCCGATGCGGTGTAGTCGGCGTACGTCACCCGGCGCGGGCCGTAGGGGCCCTGCATCACCTGGTCGTCGCCGATCACGGACGCGCGGATGCGGGCGAGGAGGGCGTGCGAGCGGTCCGTGGCGTGCGTCACGGGCCGAGCGTACGCCGGTGCGCGGCCGCGCCTGTCATCCGGAAGGGCGCACCTCGCGCAGCGCCGCGAGCGCCGCCTCCGGGTGGTCGGTGATGACCCCGTCGACGCCGGCAGCGAGCAGCGCGCGGACCTCCGCCGCCATGTCCCCGAGCGCGTCGGGGGCCTCGCCGTGGCGGAGGTTGCTCGGCAGGTAGCGGTTTTCCGCGCGCACCGTCCAGGCGTGCACGGTGAGGCCGCGCCGGTGCGCCGCACGGACCAGCGCCGAGGGCTCGCCGATGGCTCCGCCCGCGTCGCGGGGCAGCACGAGGGACTTGTGGGGGCCGATGCCGTCGGCGTACTCGTCGATCCCGTCCAGCAGCTCGTCGGTGACCCGCTCGCCCGCCTCGAGCAGCTGCATGATCGGCAGGCGGGTGCGCGCGGCCAGCCGCCGCAGGACCGGGGCCTCGAACGACATGAGGACCACGCGCGCCCACGGGTGGTCGAGGCCGTGGCGGGCCAGGTCGCGCAGGAGCGGGACGTCGAGCGGCAGGCCGGCGGCGTCGTGGTGGGCGGCGTGCTTGAGCTCGAGCAGCACACCGACCGGACGGCCCCGCCGGAGAGACTCGGCGCCGACCATGGCCAGCACCTCGGTGAGCGTCGGGACGCCCTCGGCACCGTCGTACGCCGTGTTGCCGGGACGGGTGACCGGCATCCGCTCGCGGGTGGCGAGGGTCTTCAGCTCGGACAGCGTGAGGTCCTGCACGAACCACCCGCACTGGGCCACCCCGTCGACGGTGCGGGTGCGGCGGAGGTGGCCGAGCCCGGCACGCGACGCCACGTCGGTCGTCGTGCTGAGCTCGAGGTCGTGCCGGGCCACGAGGACCCCGTCGCGCGTGGAGACGAGGTCCAGCTCGATGTCGTCGACGCCCATCCGGATGGCGGTCCGGTAGGCCTCGAGGGTGTGCTCGGGACGGTGCCCGCTGGCGCCGCGGTGCGCAACCACGGCGGGCGTGAGGACCAACGACGGGGCCGTGCCCAGCGCCTCGCGGGTCACCGTCATGACCCCACCGTGCACGGCCCGCGGGACCGCGGGGTGACACCTCGGTGAATGGCGCATGATGGCCGCGTGACGCTCCCCTCCTTCCCCTCGCTGACCTCGCTGCCCGCGACCGAGCACCCCGACAAGGTCGCGCCCCCGGTCGCCGCCGCACTGGCGTCGTGGCCGGGCGCGGCGGAGGTCGCGGTCGTCGAGATCGATCCGGCCCTCGCCGACACGGCGGCGATGAGCGAGGCCTACGACGTCCCGATGACCGCGGGCGGCAACTGCGTGGTCGTCGCCGGCACGCGGGCGGGCGAGGAGCGGGTCGCGGCGTGCGTCGTGCGCGCCGACACCCGCGCGGACGTGAACACGCTCGTGCGCCGGATGCTCGACGTCCGCAAGTGCTCGTTCCTGCCGATGGACCGAGCGGTCGACGAGACCGGCATGGAGCACGGCGGGATCACCCCGTTCGGCCTGCCGTCGGGTTGGCGGGTGCTGGTCCACGACGCGCTGCTCGACGAGCCCGTCGTCGTGGTCGGCAGCGGTGTGCGCCGGTCGAAGCTGCTGGTGCCGGGCCGCCTGCTGGCCGACGTGCCCGGCGCCGAGGTGGTGCCCGGCCTCGGCCGGTGAGCAGCCGTCCGAAAAGGATTCGTCGCGCCCGCGGGCCGAACCTAGGATCACCCGGTGCGCAGCCTCCCCGTCCCCGATCCCGGAGTGGCGGACCACCGCACACCCCGCCGCTTCCTGCTCTGGATGGCCCGGCAGCAGTGGCGCACGCTCGCCGGGGGCATGGCCTTCGGCATCCTGTGGGGCGCCGCACAGGCGGTGATGCCGGCCGTCCTCGGACGCGCGATCGACCTCGGCGTCGCCGCCAAGGACACCTCCCAGCTGGTGCTCTGGACGGGCGTCATGCTCGCCGTCGGACTCGTCCAGGCGGTCAGCGGGATCATGCGCCACCGCTTCGCGGTCACCAACTGGCTCATCGCGGCCTACCGCACCGTCCAGCTGGTGACCCGCCAGACCGTTCGCCTGGGCGGCACGCTGCCGCGCAAGGTGTCGACCGGCGAGGTGGTGGCGATCGGCACCAGCGACCTGTCGCACCTCGGCGGCCTGATGGACATCACGGCCCGCTTCACCGGCGCGATCGTCTCGTTCCTGATGGTCGCGGTGCTGCTGCTGACCACGTCGGTGACCCTCGGCTTGGTGGTGCTCGTCGGCGTGCCGCTGCTGGTGCTCGCCGTCGGCCCGCTGCTCAAGCCCCTGCAGGCGCGCAGCGCCCACCAGCGCCACCTGATGGGCGAGCTGGCCAACACCGCCAGCGACATCGTCGGCGGGCTTCGCGTGCTGCGCGGCATCGGCGGCGAGCAGGTCTTCCTCGACCGCTACCGCCGCGAGTCGCAGAGCACCCGGACCGCGGGCGTGCGCGTGGCCCGCATCCAGTCCGTGCTCGACGCGCTCCAGGTGCTGCTCCCCGGCATCTTCGTGGTGCTCGTGGTGTGGCTCGGCGCCCGGGCCGCCGTGTCCGGCGCGATCACGCCCGGCGAGCTGGTCGCGTTCTACGGCTACGCCGCCTTCCTGATGATGCCGCTGCGCACGGCGACCGAGTTCGCCAACAAGGCCATCCGGGCCCAGGTCGCGGCCCGGCGGGTGTGCCTGGTGCTCGCCCTGGAGCCCGACGTCACCGATCCCCCGCACCCGCAGGCACCTCCTCCCGCCGGCAGCGTCCTCGCCGACGCCCGATCCGGCCTGCGGGTCGAGCCCGGCCGGATGGTGGCGATCGTCAGCGACCGGCCCGACGACTCGGCGCTGCTCGCCGACCGCCTCGGCCTCGCCGCGGCCTCGGTCGACGACGACGTCACCCTCGGCGGCGTACCCCTCACGGCGCTGCCGCTGGACGAGGTGCGACGCCGGATCGTGGTGTCCGACACGAGCAGCCTGCTCTTCAGCGGCCCGCTCGGCGCGGGACTCGACGTCGGTCGCCGCGGCGGGGTGCGGGAGGCCCTGCACACCGCCTCCGCCGAGGACGTCCTGGAGGGGCTGCCCGACGGCCTCGACACGGTCGTGGCCGAGCGCGGGCGGTCGTTCTCCGGCGGCCAGCGCCAGCGCCTGGTGCTGGCCCGCGTGCTGACCAGCGACCCGGAGGTCCTGGTGCTGGTGGAGCCCACGTCCGCGGTCGATGCCCACACCGAGGCCCGCATCGCCGCACGCCTGCGCGCCCACCGGGCGGGACGGACGACCGTCCTCACCACCGTCAGCCCGCTCCTGCTCGACGCGGTCGACGAGGTCGCGCTACTGGTCGACGGGTCGGTCGTCGCGACCGGCACGCACGCCGAGCTGCTCGAGACCCACGCCGGCTACCGGGCCGTGGTCACCCGTGACGTCGAGGAGGCCTCGTGAGCGACGTGAGCACCACGCGCCTGCCCGTCGCGGGCCCCGCCGCCGTACGCCGCTACGCCCGCGACCTCGCCCGTCGCCACCCGCGGATGCTCTGGTCCGCGCTCGCCCTCCACGTCCTGGCCGCCACGGCCGGCCTCGCCGCGCCACGCCTGCTCGGCGGCCTGGTGCAGGCGGTCGAGGACGGCACCAGCGTCTCCCACGTCGACCGCACGGCGATCGCGCTGGCGGGCTTCCTGCTCCTCCAGACGGTGCTGACCCGCTACGCGCGCTACCTCTCGCAGGCCCTCGGCGAGGAGGTGCTGGCGGAGCTGCGCGAGGACTTCGTCGGCAACGCGCTCGCGCTCCCGGTCGGGACGGTCGAGTCGGCCGGGTCCGGCGACCTGCTGACCCGCACCAGCCGCGACGTCGACCAGCTCAGCTGGTCGGTGCGCTGGGCGCTGCCCGAGTGGACGATCGCCGTGGTCACCGCCGTGCTGGTCTTCGCAGCCGCGCTGTCGGTCGGCTGGTGGGTGTTCCTCCCGTGCCTGCTCGCACTGCCGCCCCTGGTCACCGGCCTGCGCTGGTACCTCCGCCGGGCCCGGCCGGGCTACGAGCGCGAGTCGGCGTCGTACAGCCAGATCACGACCACGCTCGCGGAGACCGTCGAGGGCGCCCGCACGGTCGAGGCGCTGGGCCTCGGCAGCGACCGGGTGGCCCGCTCCGACGCCGACTGCCGCGCGTCCTTCGAGGCGGAGCGCTACACGCTGCGGCTGCGCACGGTGTTCTTCCCCTCGATGGAGGTCGCCTACCTGCTGCCGGTGGTGGGGACGCTGCTGTTCGGCGGCTGGCTCTACACCCGCGGCGACGTGTCGCTGGCCGAGGTGACCGCGGCGACGCTCTACGTCCAGATGCTCATCGACCCCGTCGACCGCATCGTGTCGATCCTCGACGAGCTGCAGATGGGCGCGGCCTCGCTGGCGCGGCTGCTCGGCGTGGCAGAGGTCGCGGACGACCGTTCGGTCAGCGGCGCGGTGCCGGTCGACGAGAAGCTCGACGCCGAGGACGTCCGGTTCTCCTACGTCGAGGGCCGCGACGTGCTGCACGGGGTGGACCTCGACGTCGGCGTCGGGGAGCGGATCGCCATGGTCGGCCCGTCCGGCGCCGGCAAGTCGACGCTCGGCCGCCTCCTCGCCGGCATCCACCCGCCGCGCACGGGACGGGTCACGGTCGGCGACGTCGGCCTGGTCGAGCTGCCCCTCGACGACCTGCGCGGGCACGTCGCGCTCGTCACGCAGGAGCACCACGTCTTCGTCGGCAGCCTGCGGGAGAACGTCGTGCTGGCCCGACCGGGCTCGTCGGACGACGCGGTCCGCTCCGCCCTAGCGGCCGTCGACGCGCTCGAGTGGGTGGACGCGCTGCCCGAGGGGCTCGACACGGTCGTCGGCTCCGGCGGCCGCTCGCTCACGCCCGCCCAAGCACAGCAGGTCGCGCTCGCCCGCCTCGTGCTGGCCGACCCGCACACCCTGGTGCTCGACGAGGCCACCTCGCTCATCGACCCGCGCGCCGCCCGGCACCTCGAGCGCTCGCTCGCGGCCGTGCTGGAGGGGCGGACGGTCATCGCCATCGCGCACCGGCTGTTCTCCGCCCACGACGCCGACCGCGTGGCGGTCGTCGAGGACGGCGTGATCTCCGAGCTCGGCTCGCACGATGACCTCGTCGCCGCCGGCGGCTCCTACGCCGCGCTCTGGGAGTCCTGGCACGGGGCCGCGAAGGCGGTCGAGTAGCCGCACGGTTCGGTGGCGAGTCTTCCGTCGCTGCCCCCGGGGCTACATGCTCGGCGCGTGACGAGACGGGGGTACGTCGCGGACACGTGTTGTCGCACCCCCGCCCTAGCGTCGGAGGCATGACACGCACCTGGGTCCTCGTCGCCTCTCGTGACCACGCCCGCCGAGGGCAGGCTGAGGGGTTCGTGATGGCCAACCACGGCAAGCGGGCGCCCGTGGCGCGGATGTCGGCCGGCGACCGGGTGCTGGTCTACTCCCCCACCACCACGTACCCGAAGGGCGAGCCGCTTCGCGCGATCACGTTCGCCGGGGAGGTGTCCGGGGAGGAGCCGGAACCCAGCGCCGTGATCGAGGGCGGGTGGCGGCGGGCCGCGGAGCTGCGCGAGGTCGAGCCGATCCCCCTGGCCGAGGTGAAGGACCATCTGCCGACCAGCAGGATCCGCTTCGGCTTCTTCGAGCTGTCGGCCGACGACGCCGACGCGATCTGGGCCTCTTGCCATCGTGACAGTGAAACTGTCACGATTGCGGCATGCGTCTCGCCACCCTGCTGATGTACGACGGCAACCCCCGCAACGCGGCCGACCAGGTGGTCGCCCTGGAGAAGGCGGGCCTCGACAGCGTGTGGGTCGCGGAGGCGTACGGCTTCGACTCCCCCACGCTGATGGGCTACCTCGCGGCGAAGACCGAGACCGTGAAGATCGGTTCGGGGATCCTCAACATCTACTCCCGCACGCCCGGCGCGCTGCTGCAGACCGCGGCCGGCCTCGACAACGTCAGCGGCGGCCGCGCGATCCTCGGCATCGGCGTCAGCGGCCCGCAGGTGATCGAGGGCTTCCACGGCGTCCCCTACTCCAAGCCGATGGCCCGCACCGCCGAGGTCGTCGAGATCATCCGCAGCGGTCTCAAGCGCGAGCCGCTGTCGGCCGACGGGGTCTTCCACCTCCCGCTGACGAAGGACGACGGGGCGGTCACCGGACTGGGGAAGCCGCTGAAGCTGCTGACGAAGCCGGAGCGCGACACCATCCCGATCTGGATCGCCGCCCTCGGCCCGAAGAACGTCGAGCAGACCGCCGAGATCGCCGACGGCTGGATCCCGCACCTCTTCCACCCCGAGCGGGCCCACCTCGTGTGGGGCGACGCGCTCGCGACGGGCAACGCCAAGCGGCAGGAGGGCCTCGAGCCGCTCCAGGTGATGGCCGGCGGCATGGTCGCGATCGGCGAGGGCCCCGACACGAAGGCGCTGCTCGACTTCGCGCGGCCGATCTTCGCGCTCTACGTCGGCGGCATGGGCGCCAAGGGCAAGAACTTCTACAACGACGTGGCCCGCGCCTACGGCTACGAGAAGGAGGCCGAGGAGATCCAGGACCTCTACCTCTCCGGCAAGAAGAAGGAGGCCGAGGCGCTCGTCCCGACCGAGTGGCTGGAGGCCGCCAACCTCGTGGGCCCGGCGTCGTACGTCAAGGAGCGCATCGCGGCCTTCCGCGAGGCCGGCGTCACCGACCTCAACATCACGCCCGTGTCCGAGGACCCCGCAGCCACCGTGGCGCAGGTCAGGGAATGGGTGTCCTGAGCCTCGTGCACGCGCCGGGTCGCTTCGCCAACCTGCGCCGGATCCAGTCGCTGGACCCGGAGGTCGACCACGACGAGATCCTCCGGCTGACCGCGCGCCACGAGTTCCCCTGGGACTACGTCCAGGGCACCGGCATCGCCTTCATGCGCGACTACGGCGTGCCCTCCATCGCCGAGCTGCTCGATCGCACCCAGGAGTTCGCCGACCACGGTGTCAAGCGCTACGACGACACCATCCTCATCGGCGACGAGGCGACGCTCGACGGCATCGACTCGCCGCGCTCGCACGCGGCCGTGCGCCGGCTCAACCGCATCCACGGCCACTACGACATCGCCGCCGAGGACTTCGCCTACGTCCTGGCCACCACGATCGTCGGCCCGGTCCGCTGGATCGAGGCCTACGGCTGGCGCCGGCTCGACCCCCACGAGCTGGCCGCGATCGCGAAGGTGACCACGCGGTTCGGCGAGCTGATGGGCCTCAAGGACCTCCCTACGACGTACGACGGCTACCTCGCGCTGCTCGTCGACCACGAACGTCGGCACTTCGCCCACACCCCGGCCGCCACCCGGCTCGCCGAGTCGTCGATCCGCATCGCCGAGGAGGTCGCCCCTCCCCCGCTGCGACCGCTGGTGCGCCGGGTCACCATCGCCGTGATGGACGAGCCGTTGCGCGAGGCGCTCGGCCTGCCGAGGCAGCCCGCGTGGTTCGTGCGCGCGGTCCGGGCCGGCCTGCGCCTGCGTGGCCGGCTCCTGCTGTTCACGCCACCGCGCCGCACGGCGTACCGGCACCGGCCGACGACCTACCCCCACGGCTACCGGCTCGAGGACCTCGGACCCGAGTCGATGCTCGACGCGCTCAACCGTGTGCCGCGGGAGGCGACGGGGTAGTGGAGACCATGACCCCGCACCTCGTCCCCGTCCGCCGCCTCACCGGTCTCGCTCCCGGGCTGGCCCTCGCCGCAGCAGCGGCGGTGACCGGGTTGCTGCGCCGCGACAAGGCGCTCCACCCCGACGGCCACCACGGCGCCGGTCGGCTCACCCTGTCCGAGCACGCGCCCGGCCTCGGCGTCCCCGCGCTCGACACGCCCGGTCCGCAGCCGTGCCGGGTCCGCTGGTCGCGCGCGATGGGACTGCCGCAGGGATGGCCCGACATCGAGGGGCTCGCCCTCCGCCTGCCGGCCGCCGCCCCGGACGGCGACGACGCCGACCTGCTGTTCGCCAGCACGGGCGAGCACCCCTGGAGCCGTTACCTGCTCACCCTGCGCCCGCCGCGCCGCTTCGGCCGGCTGACGACGCTCCTGCCCGTGCGGGCCCGTGGCCGCGCAGTGACCTTCGGCCTGAGCCCGCTGGACGGCGGGGCGGACGGCCTGCCCCCGACGTCGTACGCCGTCGAGGTCTCGCGCGGCGCCGGCCCGTGGGAGCGGCTCGGCCGGCTCGACGTCGTCTGGTCCGAGGCCGACACCCTCGACCGCTTCGACCCCGTCGCCCGTCCACTGGCGGGGGTCGAGCAGTACCCCTTCGTCGCCGCCCTCCGCGAGCCCGCCTACGTCGCGGCGCGGGCCGTGGCGCGCGCCCGTCCCAGCACGGAGAAGAGGCACCATGCCTGAGCGGTCACCAGGGGCGGTCGAGCAGGCCGGCGGCGCCGCGCTGCTGCTCGCCGAGCTGCGCGTCCAGCACGAGGACGGCTCCCGTGAGCGCCGGGGTGGCCCACTGCAGCCAGGCCAGCTTGCTGCGGGCGTCCTCGGCGACCTGGGGGTTCTTCGGATGACCGTCCTCGCCGGAGGCGTCGCCGAGCCGCTGGCCGTAGGCGTACGCCGCCGCGCTGGACGCGACGGCCGCGCCGGTCAGGAGCGTCTTGGCCACCGTGGTGGCCGTCGTCGGCGCGTGGCCCGCCACCCGGTTGCGGTTGTCGGCGGTGATCGCGAGGCCGCTGAGCAGGTGCAGCGCGATGGCCGCACCCTGCACCGGACCCCAGCGCTCCCACCCCGTGCCCGAGACCTCGACCCGCTCACGCTCGGTGTCGGGCTCGCGCGACGCCGGGTTCAACCCGACGGCGCCGAACAGCGAGCCGCCGAACCAGGCAGCGTTGGTGACGAGGTGCGTCGCGCGGACGGACGTGCTGATCAGACCCATCCATCCACGGTAGGTGCGACACCGGCGCGCCACCTCACCCCACGGGACCACCCCGTCGACAGGAGCCGACCCCATGCCTGAGCGCCCCAGCATCCTCGAGCAGGAGCACGAGGACTTCCGCGCCGTCGCCCGCGCCTTCTTCGACAAGGAGGTCGCGCCCTACCACGAGAAGTGGGAGGCCGACGGGATCGTCGACCGCGAGATCTGGCGCAAGGCCGGCGAGCGCGGGCTGCTGTGCTTCGACGTCGACGAGGCCTACGGGGGGCCGGGCATCAAGGACTTCCGCTACAACATGGTGCTCGCCGAGGAGTCCGCCCGCGCGGGCGCCTCGGGCCCCGGGTTCGCCGTGCACACCGACATCATCGTCCCCTACATCTCCTCCCTCGGCACCGAGGAGCAGAAGCAGCGGTGGCTCCCCGGCTGCGTGTCGGGCGACATCGTCACCGCCATCGCGATGACCGAGCCGGGCGCCGGGTCGGACCTCCAGGGCATCCGGACGACCGCGGTCGACGCCGGCGACCACTACGTCCTCAACGGCTCGAAGACCTTCATCTCCAACGGCATCCTGTCCGACCTGGTCATCGTGGTCTGCCGGACGAACCCGGAGGCGGGCCACCAGGGCATCTCGCTGCTCGTCGTCGAGCGCGGGATGGAGGGCTTCGAGCGCGGCCGCAACCTCGACAAGATGGGCCTGCACGCCCAGGACACCGCCGAGCTGTCGTTCACCGACGTCCGGGTCCCGAAGGAGAACCTGCTCGGCGCCGAGGGCTCCGGCTTCATCTCGCTGATGGAGAACCTGCCCCAGGAGCGGATCTCCATCGGCTGCATCGCCGTCGCGGCGGTCGAGCACGTCCTCGACCTGTGCCTGGCGTACGCCAAGGAGCGCGAGGCCTTCGGCAGGCCGATCGGGAAGTTCCAGCACAACCGCTTCGTGCTCGCCGAGATGGCGACCGAGGCCCACATCGCCCGCGTCTTCATCAACGACTGCGTGCTGCGGCTCAACGCCGGCGAGGTCGACACCGCGCTGGCGTCGATGGCGAAGTGGTGGACCACCGAGCTGCAGAAGCGCGTGGTCGACGCGGGCGTGCAGCTGCACGGCGGCTACGGCTACATGAACGAGTACCCCATCTCCAAGGCGTACACGGACTCGCGGATCCAGACGATCTACGGCGGCACCACCGAGATCCAGAAGGAGATCATCGGCCGGATGCTCGGTCTCTGATCAACCGACCAGCACCGCGAGCAGTCGCTGGGCGAACTCGTCGGGCTTCCCGGTCTGGCCGAACTCGCCGCCGAGGAAGCCGTTGTGTCCGCCGGGGAACACGACCGGCTGCTGCCCGAGCGCGGCCGCGACCGCGTGTGCCGCGCGGCCGGCTATCTCGCCGTCCTCCGGGCCGCCGGACTCCTCGCCGACCCCGACCACCACGCGGGTGGGGGCGGCGCGCACGGCGTCGAGGTCCGGGACGCGGGTGACGCCGCCGCCGCGGAGGTTGGCCATGAGCGGGTCCTCGCGGGAGCCGTCGTCCCCCGTCGGCATGCCGAACATCGCCGGGTCGGGAGGCGGTGCGGCGCGGTACTCGTCGCCCACCGGGCCGCGGTGCATCACCAGGCCGATGAAGCGCGCCATCGCCGGACCGACGCCGGATGCGTCGTAGGTCGCGACCATCTCGTCGCAGACGGCGGCGATCGCGTCGGCGTCGGGCAGCAGCCCGGCCATCGGTGGCTCGTGCGCCACCAGCGTGCGTACGTCGCCGGGGTGCGCGGCGACGAGGAAGAGGAAGTTCACGGCCGCGCCGGACGACGCGAAGACGTCGACCGGGCCGGACCCGAGCGCCTCCACGAGGGCATGCAGGTCGGCGGCGTGCTCCTCGGGCGTCACCGCCGCCGTGGGGTCCTGGCGCAGGCTGTGCCCGGTGTTGCGCGGGTCGACCAGCACCAGCACCCGGTCGGGGATGCGGTCGGCGAGGCTGGCGAAGCCGGTGCTGTCCATGGGCGAGCCGCACAGCACGAGCGGCGGGGAGCCGGCCGTGGCGGCGGAGAGGTCGCCGCGGACCGCATAGCTGAGCGTCGCCCCCGGGACGTCGAGGGTGTGGCGGTGGGTGTCGGTCACGCGGCCAGCGTCCCACGGGCGGCCGACAGTGGGCAGCCCCCGATTCCCAGCCGCTGGCTAGGTTCGAGGCGCGGACGCAGCCGCGGCCGATCCCCGACCAGGAGACTCCATGGACCTCTTCGAGATGGACGAGACCCGCACGATGAGCCGCGAGGAGGCCGCCGCCCGGCTGCGCGCCCTCGCCGACTCGCTGGCCAAGCACAACTCCGTCGAGTTCGTGCGCGACGGCGGCCGCATCACGGTCGCGGTGCCCGAGCAGGTCGCTCTCAAGGTCGAGGTCGAGCTGGGCGACTCCAACGAGGTGGAGATCGAGCTCACCTGGTGAGGCGCGAAGCGGTCGCGGATCGTCCGCAACCGTCCCTACGGTGGGCTCCATGACCGACTTCATCGAGCAGGACCTCAGCGGGTCGACGTTCCGGCGGGTCCGGCTCCGCGACGCCACGATCCACGACGCCGACCTCAGCGGGCTGCGGGTGCGGGCCGCCTGGCTCGACGGCGTGCGGATGACCGGTGTGGAGGCGCCCGACCTCGAGATCCACGGCGAGCTCGGGCGGGTCGTGGTCAACGGCGTCGACGTGGTGCCCCTCGTCGAGGCCGAGCTCGACCGTCGCCATCCCGAGCGTGCCCTCATGCGGCCGAGCGACGCCGACGGCTTCCGGACGGCGTTCGAGACCGTCGATCGGTTGTGGGGGTCCACGGTCGCCCGCGCCCGCGAGCTGCCGGCCGCCAGGCTGCACGAGCAGGTCGACGGCGAGTGGTCCTTCATCGAGACCCTGCGCCACCTCGGCTTCGCCCACGCCTGCTGGGTCTCCGGGGTCGTGCTCGCCGACCCGTCGCCGTGGCACCCGCTGGACCTGCCGTGGGACGAGGCGCCGGCCGTCGACGGCGTGCCGTGGGACCGCGACGTACGTCCCACCCTCGACGAGGTGCTCGAGCTGCGGGCCCGCCGCCGGGCGACCGTCGCCGAGGTGCTGGCCGACCTCGACGACGACGGGCTGGACCGCCACGTCACCAGCGCGACGCCGTTCATGGCGGAGGCTGACTCGCTGACCGTCGCCGACTGCCTGAAGGTCGTCCTCAACGAGGAGTGGGAGCACCGGCTCTACGCCGAGCGCGACCTGGCGGCGCTCTCCTCCTAGAGCGGCGTGTCGTCGGGGATCGTGCGGAGCACGCTCCACGTGCCGGCCTCACGTCCGACGACGACCTTCACGCCGTCGAGCCGGTCGAGCGAGGCGCGGACGTCGTCGAGGTCCAGGCGCGTGTCGACGGCGATGTCGGCGTCACGCACCGGCACGGTCTCGGCCGGCCACTCCTCGGACGGCACCTCGAACGGGTCGAAGTCGGTCTGGGCCGCCGCCCACAGCTGGAGGGACGCCTCGGCGACCATGTCGTCGGTCGTGTGCTCGTCAGGGGCCATGCCCCGAACCTACGCGGCGAGCCTCAGGCCTCGAAGATGGCGCCGTCCTCGATGGAGTAGCCCAGCTGACGCGGTGCGGGGAAGGGCGTGGCCACCAGAGCGGTGGGAGCCACCATCCCCGGGGCCATCCTTCCCTCGTCGACCACCGCGAGGCACTCCCGCCGTGGCGTCTCGAAGCCCGGGTCGAGCCCGAGCTCGTCCCGTGTGAAGCCACGGGTCGCGCTGCCGCGGCAGATCGCCTCGAACACCGCGACGAGGTCGTCGCCGGCGAGGCCCTCGCCACCGAGCACCGGGCGGCCGCTCAGCCACTCCGGGCCGTACCTGCCCAGGAAGAGGTAGCCCGCAGTCGCCCGGTCGACGTCGTCCTGCTGGACGACCCAGAGGGCGAAGCCGTGCGGGTCGCCGTACGTCAACGCGCTCATCGCCGCGACGTGCCACAGCTCGGCGTCGCCGTGCTCCTGCAGCCACGCGACGTGGGCGAGGTCGTGGAGGTGGACCTCGTCGGCGGGCAGCGGCATGGTCGGCTCCTTCTGGGACGGTCGGCCCGGTGCCGGGCCAGTGTGGCACCGGCGGACCCGGCACGAGCCGGGATCGACCGAAGTCGCGCGACACCGGCTCGCGGCCGTGGAGTTGACTGGCCCCCATGCCGACCCGCCTGCTCCTCCTGGCCGACACGCACCTGCCCAAGCGGGCCAAGGACCTGCCCGCGGAGGTGTGGGCGGCGGTCGAGGAGGCCGACGTCGTCGTCCACGCCGGGGACTGGGTCGACGTCCGGCTCCTCGACGAGCTCGAGTCGCGGTCACAGCGGCTGGTCGGCGTGCACGGCAACAACGACCACGGCGCCCTGCGAGAGCGGCTGCCCGAGGTCGCGCGGGTCGAGCTCGACGGCGTGCGGATCGGCGTGGTGCACGAGACGGGCCAGGCGAAGGGTCGGGAGGAGCGGATGGCCGCGGCGTACCCGGACCTCGACGTGCTGGTGTTCGGCCACAGCCACATCCCGTGGGACACCACGGCCGGCTCGGGCCTCCGGCTGCTGAACCCCGGCTCGCCCACCGATCGCCGGCGGCAGCCGCACTGCACCTACATGACCGCGACGACGTACGACGGCGCGGTGCACGACGTCACCCTGCACCGCCTCCCGCCCCGGGGCTAGGTGCCCGGGCGTCAGGCCTCGGGTCCGCCGGGCTGCCGCGTGGGGCAGTCGTCGTTGGTGCACTCGCGCAGGTCGACGGTCGGGTCGCCCCCGCCCAGGACGCCGTCCGCCGGTCCGGCCGGCCCGTCGGTGACGCCCGACGTGCCCGGGTGGGGCCGCAGCCGGACCTCGGAGCCGCACACCGCGCACTTCTCGTAGTCGCTGTACACGCTCCGACCCTAGCCACCCCACGCGTGCCGGGTTGCGCGCGGCGGACCTAGCCATCGGTCCCCCGCGCCGCCATGATGTGACCCCCGCCACATGACCGAGCATGGGCGAAGAGGTAGGAGACCCCAGATGGCGTACGAGATCCCTGCCGAGGTCGCGGCAGCACGCGAGGAGTACGAGGCCCGCATCCTCGGCCTGCACATGCCGGCGACCGTGCGGCAGGCGGCCGAGAGGTTCGGCGACCATCCCGCCTTCTCCGACCGCTTCGACGTGCCCGAGGGCGAGACCTGGTCGACGATCACCTGGGCCGAGACGTGGGAGCGCACCCAGCAGGTCGCGGCCGCGCTGATCGACCTCGGCGTGGAGAAGGGCGACCCGGTGGCGCTGATGGCGTCCAACCGCACCGCGCACACGCTCGCCGACTACGGCTCGATGGCGGCCGCTGCGGTGCCGATGTCGATCTACAACACCCTCGCGCAGGACCAGGTCGCGTTCATCGCCGGCGAGTCCCGCCCGGTCGTGGTGATCCTCGAGGACCACGACCGCTACCGCCGCTGGGAGCGCGCGCTGGCCGAGGTCGACTCGATCCGCCACGTCGTGATGTTCACCGACGCCGACCGCGTCGACGACGGGCGCGCGATGACGTGGGAGGACTTCCTCGCCCGGGGGTCCGACACCTCCGGCGTCGAGGCGCGCATGGAGCAGATCACCCCCGACCTGCCGGCCACCTACCTCTACACCTCCGGCACGACCGGCAACCCCAAGGGTGTCGTGCTGACCCACCACAACGTCATGTACGAAGCGGTGTCCACGCTCGACGCGGCCGGGCTGCGCGGCCAGCAGCGCACGATCAGCTACCTTCCCCTGGCACACATCGCCGAGCGGGTGCTGGCGACGTACGGTCCGCCGTTCCTGGGCAACCACGTGCACGCGATCCCCGACCCGGCGGGGCTGCTCGGCGCGCTCGGCGAGGTCCACCCGACCGCCTTCTTCGGCGTCCCGCGGGTGTGGGAGAAGATCAAGACCGGCATCTCCGCGAAGTTGGCCGAGGACCCGGACCCGGCCAACCACAAGCTCGTCCAGGACGCCATGGCGGCCGGTCTGGCCTGGACCCAGGCGCACGAGTACGGCAACGAGATGACGCCGGAGGTGGAGGAGGCCTATGCCAGGGCCGACGAGGCGATCCTCGGTTTCCTGCGGCTGCTGCTCGGCCTCGACCAGGTGACGTGGGCCGCGAGCGCGGCCGCGCCGATGCCCGTCGAGGTCGCCAAGTTCATGGGCGGGCTCGGCCTGCAGGTCTACGACGTCTACGGCATGACCGAGACGACCGGCGCCTTCACCTCCAACGGTCCCGGCCACTTCAAGCTCGGCACCGTCGGGCGGCCCAACCCCGGCATCGAGGTGCGCCTCGGCGAGGACAACGAGATCCTGTGCCGCGGACCGGTGAACACCCCCGGCTACCACCGCCAGGAGTCCGCCACGCGCGCGCTGATCGACGACGACGGGTGGATCCACACCGGCGACATCGGCACGGTCGACGAGGACGGCTTCTACTCCGTGGTCGACCGCAAGAAGGAGCTGATCATCACCTCCGCGGGCAAGAACATCGCGCCGTCGAACATCGAGAACTACCTCAAGGAGTCCCCGATCGTCGGCCACGCGATGGCGATCGGCGACAACCAGGCCTACGTCGTCGCGATCCTCACCCTGGACGGGGAGATCGCCCCGCTCGTGGCGGCCAAGATGGGCATCGAGTTCACCGACCTCGCCGACCTGTCCACCAAGCCCCAGATCCGCGCCATGGCGCAGGCGGCCGTCGACGCCGCCAACGAGCGGCTCTCGCGCCCCGAGCAGGTCAAGGCGTGGGAGCTGCTCCCCCACGAGTGGACGGCGGAGTCCGAGGAGCTCACCCCGACCCTCAAGCTCAAGCGGCGGGTGGTCAACGCGAAGTACTCCGACGTGGTCGACAGGCTCTACGGCTCCCCCACCGTTGGTTGAGGTGCGAGCGGAGCGAGCCTCGACACCCTTCGACCTGCAGGCCCACCGCGGCGGCGCCGGGCTCTGGCCCGAGAACACGCTGGAGGCGTTCGGTCGCGCCCTCGCGCTGGGGGTGTCGACGCTCGAGCTCGACGTGCACCTGACCGCGGAGGACGACGTCGTCGTCGCCCACGACCCGGCGCTGGCCGACGCGCGCCGGATCCGGCAGCTCACCCGCGCCGACCTACCGCCGTCGATGCCGCTCCTGCGACAGGTCGCCGCCCTGCTCGAGGAGCGCGGTGCCGACCCGGTCCGCGTCAACCTCGAGATCAAGTACGACGCCCTCGACGCCGCGCGGCTGACCACGCGCGAGGCGTTCGTGGCGAAGGTCGTCGAGGCGCTGCGCATCGACGGGCTCGTGGGGCGCACCAGCATCCAGTGCTTCGACTGGGGCGTGCTCGCGCGCGTCGCCGAGGCCGAGCCGCTCCTGGGTCGCAACCTGCTCGTCTCCCCGAAGTATCTCGGCAACACCGACGGGCCGTCCCCGTGGTTCGACGGGCTCGCGGTCGACGCCGACTTCGTCCGGACTGCGGCGGCCCAGGGGTTCACGGCGCTCTCTCCGATCCACGGCTCGCCGTTCCGCGCCGGCGTCGACGACCCGGCGTACCGTCCGTTCGCCACCGCCGACCTCGTCGGGCGGGCGCACGCGGCCGGGCTGGCCGTCGTGCCCTACGTCGTCGACGACGCGCCCACCCAGCGGCACCTGCTGCGCCTCGGCGTCGACGGCCTGATCACCAACCGTCCCGACCGGCTGCGCGGGGTGCTCGCCGACGAGGGCCGCGCCCTGCCGCCCGGGTTTCCGGGCGGCTGAGGCAACCAAGGCCTCGTCCACGACGTCTTCTGGGCATGAAGACCGTCATCCTCGTTGCGACCGCGCTGGCGGTGGCCTCCCTCGTCCCCTCCGTGCCGGCCGTGGGCGCCGCGGAGAAGGCGCCGCGCACCGTGCTCGACGTGCGCGGCCTCGACCAGGGCGAGCCGCCCGCCATCGCCTGGACGGAGCGGCGATCCGGGCGCACCGTGGTCCACGGTCCGGGCGGGACGACGACACCGGTGTCGAACAACGTCGTCGAGCTGGCACCGATGGGCTCGGGCTACGTCGTCCAGACGGCGCTCAACCGCCCGACGACCGTGCGGTGGATCGCCGCCGACGGGACCCCGGGGCGCCGTGAGTGGCGCACCGGGTACGGCCTCGGCGTCTCGCCGCGCGGGGAGGTGGTCGCGTTCGCCGGCAGGCGGGGCAAGGTCTGGACGATCGACCAGGACGGCGACCGCGTCTTCCGGTTCAACCCGGTCCCGGTCACCGGCACCGCGCGGGCCGTCACGGTCGCCGGGGAGAACTGCAAGGAGGGTGAGGGCGACCCCGGCACCGGGTGCTCGATCGCCGTCAACGGCCCGCACCGGGCGTTCTACACGTCCTCCCACGGCATCGTCGACCGCGTCCCGCACCTGAGGCAGACCACCACCGGTCGCGGCCGCCTGCTCGGCGGCATCACCTCGTTCAGCGACATGGGCTCGTGCAGCGCGATGATGCGCAGCTGGCGCGTCGCGTGGCGCACGTGCGACAACCAGCTCTCCGACATCTCCCCGGACAACGCCCACGTGCTCGGCACCCCGGCGTACGCCGACGGGTTCGGCCCGACGGTCCTCGACGTCCTCAGCGCGACCGACGGCTCGGTGGCCCGCACCTTCACCTACGCCCGCAACGGCCACTCGGCGACGTACTTCGACGAGGTCTGGGAGGACGCCGAGCACGTGCTCGTGGTGACCTACCAGGACGGCGAGTGGGCGGTGGTGCGCCTGGGACTCGACGGCTCGATGGAGTACGCCGTCGCGCCGCGACGCGGGTCGATGGACACCCGTTCACCGTTCCAGCTCCAGACCCGCTGAGCCCGATGATCCCGGGGCGGACCCGGTCTAGACCTCAGGGTATTTACCGATGCAGGATGTCGGACCCTGCTGCTCGACTGGGGTCATGCATCGACAGATCGCCGGTACGCTCACCGGCCGCGTGACCAAGTGGGTCGTCCTCGGGGCGGTGCTCGGCCTGACCGTGATCATGGCGGGCTTCTCGGCCAAGCTGACCTCGGTCCAGAACAACGAGGCCTCCTCGTGGCTGCCGGAGTCGGCCGAGTCGACCAAGGTGCTCGAGGAGCTCTCCGAGACCGTCGACCCCAACGACATCCCCACGCTCGTGGTCTACCACCGCGACGGCGGGCTCACCGACGCCGACCTCGCCGCGATCGAGGAGCAGGGCCCGCAGGTCGCCGAGCTCGACGGCGTGACCGGCGAGGGCGTGCTGACCCCGGCGGCCGCGGAGGCGGCCGCGGCGCAGGGCGCCCCCGTGCCGACGCTGGTGTCGGAGGACGGCGAGGTCGCCTACCTCTACTTCGTGCTGAACTTCGGCGCCAACGGGTGGAACGACATCCCCGACGCCGCCGAGGAGATCCGCGACATCGCGCAGATCGACGGCGGGGAGGTCCACCTCGCGGGCTACGGCGGCCAGGCGGCCGACTCCGCGGAGGCCTTCGAGGGCATCGACACCAACCTGATCTTCGCCACGCTGGCCGTGGTGATCGTGATCCTGCTCTTCACCTACCGCAGCCCGGTCCTGTGGCTGCTGCCGATCCTGTGCGCGGTCTCGGCCAACTTCATCGCGACGGGCCTGGTCTACCTCCTCGCGAAGTACGCCGGCCTCACCGTCAACGGCCAGAGCCAGGCGATCCTGAGCATCCTGGTCATCGGCGCCGGCACCGACTACGCGCTGCTGCTGGTCGCGCGCTACCGCGAGGAGCTGCGCCGCCACGAGGACCGCCACGAGGCGATGGCCTTCGCCCTGCACCGGGCGGCGCCGGCGATCTTCGCGAGCGCGGCGACGGTGGCGGTGGGCATGCTCTGCCTGTCGTTCGCCGACCTCAACTCCACCGCGGGCCTCGGCCCGGTCCTCGCCATCGGTGTCGCGGTGACGATGCTGGTGATGGTGACGCTGCTGCCCGCCCTGCTGGTGATCTGCGGCCGCTGGATCTTCTGGCCCAAGCGCCCGGCCTACCGGAGCGCCGAGCCGACGGCCGACGGGCTCTGGGCCCGCGTCGGTCGGGCGATCAGCCACCGCCCCCGTCGGGTCTGGCTGACCACGACCGGGCTGCTGCTGCTCGCCTGCCTGGGCCTCTTCCGGCTCGACGCCTCCGGCCTGTCGACCGAGGACACCTACACGAAGGAGTTCGACTCCATCAAGGGCCAGAGGCTGCTCGCCGACCACGGCCTCGCCGACAACTCCAACACCATCCAGGTGGTCACCGACGCCGACCAGGCCGACGCGGTCGCCGCGTCGCTGGAGGGCGTCGACGGCCTCGGCGCACCGGGTGAGGTCCAGCCCCTCTCCGACGGACGGGCGTGGTTCGAGGCGACCATCAACGCCGACATCTCCTCGAGCACCGCGGCCGACATCGTGGAGTCCAGCCGGGAGGCCGTCGACGACGTCTCGGGGGCCGACGCCCTCGTCGGTGGCGGGGCCGCCTTCTACCTCGACACCAAGATCGCGTCCGAGCGCGACAGCTGGGTGATCATGCCGCTGGTGCTCGCCGTGGTGCTGCTGATCCTCATCGGCCTGCTCCGCGCGGTGCTCGCGCCGCTGATCCTCATCGCCACGGTGGTGCTGTCCTTCGGCGCCGCGCTCGGCATCTCGGCCCTGCTCTTCGAGTACGTCTTCGGCTTCGCCGGGTCCGATCCGGGGTTCCCGTTGTTCGCGTTCGTGTTCCTCGTGGCGCTGGGCATCGACTACAACATCTTCCTGATGACCCGGGTCCGGGAGGAGACGGCGACCTACGGCACCCGCAAGGGATCGCTGATCGCGCTCGCCTCCACCGGGGGTGTGATCACCTCGGCCGGCATCGTCCTCGCGGCGACGTTCCTCGTGCTCGGCTCGCTGCCGCTGGTGTTCCTGGCCGAGCTCGGCGTGGCCGTCGCCCTGGGCGTCATGCTCGACACGTTGGTCGTCCGGTCGGTGCTCGTCACCGCCCTCAACCTCGACCTGGGCGGCAAGATCTGGTGGCCGAGCAAGCTCGACTCAGCCGACACCCCGCTCACCGAGGCCGAGGCGGAGGCTCCGATGGAGACCGTGCACTAGGACGCGGGGCGAGCCGTCGGCAGGGTCAGGACCTCGGCGCCGTCGGCGGTGATGGCGATGGTGTGCTCGCTGTGGGCGGTGCGGCAGCCGGTCGCGCTGCGCAGCGTCCAGCCGTCCTCGTCGGTGACGAGCTCGTCGGTGTCGGCCATGATCCACGGCTCGAGTGCGAGCAGCAGGCCCGGTCGGAGCTGGTAGCCCCGGCCGGGTCGGCCGTTGTTGGAGACGTGCGGGTCCTGGTGCATCGTCGTACCGATGCCGTGGCCGCCGAACTGCATGTTGATCGGGTAGCCCGCCTCGGACAGCACCGTGCCGATCGCGTGCGAGAGGTCGCCGATCCGGGCGCCGGGCCGGGCCGCGGCGATGCCCGCCGCGAGGGCACGCTCGGTGACCTCGATCAGCTCGACCGACTCGGCGGGACGGCTCTCCCCGACGATGAAGCTGATCGCGGAGTCGGCCGCCACGCCGTCGAGCCGCACCGCGAGGTCGAGGGTGAGCAGGTCGCCGTCGGCGAGCCGGCGGTCGTGCGGACGGCCGTGCAGGACGGCGTCGTTGACCGCGGTGCAGACGTAGTGGCCGAACGGGCCGCGCCCGAAGGACGGGGCGTAGTCGACGTAGCAGGACTCGGCGCCGGCGTCGCTGATCATCTCGGCGGTCCAGCGGTCGAGGTCGAGCAGGTTGGTGCCGACCTGGCTGCGGGTGCGCAGCGACTGGAGGATGTCGGCCACGAGGGCGCCGGTGCGGCGGGCTCGGTCGACCTGGGCAGGAGTGAGGATCTCGATCATCGCAGGCCCCACCGTACGCAGCGCCTGGCCGTCGTGCCCGCGCAGAGGTCGTCGAGGGTGATCGCGCCGTCCGCGACGAGGACGGACGTGAGGTCGTCGACGGTGACCCGGACGTCCTCGTAGAGCCAGGTGTCCACGCCGTCGACGTCCGCGCCGCCCTCCGGGACGGTGTCGGCCAGGAACGCGACGGCGACGTCGGCCGCGCGCTCGGTCATCGCCCGGGTCGGGACGTAGGTCATCGCCTGCTCCTCGCCCATCAGCACCTCGCGTGCGGCCTCGAGGTCGGAGCCGCGCTGGACCGGGACCTCGCCGCCGGCCAGCCCGACGAAGCGGTCCGAGCCCGGGACCAGCTCCCCGAGCGAGACGACGGGGAGGTCGCGGGACACCATCGAGGCCAGCTCGTCCGGTTCCACCGGCACCACCACGAGGACGTCGACGGCGTCGGCCTCGGCCTGGCGCGCCTGGTTCTTCTGCGTCTCGACGTCCCCCTCGGCGTCGTACACCCGCACGCGGCAGGCCGCGCAGGTCGCCTCGACCCGGTCGGTGAAGGCCTCCACGTGGACGGCCCGGGAGGCGCTGTCGGACCGGTCGGCCACGAGGAGCGCGACGGTCGGGTCGTTGCCCG
This sequence comes from Microbacterium sp. ARD31, assembly GCF_031844425.1. Classification (NCBI taxonomy): domain Bacteria; kingdom Bacillati; phylum Actinomycetota; class Actinomycetes; order Micrococcales; family Microbacteriaceae; genus Microbacterium; species Microbacterium sp. ARD31. The sequence goes on from NZ_JAUZVE010000024.1 coordinate 116,344, forward strand.
CGCAGGCGGCCAGCAGGGGCGCGAGGAGGACCATCGCGACGGGAAGGATGCGGGCGCGGGACATCGCCTCGAGGCTATCGTGGCGGGCATGTCCGGCCTCGACGTCGCCGCCCCGTCCGTGCCGCGCTCCGAGGTCGTCCTCACCTCCGAGGCCCTCGCCTTCGTCGCCGACCTCGACGCGCGGTTCCACGCGCGCCGCGACGAGCTGCTCGCCGCCCGGCGCCACCGCCGCGAGCAGGTCGCCCGCACCGGCACCCTGGACTTCCTGCCCGAGACGGCATCGGTGCGCGCCGGTGACTGGACGATCGCCCCGGTGCCCACCGACCTCCGGGACCGGCGGGTCGAGATCACCGGCCCGACCGAGCCCAAGATGGCCATCAACGCCCTGAACTCCGGCGCACGGGTCTGGCTCGCCGACCTCGAGGACGCCAACACGCCTCACTGGCGCAACGTCATCGGTGGCCAGCTCACCCTGCACGACGCGGTGCGCGGCCGGTTGTCGTTCACCTCGCCCGAGGGCAAGCAGTACGCCGTCGCCGACCCGGCCTCCGCGCCGGTCGTGCTGCCCCGCCCGCGTGGCTGGCACTTCGACGAGGCGCACCTGCTGCGCGACGGACGCCCGGTGGTCGCCGCGCTGGTCGACTTCGGGCTGCACTTCTTCCACAACGCCCGCGCACTGCTCGACGCGGGCAGCGGCCCGTACTACTACCTTCCGAAGATGGAGTCGCACCTCGAGGCGCGGCTGTGGGACGAGGTGTTCGCGCACGCGGAGGCGACGCTCGGCGTCCCGCACGGCTCGGTGCGCGCGACCGTGCTGATCGAGACGATCACCGCGGCGTTCGAGATGGACGAGATCCTCTTCGAGCTGCGCGACCACGTCGCCGGCCTCAACGCGGGCCGCTGGGACTACCTCTTCAGCATCATCAAGACCTTCCGCGACGCCGGTGCCGGCTTCACCCTCCCCGACCGCAACGCGGTCACCATGGCGGCGCCGATGATGAAGGCCTACAGCGACCTGCTCGTGCGGACCTGCCACCGGCGGGGCGCCTTCGCGATCGGCGGGATGGCGGCGTTCATCCCGAGCCGGCGCGACCCCGAGGTCAACGAGCGCGCGTTCGCCAAGGTGCGGGAGGACAAGACCCGGGAGGCCCGCGCGGGCTTCGACGGGTCGTGGGTCGCGCACCCGGACCTCGTCCCGCTGTGCGCCGGGGTCTTCGACGAGGTCCTGGCCGGGCGCGACAACCAGCTCGACGTGGGCCGCGACGACGTCTCGGTGCAGGCCGCCGACCTGCTCGCGGTGTCGGCGACACCCGGTGAGCGCACCGAGGCGGGCCTGCGCGGCAACGTGCGGGTCGGCATGCAGTACCTCCACGCCTGGCTCTCGGGCAACGGCGCCGCCGGCATCGACCACCTCATGGAGGACGCGGCGACCGCGGAGATCTCCCGGTCGCAGGTCTGGCAGTGGGTCGCCAACGGGGCGCGCCTCGACACCGGCGAGATGGTCACGCGTGCGCTGGTCGAGCGCATCGTCGCGGAGGAGCACGCCGCGCTCGGCGGGGCCGTCGACGACGAGGCCCGGCGGCTGTTCGTCGACTGCGCCCTCGGCGAGGACTTCCCCGACTTCCTCACCCTGCGGGCGTACGACGTCCTGCTGGCGCGCGGGGAGTGACGGGCCGGACGAACCCGCCCGAGGCGATCTGCTCGCCGCCGACCCACACGTCCGCGACGTCGGCGTCGGACGCGAGCGCGAACACCTTGCCGAGCGCCGCCTCCGGGGTGTCTGCGTGCCGGAGCCCGATGTCGAGGGCGGTCCCGGGTGGCGGCCGCAGCAGGATCGCGTCGAACTGCTTGCCCTCCGAGAGGTCGCCGACGGTGTCGCCGAGACCGAGGGCGGCGGCGCCGGCGGCCGTGGCGAGGTGGAGCAGGTGCCCGGCGCCGAGCGGCACTCCCGCCGGGCCCATGAGGTGCTGGAGGAAGTAGGCCTGCAGGCCCTCCTTGAAGATCGAGAAGCCGGTGCCGGCGCCGACGTCGCTGCCGAGCGCGACGCGGACGCCGGCCGCGAGGTGGCGGGTGAGGGGGAACATGCCCGACCCGAGCGCGGCGTTGCTGGTCGGGCAGTAGGCGACCGAGGTGCTCCGCGCCGCCATGACCGCGAGCTCGGGGTCCGTCGGGTGGACGTTGTGGGCGAGCACCGAGAACGAGCCCAGGAGCTTGTGGTGGTCGTAGGTGTCGACGTAGTGCGCCCGGTCGGGGAACTGGTCGGCGACGGTCGCGACCTCGGCGTTGTTCTCGTTGACGTGCGAGGTGAAGCACGCGCCGTCGACCGACTCGAGGACCGCCTGGCAGGCCGCGAGCACCGGGTCGGACGCCGAGAGCGAGAAGCGGGGGGTGACGGCGTACCGGAGCCGGTCGCGTCCGTGCCAGCGCGAGGCGAGCTCCACGGCCTCGTCGTAGGCACGCTCGGGGGTGGTGAGCAGCGGCTCGGGCAGCATCCGGTCGCTCACCACGAGGCCGCTGGTCATCCGCAGACCGAAGCGCTCGGCCTCGCTGAAGAGGGCGTCGACCGCAGGGGCGAAGTGGGACCCGAAGACCAGGGACGTCGTCGTCCCGGCGGAGATCAGCCCGGCGACGAACTCGCCCGCGATGGTGGCGGCGTACGACGCCGAGGCGAGGTGCTGCTCCTCCGGCAGGGCGCAGCGGTCGAGCCACTCCAGCAGCGGCATGCCGAGCGCGCCGATCACCCGGACCTGCGGGAAGTGGACGTGGGCGTCGACCAGGCCGGGCAGGAGCAGACCGGCGCGTAGGTCGATGACGGGTGCGTCGGGGTGCTGGGCGGAGACCGCCGCGAACCGCCCGCGGGCCACGATGACGCCGTCGTCGGAGACCAGCAGCCCGAGGTCCTCGTCGTGGCGGAAGCCGGGACCCGTGGTCGCGGCGTCGAAGGGGTCGTCGGGGGTGTCGAAGGCGTGGGCCCGGTAGAGGACCCCGGTGCCCGTCACCGCCGAGCCCGGTCGGCGGCGAACAGGCCCACCAGCTCGGCCGCGACGGACACCGCGATTGCTGCAGGCTCCTTGCCCGGCAGCCCGGGCAGCCCGATCGGACAGCGGATGCGGGCGATCGTCGCCTCGTCGTGGCCCTCGACCGCGAGCCCCGTGCGGAAGCGGGCCCACTTGGCGGCCGAGCCGATCAGCCCGACCGAGCCGAGGTGGGCGCACCGCAGCGCCGCGTCGCACAGGGCGAAGTCCTCGGCATGGTCGTGCGTCATCACCAGGACGTGGGTGCCGGCCGGGACCGACCCGAGGGCGAGCTCGGGAACGGGTGCATGGTGCGCCCGGACCCGCGCCTCCCCCGCCTCGACCGGCGCGAGCCGCTCCGGGGTGAGCTGGTGGGCCCGGGAGTCGACCAGGTGCAGGTCGAGGTCGTGGCCGGCCAGGATGCGGGCCACCTCGAGGCCGACGTGGCCGACGCCGAACACGGCGACGGCCGGGACGACGGGCAGCGGCTCCAGCAGCAGCGAGACCTCGCCGCCGCAGCACTGGCGTCCGTGCTCGGTGCGGGCGCGGTCGGTGAGGCCCAGGGTGAGCTGCTCGGGCTCGTCGGCACCGGCGGCCAGCATGGCGCGGGCTCGCGCGACGGAGGTCTCCTCGAGGTTCCCTCCGCCGACACTCCCCCACGCGCCGCCCTCCGCGACGACCATCTTGGCACCGGGGTCGCGCGGGGCGTGGCCGCGCGCGCCCGTGACCGTGACGAGCACGCCCGCCTCCCGCCGGTCGCGGAGCTGCTGCACCGCTGCGAGCCAGTGCACGTCAGGACCTCCCCGCGGTGTTGTCGACCTGCTCGGACTCCGGCCGGATCCCGGGAGCCGACGGGTCGGGCGGGTCCGGGACGCGGCCGGGCAGCCCCTCGACCACATGGTCGAGGGGCTTCCCGGCTGCCGCGCGCCGGGCCCGCTCGACCGCCCAGTACACGGCCTCGGGCGTGGCCGGGGACGCGAGCTGGATGCTCGTGCCGCCCGGGCCGAAGGCCGCCGCCGCCTCGCGCAGCGCCTCCCGGACCGCGAACGCCAGCATCAGCGGCGGCTCGCCGACGGCCTTGGAGCCGTAGACCGCGCCGTCCTCGTGGGCACGCTCGAGCAGCGCGACGTTGAGCACGGCGGGCAGCTCGCCCAGGCTCGGCAGCTTGTAGGTGCTGGCGGCCTGGGTGGTCAGCCGGCCGCGGCCGGGGCCGTCGGTCTCGTCCCAGCGGAGGTCCTCCAGGGTGAGCCAGCCCAGTCCCTGGACGAACCCGCCCTCGACCTGGCCCAGGTCGACGAGCGGGGAGAGGCTGTCGCCGACGTCGTGCACGATGTCGACGCGCCGCACGGTGGACGCACCCGTGAAGCCGTCGACCTCGACCTCTGCCGCCGCGGCGCCGTAGGCGAAGTACTTGAACGGGTGGCCCTGCATCGCGGTGGAGTCCCAGTGGATGCCCTCGGTGCGGTAGAAGCCGGCGGCCCAGAGCTGGACCCGGCCGAAGTAGGCCTCGCGCACCAGCTCGTCCCACGGCAGGCCGCGCCCGGCGTCGACCTCGCGCAGCCGCTGCAGGATCTGCTCGCAGGCGTCCTTGACGGCACCCCCGTTGAGGTCGGTGCTCGAGCTGGCGGCCGTGGCCGAGGTGTTGGGGACCTTGTCGGTGCGGGTGGGCGCGAGCCGCACGCGCGCCAGCGGGACGCCGAGGCTGGTCGCCGCGACCTGGAGCATCTTCGTGTGCAGCCCCTGTCCCATCTCGGTGCCGCCGTGGTTGATGAGCACCGACCCGTCCTTGTAGACGTGCACCAGCGCTCCGGCCTGGTTGAAGGCGGTGAAGTTGAAGGAGATCCCGAACTTCAGCGGGGTCACGGCGAGGCCGCGCTTGGCGTGCGGGTGGGCGGCGTTGAAGGCCGCGACCTCGGCCCGCCGACCCGCGACGTCGCCGCTGGCGAGCACCTGCTCCCAGGCAGCGCGCATCCGCTCCGGGTGCCGGACCACCTGGCCGTAGGGGGTCGCCTGCCCCTCGGCGTAGAAGTTGCGCGCGCGCAGCTCGGTCGGGTCGACGCCGAGCAGCGGTGCGCAGCGGCCGAGGACGTCCTCGATCACGAGCATGCCCTGGGGTCCGCCGAAGCCGCGGAACGCGGTCTGGGAGGTCTTGTGGGTGCGGGCCACGCGCCCGTGCAGGCGCACGTGCGGGATCCAGTACGCGTTGTCGACGTGGCACAGCGCTCGCGCGAGCACGGGCTCGCTGAGGTCGAGGCTCCAGCCGCCGTCGGAGGTCAGGGTGGCCTCGAGCGCCACCAGCTGGCCGTCGTCGTCGAACCCGACCCGCCAGGAGGCGTGGAAGCCGTGCCGCTTGCCGGTCATGGTCATGTCCTGGGTGCGGCTCAGGCGCAGCCGGACGGGCCGGCCGGTGAGGACGGCGCCGAGGGCGGCGACGGCGGCGAAGCCGTGCGGCTGCATCTCCTTGCCGCCGAAGCCGCCGCCCATCCGCAGGCACTGGACGGTCACCGCGTGGGAGGGGACGCCCAGCACGTGGGCGACGATCTCCTGGGTCTCCGTGGGGTGCTGGGTGCTGCTCTGCACGAAGACCTGGCCGCCCTCGTCCACCAGCGCCAGCGAGGCGTGGGTCTCGAGGTAGAAGTGCTCCTGCCCGGCCATCTCGGTGACGCCGCTGAAGACGTGGGCCGCGGTGGCCAGGCCCTGCTCGACGTCCCCCCGGGCGATGACGGGTCGACCGCCCTGGAAGCTCTCGGCCTCCATCGCCTCGGCCAGCGACACGACGGCGGGCAGCGGCTCGTAGTCCACCCGCACCGCGGCCGCGCCGAGCCGGGCCGCCTCCAGCGTCTCCCCCAGCACCCAGCACACGGCATGGCCGACGAACATCACGATCTCGGGGAAGAGCGGCTCGTCGTGCTTGACCCCGGCGTCGTTGAGCCCGGGCACGTCGGCGGCGGTGAGCACGCGCACGACGCCGTCGACGGCGAGCGCGGACTCGACGTCGAGGCCGGTGACCCGGGCATGGGCGTGGGGTGAGCAGACCGGGTGCGCGTGCAGCACCCGCGGCGTGCGCTGCACCAGGTCGTCGGTGTAGAGCGCGTGGCCGGTGACGTGGAGGTCGGCGCTCTCGTGGGGCAGCGCCTGGCCGACGACGGCGCATTCGGGGCGCTCGGACAGCCCGCTCACCGCACGACCTCCCGCTCCGCCGACTCGGCCCACCAGGCGCGCAGCGCGTTGCCGAGCATCGCGGACCGGTACGCCGCGCTCGCCCGCTGGTCGTCGATCGGGGTCCCCTCGGCCGCCAGCACCGTCGCCGCCTCCTCGACGGTCTCCGCCGACCACGGGCGGCCCTCGAGCGCCGCCTCGGTGGCCCGTGCGCGCAGCGGTGTCGCGGCGACGCCGCCCAGGCCGATGCGGGCCCTGACGACCGTGCCGTCGGCGACCTCGAGGGCGGCCCCGACGGCCACGCTGGAGATGTCGTCGAGGCGACGCTTCGCGACCTTGCGGAACGTCGCGAGCGGAGCCGGCGGCATCGGCACCCGGACGCTGCGCAGCAGCTCGCCGGGCCGCAGGACGGTCTCGCGGTAGCCGGTGAAGAAGTCGGCGAGCGGCACCTCCCGGTCACCCTCGGCCGAGGCGAGCACCAGCGTGGCCTCCAGCGCGAGCAGCGCGGGGGCGAGGTCGCCGATCGGCGACGCGGTGGCGAGGTTGCCGCCGATGGTGGCGCTGTTGCGCACCAGCCGGGACGCGAACTGCGGCCACACCTGCGCCAGCAGCGGCACCGTGTCGCCGAGCGCCACCTCGACCTCGCTCAGCGTCAGGGCCGCGCCGATCTCGACGTCGCCGTCGGTGGCGAGCACCCGCAGCTCGGGCACCCGGTCCACCGCGACGACGTACGACGCCCGGCGGCCGCGCAGGTTCGCCTCGACCCCCCAGTCGGTCGAGCCGGCCACCACCGTCGCGTCGGGGTGCTCGGCGAGCAGCGCGAGCGCCTCGGCGAGGTCGCGCGGGCGGGCGAAGCCGGGCAGGCGCGTGGCGACCGGCGCAGGAGCGGGGTGGGAGCACCGCTCGGCGAGGACGTCGTCCGGGGCGGGCGTGCCGAGGGCCAGCGCGGCGTCGCGGATGGGGCGGTAGCCGGTGCAGCGGCACAGGTTGCCGCCGATGGCGTGGAGGTCGAAGCCGTCGGGCCGCGGCTCACGGCCGGGCCGGTAGTACTCGGCGGCCATCGAGCACACGAATCCAGGGGTGCAGTAGCCGCACTGGGAGCCACCGCGCACGGCGAGCTCCGCCTGGACGGGGTGCAGGTCGGCGGGGCTGCCGAGCCCTTCGGCGGTGAGCACCTCCTGGCCGTCGAGGGCGGCCGCCGGCACGAGGCACGCGTTGACCGGCGTCCAGCGGCTGCCCGTGCCGTCGGGGCGCGCGACCAGCACCGCGCAGGCGCCGCACTCCCCCTCGGCGCAGCCCTCCTTGGCCCCGGTCAGTCCGAGCCCGCGGAGGAAGTCCAGCGCGTTGGTGTGCACGGGAGTGCCGGCGAGCGCGCGCGGCTGCCCGTTGACGGTGACCTGCGGTTCGGGCACGGCACTCCCCCTCGTGCATGGTTCAGGGAGTCACGGGCCGCCGGTTGTCCATGCCGAACGACGACCTGCCGGGTCCATGGTACGTGACGCGGGTCACATCACACGTGCAGCCGGGGGTGGCGGTTCACGTCCTTGTAGAGCAGGTAGCGGAACCGGCCAGGGCCGCCGGCGTAGCAGGCCTGCGGGCAGAACGCGCGCAGCCACATGAAGTCGCCGGCCTGCACCTCGACCCAGTCCTGGTTGAGGAGGTAGACCGCCTTGCCCTCCAGGACGTAGAGCCCGTGCTCCATCACGTGGGTCTCCGGGAACGGGATCGCGCCGCCGGGCTCGAAGGTGACGATGTTGACGTGCATGTCGTGGCGCACGTCGAGCGGGTCGACGAAGCGCTGGGTGCCCCAGGCTCCGTCGGTGTCGGGCATCGGCTCGATCGCGACGTCCTGCTCCTGCACGACGAACGGCTCGGGCACCTCGACCCCGTCGACGCGCTCGTAGGCCTTGCGGATCCAGTGGAAGGTCGCGGGCTCCTCGCCCCGGTTGTGCAGAGTCCAGGGGGTGCCGGGCGGGACGAACACGTAGCCGCCCGGGCCGACGCGGTGCTCGACCCCGCCGAGGCTCAGCGACGCGGTGCCGGCGACGGCGAGCAGCGCGGCCTCGGCGTCGGGATCGTCGTCGGGCCGGTCGGACCCGCCGCCGGGCGCGACCTCGACGACGTACCAGGAGAAGGTCTCGGCGAAGCCCGACAGCGGACGCGCGATCACCCACAGGCGGGTGTGGTCCCAGTACGGCAGGCGGCTGGTGACGATGTCGCGCATGGTGCCGCGCGGGAGGACGGCGTAGGCCTCGGTGAACACCGCGCGGCCCGACTCACCCGTGGTCAGCTCGGTCTGCCCAGGCAGGCCTCCCGTCGGCACGTAGTAGCTGCTCACCGCTCGCCTCTCCTCAGCAGTCGTCCTCGTGGAGTCTCGTCGATCCTGCTCCCGCGGAGCCAGGTCTCCCGCACGACACCGGTCAGGCGCTGTCCGGCGTAGGGCGAGACCGGGTTCCTGTGGTGCAGCCGCGCGGCATCGACGGTCCACTGCTCGTCGGGCGCGAACACGCAGAAGTCGGCGTCGTGGCCGACCGCGATCGCGCCCTTGCCGGCCAGCCCGACGCGGCGGGCCGGGGCCGTCGCCATCCATCGGACGACGTCGGTGAGGGGCACGCCGCGCTCGCGCGCCGCGGTCCACACGACGGGCAGACCGAGCTGGAGCGAGGCGATGCCGCCCCACGCCTCGGCGAAGTCGCCGGTGTCCTGGTGCTTGAGGTCGGCCGTGCACGGGGAGTGGTCGCTGACGACCATGTCGACGTCGCCGGCGGCCAGTGCGGCCCACAGCGCGTCGCGGTTGTCCGCGCCGCGGATCGGCGGGCAGCACTTCAGCTCGGTGGCGCCGTCGGCGATCGAGCCGGCCTCGAAGAACAGGTAGTGCGGACAGGTCTCGACGCTCACGTCGACGTCGGCCGCGCGGGCCTCGCGGAGGGTGGGGACGGCGCCCGACGCGCTCAGGTGGACGACGTGGGCGCGGGCGCCGGTCGCGCGCGCCGTCTCGATGACGAGGGCGATGGCGCGCTCCTCCGCGGCGTCCGGGCGGCTGGCGAGGAAACCGGAGTACGCCGCCCCGTGGGTGCACTCGCCGATCGCCTCGCCGTCCTCGGCGTGCACGATCATCAGGGCGCCCAGCCGCGCCGTCTCGGCCATCGCCACGGCGAAGTCGGCGGCAGGCAGGTGCGGGAACTCCTCGACACCGGAGTCGAGCAGGAAGCACTTGAAGCCGAGCACGCCTGCCGCGTGGAGGCCGGCGAGGTCGGCGGTGTTGCCCGGCACGGCGCCGCCCCAGAAGCCGACGTCGACGAAGACCTGGTCGCGGGCGGCGTCGCGCTTCTCCTGCAGCGCGGGCACGGTCGTCGTCGGCGGGATGCTGTTGAGCGGCATGTCGACGATCGTGGTCACGCCACCGGCCGCCGCGGCGCGGGTGGCGCTGGCGAAGCCCTCCCACTCGGTGCGGCCGGGCTCGTTGACGTGCACGTGGGTGTCGACCAGCCCCGGCAGGAGCACCTCGTCGGGGGCGAGCTCGACGACCTCGGCATCGCCGGCCGGGTCGTCGTACGCACCGACGGCGACGACGACCCCGTCACGCACGCGCACCGACACCGGCACCTCCTCCTCACCGACGACCGCGCGCCGCGCGCGGAGGACGACCTCGGCCGCCACCCTCAGCTGCCCCGGTAGGTGGAGTAGCCGAACGGGCTGAGCAGCAGCGGGACGTGGTAGTGCTCGTCGCCGCCGACGGTGAAGGTCACGACCACCTCGGGGTAGAAGGCGGTCGTGCCCAGCCGGGCGAACCAGGCACCGGTGTCGAAGCGGAGGACGTGGTCCTCGGCCACGAGGTCGGCGGCGAGGTCGCCGATGCGACCGTCGTCGTCGGTGACGCCCTCGGCCAGGACGCTCCCGTCGGCGGACTCCAGGACGATGCGCAGACCAGCAGCAGGTCGCCCGCTCGCGGTGTCGAGGACGTGGGTGCTCAACGAGGCCATCAGGACAACGACTCCTTCATCCGCAGCACGGCGATCTGGGTCAGCTGGTCGATCGTGGCGGCCCGCTCGAGCTCGTCGGAATTGTCGAGCCGGTGGCGCAGGTGGTCGAGGACCTCCTGTCCGCTGCGGCCGGCGGCACGGATGATGAAGACCCGGCCGAAGCGCTCCTCGTAGGCGCGGTTGCCGTCCGCCAGGGCGCGGACCAGGTCGGCGTCGGTGCGGTCGACCCCCGCCTGCTCGCGCGTGGAGTGCTCGGCGTCGTGGCGCTCGGCGTCGGCGCGCTCGCCGATCCGGGGGTGGCGGGCGAGGGCCTGCTCGAGGTCCTCGTCGCCGATCGTCGCCGCGGCGGCGACCATCGCGTCCTCGAGCTCGCCGAGGTCGGCGTAGGGGCGCGCGGCGGTCACCGCGTCGGCCCACCGCGGGGCGTCGAGGAACACCCGCAGCCGGGCGCGGGCGTCGCCGGCGGGCAGCCGGTTGAACGCGTCGAGGCCGCTCACCCGGCCTCCTCGTCGCGCAGGACCGTCGCCTCGATCAGCCCGTAGGGGCGGTCGGCGGCGATGAACACCTCGCCCGGGTTGTCCAGCCCGAAGGGCGCGAGGTCGACGAGGAAGTGGTGCTTGTTGGGCGCGGAGAAGGAGATCTGCGTGATCTCATCGTGCGCCTCCAGGACCGCACGGCCCATCGCGTAGAGCGTCTCCTGCAGGGCCCTGCTGTAGGTCGTGGCGAACGTCGAGAGCAGCAGCGCGCGAACCGGGTCGTACGTCGCGTCCCAGTCGAGGTCAACGCCGGGCCGGTAGGACCACTGCGCCTGCAGGGCGGTCGCGAGGATGCGGTCGTCGGCGTCGGGCAGCGTCGTGTACTCGTCGCGCAGGAAGCCCTTGAACT
>NZ_JAUZVE010000025.1:0-112282 GCF_031844425.1 Microbacterium sp. ARD31
CTCCACGGATTGAGTCAGGTCCTAGGGGAGGAGTTTCCCAGACTGTTCTCCAAGAAGGGCGCCGCGCGAGGGGCGCTCTCCAGCGCCTTTCCGTTGGCGACCCTGATGTTTGGCAAGTCCTTGGACCAGATGCCTCAGCTCGACGAACTCTTCCCGGTGCTGCCGGACGGATCACTCGATGTGCAGGAATTCGAAAAGGCCCTGTTCGCGTCGACCAAGTTCGTCGACGACTGCCTCTCGCGTTATCTCGCATTTGAATTCGTGAGTGACGGCGATTCGCTAGCCCATGGCGAACTGCAAATCGTTTCAATGATCGCGGCTGCTGCAGCTCACGCCTATGATTTCCGAAGCAACTTCTCATTGCGCGGAACATCTGCGAGCAGAAAGAAGGCGCAGGGCCTTCTGAAGGTTGCGCTTCCTCAGCATTACATCTACGACATCTTGCGGAGCCACTGGCGCGGCTCGCTCTACACTTATGCGTTCCAGCGTGTTTGGGACGGGGTCAAGCCGTCTAAGGCGTATTTGGAAGCCATCGACGCCGGTTCATTCGACAGCGCCCTTAAGACGTTGTTTAGCGAGCAGATGACCGATGTTAGCCACAAGCGAAAGAACATAACGGCCGCCGATCGTGCCTTTCTCAAGTTCCTATATTCTTCGAAAGTCAAGGTGGCAGACCAGAAGTCGAACAAGTTCGACGTCGAGCACCTGATTCCAGTCGCACGCATTCAGAAAATGACTTCGGGCAAGGAGCCTTGGGCACTGGGCGCTCTTGGCAACTTGGCAGTATTGCCGGCAGGACCAAACCGTATCAAGCGTGACGAGACTGTTGCACAGTATCTCGCTCGTTCAGGAAAGAGCGCGCCGACGCGTGAGGTCGCCACGCTTGTCAAGAGTCTCCTGTTCGTCCCGGTGTCTGACGTCGCCATTCCGCAGCGTGGAAAAGTGGATATTATGACACAAGCGCAGTACGACGCATTCGTGCGTAAGAACTGGAACGCGATGCGCGCTCAGCTGAAGAAATCGGTGGGCATCAAGTAGGCGATCGGGTCGGGGGGCCAAGTTTCTGCAACGGCGCAGGTCGTAGGAGACGCGGCCCGCTTCATCGTGTTTGCGGGGTTGAGCGGCCATCACATGGCTCTCCGATGTGACCGGGCAGCGCGCCCTATCGGGTCATAAGTCCGTCACAGCACCAGCCGATCGCTCCCCGATGTCTCGAGTGGGGAGGGCCTCTGCTGACCGCCCGGCGGGTCCTACCTGGTACGTCCGCGTTCCCGTTCGGGGCTGCTCCGATCCCGGACCGGTCTGGCCCCGCATGCCGGCGTGTTTCTGCGGAGACAAGTCGGTGGCGCGACAGCGCGCGCCGGTTCCGGCTCAGGACCAGGTGCGCCGCATGACGGTGGTGGCTGCGAAAGGACTGTCACCTGAGACCGCCGCCACGATCCCAGCACCCTCGGGCTTCGCGGCTGCCAACAGCCGGCCCTCGCCGACCCAGGTGCACCAGGCGGCGAGGTAGTGACCGGCGAGGGTGGCGTTGCGGCCGAGGACGGTGGGGACCGGGTGCCAGACCTCGCCCGTCGCACGAGCCGCACGTAGCGCAGCACGCGCGCCACGTCGCGTACGGATCGGACCGTCGGGCAGCGACGCGTCTGTGTAGCGGGAGACGACGTAGCGCGAGGCGCCGACCGGCCCGATCGCCTCGTCGAACGCGCTCGCGTAGACCTCGGCGTCGGCTTCGGTGCCCACGAGTCGGAAGCGGTACTCGCCGCCCGGGTGCACGTCGACCGCCAGCGCGGACGCACCGACCGAGGTCAGCCCGCCGGCCAGGAGCCCGTCAGCGACAGCGGCGGCCACCGCCTCCAACGCCGGGGTGCCGGAGGTGAGGGCGACCTGCGAACGGACCCACGAAGTGAGGACGGACGTGTGGTCGCTACCGGTGACCACCGCCTGGCCGAGGGTCGCCAGCACGCCGAGGCCCCCGGCGGCCAGGAGCGCCCACGGCCCCGCCACGGTTGCCGCCGCGGAGGCGCCGGCCGTGCCTGCGGCCAGCGCCATCGGCGTACGCCAGCTCGTGTCCGGCACCGGGACAGACGTGGTCAGGCCGTCCGTTTCCAGCCGCCACGTCGGCGCGACGGGAGCGATCGTCACGACCTCCTCGGCCGGCACGAGTGCGGGAGACGCAGGTCGGACGCGCAGCGACGCGAGCGTGACGTCGTCGTACGGCTCACCAACGCGCCAGGCGTCGCGGATCGCGTCGCGGTCGGCGGCGGTGACGAGCATCCGGGCGTTGAGCGCGTCGAACGACGCGACCGGGGGAGGGGCGAAGGGGGAGAAGGAGGCGTCGATGTGCGCGACGCCGTCGACGATGTCGCCGTCGGCGTCGATGCCGTGGAAGCCCTGGTGCTTGCGCACCAACCGCATCCAGTCGTTGTCGCCCTTGGGGTGCGCCTCGGAGACGCACACGACCGTCCAGTTGGTGGCGACCTTGTCGGGCCACGTCGGGTCGGTCCGCAGCGCCCGCCCGCGCGTCTGGACGACGGCGGTCAGCGTGGTCGCGGTGGTGAGGTCGATCAGCGTGGAGACGCCGCGGGCGTTCCAGCCCTCGCCGAGCAGGCTGCGGGTGCCGACGAGGACCTGGGTGCGGCCGGCCTCGAGGTACGCCGTGACATGGGCGACCCAGGTCCGCGAGGTCCAGCCCGAGGAGCAGGTGGCGACCGGTGAGCCGGCCTCGACGCGCAACCGCGCGGCCAGCTCGGGATCCCGGGCGGCGACGAAGGCGATCAGGTCCTGCAGCGTCTCCTTTGACCCCGCGACGACGGAACCCGTGACCAGCATCGGGTTGAGGACGGCGGTGCTCGGGTCGGACAGCAGCACCTCGAGCGCCGCGAGTGCCGAGCCCGCCTCCGCGTCCTGCACCCCGTCAAGCGTCACCGGCACGGTCGCCGACGCCCGCTCGTGGTCGCACAGCACCAGCACCCGCGCGCGGTCGCCGAGGACGGCGTGCTCGGCGGCGATGATCTGTGCGGCGGCGCCGGGCTTGGCGTACGACCGGGCGAGCACGCGATCGACGGTGGAGCGCCCACGGCGTACGCCGCGCCGCGTCCACTGGTAGCCGACCGACGGCAGCGCCGCCCTGACCGTGGCGAGGACCTCGGCGTCGGCCGGGTCGTCGGACTCGGCCACGTGGCGGAGCAGCCAGTCGCCGAGCAGCCGCACCCAGTCGTCGGCTGACGGGGCGTGGCGGTGCTCCTCACGCAGCCGGGCGCCGGCGGGCAGGGCGAGCAGACCTGCGTGGTGCATGCGCAGCGCGGCGTCGCACAGCTCGGGCTCGCGCTCGGCGAGCGACGCCCAGGTGGTGGTCGCGGGGACGGGCTCGACGAAGCGCGCGGTGAGCCAGGCGTAGAAGCCGACGGTGCCGAAGCCCGGCGTGGTGAGCAGCGTGGTGAGCTCGGTGAACCGGACGGCCTCGGTGGTGAGCCAGTCCTCCTCGGTCGGCGTCGGCGTGGTCAGCCAGACGAGCTCGTCGAACGGCGCGAGGTGCCCCTCCTTGACGACCGCCGGCACCGAGACGCGGTAGCGGATGGTCCCGAAGAGTCGGTCCACGAGCGCTCGCTGCTCGCCGACGAGGCTCTCGGGCGGGGTCGCGGTGAGCGCCAGGACGTGGGCACGGTCGACGGCCTCGAGCAGCTCGGCGAGCAGCTGCCCCCACACCTCGAGCAGGTGGTGGCACTCGTCGAGGACCAGCACCAGCCGCGGCTGCGACCGGATCCGCTCGAACAGCTCGACGCCGTTGGGGTGCAGCCGGTCGACGACCGACTGCACCGAGTCGTCGTCGTCCGCGGCCTCGGAGTCGAAGACGGCGAGGGACTGGTACGTCAGGCAGGTGAGGTCGCTCGTCAGCGCCTTGTCGTCGCTCGCGTCCAGGCCCATCGCCCGCGCCTCGGCGATCCACTGCGACTGGATGGCGGTGTTGGGCGCGAGCACCACGGCGCGGGTGTCGGGGTGCTCTCGGATCTCGGCGGCGACGGCCTCAATGCCGACACGGGTCTTGCCCGCGCCGGGCGGCAGCACCACCCACGCGCGTGGCTGGTGATCATCCCGCCACGCGTCCGCAAGGGCCTCGAGTGCCTCGCGCTGGTGGACCCGCAGAGGCGGTACGACGGACGCGTCCGGGTCGGGCACCGTCGTACGCCTCCTGGTCGGCTCGGGGGGACCCACCTGGCGAGCCGCGGTGGGCCGCAGGTGGGTCGGTGCATGGTGTCACGGCCCGGGCACGCCGACGACGTACGCGGTGCACGAGGACCGGGTGGCGCGGAGGACGGTGGGTTCTCCACAGATCGTCTTGACGGTCTGGTGGCGCCGCCCAGCCGTGGCGTTGAGTGGCGTACATGCCTCGATCACGCCACCGCCGCAAGGGACGCACCCGACGGACGCCGCGGGCTCCGCAGCCGGCCGCCGGGATGGGAAGCCGGAGCCGACGAGACGTCGTCCTCGACGCCAACCGGCCGTGGTTGAGGCGGATGCTGGCGGTCGACGCGGCGGAGACCCAGGGCGACGCCGAGGGCGCACTGGCCCTCATCGAAGACATGCCCTTGGGCCCCGACGGGCGTCCGTGGTGGCGACCCGAGCGTGTCCGACGCCTGCGCCAGCTCGCCATCCTCGGCGGCGACGCACCGGAGTGGGTGATCCGGCGCTGGGTGGTGGCGCAGGCTGCACAGGCGACACCGGGGCGGCCGCTGGAAGCGGTGGACGTCGCCGTCCACACCCGGGGCGGTGGCAGCACCCTCTGGGGAGTCGACCACGACGATGCGAGGTCGAAGGTCATCGACCATGACTGGGTCTTCCGCCAGCTCGTCCTGCACGAGCACGGCGGGCTGGCCGCGTTCGTCGACCGGGTCGCAACACCCGCGCTGCTCGGCCGCGCGGGCGACATGAGGTCGTGGATCGGCGTACCGATGGGTGGGTTCGAGCTCCTGGCAGAGACGAGTGACCGCATCGTGTGGCGCGACCTCGCGAGCACGCAGACCGTCGAGACGGTCAACCTCGGAGGGGCCGCCATGATGGCGATCGGTGAGGCGGCGCTCGGGCGGGTGGTCAGTGCGGGCGACGTGCACCTGTTCGAGAGCGCACCGCTGTGCGTCCCGATCGACGTGGCGCGTGAGGTCGCGGCGAGACCGTCCGGGTGGGTGGACGCGCTGGGCCGGGCCAGCCGCGGCGTGCACGGGGAGGCCCTGTCCGCCCTGGTCGCGAGGATGCACCACTTCGACCTGCTCTTCGACATTCCCGCCACGCTGCGTCGGCATCTCATCGAGCCGCCGGATCCGGAGCTGCGCTCCGACCAGGTCGGGAGCGGGGGCAACGGCGTCGAGTACGACGTCGCGCTCGTGCTCGCGGCGATGTCCGGGGAGCTGCAGCCGGACGACGTCGAGTGCACGTGTGGTGAATGCGACGACCCTCGTCCGGTCGGGTCGCTCGTCGCGGCTGCGTTGCTGGAGCCGGGGACGCTCGACGCCCTCACGTCGCTTCTCGTGTCGTCCGATGCCGCGGTTCTGCGGGCCCTCGAGCAGACGCTGGTGGCGCCGGCCGACGTGGTGTGCCGTCGGATCCGCGCGAGGCTCGATGTCGCCGCGTGACTCGGTATGATCGTGGTATGACCACGAAGATCGCCGTGAGCCTGCCCGACCACCTGGTCGACGAAGCTCGCACGGCTGTCGCGGAGGGAAGGGCTGCGTCCGTGTCCGCCTACGTGGCCGAAGCGATGTCGGAGAAGTCGAGACGTCGCACCCTCACCGAGGTCCTCGACGAGATGGACGCCGAGCTCGGCGCACCGGGACCAGAGGCTCGGGCCCGAGCCTCCCGAGTGCTCGACGCCCTCGCTCACGGATGAGCGGGATCAGCCTCGACGCAAGTGCGCTCATCGCCCTCGAGCGCGGCAATGTCGACGTACGTGTCCTGCTGCGCGAGGCGGTCGAGCGAGGTCTGGAGGTGCACGTCGTGCCCGAGGTCGTCGCCCAGGTGTGGCGCGGCGGACCGCGACAGGCGCGGCTCGCCGCGGTGCTCTCGGCGCGGGGGGTCGACACACCCGACTACGACCTGCACGCCGCTCGCGAGGTGGGGCGTCTGTGTAGTGCCACCGGTGGATCGGACGTCGTCGACGCACACGTGGTGTGGCACGCCAGGAGCCGCGGTCATCTGGTGGTGACGTCGGACCCCGACGGCCTGGCTGCCCTCGATCCCACGCTCCCGCTCGTACGTGTCTGAGGGTCGGCTACTCGACCACTTGGAGACGGGAGCGTCGAAGCGCGGCGCGGGCGAGCTGGCGGAGCTCTTCGGGCACGCGCTTCCGGCTCAGCGGGTCATCGTCGCTGACGACGCGCAGAGCGTTCCAGGTGGGGCGCGCGTACTCGAGCACGGCCCCGTGCGACGGCGGCAGGTGATCGGCCCTCGTCGCCCAGCCGGCCGACCACAGAAGGTCACTCCCCCATCGGCGGATGAGGTCCGGAGGGTCCTCTCCGGACGCCACGGCGAGCAGGGCGAGGGCTCCGGCGTGCGTCTCGACCGGCGTACGCCCGAGCGGGAGGGACGCCACCACGTGGTGCCACATGCCCTCGGGATCACCGGCGAGACGTCGTCCGACCGCCGACGGCAACAGCTCGCCCTTCCGCTTGCGCAGCAGACCGAGGTCCATCGCCGTCAAGCGCAGCAGCTTGACCGGCGGGAAGTTCTGCTCCCGATTGCCCTTGCCCATCCAGGGTTCGTGCAGGTCGAGGTCGGTCGCCAGCCGGCTGACGACGGCGGGTGGTAGCCACCCAGCCGAGGTCAGCGCGATCCCGTCACCCACGACGTCCAGCAGGTGCAGCCACGGGTGCATCAGTCGCTGTCGGGTGGCGGGATCAGGGACGTCGAGCAGGTCGAGCTCAGCGGCGGCGACCAGCTTCGCCAGGAGCTGGGGCGCGCGGCGGCTCTGGTCGACGAGGTCGGTCAGCACGTCGGAGAACCCGGTGCCGACCGCACGCAGGGAGGCGGCCACGCCAGCGCTGCCTCCCATGCTCGTCAAGGTGAGTCGGAGCAGCTCGTCGGTCTCCTCGACCGAGAACGCCTCCGGGTCCCAGTCGCCCGCCCATGCCAGCAGGTCGCGCTCGTCCGCCGTGCGGGGTCCGGGGGCCACGGCGTCGACGAGGTCGGCATAGCCGCCCGGACCGCCGCAGTCCTCGGGCGGACACGCCCGCGCGCCGGCAAGGAGACGCGCCCGCGGCAGCGAGTCGTCGTACGCCAGCACCTCCTCGAGGCGGATCGCGTGCTCCCAGCCGTCGCCGAAGTCGTAGGCGTAGTAGAACTCGTCACCGACCTCCTGCAGCACCTGGTCGAGCCGGACGTCACGTTCGTTGATGCCCTGGTCTCCCTCCTCCTCGTCGAAGTCGGTCAGGATCGGGGGCACGCGGCGGTCGCGGGTGGCGAAGAAGTTGTGGAGATGCGAGTCGGTCCAGCCCATCGCGGTCTGGAGGACCTCGTGGAGCTCGGCGAGGTCGAGGTCGCCAGCCACGTCCAGGCGACGCCAGACCGGCGGCTCGACCTCGTTGAGCGCGATGCGCACCCGAAGCCGGTGGACGGTGGGTGGGGGTGGCGGAAGCGTGAGCGACACGGGTCAGCGGCTCCAGCTCCGGTGGAGTGCGCGCGGGAGGCCCCACACGCCGCGCTCGGTGAAGCGCTCATCCTCGTCGAGCACGCCGAGCTCCTGCCACGCAGGGGTCAGGACTATGAAGGCCGTCGACAGCACCTGTCGGGTGCCCTCGGGGTCCTCGATCTCGCCCTCCACGTCGTCCAGGCCGTTGATGTCGTCGAGCACGCGCGAGGCGTCCAGCGTCGAGCCGGCACCGCGGGCGAGGGTGCCGAGGGCGAGCCCCGACCAGTCGGCGTGCTGGAGCGCCATCACCGATGAGAAGAGCTCGGGGTCGGTGTCGGGCTCGTCGGTCGGGTCAATGGTCTCCACGAGGGCGTCGAGCCACCGCGACTCGTCGTCGCTGACCGGATCGGTCAGCCCCGGCACCCGCTCCTCGAGGTAGTCGGCAGCCGCGCGGTCGACTGCCCGCCACTCCGCGAGCAGGGCTTCGTCCTCCTCGTCGGAGAAGGCCCAGTCATCGTCCATGGAACGACTGTAGAAGACGGCGAGCGGCCGGCTGGCCGATCAGTCGACGAGGTCGCGGGGCGCGAAGGTGACCGGGAACGGACGTGCAGCGGCGAAGGGCTCGCCGCCCGCCACGGAGGCCACCTCGGCGTAGACCCCGTCGCGCAGCTCCCACGCAGTGATCGTGGGTGCCTCCGGGTCGACGACCCAGTAGGACGGGCATCCTGCCGCTTCGTAGCGGGCGCGCTTGAGGTTGAGGTCGACGAGGCGCGTGGACGGGGAGAGCACTTCGACAGCGAGGAGCGGCGCCGCGGGCAGGTTGCGCTGCGTCAGGTCGGTCACGCGACAGACGAGCACGTCGGGCTGGAGGACCGTGTCGTCGGCCAGGCGTACGTCGAAGGGCGCGGCCAACACCTCGAGATCGTCAGCAGCTGCATCCATCAGTGCCCTCAGGAGCCTGGACACCGCCCGCTGGTGCCGCCAGGACGGGGCGGGCGTCACGATGAGCGTGCCGTCGATGAGCTCGTAGCGGTGCCCGTCATCGGGGATGGCGGCGAGGTCGTCCGCGGTCAGCGGCCGGCTCTGCGGCAGGACGGTCACGCTCACAAGGGTGCCCCATCCGTGCTCACCCGGCCACCATCGCGGGCTCGTGCCCGCCTTCGTGGGACCAGAGCGAGCACCAGCCGTGCTCGGTGACCACCATCAGGTCGCGGTCGAAGGCGTCGGAGTTGTGGTTGCTGTAGCGCCATCC
Organism: Microbacterium sp. ARD31; assembly: GCF_031844425.1. Classification (NCBI taxonomy): domain Bacteria; kingdom Bacillati; phylum Actinomycetota; class Actinomycetes; order Micrococcales; family Microbacteriaceae; genus Microbacterium; species Microbacterium sp. ARD31. Next base: position 8,874 of record NZ_JAUZVE010000025.1, read on the forward strand.
GTGCGCCCAGCGCTTCTCCTCCTGCCCCCACCCGTTGATCCCGGAGCGCACGATCACAGTCACGAGGATCGAGGCCGAGTCGTCCGCGCGAGTCGGGATAGCGAGCTTCCAGACCCGGTCGTAGAGCAGGTCCGACCGGCCGCGGTGCACCTCGTCGATGTCGACTGGCAGGGGCGTGAGCTCCTCGAGCGCGAGGAGCTCCTGCGTCGTGGCGGGTTGATGCACGAGCGCGAGGTACACCCGTCCCTCGATGAGGGGGACTGCCGCGGCGATCTCGTCGAGCAGCCGCTGAGGGTCGCGCAGCTCGTAGCGGGCGAGGACGTCATGGATGTCTGTGGTCATGGGTTGAGCGTCGCGTGCCGCCCTGTTGGGGGCACCTGGTCCTCCCCAGGAGTCCTCAGGAGGCCGTTCTCCACAGGCTGGGTCAGTCGCCGTGGTGCCTGATCACACGCTCGGCCTTTGCTGTGGGCATGGGATACACGACGGACTTCCTCGGGCACATCGACATCACCCCGAGCCTCAACGAGGCGGAGCAGGCCTACCTGTCGGCCTTCAGCCTGACGAGGCGCTACGACAGGAAGGAGGGGCCGTACTACGTCCCTCCCAACCCCTACGCCGACCAGGTCTCGGACGACATCGAGCGCACCAACCGTCCAGCGCCCGGGCAGCCGCAGCTCTGGTGCCGATGGGTGCCGTGCTGGGACGGCTGCTGCCTCGCGCTCGACGGCGAGGAGAAGATCTACCAACCCACACGCTGGCTCGACTACCTCATCCAGCACTTCCTGGCACCCGGCGCGGAGGCGTCGGGGTCAGGACTCGAGGTCTTCGAGGCCTTCAGCTTCGATCACCACCTCGACGGCCTGGTGGTCGGTTGCCGACGCGACAACAAGGAGATCTTCGCGATCAGGGTCGAGGACAACGTCATCACCGAGGAGGTCCTGAAGAAGGCGGACCCCCGCTACCTCGACTACCCGCCGCTGCCGTACGAGGAGGTCATCGACCGCGACCGCCGGCGGTCGCCAAGACGACGATCGTCCAGCCGCTCGCTCCGGGTCGTGTGAGTCGAGCAGGGAGCCGACGGGGATGGGAGCGGACAGCCGGAGACGCAAGGCCGCGAGGCAGAGGAAGCGGCCTCACGACCATGCGGGTGACGAGACGTCCGCGAGGGCCAACGCAGGTGACAGATCGGCGTGGGACGCCACGCATGCCTTTGAGCTCGTCGAGGCCAAGGTCCACGGTGCCGTACGCCGACTCGGCGCGGGCACCATCAACGAGCATGACCTCACGATTGCCGCTGGGCACCTCGTGCGCTCGGTCTCTCCGTACCCCGCGCACGTGGTCGACGTGGTGGTGCTCGACCTGCTGGTCCGCGTGGTCCACCACGTGACCGAGGCGGGCTGGCCGCCTGCAGACCTGGCCGAGCTCGTCCGGCGGCAGCTCGACGAGCGGCACCTGGTGACGCTGTGCGCCGCACTGCACGACGAGGGGCGCGAGCACCGTCGGCGGGACCACGCCTGGGTGGAGGCAGTCAACACCATCGGCGCGGAGCGGCCCCTCGTCGTGGGCACCGCGGACGATCTCGCATCCGCCCTCGGCTGGCCGCACTGCTGACCCATGCGCCGGTGCTCGCAGAGGGTGCCGTCACCGGCAGCCGTGGCGCGCCGGGAGCCGAGCACCCCAAGCTCGCACAGGTCCGCGCGCTGCTGGCCAAGGCCGAGTCCACCGACTTCGAGTACGAGGCGGAGGCGCTCTACGCCAAGGCTCAGGAGCTGATCACCCGATACGCACTGGGACGACTGCTGGGTGGTCAGGACGTGCCGACGGACGCCCGTTCGCCGCGCGTCCGCCGGATCTGGCTGGACGCTCCGTACGTCGCCGCGAAGGCGAGCCTCGTGGCTGCCGTGGCGTCCGCCAACCGCTGCCGCACGGCCTTCGCCCAGCGGCACGCCTTCATCGTCGTGGTGGGGGCGAGCGGCGACCTCGACGCAGTCGAGCTGCTGGCCACATCGCTCCTGGTCCAGGCCGACATCGCGATGGCACGACACGGCAGCCGCAACACAACGGGCGGAGTGTCCCGGACCAGGTCCTTCCGGCAGTCCTTCCTCACCTCCTACGCGTCCCGCATCGGTGAGCGATTGCGCGAGGCCAGCGAGTCGGCAGCCCGCGCCGACGGACACCTGCCCGTGCTGCGCTCGCAGGAGGAGCGGGTGGCGGAGGAGTTCGACCGGCTCGTGCCCCACACCCGGGGGAGGGCAAGGAGCGTGAGCAATCGCGGGGGCTGGCGTGCCGGACGAGCTGCCGCAGATCTCGCACGGCTCGACGTCCACCGAGGACTAAGCAGAGGATGACGCGGACGCGCTGCGCTACTTACTCAGCCGACGTACTCTTTACTCATGCAGGTAACAACGCGATCGGTCGCGTCGACAGTACGACGCGCACAGATCCTCGACGCGACGATCGAGGTGGTCGCGTCCGAAGGCTTCGCCAGCGCGTCGTTCAAGCGGATCGCCGAGCGTGCGGGCCTCTCGAGCACGCGCCTCATCAGCTATCACTTCGCCGGCAAGGACGAGTTGGTGTCGGCGCTCGTGGAGCACGTCGTCGAGGGCATCGGCGAGCACGTCGGAGCGCTGGTCATGGCGGAGAAGAGCCCGCAAGGACGGCTCAAGGCGTACATCGAGGGAGTCGTCGAGTACGCCGACACCCACCGCGCGCCGATGGCGGCGCTGCTGCAGGTCGTGATGTCCGGAGCCTGGAGCGAGGGCAAGCCAGCGTCGAGCGACGTGAGCCACCTCGAGCGGATCCTGAAGGACGGCCAGGAGCGGGGCGAGATGCGTGCCTTCGACCTGCGCGTCATGGCGGCCACGATCCAACGAGCCGTGGAGACCGTGCCGTTCCAGCTGCAGACCGATCCCGATCTCGACTGCGCGGCGTACGCGCGAGAGCTGGTCGAGCTGTTCGACCGCGCGACGAGGGTCGACCTGTGACCCTGCTGCGGCCGCTCCTCGGGATCGTCGGTTCGACCGCGCTCTACTACCTGATGCGCCACTTCGGCGTCAGCGTCTACGCCGCCCTCGTGGTCGGCGCCGTGGTCTCTCTCGTGCCGGCGTGCGTCTCGCTGCTGCGCGGCAGCCGGCCGAGTGGGCTGGAGGCGTTCTTCACCGTGCTGCTGTTCGCGAGCTTCGCGATCGCGCTGCTGCCCGGCGACGAGCGGTTCCTGCTGGCCAAGGACTCGCTGGTCACAGGCGGCATCGGCTTCTGGTTCCTCGCCAGCCTCTGGTGGGCCGACCGGCCGCTGGCCTACCAGTTCGCCAAGCCGATGGTCGAGGGCCGCCTCGGCTGGGTGGGCGACTGGGAGCGTCGCTGGCGGGAGGACGAGACGTTCCGCCGGATGTGGCGTACGTCGAGCACGCTCTGGGCAGCCGGCACGTTGCTCGACGCGGTCGCGCGGGTGGTGATGGCATACACGCTGCCGGCCGACGTGGTGCCGGGGCTCAACCTGGCGATGTACGTCGCCACGGCGGTCGTGCTCAACGTCGTGACGACCGTCGTCTACGTACGCGCCGGCGCGATCCGCGGTCGACGCCGGGCGCGGGTGACGAGTAGGGCGTAGCGGCTCACGCCGTGGGTGCCAGGACCTCCAGCTCGTCCGGCGGGATCGGACGGATCACGCCCTTGGTGGCGAGGTGCACCACCTCGCAGGGCACGGCGGCCGCGCGCGCCGCGTCGTACAGCGCCGACGCCCACCGCCGGTCGAGCGCGGTGACGAACCCCGAGCCGGGACGGGAGAGCAGGAACGCGAAGCGCGCTCCGGGCGCGACGTCGTCCTGGAGCATCCGCAGGAGGGTCGCCAGGTTCGCGGTGACCCGGACGTCGGGCTCGTCGGCCTCGGTGATCTCGGTCAGCTGGAGCAGCGGGACGTCGTCGACGATGAGCATCATCCAGACGGACCGCCCGCCGAAGGACGACGGTCCGATGAGGCGACGCCACGCGTCCTCGAGGTCGGCCTGGGATCGGATGGTGGGTTCGAAGCGTTCTCTGGTCATGCCCCGACCTTGATCCCAGATGGGCGCTCTGGCGAACGGCCTTCCACAGGCGTGGCGGTCATCCACAGATTGCTCGTCGGGGGCTGTGCGGAGCGGCTCGCATCCCTAGCGTCGAAGCGTGAGAGCTCTCGGGATTCTGGTCGTGCTCGTCCTGCTGTCCGGCTGCTCTGGTGCCGCCACCGATCGCGGTGACGGCGCGCCTACGCCGGCGGATGGCACGTCCGCCACCGCGCCCGCCACCGTGCTCGACGCGGCGCCGACCACCGCGACCCCAGCCTGGTCGACGCGCCTCGACGTCCTGCAGGCGCCCGTCGCCGCGGGTGACGTCCTGGTCGTCGCCGTCGCGGCGCGGGGCGACGAGATCGATGTCGTCGCGCTCGACCGCGAGGACGGCGCGATCCTGTGGCGCCGGCCGCTCATGGTGGTGGGGGCCAGCATCGGGGCGTACCTCGGCGACCTCGTCCACGAGTCCGCGGACGGCGAGACCTACGTCGTCATGCAGCAGGCTCGGACGGGTCGCGCGCTGCGACCCGAGGCAGCGCTGCCGTACCTCGCCCTCGACCCGAGGACGGGCAAGGTGCTCGCCCGCACCCGCCCGGTGGTCGCCCAGTTCGGCGCGCCGGCCTGCGACGACGGGCTCGACGTGTGCCTGCGGATCTCCCAGGACGACCGGTTCGAGGAGACGCGGTGGGTCCTGGGGTCGTGGAGGCTGCGGCCCGAGAAGGAGCGCCTCCCGGCCGGCACCAACGCCCTTGTCGCGGGGTCCGACGTCTACACGGTCGATGGCCCGGTGCGGCAGTACGCCGTGGCGAAGGCGGTCGGCCGGGTCGGAAGGTCGTCCTGGCGGGTGCCGCACGGCCGCATCACGGGGAGCCGCCGGTGGCTGGTCGACGACCAGACGGGCTTCGTGGACGACGAGGCAGGTGTTGCGGTCGTCCAGCTCCTCCCGACCACCGAGGACGCCGTCGTGCGCCGCTACCAACGCGGTGCCGTGGTCCGCTTCGACCTCGCCCAGCGGCGTACCGCCGGGCTCGACCTCGAGACCGGCAAGGTCCTGTGGCGCCACCGCGGCGCCGACATCCGCTGCCTCGAGCTGACTCGCACTGAGCTGCCTGTGCGCTGCGCGTTCTCCGGCCAGCGCTCCTACCAGCAGGATCGCGACCCGCGGCTGGTGTCGGCGCGCGGGTGGCTCGAGGGCTACGACCCGCGCACCGGCGAGACCACGTGGCGCCAGGAGCTGGGCGTCCACGCCGTGCGCACGCTCGTGCTCGACATCCTCCGCATGGACGCCCGGGGCGACCGTGTGGTCGACGCCGACGACGTCGCCGTGATCCCGACAGCTGACGGCCCGAAGCTGCTGTCGCTCGTCGACGGTTCGGCCCTACCTCTCGCGGCCCGTGAGCCTGTGGTCTGCTCGGTGACTGTGCCCTTCCGCCACCGGTTCGACACCGACGGCACCGGGGTCGTCCTCGGTTTCCGCGAGACGCGCGAGCGGCGCTTCGTTGAGCCGTGCCCCGCCACCGGGAAGGCGCTGGACCGATCCGCGATGGACCGGCTCGGTGCGGCCGCGCTGCTCACCGGTGCTGTCGACGCCAGGGACGGCATGCGGGTCCTGGCGAGCCGGCACGCGGTCCACGCGTACCGGCTCGCGTCGTGACCCCGCGGCGTCAGGCGCCGAGCGCGTCGAGGCCGTGGTAGACGGCGAACGCCGGCCACACGATGCCCTCGAGGATCGCGAGGACGTGCTGCCAGAAGCCGTCGGCCTGCATCCAGAAGTAGACCCAGGCGCCGAAGATGCCGAGCCCGTAGATGGCGTTGCCGGCCTGGTTGGTGCTGGTCCCAGTGCTCATGGTGGTGCTCCCTTCGTCTCCACGCTAGGACCGCGAGCGGTGCGAGGGCAGGGTCGTTCGGGCACGTCTGGTGGGAGGTTCGGCGGGGTCTCGGCTGAGTGGTTTCAAGGCTCGCTGCGCTCGCACCTCAACCACCGGGGAGCGGATCGACCGGAGAATGTGATATCTATTTGTCATCACATTCTGACGAGGGGTTGGGGAACATGGACGGGGAGCGGGACGTGCAGCACGGGGAGATCGGCGAGTCGGAGGGCGGCGCGCCGGCGGGACATCCGGTCGGGCACGAGGGCACGCGCGTGGACGTCACTGAGCGGGTGGCGTGGTCGGTCGACGGCTTCGCCGGGCTGGCCGTGGCGCTGCTGCTGCTCGGCCTCGGCGGCTGGCTGACGGTCCTCGGGATCATCGCCGCGGACGCCGGTGAGGGCGGCATCGGCCGCATCGTCGGTGGCCTGGCCATCGGGGTGCTGGGCCTGCTGCTCTCCGCGTCGCTGGCGGTCGTGGCGCCGGGGCAGACGCGCGTCGTCCAGTTCTTCGGCCGCTACGTCGGCACCGTCCGCAAGCAGGGGCTGCGGATGGTCGTCCCGCTCTCGACCCGCAGCAACGTCTCCGTGCGCGTGCACAACTTCGAGACCAACGAGCTCAAGGTCAACGACGCCGACGGCAACCCGGTCAACATCGCGGCGATCGTCGTCTGGCAGGTCGCCGACACCGCCCGGGCGAAGTTCGCCGTCGAGGACTACGAGGACTTCGTCGCCGTCCAGGCCGAGTCCGCCCTGCGGCACGTCGCGATGAGCCACCCCTACGACAACGCCGTCACCGAGGTCACCCTGCGCGGCGACACCGAGGTGATCTCGGGCGAGCTTGCCGCGGAGGTCGCCGAGCGGATCGCGCTTGCCGGCCTCGAGGTCATCGAGGTGCGGATCTCGGCGCTGGCGTACGCCCCCGAGATCGCCCAGGCGATGCTGCAGCGCCAGCAGGCCTCGGCCGTCGTCGCCGCGCGCGAGACGATCGTCGAGGGTGCCGTCGGCATGGTCGAGAGCGCGCTCGCGCAGCTCGAGCAGAAGGACATCGTCGAGCTCGACGCCGAGCGCAAGGCGGCGATGGTGTCCAACCTGCTCACCGTGCTCTGCTCCGAACGGGGTACGACGCCCGTCGTCAACACCGGCTCGCTCTACACCTGATCGTGGGCGAGCAGGCGGGGGACCCGGCCCCCAGGCGAGGCACGGAGCGCAAGTCCGTGCTCCTGCGCCTCGACCCTGCCGTCCACTCCGCCCTCCAGCGCTGGGCCGCCGACGACCTGCGCAGCGTCAACGCCCAGATCGAGCTGCTGCTGCGCGACGCGCTCCGGGCAGCCGGACGCGCGCCGCGCGATGCGGGTCCGGTGCCGAAGCGGGGGCGGCCGCCGAAGGGTGACGACTGATCGTCGGAGCTGGGGTCTCGATACGCCCGCCCGTTCCTCGCGGGCTACTCGACCACCTGCGAAGGGCGAGCTGCTCGACGATTCAGGACAGGCGTACGACGAGGTCGGCGCGGTCGCGGGTGGCGCTGACCAGTACGGCGTTGGGCTCGTCGACCGCCTCGACCCACGAGCGGGCGACGGCGGGCGGCTTGCCGAACTGCTCGTGGCGACGCACGAGGCGCTCGCGGCGTACGTCGTCGTCGACCTCGACGAACCAGGACTCGGTCAGGAGAGGCCGGATGCGCTCCCAGCCTCCGTCGGGAAGCAGGAGGTAGTTGCCCTCTGTGACGACGAGCCGCGCGGAGGGCAGGATCTCGATCGCGGCGGCGATCGGCTGCTCGAGGTCGCGCTCGAAGCAGGGGACGTAGAGCGTGCGGTCGGGCTCGTCGTGGAGCCGCGCGAGGGCGGCGACGTACCCGGCGACGTCGAACGTCTCGGGTGCGCCCTTGCGGTCGTGCAACCCCAGGCGGTCGAGCTGGACGTCGGCGAGGTGGAAGCCGTCCATCGGCAGGTGGCCGACGGCGTCGTCACCGAGGCTGTCGCGCAGCGCCGCGATCAGCGTCTCGGCAAGCGTGGACTTGCCGGCGCCGGGCGCGCCGGTGATGCCGAGCACGACGCGCTCCTGCCCGGCGAGCATCGACTCGGCCCGCTCGACGAGCGTGGGCAGCGACGGGACGCGCATGCCGCGAGCGTACGGCCCGTGGTCCCTTGCTGCCGGGCGGCCTGAGGCGCATCGTGGGAGGACGAGCCACGATGGAGGAAGGTGAGCGGCCATGCAGGCGCACGTCGGCGATCGGCTGGTGACGGAGAGCAACAAGGTCGACACGCCCAGGCGGGAGGGCGAGATCGTCGAGGTACGCGGTGCGGACGGTGGCCCGCCGTACGTCGTGCGCTGGGCCGACGGCCACGAGGGTCTCGTCTACCCCGGGGACGACGCGCACGTGGTGGCTGCGGACAACTAGGTCGAACACACTTGCGAATAGAGTCCAAGGTTGGGGTAGGGTGGTACCCACGTTCCGCCAGATCAGGGCCACCAGGACAAGACACCAGTGCGCCAAACCTTGGCTCGTGGAGCGAGTTGCGAGGGTGAGTAATAGCCCCCCTCTGGGGGCCTCCAGGAGCGACGACCGTTGATCAGCCGCGCGTGCGCGGCGGACCCGTCGTCGAGGGGAGGCCCGATCGTGACCCACCCGATCATCGCCGTTGCCTCCGACGTCCGATCCGCTCTGAAGGTCGTCGCCGACACGAACCCCACCTTCATGTCGACTGACGAGAAGGCGGTCGCGTTGCGCGAACTCGCCGCGGCGGAGGGGCAGCTCGCCGAGCTCCGGCTGCGCATCCTCGCCGACGCGGGTGACCTCGCCGCCGCGACGGCCGCCAAGGACGCAGCGGGTTGGCTGGCGCACCACACCCGCACCCGGTACGCCGATGCGCGAGCGGACCTGCGGCTCGCCGAGGCCCTCGACAGGAAGCGACCGGTGCTGGCCGTCGCGATGCGTGAGGGAGGTGCGACCCTGGCGCAGGCTCGGGTGATCGACCGTGCGTTGTCCGCGCTCCCCGCGGAGGTCGACGCCGAGACGGTCGGCCGAGCCGAGGCACACCTCGTCGACCGGACCGGCGAGTTCGGACCAGCGGAGCTCGGGCGGATCGGGCGCCGCATCCTCGAGGTCGTCGCCCCTGAGATCGCCGAGGCGGCTGAGGGCGCTCGGCTCGCCGAGCTCGAGGCGCACGCGGCCCAGCGGACGCGCCTGACCATGCGACGGCTCGGCGATGGCACGACCCGCATCTCCTCGATCGTCCCCGACGCGTCCGCGACCCGGTTCGCCACTTACCTCGAGGCCTACGCCAACCCGCGCCGTACGCCCGCCGGCACCGACCCGGGGGCCGACGCGACGGCACACGACCCCGTCGCGCGGCTGGCGTACCCGAGACGAATGGGTGAGGCGTTCGTCGCCTTCCTGGAGGCCGTCGACCCCGCGCGGCTGCCGCTCCACGGCGGCGACGCGACGAGCGTCGTCGTCACGGTCCCGCTCGCCGCGCTGCGGGCCGAGCTGGCCGCGGCCGGGGTCATCGGCGCCGGTCTCGTTCCCGGTGACGATTTCGCCGGTGACCGGATCTCCGCGGCGGAGGCCCGCAGGCTCGCGTGCGCCGCGAAGATCATCCCGGCCGTCCTGGGCGCCGACGGCCGCCCGCTCGACCTCGGACGTTCACGCCGGTTGTTCAGCTCCGCCCAGCGCAAGGCGATGGCCGTCCGCGACCGGACGTGCCGCGCCGAGGGCTGTGACATCCCGGCCACTTGGTGCGAGGCGCACCACCTCGATCCGTGGGCGACGGGTGGCCGCACCGACCTCGACGCCGGGGTCCTGCTCTGCAGCCACCACCACCATCGGATCCACGACGTGAGCTACCGCGCCGAACGCATGCCCAGCGGCGACGTCCGCTTCCATCGACGCAGATAGACGCCAAGGATCGACCGCCCCAGGGGCTGTACTCCTGCCGGGAGCACCGGGTTGGCTGGGGACATGGGACGGCTGCTCACCGTCGGGCACGGGACGCTCGACCGAGAGGCCCTGGCCGCGCTGCTGACGACGGCCGGGACAGGCCTGCTCATCGACGTCCGGCGGTTCCCGGGCAGCAGACACAACCCGGACGTGGGCAGGGACGCGCTCGAGCAGTGGCTGCCCGCAGCGGGCATCGGCTACCACTGGGAGGAGCGGCTCGGTGGCCGCCGGCGACGCGACAAGGACGCCGACCCCGAGGCCGACGGCTGGTGGCGGGTCGAGGCGTTCCGCGCGTACGCCGCCCACACCCGAACTCCTGACTTCCTCGCGGCGCTGCACGACCTGGGCGAGCAGGTGGCGACGAACGACACCGCCGTCGTGATGTGCAGCGAGGCGGTCTGGTGGCGCTGTCACCGCCGCCTGGTCGCCGACGCCGCGGTGCTGCTGCGTGACCTCGACGTCGCCCACCTGGCGCACAGCGGCCGGACGACACTGCACGAGCCGTCCGCCGGCGCGCGGGTGGTCGACGGCCTGCTGCGCTACGACGTCGCGGAGTGAGCAGGATGGACGAGGAGTACGTCGAGGCGGTGCTGGCGCTCGTCGAGCAGGTGCCGGCGGGACGGGTGACGACGTACGGCGCACTGGCCCGGGCGGTCGGCACGGGTGGCCCGCGGCAGGTCGGGCGGGTGATGGCGCTGCACGGTGACGCCGTGCCGTGGTGGCGCGTCGTGCACGCCGACGGCCGCCCCGCCACGTGTCATGGCGGGACGGCCGTCGAGCGGCTGCGGGAGGACGGGGTGCCGCTCACGCCGCGGGGGTGGGTGGAGAGGTCGGCGGTGGGGTAGTGGTTTCGAGGCTCGTCGCTGGCGCTCCTCGCACCTCAACCACCAGATGAGCTACGGCTGGAAGACCACCTTGACCATGCCCTCCTCCTTCTTCTGGAAGTGCTCGTAGGCGTCGGGGGCCTCGGCGAGGGGGAGGTGGTGGGTGGCGAAGGCGTCGACGCCGAACGGGTCGTCCTCGACCAGCATGGCCAGCAGCTCGTCGGTCCAGCGGCGGACGTTGGCCTGGCCCATCCGGATCTGCACCTGCTTGTCGAACAGCTGCATCATCGGCATCGGGTCGGCCATGCCGCCGTACACGCCGGAGATCGAGATGGTGCCGCCGCGGCGCACCGCGTCGATGGCGGTGTGCAGGGCGGCGAGGCGGTCGAGGCCGGCCTTCTTCATCATCGGCTCGGAGACCGCGTCGGGCAGCAGGCCGGTCATCTTCTGCACGACCTGCGCACCGGTGGAGCCGTGGGCCTCCATGCCGACGGCGTCGATGACGGCGTCCGGGCCGCGCCCGCCGGTGGCCTCGCGGATGATGTCGCCGACGCTGCCGACCTCGTTGGCGTCGTCGAGGTCCAACGGCTCCGCCCCGAAGGCCTTCACGCGCTCGAGCCGCTCGGGCACCCGGTCGACGGAGAAGACGCGGTGGCCGGCGCGGACGCCCATCCGCGCGGCCATGTCACCGATCGGGCCGGCGCCGAGGACGAGGAGCGTGCCGCCCTCGGGGACGTCGGCGTACTGCAGCGCCTGCCACGCGGTGGGCAGCACGTCGGAGAGGAAGAGGAAGCGGTCGTCGGCGTGCTCGTGCGGCACCTTGACGGGCAGGAAGTTCGCGAAGGGGACGCGGAGGTACTCCGCCTGTCCGCCGGGGACCTGGCCGTAGAGCTTGCTGTAGCCGAAGAAGCTGGCGCCGGTGCCGTGCTCGTGGTTCTGGGTCGTCTCACACTGGCTGTAGAGACCCTGCCCGCACATCCAGCACGAGCCGCAGCAGACGTTGAACGGGACGACGACGCGGTCGCCGACCGCCAGGTTGGTGACCGCCGAGCCGACCTCCTCGACGATGCCCATCGGCTCGTGGCCGACGACGTCGCCGGGCTCCATGAACGGGGCGAGGGTCTCGTAGAGGTGCAGGTCGGAGCCGCACAGGCCGGTGGAGGTGATCTTGATGATCGCGTCCGTCGGCTCCTCGATCCGCGGGTCGGGTACGTCGGTGACCTGCATGTCGTGGACGCCTTGCCAGGTGACTGCCTTCATCGGACTGTTCCGCCTTCGGGGTCGAGGTCGTCGAGCGACCTCCGTACCCGGCGCGGCCGAAGTCATGACTTTCGTCCCTCCCGCACCCCACGGCGCTCTGGGAGCGTGGAGGTGACGGGAGGGGTGGCATGACAGGCGACGTGCTGGTGGTGGACTCGCTGGTCCGGAGGTTCGGGGACCTGACGGCGGTGGACGGGGTGTCGTTCCGCATCGCGGAGGGCGAGACGTACGGCCTGCTGGGACCCAACGGGGCGGGGAAGACGACCACCATCTCGATGGTCGCCGGGCTGATCGCCGCCGACGCGGGGTCGGTGACGATCGCGGGGCAGCCGATGACGCCGCGCACCACCGAGCCGAAGCGCCACGTCGGGCTGGTGCCGCAGGAGCTGGCGATCTACCCCGACCTCAGCGGCCGCGAGAACCTCGCCCTCTTCGGTCGGCTCCAGGGCCTCCGGGGCGACCGGCTCAGGGGCCGGGTCGAGGAGGTGCTGGAGCTGATCGGGCTCGCCGATCGCGCGAAGGACCGCAGCAAGGAGTACTCCGGCGGCATGAAGCGCCGGCTCAACATCGGCATCGGGCTGCTCAACCGGCCGACCCTGCTGATCCTCGACGAGCCGACCGTCGGGGTCGACCCGCAGTCGCGCCACGCCATCCTCGAGTCGGTCGAGGCGCTGTCGGGGGAGGGCATGGCGGTGCTCTACACGACGCACTACATGGAGGAGGCCGAGCGGCTCTGCGACCGCATCGCCATCATCGACTCGGGCCGGTTGCAGGCCGAGGGCACCCGCGACGAGCTGGTCCGGCTGACCGGCGGGGTCGACACGATCCGGCTCGGCGGCACCGGTGACCTCGCCGGCGCGGCGGAGGAGCTGCGGCAGGTCCCGGGCGTGGTCCGCGTCGACACCGAGCGCCGGTCCGTGACGCTGACCGTCAAGGACGCGCCCGCCCTCGTCGCGCAGGTGGTGGGCACGGCGACGGCGCACGGCGTCACGCTGGCCGATGTCGAGATCGCGCGGCCCGACCTCGAGTCGGTCTTCCTGCACCTCACCGGCAAGGGACTCAGGGACTAGGCACCCCGATGCGCCAGCTCCTCGCCCTCACCGCCGCCGACCTGCTCCAGCGGGTCCGCGACAAGTCGGTCATCATCTTCGCGCTCGTCGTGCCGATGGCGCTGATGACGGTGTTCAACCTGGTCTTCAGCGCCACCGAGGATCTCGAGATCGAGCCGGTGACCGTTGCGGTCAGCGCCCCCGCCGGCGACGACATGGCCCAGGTGCTCACCTCGGTCGTGCGCGACCTCGACGGCACGGACGAGCTCGACGTCACGGTGCACGAGGTCGGCGCCGCCGCCGGACGCGCGGAGGTCGAGGACGGCGACGCGGCGATCGCGCTTCTGGTGCCGGACGGGTTCGGCCGGTCCGCGCAGATGGGCGAGCCGGTGACCGTCGAGGCGGTCCGCGGCGACGAGGCGGGCATCGGCGCCGACATCGTGCTGTCGGTCGTCGACGGCCTGCTCGGCCAGATCGGCTCCGGCGCCCTCACCGCTCGGGCTGCACTGGCCGAGGGCGTCGCGCCGGACGAGCTCGAGGCGCTCGTCGAGGAGGCGACCTCCGGTCCGGCGTACGACCTCGTCCAGGGACGCGCGGCGGACGAGCAGCTCGACTCGGGTGCGGCGCTGGTCGCCGGACAGGCGGGGCTGTTCCTGCTGTTCACGGTCAGCTTCGGCGTCACCGGCCTGCTCGTCGACCGGGAGTCCGGCACGCTCGCCCGGCTGCGCTCGATGCCGATCCCGGGGTGGGTGGTCGTCGCGTCCAAGGCGCTGGTGAGCTTCGTGCTTGGGGTGGTGGCGACGGGGGTGCTGCTCACGCTGGGCGGCTACCTCTTCGACGCCGACTTCGGCTCGCTCCCCGCCGTCGCCGCGTTGGTGGTGTGCGCGGCGGCGGCCGGGACGTCGGTGATGTTCCTCATCGTCCGGGTCGCCCGGACCAGCGAGCAGGCCGGCATCGCGACCTCGATCGTCGCGCTCGTGCTCGGCATCGGCGGCGGCGCGTTCTTCCCGGTGAGTGCCACCGGTCCGCTGTCGGGCGTGCTCGACCTCAACCCGGTCGCGGCGCTGCTGCGCGGACTGGGTACGACGTCCGGCGGTGGCGGGCTGGGCGACATCGGCGTCCCCGTCGCGATCATGCTGGGCTTCGGCGCGGTGATGCTGGCGGTCTCGCGCCTGGTCCCGGACCGGGGGGTGCTGTCATGAGGAACGTCCTCGCCGTCGCCGGGGTGGAGCTCCGCCTCTTCGTCCGTGACCGCTCGAACCTCTTCTTCGTCTTCGTCTTCCCACTGCTGCTGGTGCTGATGATCGGACTCCAGTTCGGCGAGGGGGCCCGCGCCGGGCGGGTCGCGGTGAGCGGCTCTGGCTCCGCGCTCCAGTCGGCGCTGGTTCAGCAGCTCGAGCGCGACGACGTCGTGGTGTCCGACCCGGCATGGTCCGACGCGCTCGACCTGCTCGCCCGCGGACGCCTGGACGTCGCGGTCCGCGTCGACGGCGCGGCCGCGACGGCGTACGACGACGGGGAGGCGGTGGCGCTCGAGCTGGTGCGCGGGTCGGCGGCCGACGCCCAGGTCGTCGAGCAGGACGTCCGGGTGGCGGTGGACGCGGTGCGCGCCGACCGCAACCGGGTCGTGGCCCTGACCGACCACGGCGTCCGCGACGCCGAGGCCGCGCTGGCGGCCGCCCAGCACCGGGTCGTGGCGCCGCGGCTGGAGGTGACCAACGTCGACGCGCTGAGCCAGGAGTTCGCCGGGCTCGGCCAGTTCGACTTCGGCGCGTCGGGCCAGCTGCTGCTGTTCGTCTTCCTCAGCTGCCTGGCCGGGTCGGCCACGCTCATCCAGGCGCGGCGGCTCGGCGTGGTGGCGCGGATGCTCGCGGGCCCGATGACGGCGGGCGAGCTGGTCGCGGGGCAGGTCGTCGGACGGTGGGCGATCGGGCTCTTCCAGGGCGGCTACATCATGCTCGCCAGCAGCCTGCTCTTCGGCGTGCGGTGGGGGAACCTGGCGCTCGCGCTGCTGGTCCTGCTGCTGTTCAGCCTGGTGGCCTCGGGCACGGCGATCCTGCTCGGCACGGTGCTGGGCAACGAGGGAGCAGCGAGCGGTGCGGGCGTCGGGCTCGGCCTGGTGCTCGCCGCGCTGGGCGGCTCGATGCTGCCGCTCGAGCTGTTCCCCGACGCGATCCGGCGGGTCGCCGACCTCACGCCGCACGCCTGGGCCTACACCGCGCTCGCCGAGGTGCAGCGGCGCGGCGGCACCCTCGTCGACGTGCTGCCCAACCTCGCCGTGCTGGGCGGGATGGCGGTCGGCGCGGCGACGCTCGGCGCATGGGCGCTCCGGCGCAGCCTGTCACGGGCGATGTAGCCCCACCCTGATGGGCGGTTGTGAGGTGTCGCGCGCTGGCTACGTTGGGGGCATGAGCGACGAGGTGAACCAGGCAGCGACCGAGGCAGCGCAGCGGGTGGTCGACGAGGTGAGCTCGTGGCAGTACAGCGCGGAGGACCGTGTCATCTCCGACGAGCTCGACAACGGCCTGCGCCAGGCCGGCGTACGCCTCGACGACGACGAGCGCTCGCGGGTCCTGGCCGAGATCGACGGGATGAAGGACGAGCACTCGAGCGCGCCGCAGGTGCGCTCGGCGACGCCGGTCGAGTAGGTCGCCTCAGCGGCAGGGGATCGAGGTGAGCACCTCGAGGCCCTCGCGGTCACCGGGCCCCCACCCGTCCTGGCGGCTGTGCCGCTCGGCCATCAGCTCGTCCGGGTCGTCGACGTGGCCGAGCCCGACGACGTGGCCGAGCTCGTGCAGCACGATCGCCTCCAGCGCCACCGGCCGGCGCGCGATGGTGGCCGCGGTGAAGACGTCGGTGTCGAGGACGATGTTGCCGGTGTAGAGGTAGCTGCGACCCGCCGCGCCGTCGCTCCTCGCGCCGCCGAGCCCGGCGATGGAGCCCTCCAGTCCCGGGAAGTCCTCCTCGGAGCCCCAGCCGATCACGACCGGCCGCGCCCCGTGCACGGGCGTCGCACCGGCGAACGGGACGTGCGCGGTATCGCCCGCCGCCTGGAGGTCGAGGCCGGTGGAGGCGGCCAGCCGCTCGACGGCGTTCTCCACGACCTCCCGTCCGCCCACGGGCTCGTCGGTCGGGTTGATCGCCCACCGGATGGGCCGGCAGGGGTCCCAGCCCACCGGCTCCAGGCTGCCCGGCTGGGTCAGCAGGAAGGCGTGCGCGCCGCCGACGTCCTCGGTGTCGAGCGAGCCGGCGATGCCGAGCGTCCGGCGCAGCGACTGCATCTGCTCCGAGGGGTGCAGCATCACCACCGCGCCGACCATCGCGGCGGTCAGCACCAGCGACAGCACGAGGGAGAGCTGCGGCGGTGTACGCCGGCGCCGCCGCCGCGCCGCGGACGGCATGGCTCCGAGGCCGACCTCGCGGTCGAGCCGGTCGAGCTCGCGCATGGCCGCCTCGAGCTCGCGGGCGCGGCGCCTGCGCTCGCGCGCGCTCGGCTCGTGGTCGGACACAGCCGGGAGTATCTCCCGGTGCATCCTCGTGCGCACCCGAACCGCCGAGCTCGGCCCCCCGGCTCCACCCGGACGGACGTGGTGCGGTCCGGAGCCCCGGTTACGTTGGGACGCATGGACGTTCGCGGACTGCTGACCGAGGGCTTCGGCCGCATCACGGAGCTGTACGACGACCTCGCGGAGGGTCTCGACGAGGAGGCCCTGCGCCACCGGCCGGGCGGCACCGGCAACCCGATCGGCTGGCTGCTGTGGCACCTGGCGCGGGTGCAGGACGACCACGTCGCCGACCTCGCCGGCACGACCCAGGTGTGGGAGGGGTTCCAGGAGCGCTTCGGGCTGCCGAACGGCACCGACGACATCGGGTTCGGCCACACCAGCGAGCAGGTCGACGCGGTGCGCATCACCGATCCCGGCCTGCTGGTCGAGTACCACCACGAGGTCACCCTCGCGACCGCGCGCTACCTGCAGACCGTCGACGAGCAGGAGCTCGAGCGGGAGGTCGACCAGCGCTGGGACCCGCCTGTCACGGCCGGCGCGCGCCTCGTCAGCATCCAGGGTGACTGCCTCCAGCACCTCGGCCAGGCGGCGTACGTCAAGGGGCTGCTGGCGTGAGCCGTCCGGCTTAACCGCACCTTGAGGGTCCGGAGAGGTCGCCTTGTGCGGCCGCCGGGCACGGTGGGTGGCGTACTGACCACCACGACCTCAGGGAGTCGTCGCCATGATCCGCACCACCCGCCGTACCCGTCTCGCCGTCGCCGCCGTGCTCGCCCCGCTCGCCCTCGGGCTGGCCGCCTGCGGAGGTGACGACGACAGCCCGGAGCAGACGTCCACGGCCTCGGACGCCTCGTCCGCCGGCTCCGGGCAGGCACTGCAGGGCGACGTTGAGACCGCGGTCGAGACCGCGCTCGGCG
Organism: Microbacterium sp. ARD31; assembly: GCF_031844425.1. Classification (NCBI taxonomy): domain Bacteria; kingdom Bacillati; phylum Actinomycetota; class Actinomycetes; order Micrococcales; family Microbacteriaceae; genus Microbacterium; species Microbacterium sp. ARD31. The sequence continues at coordinate 26,280 of NZ_JAUZVE010000025.1, forward strand.
AGGTCGACGGCACCGTCTTCTCGGTCGACGGCGACAGCCGCGGCTGGGAGGTCACGGTCGTCACGGCCGACGGCGTCGAGAACGACCTCGACCTGTCCGCCGACGCCACGACGGTGGAGCGGGGGCCGGTCGAGGACACCGACACGGACCAGGACGACGCTGCCGAGACCGAGCGACTGCTCGGCGTCTCCATCGACCACGCGGCCGCGATCGAGGCGGCCCTCGGCGAGGTCGACGGCACCGTCACCGGGGTCGACCTCTCGGAGGAGGACGGCACCGCCGTCTGGGAGGTCACGCTCGGGGAGGACACCCCTGACGAGACGACGGTCGAGGTCGACGCCGAGTCCGGCGAGGTCCTGCGCACCGAGCGCGGCGACTGACGCGGGCGACGGCGCCGGCCGGCCACGCGTGCTCGTGGAAGCATGGCCGCATGCCGCGCGCCCTCGACGTCCGCTCATTGGGCTTCGCGCCGGTCAAGGGCATGCGGCACCTCCCGATGCCGTCGGTCCGGCTCGACGAGCAGGGACCGGTCGGCGACCGGGCGTGGTGCCTGGTCGACGTGGCCGCCCGGCAGGTGCTGCGCACGGTCCAGCACCCCTCGCTCCTGGGTGTGCTCGCGCGGGTCGAGGGAGACGAGCTCTCCATGACCTTCCCGTCGGGTGAGTCGGTGTCCGCGCCCGCGCGTGGGTCCGAGGAGACCGTGGCCTGCGACTACTGGGGGCGCCAGGTGGCGCTGTCGCTGGTCGGGGGCCCGCACGACGCCCTCGTCTCCGACCTCCTCGGCCGCGACGTACGGCTCGCGGCCGCGCCGCGCGGTGGCGTGGTGTTCGCAGCGTCGGTCACGGTGGTGGCCACCGCCTCGCTCGAGGCCGTCGGCGCCGAGGCGGCCCGCTTCCGCGCGACCCTCGTCGTCGAGACCGACGAGCCGTGGGACGAGGACTCGTGGCCCGGCACCTCGTTCGCGGTCGGCAGCGCCGAAGTCCGCGTCGGCGGCCCGGTCCCGCGCTGCGCGGTGGTCGACCACGACCCGTCGACCGGGGTGAAGGACCGACGGCTCCTCAAGGAGCTCGTCGCCACTCGACCGACCAACGACGCCGGCGAGCCGGTGTTCGGCGTCTACGCGGAGGTCGTGCGGCCGGGCACCGTCACCGCTCAGGGCGCGAAGATGCCCCGATCCCACCCATGAGGGTGCATACTCGAGGTGATGACCACCTCGCGCGGCCCCGGGCCGAAGCACCTCCCCAGCAGTCCTTTCAAGCCGAAGGTCGAGCCGGTGGTCGAGGTGTTCGAGGTCGACGACCGCGTCACCCACGACCTCCACGGCCTGGGCCGGGTCGTCGCGGTGGACAACCACGCCGTCACCGTCGACTTCGGAGCGCAGGTGCTGCGGGTCGCCCACCCGTACCCGAAGCTGCACCACCTGTAGGCCCCTTGCCGGGTCCCTCTTCAGGTCGGGCCGTCACTCCCAGGCGCTGAGGTCCGGCGGCACGTCGACCGAGAGCGAGCGCAGCACCTCGAGCGGTACGACGTCCAGCGCGCGCTCCGACGTGGCCGCCAGCACGACCGGGGCCGCGACCCCGGCGTCGTACGCCTGCAGCCAGCGCGCGGCGACGACGCACCAGCGGTCGCCCGGCACCAGGCCGGGGAAGGCCCACTCCGGGCGCGGGGTGGAGAGGTCGTTGCCGACCGCGGCCTGGTGCGCGAGGAACTCCTCGGTCATCACCGCGCAGACGGCGTGCAGCCCGACGTCGTGCGGGCCGACGGTGCACGTGCCGTCACGGTGGAAGCCGGTCACCGGGTCGGTGCCGCACGGCTCCAGCTCCCCGCCCAGGACGTTGCGCTCGGTCATGGCTCGATCATGCCGGGTCGGTCCTCGACAGCGGTCCTCGACAGCGGTCCTCGACAGCGGTCCTCGACAGCGGTCCTTGGCTGGGGTCCGAGCCGACCGGACCACCGCCCGAAGTGGTCCGCAGACCACCGCCCCGGAGGCCCGACCGGCCCCTTGACAACACGTGGAAGCGCTCTCATAACGTGACCGCCGTCACACTCTCTCGGGAAGAAGGTCCACCATGCGCCTGCGTCGCGCTCTCGTCGCCCTGGCCGCCCTCGCGGCCACCCTCACCCTCGCCAGTCCACCGCCGGCCGCCGTCGCGATCGGACCGGACCGGCTGCCGTTCACCGTCACCAACCAGTCCCAGCGCGGCGAGGAGGTCTTCCTCTACGTCGTGGGGGTCAACCTCGCGACGGGCCGGCTCGGCTACGTCAATCAGGCCGGGACGTTCAGCCCGTGGCCGGCGGGCAGCAACCCGCCGAGCCCGGCGCCCGACGTGTCGATCCGGATGGGCGGGACCGGCTCGAGCTCCACGGTCCACGTACCGCGCGGCTTCTCCGGCCGGATCTACATGTCCTTCGGCGAGCGGCTGCCCTTCCGGCTCACGCCCGACGGGCTCGTGCAGCCGGCGCCCTGGGCACCCGGCGACCCCAGCGAGAACATCCTGTTCGACTGGAGCGAGCTCACCTACAACGACGCCGGGCTCTGGCTGAACAGCTCGCAGGTCGACATGTTCGCGGTGCCGCACGCCGTCTCGGTGACGGGCGCCGACGGCGCGACCCGCACGACCGGCCGGCTCGTCGACGACGGCCGCAACCGGATCATCAACGGCGTGCGCAACCAGGCCGGGTGGGCCGGGCTGGTCCGCACCCGCGCCGACGGCACGGTGCTGCGGGTCCTCGCCCCGGGCAAGGCGGCGGACGCCGGCTACTTCGACCGCAACTACCTCGACCCCTACATCGCCAGTGCGTGGAACGCCTACACCTCCAAGACGCTCACCGTCGTGCCGTTCGGGGACCGGCCCGACGTGCGCTACTACGGCCGCACGTCCGGCACCACGATGACCTTCACCAACGGCTCCGGCCAGCAGGTCGCGTCGTTCCAGCGCCCGAGCACCGGCAACGTCTGGGGCTGCGACGGTGCCCTCGGGGCGCCCAACGACCAGGTCGTCGGCCCGATCGCCCGGACGCTGTGCGCGGCACTGCACCGCTCCACCCTCGGCCGGCTCGACACCCAGCCGAGCGGGACGGCGGCGGACTTCTACCAGGGTGCGATCACCAACCACTACTCACGGCTGGTGCACCAGAACATGGTCGACGGCCGGGCCTACGGGTTCGCCTTCGACGACGTCCAGGCCCAGGAGTCGCTGGTCCACAGCGGCGACCCGCGCTCGGCGGGGATCACGCTCACGCCCTTTGGTCCGGGAGGTACGACGACCACCCCGCCGCCGACCGGCGCCGGCAACACCTTCGTCAGCCGGCTCAACGACAAGTGCATCGACGTGCCCAACTGGAACTTCGCCGATGGGCAGCGGCTGATCATGTGGGACTGCCACGGCGGCACCAACCAGCGCTGGGAGCGGGTCAGCGGCACGCTGCGCACGCAGAACGGGATGTGCATGGACGTCGCCGGCGGCGGGACGGCCGACGGTACGCCGATCCAGATCGCCCGCTGCAGCGGCAACCCGGCCCAGCAGTTCGTGCTGAGCGGCGCGGGCGACCTGGTCAACCCGCAGGCGAACAAGTGCGTGGACATCAAGGACGTCAACGCCGCCAACGGTGCCGCGCTGCAGCTCTGGACCTGCGCAGGGACCGCCAACCAGAAGTGGCGCCTGGGGTGAGCCGGCCCGGGGAGGCGGTCCCGGGACCGCCTCCCCTGTCGGTCCGCACGGGTAGGTTGCCGGGCATGGACCTGCGCGCTGCGCTGTCGCCGTACGTCGACTCGGGTGAGATCCCGGGCCTGGTCGCGCTCGTCACGCGGGGTGACGAGGTGGTTGTCGAGGCGCTCGGCGTGCAGGGCACGAGCGGGGTGCCGATGGCCCGCGACTCGATCGTCCGCGGTGCCTCGATCACCAAGCCGCTGACCGCGGCGCTCGTGATGGTGCTGGTCGAGGAGGGCGTGCTGTCGCTCGACGAGCCGGTGTCCGGTCTGCTGCCGGAGCTGTCGTCGCCGCGCGTCCTGCGCACGCTCGGCAGCGGGCTGGACGACACGGTGCCGGCCGACCGGCCGATCACGCTGCGCCACCTGCTGACGTCGACGGCCGGCCACGGCTTCGCCACGTGGGACTCGCCGGTCGTGCCGCTGCTCATGGAGGAGCTGCGGCAGGCGTCCGACGACATCCACGAGGTGCCGGCACCCGATGAGTGGATGCGTCGCCTCTCCGCGATCCCGCTCATGCACCAGCCGGGGGAGGGCTGGACCTACAACGCCGCCTACGACGTGCTCGGCGTGCTCATCAGCCGCGCGGCGGGGCACGACCTCGCCGACGTGATGGCCGAGCGCCTGCTCGCGCCGCTGGGGATGCACGACACCGGCTTCCACGTGCCTGCTGCCGACCGCGGTCGCTTCACGACCCTCTACGGCGGCGGCGAGCGTGGGCTCGAGGTCCGTGACGAGCCCGACGGGGTGTTCACCCGACGGCCGGCATTCGCGTCCGGTTCCGGCGGCCTGGTCACCACCGTCGACGACTGGCTCGCCTTCGGGCGGATGCTGCTCGCGGACGGCGGCTCGCTGCTCAGCCCTGGCTCGGTGCGGCTCATGACGACCGACCAGATCACCGCGCAGCACCGCGAGATGGGCGGCTTCTTCCTCGACGGCCAGGGCTGGGGATTCGGCGGCGGCGTCGACACCGCGCTGATCGACCCCTGGAACGAGCTCGGCCGCTACGGCTGGGTCGGCGGCACCGGCACGTCCGCCTACGTCCATCCCGCGAGCGGCACCGTCGCCGTCCTGCTCACCCAGGTCGAGCTCGGTGCTCCCGGGATCGAGGACCTGCTGAAGGCGTTCTGGACCGCGACGGTCGGGCTGTCCACAGATTCGTAGGTCCCGGTTTCCGGCGTTCCTGCCCGGGCACATCGTCCGCATGCACGAGCTCACCGGCTGCCTCCGGATCCGCCCCGCCCTGAACGAGGCCGAGCGCTCCCACCTCGCCGACCTCGCCGCCTCCGCCGGGACGCTGCGCGGCACGCCGACCGGCCGGGGTGATCGCGACGTGCCGTTCGCCCGGCTGGCATGGGAGCCGTGCCCGCGTGGCTGCTGCCTCACCTGGGACCCGGCGGCGGAGAAGGCGTCGATGATGCTGCCGTCGCTGCGGTTCCTCATCGACCACCTGCTCCGCGACGGCGCGAAGGGAGAGGGCAGCCCGCAGCTCGCCGGGTTCACCTTCGACCACGTCCTCGACGGCGTCGTGATCGGTGCTGGACGGGTGGTGGAGGTCGACGCCAACCGGATGTCCGAGCGGACGCTCACCCGGTCGTGCCCCCTCGTCGTGCCGTCGCTCGGGCGACGCCGCCCGCTGCCGGCCAACGTGGTCGAGCTCCGGCCGCGCCGGGCATGAGGCGAGGCTCGCCTTACTGGAATCATTCAAGAAAAGGGTGTTAGGTGGACGTGTTCGAGCGACCCGAGGAAGAAGAGAGGACCAGTGCGATGACCCAGACCACCTCCCGCACCACCCACACGGCCCACCCCGCGTTCCAGGCCTCCGAGCGCCTCGCCGCCCACCTGCAGCAGCTGCTCGTGGACCTCACCGACCTCCACCTCCAGGGCAAGCAGGCCCACTGGAACGTCGTCGGCAAGAACTTCCGCGACATGCACCTCGTCCTCGACGAGGTCGTCGACGCCGCCCGGGGCTTCTCCGACGACGTCGCCGAGCGGATGCGCGCCGTCTACGTCACCCCCGACGCCCGCGCCGCGTCCGTCGCCGCGCAGTCCTCCCTGCCGGCGTTCCCGGCCGACGAGGTCAACAGCGGTGACTGCGTCGACCTGATCGTCGCGGCGCTCTACGCCGTCGCCGGAACCGGTCGCCGGATCCACGACGAGGTGGACGAGGAGGACCCCACCTCGGCCGACATGATCCACGCCATCCTCGAGCGCCTCGAGCAGCTCGCCTGGATGATCGACGCGGAGAACCGCGTCGCCAACAGCAGCCTGCCGCGCTCCTGGAGCGAGTGACCGGGCTCAGCCGTCGACGAGCACGAGGATCGGCGCGTCCCCGTGGGTGTCCGAGTCGAGGATGAAGTCGAGCTCGGTCTCCGGGGCGGCGCGCCGGGCCAGCTCGACGTCCTCGATGAGCTGGGTCAGCCAGTCTGTGGTCACGGCGTGGCCCCTCCACGGTCGGCCAGCTCGTCAGGATGCACGAGCAGGAGCATCGGCCTGCCGTGGCCCGACCTCGTGTCGAAGTCGAGGTCGACGTCGACGTCCTCGCCTGCCCGGGTGGCCGATCCCAGGAGGTCGGGCCAGCTGCCGTGCGCCAGCACGAGGTCCGGGTGCTCCGCGCGGAACCTGGCGTAGGCCTCGCGGGCGAGTGGTGCGAAGGTCGGGTTGCTGCGGTCGAGGCCGAGGCCCGCCAGGGTCCAGCTCACCTCGTAGAGCGCGAGGAATCCTCCGGTGGCGTACTCCTCGTCGAGATCGGCCAGGAGGAGCTCGAGCAGCTCGGTGTTCACAGGAGCGGGTTCCCTTCGAGCGGGATCTTGACGGCTTGGTGGCCCTGGGAGACGACAACATACGGACCATGGGTGAGGGCGTCAGGCCGGTTGCCGGGGTAACCGTCCATGACGCGGATCTTCCGGGACTCGATCAGCGGATCAGTGAACCGCAGTCCCTCGCCGGAGCGGACCGGCGAGACGTCCCAGTGCGCCAGCATCCGGCGGAGCTCGGCGGGGACCATGCCGCGGAGGTCCTGCGGGTCGAACAGCTCGGGGTCGTCGATCGTGCGGCGGACCCGGGTGTAGCGCGGACCCCACCAGCCGCCCGGGTGGCGCATCTCGCCCCGCTCGTCGCGGACCGCCACCTTGGCGTAGCGGTCGAGGCGGGCCCGGACGCCGCGGAGCGACTCGCCCGCGCTCCGCAGCCGGGCGCCGCCCGCCGTGGCGGTCGCGCGGAGCGCGACGAGCAGGCCGTGGAAGCGAGGCGCCTGGGCGCGGACCCGTGCGGCCGCGGCTGCCGCAGCGGCGGACCCGCCGAGGCCTCCGGTCAGGCCCGCCGCGATCGCGGAGACCGCGGCACCCTCCACGACCATCTGCGCGATGTCGGACAGCAGGGCGCGGGTGCGGGCCCGCACGTCCTCCACCGTCGCGGCGTAGTCCTCGCAGGCGGCGCCCAGCGCGCCCAGCTCCGCCGCGGTGTCGCCCACCAGCGCGCGCACGTCGGCCAGGCAGGCCAGCGCGGTCGGGATCTCAGGAGAGCGCTGGCTGCCGACGAGGTCGCGAGCCACGTCGAGGTGGTCGGCCAGCGCCGCCACCGAGGACGCCGTACGGGACCAGGCGTGCGCCGCCTCCCGCAGCAGCGCGACGTCGGCGCCCGGCCACACGTGGCCCTCGACGTGGTCGAGGATCCAGCGGTCGACCGCGCCCAGCGACGGCTCCTGCGCGCCGAGGCTGGAGGGCGGCGGCGACGGCGCGACCCGGACGAACGCGTCGGCGAGCGAGGCGCCGTCGTAGGCCGCCACCCGTCCGGCCGCGCCGGCCTCCGCGCGCTCGTGGTGGACGCCGGTGGCCGTGAGCAGTCGCCCGAGGCCGATGAAGGAGTGGGTCAGGTCGGCGAGCGAGCCGACCGCCTCGCGCGCCGCCACGTCATAGGCCGCCGCGAAGTCCGCGCTCGCGCTGTCGTCGCCGGCCATGCCGCCGAGGCCGGCGAGCTTGCCCGAGAGCGACTCGGTCAGGAGCGCAGCGGTCTGGTTGGCCGTGCGGCAGGTGCCGGCGGCGGAGGCGATCGCGCCGCACTCGACGCTGATCCTCATGGCGCGACCTGCCGCCAGAGCTCGACGTTGGCGGCCAGCGCCCCGGAGTAGTGGGCGTCCGCTGCCACCGCCACGCCCCGCAGCGCCGCGAGCGCGGTGACCATCTCGGCGCACTCGTCGCGCCAGGCGTCGTACGACGTCACCGCGGCGTCGCTCGCCCGCCCGGACCAGTCGTCCCGGAGCCGGCCCTGCGCCGCCTCGACGTCGCCGGCCAGGCTGATCAGGTCGCGCTGGCAGCCGGCGAGGTCGGCCAGCACCGCCCGCACCTCGTCGAGGTCGACGTCGTAGGCCGTCATCCCAGCCGCCCGGCGAGCCGGACCGGTCGCTCGGCGCACGCCCCGTCGGTGGCCACCACGTCGGCGCGGACCCGGTCGAGCGCGGAGATGCCGGCGGCGAGCTGCTCCACGACGCGCACGGCGCCGCGGTCCCACTCCTCCCACCGCGACCTGAAGTGCTCGGCCGCGTCGCCGTGCCACGTCTCCAGCACCCGCTCGACCGCGTGGCCCGTGGACCGGCGCCGCCGCTCGAGGTCGGCCAGCCGGGCCCGGAGGGTGTCGGTGCAGGCGGCGTGGAGGGCGGGGTCGAGGGCGAGCGTTCCCGAGAAGATCATGGGTCGATGCTCGGCCGCCCGAGGGTCTCGGCGACACCCGTCCGCGGCAATCTGTGGAGAACCGGCCCCGGTCAGCGGGCGAGGAGGGTGGGCATCAACGCGTCGACCCGCTCGCTGAACACCTCGAGCGCCTCGTCGCGCTCCTCCTCGGGGCCGGTCGCCCAGGCGAGCAGCGCCTGGTGGAACAGCCCGTCGAGCATGCCGTAGCAGGAGGTGGAGTCGATCGCGGGGTCGAGGCCGGCGAGCTCGGCGTAGCGGGTGACCACGCGCCAGACCATCTGCTCGAGCTGGCCGTCGATGTCGAGGATGACGTCGTGGAGCGCGGGCTCGAACATCGACTGGTTGCGCAGGTCGTACCAGAGCTGGTGCATCGGAGCCTCCTCGCGGATGGTCTCGGCCAGCTTGTCGGCGAACGCCTCGCGCAGCCCCGACGCCGACGTGGCCTCCTCGACCACGGCGTCGTACCGGGTGACGCAGGTGCGCTTGTAGTAGCGCACGCAGTAGATGATCAGCTCCTCCTTGCTGGAGAAGTAGTAGTGCACGACGCCGTGCGAGAAAGGCGAGCGCTGGGCGATGTCGCGCAACGACGTCCGGGCGTAGCCCTGCTCGCCGAGGGTCACCAGCGCCGACTCGGCCAGCTGGTCGCGGCGGCTGTCGTGCTTGCTCGGGCGCGCCACACCAGAGGCGACGACGTCGCTCACGTAGGCCGGGCTCGGCGCTGCCATGTCCCGACAGTACGCCGGGTCGGCCTGTAAGGAAGTCCTTTACGTCAACCCGTGATCAACATTTCATGCACTCCCGGACACATGTCCACACCTGTGTCCGGTGCTCAGTTGAGGACGACGATCCCGGCGTTCAGGGCGGTCGCGAAGCAGACCCACGCGAGGTAGGGGAGCAGCAGCCATGCCGCGATCCGGGTGCCGCGCCACGCCCAGGCGACCAGCACGGCGACCGCGGCGGCGAGCACCACGATCTCCACCAGCGCCACGGTGTAGAGGTCGGCGGCGAAGAAGAGCGGCGTCCACGCCAGGTTCAGCACGAGCTGCGCGCTCCACAGCCACAGGGTGCGGTCCCAGCCCCGGTCGCGCCACAGCAGCCAGCCGGCGATGCCGATGAGGAGGTAGAGCACCGACCAGACCGGGCCGAACAGCCACGACGGCGGTGCGTAGGGCGGCAGCTTGAGGGCGCGGTAGGTCTGCTGCGACCCGGCGGCCGCGAGCCCGCCGAGCCCGGCCACGGCGGTGACCGCCACCAGGAACGGCAGCAGGGTCCACCACAGACGGGCGGACGGACGGAGGTGCAGCTCCCGAGTGCTCATCGGTCCATCCTGCCCACCCGTCCCCAATGGCTCACCCCTTGCGCCGGGCCCGGAGCACCGCGTCGGCGACTGAGACGTCCGCACCTGTCTCGGGGTGCTTCTGGGTGCGCGGCCGCGCCTCGCAGACCTCGACCACGAAGTCGTCGGGCAGCGAGGGCACGAGCTGGTCGGCGGTGAACATGAAGCTGTCGTGCCCGTGCCGCAGCCCGGTCGCGAGGTCCTCCGGGTGGTGGCCGACGACGAGGAGCGTCCCGCCGGGCGCGACCGCCGAGGCGAGTCGGCGTACGACGTCGGGCATGCCGCCGTCGGGCAGGTGGAAGAAGTGGGACGTCACGAGGTCCCACGTCTCGCCGGCGGGGTCGAAGGAGCGTACGTCGACGCGGCGGGTCTCGACCCGCTCGGCCACCCCGGCCTCCGCGGCGTGGGCCTGCGTGCGGGCGAGGGCGGCGTCGGCGAAGTCGACGGCCGTCACCTCCCAGCCCCGGGAGGCCAGCCAGATCGCGTCGCCGCCCTCCCCGCAGCCGATGTCGAGCGCGCGGCCGGGCGCCAGGGCGGCCGCCTCGGCCTCGAGCTGCGCGTTGACCCGGCCGCTCCAGACCTTCTCGCCGGAGTAGCGCTCCTCCCAGGCCGGGCGCTCGAAGAACGCGTCGCGCCGGGCCTGCCCCGCGCGGGCCGCGTCGCCGTTCGCGATCTCGGCGTTGATCCACGCGCCGACCCGCAGGCCGTGGGCCGCCGAGGCGATGAGCACCATGGAGATGTCGGTCGCGTTGCCCGCTGCGAAGATCCCCGGCACCGAGGTCGCACCGGTGGGCTCGACCGCGATGACCGACCCGAGGACGGCGCCGTTCATCTCGAACGGGGTCGGCTCGATCCCGAGGGGGGCGAGGAAGTCGGCGCGCACGCGCGGCTGCGACGCCACGACGATCGCCTGCCGCTCCAGCACCGAGCCGTCCGCGAGCCGCAGCCCGACCAGGGTGTCGCCGTCGGTCACCACCTCCTGCGGGGTCCCGTGCACGAAGCGGACGCCGATCGCGCCCAGCTTCTCCTCCTCCTCGGCGGGGATCTCGACCCCGTCGTGGACCACAACGACGACGTCCTCGGAGAGCTGGCGGAACAGCAGCGCCTGGTGGGCGGCCATCGGCGTGGTGGCGAGCACCGCGATCGCCTGGTCGCGGACCTCCCAGCCGTGGCAGTAGGGGCAGTGCAGCACGTCGCGGCCCCACCGGTCGGCCAGCCCGGGCACGTCGGGCAGCTCGTCGACCACGCCGCCGGTGACCAGGACCCGCCGGGCCCGCACCCGCCGTCCGCCGGCGGTGGTCACGAGGAAGTCGTCGACCTCCCCGGACAGGCCCACCACCCGGTCGGCCAGCACCTCGACGCCGTACTGCGCCACCTCGGCCCGGCCGACCTCGAGCAGCTCGAGCGGGTTCACGCCCTCGCGGCCGAGGTAGTTGTGGGCGTGCTCGGCCGGGGCGTTGCGCGGCTCTCCCGCGTCGACGACCAGCACCGACCGCCGTGACCTGCCCAGTGCCATCGCCCCGCTCAGGCCGGCGGCACCGCCGCCGACGACCACCACGTCGTACGTCTTCATCTCGTCCATGTCGTCGAGGATGCGCCACTCCGCGCCAGTTGACAAACATCCTTGCCGAAATGGCAAACTGGCACCATGGACGACGAGGGAGTGCTGCGTGCCGTGGGCCCGCGGCTGCGCCAGCTGCGGCTGGAGCGCGAGGCGACGCTCACCGACCTCGCGGAGGAGACCGGCATCTCGGTCAGCACGCTCTCGCGGCTCGAGTCGGGGCAGCGCAAGCCGACCCTCGAGCTGCTGCTGCCGCTGGCGCGCGCCCACCGGGTCGCCCTCGACGAGCTCGTCGACGCGCCGGAGACCGGGGACCCGCGGGTGCGGTCCAAGCCCGTCGTGCGGCACGGGCGCACCTTCATCTCGCTGACCCGGCGCCCGGGCGGGCTGCAGTCGTTCAAGATGATCCTGCCGGTCGACCGCGAGGAGCCGTCGCTGAAGACCCACGAGGGCTACGAGTGGCTCTACGTCCTCAGCGGCGGGGTCCGGCTCGTGCTCGGCAGCCGCGACCTGACCCTCGGCCCCGGCGAGGTGGTCGAGTTCGACACCCGCACGCCCCACTGGATCGGCAACCCCGGCCCGACGCCCGCCGAGGTGCTGGCGATCTTCGGTCCCCAGGGGGAGCGGATGCACGTCCGGTCCTAGGGGTGTCCTGCTCCGGCGTGGCGCGTGGCACGGTGGAGCGCATGGCGATCCGGACCGGCACGACCGTGAAGTGGAAGTGGGGCTCGTCGTGGGCCGAGGGCAAGGTCACCGAGGTGCACCACGACGACGTCACCCGCACCACCAAGGGCGAGAAGATCACCCGCCACGGCAGCGACGACGACCCGGCGTACGTCATCGAGCAGGAGGACGGCACGGTCGTGCTCAAGCTCGCCAGCGAGGTCGAGCGGGCCTGACCGCATGACCACGCGGTGGCTCTTCGGCGACCAGCTGGGGCCGCACTTCAGCGACGACCACCGCGGCCCGCTGCTCATGGTCGAGTCGCGTGCCGTGCTGCAGCGACGACGGTTCCACCGGGCCAAGGCGCACCTCGTGCTCAGCGCCATGCGGCACCGCGCCGCGGCGTTCGGCGACCGGATGACCTACGTGCAGGCCGGGACGTACGCCGAGGTGGCGGGCGAGGTCGCGGACCTCGAGGTCGTGCACCCGACGTCGTACGCCGCGCTGCGTCTGGTCGAGCGGCTCGGGGCGACGGTGCTTCCGCCCCGCGGCTTCGCCACCGCCCGTGAGGACTTCGAGCGGTGGGCCGATGGGCGGGGAGCGAAACGGCTGCTGATGGAGGACTTCTACCGTCGAGCCCGCCTGGCCCACGGCGTGCTCGTCGACGGCGCGGAGCCGGCGGGTGGCCGGTGGAACTTCGACCACGACAACCGGGAGCCTCCGCCCAAGGGCGCCGAGACGCTCGGCGTCAGCGAGCCGTGGTGGCCCCGGGAGGACGAGATCGACGCCGAGGTCCGCGCCGACCTCGACCGCTGGGAGCGCGACGGGGTCGTGACGACGATCGGCCGCGACGGTCCACGCCGGTTCCCCGTCACCCGGCGCGAGGCGCTGGCGGCGCTCGACCACTTCGTCGAGCACCGGCTGCCCCACTTCGGCGCGCACGAGGACGCGATCCTCGAGGGCGACCCGTGGATGGCGCACAGCCTGGTGAGCGCCCCGCTCAACCTCGGGCTGCTCGACCCGCTGGAGGTCGTCGAGCGGGCCGAGGCGGCGTACCGCTCCGGCGCGGCGCCGGTCGCGAGCGTCGAGGGCTTCGTCCGCCAGGTCATCGGCTGGCGCGACTACGTCTGGCACCTCTACTGGCACCAGGGCGAGGGCTACCGGCGCGCGAACGAGCTGCGTGCCACCGAGCGGCTGCCGCGGTGGTTCGCCGAGCTCGACGCCGGCGCCACCGACGCCCGCTGCCTCTCGCACACCCTCGACCAGGTCGCCGAGCACGGGTGGGTGCACCACATCCCGCGGCTGATGGTGCTCGGCTCGTACGCCCTCCAGCGCGGCTGGGCGCCGGCCCAGGTCACCGACTGGTTCCACCGCGCGTTCGTCGACGGCTACGACTGGGTGATGGTGCCCAACGTGGTGGGGATGTCCCAGCACGCCGACGGCGGGGTGATGGCGACGAAGCCCTACACGTCAGGCGGCGCCTACATCGACCGGATGTCCGACCACTGCGGCTCGTGCCGCTTCGACCCGAAGGTGCGCGTCGGGGAGGACGCGTGCCCGTTCAGCGCCGGCTACTGGTGGTTCCTCGACCGCCACCGCGAGCGGTTCGCGGACAACCAGCGGATGGCGCGCGCCGTGTACGGCCTCGACCGGCTCAAGGACCTGCCCGAGCTGGTCGAGCAGGAGACCGCCCGGGGCAACCGGGCGCCCTGACGCACCCGATGGTCGAGGTGCGAGCGGATGTCCGGTGGTTGAGGTGCGATCGGTTGTCCGGTGGTTGAGGTGCGAGCGGCGCCCGCCGGCTCGCTGGTTGAGGTGCGAGGAGCCCCAGCGGCGAGCCTCGAAACCTGCGATCGGGGTTTCGAGGCTCGCTCCGCTCGCACCTCAACCACCGAGTGCGAGGCCGGCAGCCCTCAGTTCCAGATCGCCGTCGCCCACTCCGGGTGGTCGATGAACGGGTTGCGGTTGCCCTGCCAGGTGGAGTGGATGCGGTCGTTGCGCCGCATCTCGAACGCGTCGACCGGGTCGGCGCTGTTCCAGGCGAGCAGCGTCTCGAGGTCCCCGAGCCGCGACGACGAGGTGCCGACGGTGGAGCTCATCTCGAGGTCGTTGAAGCCGTCACCGCCCTCGTAGCGGATCGCCATGTAGAACAGCATCCGCGCCACGTCGCCCTTGACCGCGTCGCGCGGCTCGAAGGAGTCGCCGTCGGTCCAGCAGTCGGTGCAGCCGGAGACGGCCGAGCCGCCGTTGTCGAAGTCCTTGTTGCCTCGCGTCGAGTTCACCGTGACGTCCTCGGGCCGGATGTGGTGCAGGTCGGTGCCCGGTCCGGCGCTGGTGGTGAACCCGCCCCTCGACTGTGCCCACACGTGCTCGCGGTTCCAGTTGCCGGTGCTCCCGCCGTTGCTGCTCTTCGCGATGGAGCGGCCGGTGTAGAGCTCGATGACGTTGCTGCTGTTGCCCGGGTCCTGGTCGGTGTCCTTGAGCGCGGTCCAGACCTGGTCGTAGGAGAGCCGCGTGTTGTCGTCGATGATGTCGTGCAGCGCGGTGCGCAGCGCCGTACCGCTCTTGCCGATCGCCGGCGCGTAGTAGGTGCCGTCCCACGGCCCGGTCCCGCCGGTCGGCGGTGGGTCGGTGGGCGTGCCGCCGCCCGCCAGCGCGAAGGCGGACGTGCCGGTCATGCCGGGGTGGGAGAAGTACGCGGCCAGCGCCCCCGTGACGTCGATCTGCTTGCCCATCAGCGACGGGTTCGTGCGCAGGCCCCACTGCGACCGGAACGCCGAGGGGATCTGGACGTAGAGCATGGAGGAGGTGCTGGTCTGCGACGCCGAGTCGGCGATGGCGAGCGCGTAGTCGTTGGGGAATCCGGACCGTACGACGGTGCTGGTGGCGGTGGGCTGCCCCACGACGTAGCCGCGCACGGTCTGCGTGGCGCCGCTCTGCTGGCCGATGGCCTGGCTGACGGTCAGCGGTGCCGCCGCTCGCGCCGGCGAGGCGGTGGTCGGCAGGGCGACCAGCGACAGGGACAGGAGGGAGACGAGCAGTGGGGACGTGAGGGCGGACGCGAGCGTCCGGCCCTTCCCGAGATGAAGGGTCATGGCAGGGGAGCCTGCCCGAACACCGGCCCCCGGGGAAGGGGTGTCGCGGTGCCGTCGTCGTCGCGTCAGGGGGTGTTCACCGGCCGTCGGGACGCCGTCGCGCCCTCCAGGTGGTCTGGACCGGCTGGGAGCGAAGGGGTGGTGGTGCGGGTGGTACGGGTGGGACACTCCTGCGGGCTCACGCCCCGGCCCGGTCCCGCTGCACCCCGTGCGCGAGGCCGGTCGCCCACGCCCCATACACCCCCACTCAACAGTTCTGCGAAAACGCCACGGAATGTCGAACGACTCTTTAAGTTGAGTCTGCTCCGGTCCACCCGGGGACTCGTTTCGTCGTCGTATCGCTCACCTATCGCGAGGCACACATGACTCAGGATGCAGCCCAGACCCGCCGGGAGGCGGGCCTCTCGGTCGCCGGATGGCCGCTGAGCCGCAAGATGGCTCTCGCGCTGGCGATCCCGCTGCTGCTCGCCGCCACCCTGGGTGGCCTTCGGGTGCAGAACGACGTCGCCGACTCCCGCAGCGCCGGCCGCAGCGCCGACCAGGTCACGATCATCCAGCCCGCGGTCGACTACCTGACCGCGTCCGAGTCCGCGATGGTGGCCGCCCAGTCCGACAGCGCCGCCAGCCAGGGCGACCTGATCGACGCCATCGACGACATCACCACCAGCGCCGAGACGCTGGTCCAGGCGCGTGACGACGCCAACCTCGACGACCTCCAGTCCGCCCACGTCAACGCCCTGCTCGACCTGAGCCAGGCGATGCGCGGCGAGGGCGCGGAGAACCTCGGCCCCGCCACCTGGATCGCCCTGGTCCGCCAGCTCGAGTCGAGCGTCTCGCAGCTGATCACCAGCGTGAACGCGGCGCAGGAGACGCCCGAGCCCCGCCTCGAGCAGCTGTCGCAGGCCATGAGCGGGCGCCTCTCGCTCGCCATGCAGCAGGGCTTCGTCGCCACCGCGCTCGCCCAGTCCAGCTCCCAGGAGCTCTTCTCGGAGATCGGCGTGGAGGCCGCGGCCATCGACCGTCTCGCCGGATCCGTCGAGGGTGCCGAGGAGCAGACCGCCGCCCTCCGTACGGCGAACACCCGCCACGCCGGCCAGATCCGCGACGACTCCGCCACCAACCTCGACGGCCGCGACGCCTACGCGCCCTACGACGAGATCACCCAGAAGCTGATCTCGGGCGTCACCACGTCCCTCAACGAGGCCGCCTCCGACGCCCGCCGCAACGCGCTGGTCGGTGCCGCCCTCACGCTGCTCGCCCTCGCCGCGGCGATCTTCATCGCCTTCGCCATCGCGCGCAGCCTCCTCCAGCCGATCAACCGGGTGCGCGAGGGCGCGCTCGCGGTCGCCCGCCACCGCCTGCCCGACGCGGTCGCCCGGATCCGTGCGGGCCAGGAGCCCGAGCCGATCAAGCCGATCGACGTCACCACCAACGAGGAGATCGGCCAGGTCGCGCGCGCGGTCGACGACCTCCACCGCCAGGCCATCCACCTCGCCTCCGGCGAGGCCCAGCTCCGCCAGACCGTCAACGCGATGTTCGTGACGCTCTCGCGCCGGTCCAACTCGCTGGTCAACCAGCAGCTGGCCCAGATCGAGCGCCTCGAGCACGACGAAGAGGACCCCAAGCGCCTCGAGTCGCTCTTCCGTCTCGACCACCTCGCCTCGCGCATGCGTCGTACGGCCGACTCGCTGCTGATCCTGGCCGACGCGCCCAACCGTGCCGCCGGGCAGTTCAGCCTCACGGTCGGCGAGGCGCTGCAGGCCGCGACCTCCGGCGTGCAGGACTACCAGCGCGTGCAGATCCTGTCCCACCTCGGCACCCGCGTCGGCGACGACGCCGCGGCCGACGTGGTCCACCTGCTCACCGAGCTGGTCGACAACGCCCTGACCTACTCGCCGCCGGCCGAGCCCGTCCGCCTCGCGGCCAAGCTCGGCGCCGACGGCGTGACGATCACCATCACCGACTCCGGTCTCGGCGTGCCGCCGGCCGAGCTCGAGCAGCTCAACAAGGACCTGCAGCACGGTGCCGAGGCCACGCCCGACACCGCCCGCCGGATGGGCCTGTTCGTGGTCTCGCGCCTCGCCGAGCGCCACGGCATCGTGGCCTCGCTGGCGCGCAACCCCGGCGGCGGCATGACGGCCACCGTGGTCCTGCCCCCGTCGGTCCTGCCCGAGCTGCCGCAGACCACTCCGGCCGTTCCGGCCGCCGCGGCGCCGACGGCGTACGACGCCAGTCCGGCCGCCGCGTCCACGGGCGTCGCCGCCGCCGCGGTCGCCGCCGACAGCGAGCACAAGCGCGAGTCGCGCAAGCTGTCGCGGGCCGAGAAGGCCGAGGCCAAGGCCGCCGAGAAGGCCGCCCAGGCCGAGGCGAAGGCCGCGCGCCGCGAGGCCCGCAAGGAGGCCGAGCTCGAGCCGCTGCCGGCTCCGGCCGCTGCGAGGCCCGCCGCTGCCGCTGCCGCTGCCGCTGCCGAGCCGGCCGCCACGCCCGACCGCCCGTCCCTCGATAGCCTGCTGCCGCGTCGCGAGCCCGGTGCCAACATGCCGCGCACGGGTGCCGAGGCCTTCCTGCCGCCGGAGACCTCGGGCGCCACCGGCCCGCTGTTCGGCAAGCGCGCCGAAACCCCGGCCGCACCCGCGGCCCCTGCCGAGTCCGGCCAGCCGGCCGCGGCGGCGCCGGCAGCCCCCGAGGCACCTGCCGCCGCGACGACGCCAGACGTCGCCGAGGCGCCCGCCGCGCCGGTGGCCCCGGCCGAGCCGACCGTCGCCGAGAAGGTCGCGCCGGTCGTCCCGATCACCGCCCTGGCCTCCCGCCAGCGCGCCCAGGCCGAGGAGGCGCGTGCCGCTGAGGTCGCGCCCGTCGCCCAGGACCCGCTGAGCGACCCCCTCGACGCGCCGCTCAGCGACCCGCTGGGCGACCCGCTCAGCGACCCGCTGCCGGCCCAGGACGAGGCCCCCGCGGCCGAGGTGGTGGCCGAGCCGGTCTCCGAGCCGGTCCAGGAGCCCGTTGCGCAGGAGCCCGAGCCCGAGGCGCCGGTGGCGCACCGGACCGACGAGGTCGAGGTCGACGTCGACGACCCGCTGGGCCTGGGCACCCCCGCCCGCACGCCCGAGCCCGAGGCGCCCGTCGCCTCGCCCGCTGCCGAGTCGTTCCCGGTTGAAGACCCGTTCCTCGAGGAGCCCGCCGCTGCCGAGCCCGCTGCCGAGGCGTTCCCGGTCCGCGACCCCTTCGTCGAGGAGCCCATCGCCGAGCCCGTCGCCGAGCCCGTCGCCGAGACCGTCCCCGAGGCGCCGGCGGCCGAGCTGCCGAGCCTGAGCGGCCTGCCGACCCGCGGAGCCGAGCCGGCGCGTGCCGGTGGGGACTCGCCGATCTTCAAGTCCATGCGCTCCGGCTGGCTCGCCAGCGCCGGCGAGGGCGAGTGGCACCAGACCGAGGTCGACCGCGGCTGGGAGATCGCCGAGCACGTGGCCGAGGAGGCTCCGGCCGTCCAGTCCACCCCCACCGGACTCCCGCGACGCGCCCCCGGCGAGCGTCTCGTTCCCGGTAGCGTTACCCCGCCCACGGCAGCCAAGACGCGTGACCCCGAGGCCATCCGTCGCCGGCTCCAGGCACACACCGCGGGAGTCTCCCGCGGCCGACGAGCAGCCCAAAGTTCCTCACAGCACACGGAAGCAGGCCCCGCATGACGTACGAATCCTCCGCAGCCGCCCCCAGCGTCCCTGCTGGCGACGACCGTGACCTCGACTGGGTGATGTCGCGCTTCGTCGAGGAGGTCCCCGACGCGGCCCACGCCATCCTCGTCTCCGCCGACGGCCTCCTCATGGCGTCGAGCACCAGCATCCCGGGCGAGCGCGCCGAGCAGGTGGCGGCCGTCTCCTCCGGCCTGGCCAGCCTCGCGGTGGGCGCCGCCCGCCTCTTCGAGGGCGGCTCGGTCATGCAGACCATCGTCGAGATGGAGATGGGCTTCCTCATGCTGATGAGCGTCGGTGACGGGTCGAACCTCACCGTGCTCACCACCGAGGAGGCCGACATCGGCCAGGTGGGCTACGAGATGGCGCTGCTGGTCGACCGCGTGGGACGTACCGTCGAGGCCCAGGCCCGCGTCGGTACGGGCGGCTGAGTCGGTCCAGCGCCGTGACGCCGCCCATCGAGCCGGAGGAAGAGGAATACCGTCCTCGCCTTATCCGGTCGTACACCATCACCGCTGGTCGGACGGCAGCCACTGTCGATCTGGCCATGGAGGCCACGCTGCGCCTCCAGGCTGGTGCGGAGGCGCCCGTCCTCACCCCCTCTGCTGCACAGGTTCTCGAGGTCTGTGACAGACGTTCCGTTGCCGAGGTCTCGGCACTGACCAAGATGCCGATCGGCGTCACCCGGGTGCTGCTGGGTGACCTGATCGAGCAGGGTCTCGTCCGAATCCAGGCAACCATCACCGAGAAGACGTCGACAGATGAGCGTCTCGAGCTCATCGAAAGGACCCTCCGTGGACTTCGAAACTACTAAGGCCCAGCGCGCGGCTGCGTCGACGAAGATCGTCATCGCCGGCGGCTTCGGCGTCGGCAAGTCGACGCTCGTCGGCGCCGTCTCGGAGATCGACCCGCTGCGCACCGAGGCGCTCGTCACCAACGAGTCCGAGGGCGTCGACGATCTCGCCGCCGTGCCGACCAAGGCCACCACCACGGTCGCCATGGACTTCGGCCGCCTCACCCTGGCCGAGGACCTGGTCCTCTACCTCTTCGGCACGCCCGGCCAGCGGCGCTTCTGGTTCATGTGGGACGACCTGTGCCGCGGCGCCATCGGCGCCATCGTGCTGGTCGACGTGGCCCGGCTGGACGAGTCGTTCTCGCCGCTGGACTACTTCGAGTCCAAGGGCATCCCGTTCATCGTCGCGGTCAACGAGTTCGACGGCGTGCCGCGCTACCCCGCCGAGGAGATCGCCGCGGCGCTGGCCCTGCCCGCCGACGTGCCGATCATCAGCCTGGACGCTCGCGACCGCGAGCAGGCCAAGGGTGCCCTCGTCAAGATCACCGAATACGCCCTCATGCGACTTCGTGAGTCGCTCACCGTGAATGCGAACTGACCCATGACCCGCTCGATCCGCCGGCTCAGCCCTGCCCGCACCGCTGCGGCCGCCCTGTCCTCCGTGGCCCTGATGGCCGCGCTGAGCGCCTGCGGCGGCTCCGCCAACGGTGAGTCGGGCGACGCGCTCAGCGACGTCGACCTGGTCTTCGACGGCGCGCTGACGGTGTGCACCGACACGCCCTACGCCCCGTTCGAGTACGAGGAGAAGGGCAAGCCCACGGGCTTCGACATCGACCTGGTGCGCAAGGTCGCCGACAAGCTCGAGGTGGACCTCGACGTGATCGACTCGTCCTTCGACGACATCACCTCGGGCCAGTCGCTCAACGCCGGCGTCTGCGACGTGGCGATCTCCGCGATGACCATCACCGGTGAGCGGGCGCGTGTGCTCGACTTCTCCAGCCCGTACTTCGACGCCAAGCAGGCGCTCATCACGCCGCGCGGCTCGGGCCTCGACACCCTCGAGGAGCTCGCCGGCAAGCGCGTCGGGGTGCAGAAGGACACGACCGGTGAGACCTACCTGAGCGACTTCGCCCCGGACTCCACCCAGGTCGTCACCTTCCCCGACGCGGCCGGTCTCCAGCAGGCCCTCGACTCCGGTGACCTCGACGCGGCGATGCTCGACAACACGGTGTCGGGCGAGTTCGTCTCCGGCAACTCCAAGCTCAAGCTCGCCAAGGAGTTCGACACCGGCGAGCAGTACGGCATGGCGGTGAAGAAGGACGGCAACATCCCGCTGCTGCGCGAGATCAACGGCGTGCTGGCCGACCTCCGCGAGGACGGCTCCTACGACGAGATCTACGCGACGTACTTCGGCTGACCCACTCGCACGCGCGGCCCGGCAGGACTCCTGCCGGGCCGCGCTGCATGTCGGGGCTAGGGCGCCACGGTGAGGAACAGGAAGGCGGCCAGCAGCACGAGGTGCACGCCACCCTGGAGCGGCTTGGCCCGGCCGGGTACGACGGTGAGGATCGCGACCGCGGCGGTCAGGACCAGCAGCACGGTCTGGAGCTGGTCGAGCCCGAGCTCCAGCGGCCCGTCGAGCCAGATCGAGGCGACGGCGATGGCCGGGATGGTGAGGCCGATCGAGGCCATGGCCGAGCCGAGGGCGAGGTTGAGGCTCACCTGCACCCGGTTGCGGGCGGCGGCGCGCACGGCGGCGATGGTCTCCGGGGCGAGGACGAGCAGCGCGATCACCACGCCGACCACCGCGTTGGGGAACCCGAGCGCGGCCACCCCCGCCTCGATGGCGGGTGACTCGATCTTGGCGAGCCCGACCACGGAGACGAGGGACAGCACCAGCAGCCCGAGGCTGGTGAGCGCCGCCCGGTTGGTCGGCGGGTCGGCGTGGCCGTCCTCGTCGAGGTCGACCGGGTCGTGCTCGTAGCCGGCGGCGGACGGCGTACCTGCGACGGCGGGGGCACCCGCGACGAGGGGGGAGTGCTGGGCGGACGTCACCGGCAGGAAGAAGTCGCGGTGCCGGATGGTCTGGGTGAAGACGAACATGCCGTAGAGCGCGAGCGAGGCGATGGCCGCGAACGTCAGCTGCGCGCCGGTGAACTCCGGGCCGGGCTGCGAGGTGGTCACCGAGGGGAGGACGAGGCACACCACGGCCAGCGCGATGACGGTCGCCAGCGCGGAGCCGGTGCCCTCGGGGTTGAAGACCGCGAGGTGGTGCTTGAGCGCGCCGACCAGGAGCGAGATGCCGACGATGCCGTTGACGGTGATCATCACCGCCGCGAAGACCGTGTCGCGGGCCAGGCCGGCGGTGTCCTTGTCCGTGGTCACCATCAGCGTGACGATGAGACCGACCTCGATGATGGTCACGGCGACGGCGAGCACCAGCGAGCCGTAGGGCTCTCCGACGCGGTGGGCGACGACCTCCGCGTGGTGCACGGCCGCGAGGACGGCGGCGACGAGCAGGACGGCGAGGAGGGTCAGCGGGATCGCGCCCTCCGGGTGCGCGAACCAGGCGGGCACGAGGGCGACGGCCGCGAGGATCGGAGTGACAGTCGTCCAGGAAGGGCGGCTCATGGTGGAACCCTATGGGGCGAACCTGAGGGGCCCTCTCAGTTCTCGGGGGTGGTCAGCCTCTCCAGCCGGGCCCGCAGCTTGGGGACCCGGTGGCTGTTGCCCTCCAGGGCGACGTACTGCTCGCCGAAGATCGCGAGGAGCGCGTCGTCGAGGCGGCGCACGGCGCCGGCGGGGTAGCGGTAGCCCATCCGGCGGATCACCGCGTCGGCGTCGACCGAGGTGAGCAGGTCGTCGAGGTCGTCGATGGTGTCGATGCCGAGCTGGGTGAGCAGGTCGGCGATCCAGTCGTAGTGGTCGGTGTGCGACCAGCCGGCGTCGCTGTAGTGGCCGGCGAGGAAGGTGGCGAGCTCCTGGCCGACGATGTGGTCGGCGTCGGCCTCGGCCTGGCTGCCGGGCGCGGCGGCCTGGATCCGCTCGCGGATCGTCGCGAACTCGCGGTCGGCGAGCTCGATCAGCCCCGCGGCCAGCGTGAAGCGACGGTCGAGGTCGGCGGCGGCGTCCTCGGGGACGTTGCCCTTGTAGCGGATGTCGTGCTCGAACTCCGCCCACGCGTGCTGCAGGACGGTGCGCACCTGGACGCTCGCGCGGTGGCCGGCGAGCTCGTCGTGCTGGCCGTCGTCGTGGACCTGCACCAGCAGGTGCCGGCTGGCGTAGCCGAACCGTCCCGACCGTGCGGTCTCCTCGCCGAGGTCGCGGTCGTCGAGGAGGGTGAGCTCCTCGGCGAGCAGCTCGGCCACCGCGGCCACGTCGCTGTGGACGTAGGTGATCACCCGGACGCCGATCTGGTCGGTGATCTGCTCCAGCGGGTCGGGGTAGAGCGGACCCTCGCCCTCGGTGCGGTTGGCCTTGGCCGAGAACGACGCGACGCTCTTGGTGCGCCCGGTGACGCTGAGGTAGTCGATGCCCGCGTCGTCGAGCAGCGTGCGGATGAGGGTGACGTAGCCGGCGGTGGCCGCGGTCAGCTGCGGCTGGCGGGCGGCGTACTCGCGCACGGCCTCCCGCACCGGTTCCTGCACCGGCTCCGGCACGCGCTCCTGCTGGGTCATGGCGCCAGCCTGCCAGTGCCGTACGACGTCGGCCACCTGCGTCCCACCGCGCCTCACCGGGGAGCCGCCCGCGGTTGGCTATCGTCCAACCACCATGACTGCCTCGCTGCCGACGTCCCCGCGCCGCCTCCTCGTACGCTCCCGTGCCCGCTCCCGGTCCCTCGCCGCGCTCGTCACCGGTCTCGCGCTCGCCACGACGCTGACCGCCTGCGGCGACGACGGTGGTGACGACACCGCGTCGGACCCCGCCGCGTCCACAGGTGCCCCGAGCGAGTCCAGCCCGACGCCCAGCACGACCCCGACGCCCAGCGAGTCGCCGGAGCCCGACAGCGGCTCGGCCTCGGGGGAGTCGATCCCGGCGACCGGGTCGGCGGGCGTGACCGAGGCGGTCGTGGTGAGCAGCACCGAGGGAGGCGGGTCCGTCTCGGAGATGGCCTTCGCCGTCGACACCGAGCAGGCCGCGGCCGACTTCGGCTCGCAGTTCGAGCGTGGGTTCGGCGACGTGGTCGCCCAGACCGCGTCCGACCTGGCGGAGCAGGCGCCGGACGCGACGCCGTACGCCGCCACGGTGGCGATCGGCTGCGAGGGACCGGAGTCGGTCGCGATCGACGCCGGCGAGGCGGGCTTCCAGGTGGTCGCCCAGGTGCCGAAGACCACCAAGCAGTGCCTGGCGCCGATCACCTACGTCGTCGTCTTCGCCGCCCCGAACGCCTGAGCCGGTCGTCTCCGGCAGCCGCTCAGGGGGCCGGCGGGGTGGTCGGCGGAACCGTCGGCGTCGGAGTGGGCGCGACCGTCGGCGTCGGAGCGGGGGTGGGGAGGATCGGCACGACGGGCGGCAGCGTGCCGGTGTAGACCACGCCGAAGCCGTTGGGGACGAGCCGCTCGCTGCCGTCGGACGGCTCGTTGACGATCCCCATCACGCCCGCGCCGTTGCGGGTGTACATCGCCGAGGAGCCGCCACCGTCGAGGTTGATCGCGTTCTCCGCTCCCAGCGCGGTCATCATGTCGGCGAGCTCGACCATCGTGTAGCCCCGGCTCACCGACGAGCGGCCGTCGACCACGAGGATGAGCAGCTTGCGGCCGTCGGCGTCGATGCCGACCGCCGTACGCGGGTGGGCGATGGTGTTGTTGACGACGCTGCGCAGGCCGTTGACCAGCAGGGGCCGGTCGCCGCTGATCGCGACGGTCGGGTTGCCGCCCTCGATCCGCTGGGCCAGCGTGATCTTCTTGCCCTTGCGGAGCGTCGCCAGCTTGCCGGCCGCGCTGCCGGTGCCGATCAGCACCCGGTCCTTCTTGCCGATCTTCTTGCCGTCGGAGAGCTTGGGCCGGTTGGAGATGACCCGGTTCTTGCGGAGGATCACCTCGCGGGCGCGCTTCTTGCCCGAGGTGACCTTGTAGCCCTCGGTCCGGTGCCAGTCGGAGGTGAAGACGCCGATCTGGCCGGGCGGGATGACGGGGTGGTTGATGCCGCTGACGGTCCAGGCCTTCCGCTGCCGGATCGTGTACTGCACGCTCAGCGGGCTGACGTGGGGGCCGGAGCCGTCGAACCACAGGGTCGAGTTCACCCCCGGGATCCACCCCTCGCGCGAGCCGCCGAGGAGGCCGCGGGTGCGGTTGACGGTGACCCCCAGAGGAGCGTCGGTGTCGCCGATGTCGAAGAAGTCGCCGTTGACCGCGGTCAGCGCGCCGTTCCAGCCGCCGAGCTGGCTGACCTTCTTGCGGCTGGTGACGTAGGTGGGGGAGAGCTCCTCGAAGGAGATGTTCGGGGCGTCGAGGCTGACGGTGACGAGGTTCATCCGGACCTGCCCGACCGGCTGGCGGCCGTCGACCTGGTCCCACTCGCGCAACACGACGCCGGGGGCGATCTCGTAGCTGACGTCGTTCTTCACCTGGGCCTTGCCGCGGAGGTCCACCTCCGGGCCGACGACGATGCCGGGCTTGCCGTCGGAGGTCTGGTTGCGGCCGCGGTAGCCGCCGGTCGCCTGGCCCGCGGACGCCTTCCCGGCCGCGCCGGGTCCGCGGCTGTCGCCGTCGTCGGCGACCGACGGACCGACACCGAGGCCGGCGACCAGCACGCCCGCGGTCGCGACCGTGAGGAGGCGGCTGCGGGTCAGCTTGGCGGACGAGGAGCGGCAGGCGTTGTCAGGCACGCACTCCACAGTAAGGGACGGTGTGGTGCTGGTGGGAAAATTGGGATCAGCGGGTCGGGCCACCGCCTAGGCTTCGGGTCGTGCCCGCCGCGCCCGACGCCCCCGCCTGGAACACCTTCCACGCCGGAGACAACCTCGACGTGCTGCCCCTGCTGGCACCCGGATCGGTCGACCTGGTCTACGCCGATCCGCCGTACAACACCGGCAACGACTTCGCGTACGCCGACCGCTTCCGCGACGGCTCGCACACCGATCCCTACCTCCGCCGGCACGCCGCCTGGGCCGCCATGATGCGGCCGCGGCTGGAGGCGGTGCGCGAGGTCCTCGCGCCGCACGGCGCGGTCTTCGTGTCCATCGACGACAACGAGGCCGCGCACCTGCGGCTGCTGATGGACGAGGTCTTCGGCGAGGCCAACTTCCTCGCCCAGGTCGTGGTCAACCTCAACCCGAAGGGACGCCAGCTCGGGCGGGGCTTCGCCACCAGCCACGAGTACGTCCTGGCGTACGCCCGCGACCTCGCCGCCTGCGCCGTCGACGCGAGCACCACGGAGTCGGTCGACGAGGCGGACTTCCCGCTGAGCACCGAGGACGGCCGACGCTTCCGCTACCTCCCGCTGCGCAACACCAACAAGAAGTTCAACCCGGTGACCGCGCCGACGCTGCACTTCGCGCTGCACGGCGACCCGGCGACCGGCCGCGTCGCGACGGCGGAGTTCCCGGGCAGCCGGCCGATCACGCCGGTGTTCGGCGACGGGCGCCCGGCGGTGTGGCGCTGGTCGCGGCCCCGGGTGGACGAGCGTCCCGACGACCTGGAGTGCCGGGTGATCCGCGGCCGCGGCGGGGAGCGGGCCGACATCTTCCAGCGCGACTGGCTGCACCGCGAGGGCGGCCGCCGCAAGAAGCTGCGCACCATCTGGCTGTCGGAGGAGATCGGGTCGACCGACACCGCCGTCGCCGAGCTGAAGGCGCTCGTCGGTCACGTCTTCGAGTCGCCCAAGCCCACCGGGCTCGTCCGCCGGATCCTCGCCACCCTGCCCGACGACGTCGTCGTGCTCGACCCGTTCGCCGGCAGCGGCACCACCGGTCACGCCGTCGCGCTGGCCAACCTCGCCGACGGCGGCACCCGCCGCTGCATCAGCATCAACTCCACCGAGCCCACCCGCGAGGGCTCCAACGCCCGGCTGGCCGGGCTCGCGACGGTCGCGGACATCACCCGCGCCCGCCTCCAGGCCGTCGCCGACCAGCTCGGCGGCGGTCTAGAGGTGGTCGACCACGCCTCCTCGGCGGTCGAGGTGCACGCGCGTTGACCGGTGGTGGAGGTGCGAGCGGGTCTCTCGGTGGTTGAGGTGCGAGCGGAGCGAGCCTCGAAACCACGTCGTCCACAGGCGGCCGAGCGCCACTCGCGGGCCACGGCGAGGTCGGTGACGATCGAGGCATGCCCTTCGTCTACATGCTGCGATGCTCGGACGGCTCCTACTACGTCGGCAGCACGCGGGACCTCGAGAAGCGGGTCTTCCAGCACAACCACGCGGTCGACGATGCGTGCCTCTACACGCGTTCACGTCGTCCGGTCGAGCTGGTCTGGGCTGAGGAGGTCGAGCACGTCGGCCTCGCCTACGGCCTCGAGAAGCAGATCCAGGGGTGGGGCCGCAGGAAGCGCGAAGCACTGATCCGCGGGGACCTCGAGGTGTTGCCCGGGCTGTCCTCGAGGCGGGCCGGTCGTCCGCGGCCCCAGTGATCGCAGGTTTCGAGGCTCGTCGCTGGCGCTCCTCGCACCTCAACCAGCAAGGGCAACCGGTGGTTGAGGTGCGAGCGGAGCGAGCCTCGAAACCACGCTGGTGGAGCCTTGCGCTGCCTCGGACGGCTACGGGTGGCCGGCGGCCTTCTCCAGGGCCTTCAGCTCGTCGTCGAGGTACTGGAGCAGCACCTGGAGGTGGGGGACGGTGCGGCGGCAGCCGGTGAGGCCGAAGCACATCTTCCCGTCGTACGACGTGCAGGTGATGTTGAGCGCCATCCCGTTGATCGGGATCGAGAGGGGATAGGTGCCGACGAGCCTGGCGCCGTTCCAGTAGTGCGTCGTGCGCGGGCCGGGCACGTTGCTGACGATGAGGTTGTACGGCGGTCGCACGATGCCCTGCATCCGGAAGAGTGGGCCGAGGATGGCCGGCGCCTGCCCGAGCGCGCTCATGGCCAGGATCTGGGCGGGCGTCATCGCCGAGAGGCTGTCCTTGCCGTCCTTCATGGAGCGGTGGATCGCGTCGAGGCGGTCGGCCGGGTCGGGCAGGTGCGTGCCGAGCTGGACCATCACCGAGCCGACCGCGTTGCCTCCGTCGGACGAGGCGAGCTGCGACTGCTTGGCGTTGAGTCCCACCGGCACCATCGAGATGAGCGTGGTCTCGGGCAGCGCGTCCATCTCGGCGAGGTAGGTGCGCATCGCGCCGGAGACCATCGCGAGCACCACGTCGTTGATGGTCGTGCCGGTGGCCCTGCCGACGACACGCAGCCGCTCGACCGGCCAGTCCTGCGCGGCGAAGCGGCGCGAGCCGGTGATGTTCTGGTTGAGCATGGTGCGCGGGGCGTAGAGCGAGAGCGCGGAGGTCTCGTTGCGCACGCTCTTGTTGAGGGTGCGGATCAGCGCACCGGGCATCCCGGCCGCCTCGGACGCCAGCGCGAGCGCCGTACGCACCGTGGTGGCGGAGACGTCGGCGAGAGAGGCGCCGCCGTCGGTGGGCTCGGGCTCGGGGTCGGCGACCCGGCGTGGCCGCTTGGCCCACGGGGCCGGCATGTTGCGCTCGTCGGGATCGGTCGACAGCACGCTCGCCAGCAGCCGCATCGCGGAGACGCCGTCGACGAGCGCGTGGTGGGTCTTGGTGTACATCGCGACGCGACCGTCACGCAGGCCCTCGATGACGGTGGCCTCCCACAGCGGCCGCTCCCACGCCAGCCTCGTGCTGTGCAGGCGCGAGCAGAGCTCGAGGAGCTCGCGGACCCGGCCCGGCTTGGGCAGCGCGCTGTGCCGGACGTGGTGCTCGATGTCGAACTGCTCGTCGGGCCGCCACACCAGCTGGCCGGCGGTGCGCGCCGAGCGGTAGGGGTGCTTGAGGAAGAGCGGGGCGACCTCCTCGACGTCGCGCATCTGCTCGTACATCTCGCGGACGTAGCTGCGACCCGCACCCTCGGGCTTCTCGAAGAGCTGCAGGCCGCCGACGTGCATCGGCATGTTGCGGTTCTCGGCGAGCAGGAATCCCGTTGCGGTGGGATCGATCGGGTCGACCACGCGCCCTCCTCAAGAGGCTCGGAGCAGTGGGCCGATCCAACACCCCGGCGACAAGCGCCACAACCCCGACAGTGGCGAGACGAGTGCGCCTGCGGGTCAGCGCCCGAGCGAGCCGCGCAGCTCCGTGACGATCGAGTCGACGACGGCGACCAGGTCGCCGTGGTGGGCCGCGGCCACGCGGCGCTGCCGCTCCGACGACGCGCCCCGGCCCGGGATGTCGGCCACCGATCGCAGCTCGTCCTCGCAGCCGAGCCTGCGCGCGACCGGGGTGAGGCGCTCGAGCAGGTCGTCGAGGTCCTCGGTGACCAGGCGCTCCCGGTTGCGGTCGTCGAGGATCACGATCGCGTCGAGGCCGTAGCGCGCGGCACGCCACTTGTTCTCCTGCACCTGCCAGGGCGGCAGCGTCGGCAGCCGCTCGCCGGCCACGAGCCGGGCGTCGAGGTCGACCACGAGGCAGTGGACGAGCGCGGTCAGCGCGGCGAGCTCGCGCACGTCCGAGACGCCGTCGCAGACGCGGTGCTCGAGCGTGCCGAGGTGGGGTGCGGGCCGCAGGTCCCACCGCACGTCGGCCATCGACTCGATGATCCCGGTCGTCGTCTGGTCGGCGATGCAGCGCTCGAAGGCCTCCCACGTGTCGAAGGCGAACGGCAGGCCCGCCGTCGGGAGCTGCTGGAACATCAGCGCCCGGTTGGAGGCGTACCCGGTGTCCTGGCCGGCCCAGTACGGCGAGCTGGCGGAGAGGGCGAGCAGGTGCGGGTAGGTCGTCAGCAGCCCGGACAGCACCGGCATCACCCGGTCGCGCTCGGGCATGCCGACGTGGACGTGGACACCCCAGATCAGCATCTGCCGGCCCCACCACTGCGTGCGGTTGATGAGCTCCTCGTAGCGGTGGCCCTCGGTGAGCTGCTGGTGGGACCAGTCCGCGAACGGGTGCGCGCCGGCCCCCATGAGGTCGACGCCGAGCTCGTCGGCGGCCTCCATCACCGTGGCGAGGGTGCCGGTGAGGTCGTCGACGGCCTCTCCGACGGTGTGGCAGATCCCGGAGACGACCTCGACGGTGTTGCGCAGCAGCTCCTTGTGCAGCCGCTCGGGCTGCTCGAGCCGCGGGGCCGCGAGGTCCGCGAGGTCGGCCGCCCGGTTGACGAGGTCGCGAGTGTGGGGGTCGACCAGCGCGAGCTCCCACTCGACGCCGAGCGTGGGCTCCGGCGAGGCATGGAAGTCGATGCGCATGCCTCAACTCTAGGGAGGGCCCGGGGCGGACGGACCACCCTGCCGGGGCGGCTGCGCCGGGTGCCACCATGTCCGCGTGGACGAGATCGAGCACTCGGACCGGGCCGCCGAGACGTTCCGGGCGGCCGAGGAGGCGGCGCAGGAGGCGGCACAGGAGCAGGCCCGCGAGGACGCCGAGCGGGCCCGCGAGATCCACCTGACGATGGACCTCTGCCTGCGCATCGGGGAGATGCTGCTGTCCTCAGGCGCCGGCGCGGCCGACGTCACGGCCACGATGCGCTCGGTCGCCGACCACCTCGGCCTGCGGCAGGCCGAGATCGACGTGACGTTCACGGCGCTGTCGATGACGTACCAGCGCTCGGCCGACGACCTGCCCACGGTGATGCTGCGGCACGTCCAGCAGCGTGACATCGACTACGAGGACCTCACCGCCGTCGACCACCTCGTCCGCGACGTGCTCACCGACCGGGCCGACCTCTACCTCGCCCGGTCGCGGATGGCCACGATCGTCTCGCTCGGCCACGTCCTGCCCCGGTGGGCGGTGACGGTGGCGTGGGCGGTGATGGCGGCGGGCGTCGGCGTGTTCCTCGGCGGTGGACTCGTGGTGTCCGCGGTGGCGGCGCTGGCGGCCGTGTGCATCGACCGCGTGCAGCTCGTCATGGCGCGGCGCCGGCTGCCGTTCTTCTACCTCCAGGTCGCGGGCGGGGTGATCGCCACGCTCCTCGCGGCCGGCGTGGCGGCCAGTCCGATCGAGGTCGACGAGTCGCTGGTCGTCACGGCGAACATCATCATGCTGCTCGCCGGGATCGGCCTGATGGGCGCCGTGCAGGACGCGCTGACCGGCTTCTACCTCACCTCCGGCGCGCGGCTGATCGAGGCGATGATGGCCACGGCCGGCATCATCGCGGGAGTGGCCATCGGCATCTCGCTGGCCGACGGCCTCGGCATCCCCCTCGGCAGCCTCGTCCCCGGGCAGCTCGGGCGGCTCGACGACTCCTCGCCGCTCGCGGCGGTGGCCCTCCTCGCCGGCGCCGCGGTCTCGGCGGCGGCCTTCTCCGTCGCCTGCTATGCCCCCCGCCGGGCGGTGATGCCAGTCGCGGTGATCACCGCGGCGGCCGCGCTCATCTCCCAGGCGGTCGAGCTCGGGGGCTTCGACCGGACCATGGGCGCCGCGGCAGCGGCGTTCTTCATCGGCCTCGTCGCCTACTCGGTCGCGGGACGCGTCCACGTGCCGCCGCTGGTGGTGGCCGTGCCGGCGATCGTGCCCTTCCTGCCCGGCCTGTCGATCTACCGCGGGCTGACGTTCCTGGCCGACGGCGGCTACCTCGTCTCGCAGGGCATCCTCGCGCTGATGACCGCGATCTCCGTCGCCATCGCGCTGGCCTCCGGCGTGATCCTCGGCGAGTACGTCGCCCAGCCGCTCAAGCGCGAGGCCCGCAAGCTCGAGAGCCGGCTCGCCGGTCCACGCCTCGTCGGTCCGTACCGGGCGATGACGCGCGCCGAGCGCCGCGAGCTCAGGAAGCAGCGAGCCGACTGAGCTCGGCGAGCCAGCGCTCGTGCGTGCCGTCGTACGGCGGCACGCCGGCGCGCACGGCCGCCTTGAGCTCCTGGCAGCTGGCCTGCGCCGCGGCGACGACGCCCTCGGGATAGTTGAGGGCGACCCGGTGCTCCTCGAACTCGTCCTCGTCGTCGACGAAGGTCTCGCCCGGCGCGGCCATCCACTCCAGCGGGTCGGAGAGGTGCTCCGACGACATCTTGATCACGTCGAGGTCGAGGTCGACGGCTCGCAGCACGTCACCGTCCCACGTCGCCGGCGTGGTGACGTCGACGTAGATCGCGCACCAGATGCCGGGGGCGTGGAAGGTGGCGGCGTACCACCCGCCGGGCGGCACCAGCGTCACCGCGTCGACCTCCGAGTGGAACTCGAAGCCGGGGCGGTGGTTGTGCGTGCCCGCCGGGAAGCCCAGCCACTCGCCGTGCTCGTCCGAGCCGAGGTAGACGCCCGCGAACTGCCAGTGCGGCCGGTCCCCCCACTTCGTCATCTCGCAGCGGATCGGGGTTCCCGAGGGGTGCGTCGTCACGTGTCCCAACCTAGGTGCTGCGTCACCGGACGGGCATGCGGGAGGTGACCCGGGCGACGACGTCCTGGTAGCGGGAGCCGGCGAGCCTGGCGAAGTGGTGGAGCACGTGGGCGTCGAGGCCGACGAGCACGCGGGCCTTCCCCGAGAGCGCGCCGTCGAGGATGATCTCGGCCGCTCGGTCCGGCGACATCCTCGCGAGCTTCTTCTCGAAGAGCGCGTCGATCGCGGAGGCGTCGAGGCCCGCCGCCTTGCGGCCGTGGCGGCTGATGCCGGTGCGGATGCCGCCGGGGTGGACGCACGTGACGGTGACCGGGTGGTTGCCGACGAGCATCTCCTCCCGGATCGCCTCGGTGAGCCCCCGGACGGCGTACTTCGTGGCGTTGTAGGCCGACTGGCCGGGCACCGACATCAGCCCGAAGAGCGACGACACGTTGACCAGCGCGCCGTCGCCGGAGGCGATGAGGTGGGGGAGGAACTCCTTCGACCCGTGGACCACGCCCCAGAAGTTGATGCCCACGATCCACTCCAGGTCGTCGTAGGTCAGGTCGGCGAAGTCGCCGGTGGCGGTGACGCCGGCGTTGTTGACGACCAGGTTCACCCGGCCGAAGTCCTCGACGACCCACCCCGCCCAGTGGCGTACGGCGTCGCGGTCGGACACGTCGACCACGTCCGGGCGCACCCTCGGGGCGCCGGCGGCCTCCGCCAGCCGCACCGTCTCGGCGAGGCCGTCGGCGTCCCGGTCGGATATCGCGAGCAGCGCGCCTGCGCGGGCGGCGCGGAGCGCCAGGGAGCGGCCGATGCCGGAGCCGGCGCCGGTGATGACGACGACGCGACCAGCGAGCGTGGTGAGTGCCATGCGAGCCACTGTAACTCGCGTTTACGCCGAGGTGGACGCGAGCCGGACGGTGACCGTCGTGTCACCCGGGCTGCTCGCCAGGGCGACCGACCCGCCGTGCGCGGCGACGATCGCCTCGACGAGGGACAGGCCGAGGCCGGCCCCTCCCCGCGTGCGCGCGGCGTCGCCACGGGTGAATCGCTCGAAGGCGTGCGGGACCAGCTCGGGGGCGAAGCCCGGCCCGTCGTCGTGCACGCTGAAGCCCTCCGGTGTGCCGGTCACGGTGATCGTGCTGCCGGGCGGTGTGTGCTTGCGGGCGTTGGCGAGCAGGTTGCTCACGACCTGGTGCAGCCGGGCCTCGTCCCCGGCCACCACGAGCGGCTCGTCGGGCAGTGCCAGGCGCCACGACCGGTCGCGGTCCACCACCCGCGCGTCGTCGACCGCCTCCAGGAGGAGCCGCGAGAGGTCGACGGTGTCCCGCTCGAGCGGACGCCCGGCGTCGAGTCGGGCGAGCAGCAGGAGGTCCTCGACGAGGCCGGTCATCCGCGCCGACTCGGTCTCGACCTTGTCGAGCGCGGTCCCGCTGGTCTCCGGGCGGCGACGGGCGAGCTCGGTGTAGCCGGCGATCGTCGCCAGCGGCGTGCGCAGCTCGTGGGACGCGTCGGCCACGAACTGCCGCACCTGGAGCTCGCTGCGGTGGCGTTGGGCGAGGGAGTCCTCGACGTGGTCGAGCATCGCGTTCAGCGCCGAGCCGACCTGACCGACCTCGCTGCGCTCGTCGGTGAGTCGCCCGGGCACCCGCTCGGTCATCTCGATCTCGCCGGCCGCCAGCGGCAGCTCCGCGACCCGGTGGGCGGTCGCCGCGACCTCGCGCAGCGGCGCGAGCTGGCGTCGGACGACGACGAGACCGGCGACGCCGGCGCACGCGATCCCACCCAGGGCGAGAAGCACCACCACGGTGAGCAGCTGCTGCACCGAGTCGTCGACGTCGGCTGCTGGGAGGCCGACGATCCCGCGGCCCTCGCCCGCGCCGATGGAGCGCACGCGAAACGTTCCGTGACCGCTCACCTCGAGCGAGCGAGCGTCGTCGTCGGACGCGAGGATCTGCTGCACCTGCGCGGACGACAGCGGCTCGGGGTCGGCGAACCCCTCGCGGAGCACGAACCCCACGCGCTCGCCGTTCTGGAAGCCAACGATGAGGGCGCCCGGGCCGAGGTTGCCGAACTGCGGACCGGGGCCGGGGCGCTGGCTGTCGTGCTCGAGCGACTCCGCGGCCGAGGCGACCCGGTCGTCGAGCTGGGCGGTGAGGTAGGCGCGCATGGCCAGGACGGTCGCTCCGGCGATCAGGATCGAGACGAGCGCGACCAGCGCCACGGCGACGAGCACCAGGCGCGCGGTCAGGGACCGGAGACGGCTCACGACGCCGGCTTCAGCACGTAGCCGGCCCCGCGCATGGTGTGGATCATCGGCTCGCGACCGGCGTCGACCTTCTTGCGGAGGTAGGAGATGTAGAGCTCCACGACGTTGGCCTGGCCGCCGAAGTCGTACTGCCAGACCCGGTCGAGGATCTGCGCCTTGCTCAGCACCCTCCGGGGGTTGCGCATCAGGAACCGCAGCAGCTCGAACTCGGTCGCGGTCAGGGTGATCTCCTCGCCCCCACGGTGCACCTCGTGGCTGTCCTCGTCGAGGGTCAGGTCCCCGACGACGAGCACGTTGCCGGCGTCGGCCAGGGCAGCGGTGCCACCGCGACGGATCAGCCCGCGCAGCCGCGCCACGACCTCCTCCAGCGAGAACGGCTTGGTGACGTAGTCGTCGCCACCCGCGGTCAGCCCGGCGATCCGGTCCTCGACCGCGTCCTTGGCGGTGAGGAACAGCACCGGTACGTCACTGCCGTCGGCGCGCATCCGGCGCAGCACCTCGAGGCCGTCGAAGTCCGGGAGCATGATGTCGAGCACCACCGCGTCGGGCCGGAAGTCCCGGGCCGCGGCGACGGCGCCGGTGCCGGTGTGCGCCACCTGCAGGTCCCACCCCTCGTAGCGCAACGCCATCGCGAGCAGCTCGGCGATGTTGACCTCGTCGTCGACGACCAGGACGCGCACGGGGGAGCCGTCGGGGCGGGTGAGCTGCATGGGCAGCATCCTGCCGCGGCTTGCTGTGCGTTTCCTGTGTGCCGGCTGTCGGTTGGTCGGCCCTTCCTCAACCGGCGGACTGCTGGTGGAGGCGCGCCGCCTGCTTGGTCAGGTGGGTCCGCTCCGCGACGTCGAGGGCCAGCTCGGCGGCCTCGGCGTAGAGGCGGGCGGCGAGGTCGAGGTCGCCGGCCTTCTCGTGGAGGTACGCCGCCGCGGCGCGGTGGCGCGGCAGCGCGGGGTCGACCTCGGCCAGAGCTGCCAGCCCGGCGCGGGCCCCGTCGGCCTCGCCCACCGCGACGGCCCGGTTGAGCCGCACGACCGGGCTGTCGGTCAGCGCCAGCAGCTCGTCGTACCACTGCACGATCTGGACCCAATCGGTCTCCTCGGCCGTGCGAGCGTCGGCGTGCAGGGCGGCGACGGCCGCCTGGAGCTGGAGCTCGCCGCGGCGATCCTGCGCGAGCGCCGCCTGCAGCACGGCGACGCCCTCGGTGATGAGGGCGGAGTCCCACAGGCTCCGGTCCTGCTCGGCCAGCGGGACGAGCGAGCCGTCGACGCGGGTGCGGGCCGGCCGGCGGGCGTGGTGCAGCAGCATCAGTGCCAGCAACCCGTCGGTCTCCGGGTCCTGCGCGAGCGCGGCCAGCTGCCGGGTGAGCCGGATCGCTTCCGCGGCGAGGTCCACGTCGCCGGTGTAGCCCTCGTTGAACACGAGGTAGAGCACCCGGCGCACGGTGGCGAGGTCGCCCGGCCGGTCGAACGACTCGGTCGAGACCGTCCGCTTCGCCCGGCTGATCCGCTGCGCCATCGTCGCCTCCGGCACGAGGTACGCCGCAGCGATCTGGCGGGTCGTCAGCCCCGCCACCGCGCGCAGCGTCAGCGCGACCGCGGAGGCCGGGGTGAGCGCGGGGTGCGCGCAGTGGAAGAACACCCGGAGGGTGTCGTCGACGGTCTCGGTCGGCCCCGGCGCCGGCTCGCCGTCGACGGCGACCTCGCGACGCTGGCGCGCGGCGTCGGAGCGTACGACGTCGAGGAAGCGCCGCCACGCGACCGTCACCAGCCACCCCTTCGGGTCGCGGGGCGGGTCGTCGGGCCACGACCTGAGCGCCTCGACGAGGGCGTCCTGCACGGCGTCCTCGGCCGCCGCGAAGTCGGCTCCGCGGCGGACGAGGACCGCGATCACCTGCGGCACCACCCCGCGCAGGACGGCCTCGTCCATGGCCCGGCTCACTCGATGGTCTCGGAGTGGTGCCGCAGGAACGGGCGCACCTCGAGCCACTCGTGGATCGGCTTCCCGCCGTGACCGGGGGCGGCCGAGAGCTCACCGGCGAGCTCGATCGCGCGGTCCTGGGTGTCCACGTCGATCACCATCCACCCGGCGATCAGGTCCTTGGTCTCGGCGAACGGACCGTCCACGACCGGCGGCCTGCCGGGGCCGTCGTGGCGCACCCACATGCCCTCGGGCGCGAGGGCCTGGCCGTCCACGAACTCGCCCGTCTCGCGCAGCCGGTTGGCGAAGTCGTCCATGTAGCGGATGTGGTCGTCGACCTCCGCGGGCGTCCACTGGTCCATCGGGACGTCGTTCACGGCGGCGGGGTTGCCGCGGTAGTGCTTGAGGAGCAGGTACTTCGGCATCGGGTTCTCCTTGGTCAGGTGCGGCCCATTCTGGCCGCGTCCACCCCGGGGACGGAGCCGGCACGGCGTTCTCGACATCGGCCTCGGCGTCCTTTCCAGGACGGATCCGACACAGGTCCGCGGCGCCCTCACGGCTCCCGCACAGGTGGCCCACAGGTCGCGGGCGCACGCTCGTGCCATGAGCGAGAACGACAAGCCCGCCGACCAGACGCAGCCCGTGCGCACCGAGGGGGCGGCACCGCCGGCCGCACCGGAGCCGGAGGCCCCGCCCGGCGTGGACCCGGTCGCTGCCGCCCCCGCCGCGCCGACGGCGTACGCCGCTCCCGTCGAGCGCCGTGGCCTCCGCGAGCGGTTCCGCCGGGCGCGCAGCGCGGACGGGAGCCGGGCCTTCAGCCTCGGTGCCCTGGTCGCCTCCGCGCTGGCCGGCGTCATCGTGGGCGGTCTCGGCACGGCCGTCTTCCACGCCGTCACCGACGACCACGACCGGATCGGCTGGGTCGAGCGACGCGGGCCGGTGGGGCGCGACCTCGACGACGACGACGACCGCGGCCCGATGTTCGGCGGCCCCCGTGGCGTGCCCGGCGAGCTCCAGCCGACCACTCCGCCCGAGGACGACGACTCCGGCACCAGCTCCTAGCGCCACTTGTCAGGGGTTCGCTGAACTTGTCGGCCCGTGCACGGCCTGACAAGTTCAGTGATCCCCGGCTGACCGGGGATCACTGAACAGGGGTAATCCGGTTGCCGCCGTGGGCGAGAATGGCGCCCGTTGTGAAGATCTCCTACCCGCCCGAGCTCCCGGTCTCCGCGCGCCGCGACGACATCGCCGCCGCCATCCGTGACCACCAGGTCGTGATCGTCGCGGGCGAGACCGGCTCCGGCAAGACCACCCAGCTGCCGAAGATCTGCCTCGAGCTCGGCCGCGGGCAGGACAAACTGATCGGGCACACCCAGCCGCGCCGGATCGCCGCGCGGTCGGTGGCCGAGCGGATCGCCGAGGAGCTCGGCACGGAGCTCGGCGACGTCGTCGGCTACCAGGTCAGGTTCACCGACCGCACCTCCCGCGCGAGTCGGGTCAAGCTGATGACCGACGGCATCCTGCTCGCCGAGCTCCAGCGCGACCGCGACCTGCGCAGGTACGACACGATCATCATCGACGAGGCCCACGAGCGCAGCCTCAACATCGACTTCCTGCTCGGCTACCTCAAGCGGCTGCTGCCGCGCCGGCCCGACCTCAAGGTGATCATCACCAGCGCCACGATCGACGTCGAGCGCTTCGCCGCGCACTTCCGGGCGCCGGTCGTCGAGGTGTCGGGGCGGACGTATCCCGTCGAGATCCGCTACCGCCCGCTGCTGGAGCTGCCGGAGAACGACGGGGAGGGGGAGCCGGTCCAGCGCGACCAGACCGAGGCCATCGTCGACGCCGTGCGCGAGCTGTCGGCCGAGGGACCCGGCGACGTGCTGGTGTTCCTGCCGGGCGAGCGGGAGATCCGCGACACCGC
The DNA here is from genome assembly GCF_031844425.1 of Microbacterium sp. ARD31. NCBI lineage: Bacteria > Bacillati > Actinomycetota > Actinomycetes > Micrococcales > Microbacteriaceae > Microbacterium > Microbacterium sp. ARD31. The sequence goes on from NZ_JAUZVE010000025.1 coordinate 64,318, forward strand.
CGACGCCTTCGACGCCCTGCGAGGCCAGCAGGGAGGTGCGAACCGCCTCGAGATCGTCCCCCTCTACTCCCGCCTCAGCGCCGCCGACCAGCACAAGGTCTTCTCCAGCCACCCCTCGACCGTGCGCCGCGTGGTGCTCGCCACCAACGTCGCCGAGACCTCGCTGACGGTGCCCGGCATCCGCTACGTCGTCGACACCGGCGTCGCGCGGATCAGCCGCTACTCCGTGCGCACGAAGGTGCAGCGGCTGCCGATCGAGCCGATCAGCCAGGCCTCCGCCAACCAGCGCTCCGGCCGCTGCGGACGTGTGTCGGAGGGCATCGCGATCCGGCTCTACTCCGAGGAGGACTTCGAGGCGCGGCCGGAGTTCACCGACCCGGAGATCCTGCGCACCAACCTCGCCAGCGTCATCTTGCAGATGGCCTCGCTCCGCCTCGGCGACATCGCGCGCTTCCCCTTCGTGGAGCCGCCCGACCGCCGCAACGTCAAGGCCGGCACCGACCTGCTCGAGGAGCTCGGCGCGGTGACGGCAGGGCCGGCCTCCGGGTCCTCGTCGGTTGAGGTGCGAGCGCAGCCTTCGGAGGTTGAGGTGCGAGCGCAGCGAGCCTCGAAACCCGCGGGTCTCGACCGACGGGGGAGCGCGCCGCCGCGCCTGACGAACATCGGCCGCCGGCTCGCCCGGCTGCCCATCGACCCGCGGCTCGGACGGATGATCCTCGAGGCCGAGCGCCTCGGCTGCCTGCGCGACGTCCTGGTCATCGCTGCCGCCCTGTCCATCCAGGACCCGCGCGAGCGGCCGGAGGAGCAACGCGCCCAGGCCGACCAGCTGCACGCCCGCTTCACCCACGAGTCCAGCGACTTCCTCACCTGGCTCAACCTCTGGCGCCACGTCAGGCAGCAGCAGAAGGAGCTGTCGTCGAGCGCGTTCCGCCGCATGTGCAGGCGCGAGCACCTGAACTACATGCGCATCCGCGAGTGGCAGGACTACGAGTCCCAGCTGCGGCAGGTCTGCAAGGAGCTCAAGCTCGACCTGGGCAAGGGCAGGGGCTCCGAGGCTGGCTCCGCTCGCACCTCGACCACCGATGGCGGAGAGGGCGGGGCGGCGTACGACGAGGACGGCATCCACCAGGCGCTGCTGTCCGGGCTGCTGAGCCACATCGGCGCCCTGGAGGAGCGCGAGAAGGGCAAGCCGGGGGAGCGGCGGCCGATGCGGGAGTACCTCGGCGCCCGCAACGCCCGCTTCGCGATCTTCCCCGGCAGCGTGCTGAAGGGGCGCAACCCCGACTTCCTGATGAGCGCCGAGCTGGTCGAGACGTCGCGGCTCTGGGCGCGGCAGAACGCCGCCATCAAGCCCGAGTGGGCCGAGCGCCTCGGCGCGCACCTCGTGAAGCGGACCTGGTCGGAGCCCCACTGGTCGCGCAAGCGGGCCGCGGTGATGGCCCGCGAGCGCGTCACCCTGTACGGCGTCCCGCTGGTCGCCGACCGCCTCGTGCAGTACGGCAAGGTCGACCCGCCGCTGGCTCGCGAGCTGTTCATCCGCCACGCGCTCGTGCAGCGCGAGTGGGACTCCCGCCACCGCTTCCTCGCCGAGAACACCCGGCTGCTCGAGGAGGCCGAGGAGCTCGAGCACCGGGCCCGGCGCCGCGACATCGTCGTGGACGAGGAGACGCTGTTCGAGTTCTACGACCAGCGCGTCGGCGCCGACGTGGTGAGCGGCCCGCACTTCGACCAGTGGTGGAAGCGTGCCCGCCAGAAGCGCCCCGACCTCCTCACCTTCGACCCCGCGATGCTCACCCACGACACCGCCGGCGAGGTGCGCGAGCGTGACTTCCCGACCGAGTGGCACGACTCCGACGAGGCCGGGCTGACCTTCCCGATCAGCTACCACTTCGAGCCCGGCGCGGCCGACGACGGGCTCACCATCGACGTACCCGTGGCGACCCTCAACCGCATCGACGCCGACGACTTCTCCTGGCTGGTGCCCGGCCTGCGCGAGGAGCTGGTCACCGAGCTGATCCGCTCGCTGCCCAAGAACCTCCGCGTCGCGATGGTGCCCGCACCCAACACCGCGCGGGAGTTCCTCGCGGCCACGCCACCCGGTGCCGAGCCGCTGCTCGACGCCCTCGAGCGCTTCGCGCGCAGCACCCGCAGCCTCGTCATCGAGCGCGACGCGTGGGACTGGTCCAAGGTGCCCGACCACCTGCGGCCGACCTACCGCGTGCTCACCGAGGAGGGCGCCGAGGCCGGTCGCGGCAAGGACCTCGACGCGCTCAAGGAGCCGTTGCGGCCCACCTTCGAGCAGGCGATGGCCGACGTCGCCGCCGACTCCGGCGTCACCGCCAGCGGCCAGACCACGTGGACCTTCGGCACCATCGACGAGTCCTTCGTCCAGCGGCGCGCCGGCCACGAGGTGCGCGGGTTCCCGGCGCTGGTCGACGAGGGCGCGAGCGTCGGGCTGCAGGTGCTGGCCACCGCCGACGAGGCGTCCGCCCACCACCGCCTCGGCGTGCGCCGCCTGGTGCTGCTCGCGCTCGGCCCGGGGCCGTCGGTCGACGACGTGCTGGCCGCGGCGGGGCTCGACCAGCGGGCCCGGCTCGCCCTCGTCGGGTCGCCGTACCCCTCCGTCGGCGACCTCGTCGAGGACGTCCGGGCCGCGATCGTCGGCGAGGTGGTCGACGCGCGGCCGGCCGTGCGCGACGAGGCGTCGTACGACGCCGTGGTGGTCGCGGCGCGCGACGCCGTGACGAGCGGGACCAGCGCCGCGGTGCACGACGTCATGCGCGTGCTCGAGACCTGGCGCACCACCGACCGGGCCCTCTCGGGCCGCGCCGACCTGATGACGCTCCCGGCGCTGACCGACATGCGCGCCCAGGTCGCCCGCCTGATGGCGCCCGGCTTCATCGGCGAGGCCGGCGTCTCCCGGCTGCGCGACCTGTCGCGCTACCTCGCCGCGGTGACCCACCGGCGCGAGCGGCTCGACGGCCAGGTGGCCCGCGACCGCCAGCTGATGGACCAGCTCTCGGGCCTGCAGGAGGCGTGGCTGCACGCCGTCGCTGCGCTGCCCGAGGGCCAGCCGCTGCCCCAGCACCTGCGTGACGCACGCTGGCTGCTGGAGGAGTACCGGGTCTCGCTCTTCGCGCAGCAGCTCGGCACCCGGGAGAAGGTCAGCGACCAGCGCATCCGGAAGGTGATGGGCACGGCCGTCGGGCACCGCGCCTGAGCGATGAGTTTCCGGGCCCGCGCCCGTCATACGTGTGTCAGGACATGACGCACGGAGAGGATGGACGATGGGCGCACAGCTGGAGGAGCGGGACGTGACGGACCTGGAGGGGATCGACGAGCCGGCGTTCTGGGCGCTGGCCGACCGGCACCGGCGCGAGCTGCACGTGCACTGCTACCGGATGCTCGGGTCCTTCGAGGACGCCGAGGACGCCGTGCAGGAGACCTTCCTGCGGGCCTGGCGGCGGCGGGAGACCTACGAGGGCCGCTCGACGTTCCGCGCCTGGCTCTACCGGATCGCCACCAACGCCTGCCTGGACCTGCTGGCCAAGCGGCGCCCGGAGCCGGCGACCGGGGGCGAGGTGCTGTGGCTGCAGCCCTATCCCGACCGGCTCCTCGACGAGCTGCCGGCGAGCGACGCCGACGAGCCCGAGGCGCTCGCCGTGGCCCGCGAGACCATCGAGCTGGCGTACGTCGTCGCGGTGCAGCACCTCGCGCCGCGGGCCCGGGCCGCGCTGATCCTGCGCGACGTGCTCGGCTGGCCCGCCAAGGACGTCGCCGAGCTGCTGGGCGACAGCGTCGCGTCGGTCAACAGCGCGCTCCAGCGGGCCCGCGCCGGCATGCGCGAGCACCTGCCCGCCGAGCGGCAGGAGTGGACGGGCGGCGAGGACGACGCGGACAACCGCGAGCTCGTACGCCGCTTCACCGAGGCGAGCGTGGCGACCGACATGGACGCCATCGCCACCCTGCTCCGCGACGACGTGCGGTTCGCGATGCCCCCCACGCAGGGTCTGGTCGTGGGGCGGGACGCCGTGCTCGCCGACTGGACCGCCGGCGGCTACCCGGGGATGACGGGGCTGCGCCCGGTCCCCACCGCCGTCAACCGCCAGCCCGCGGTGGCCTACTACCTGTGGCGCGAGCAGGCGGCGGCGTACCTGCCGCTCACCATCGACGTGCTGCGTCTCAGTGGAGGGCAGGTCACCGAGGTGACCATCTTCGACGCCGACCAGTTCGCCCGGCTCGGGCTCCCGGAGCGGCTGGAGGCCGGCGATGAGTGACACCACGCTGGACGCGCGCCGCGCGACGACCCGGGGGGTCGGCCGGCTGGTCGGCACGGGCCTGCTCGGCACGGTCGGGGCGATGGCAGCCACGGCGGCGGGCGCCGCGATCGCCCGGGTCGCGGGCGTGGGCTTCGAGGTCCCCGACGGAGGTGAGACGATCCCGGTCTCCGGGGTGGCGTTCGTGACCGGGGTCTTCTCGCTGGTCGGCGTCGGCCTGGCGCTCGCCCTGCTGCGGTGGAGCGCGCGCCCGGCGGAGCGGTTCGTGACGACGGCGGTCGTGCTGACGGCCGCGTCGCTCGTCCCGCCGTTCGTGGTCGGGGCGAGCCTCGGCACGAGCCTCGCGCTGGTGGCGCTGCACCTCGTCGCGGCAGCGGTGATGATCCCCGCGCTGGCGCGCGGACTGCGCACGAGTTCCGCACACCGGTCGGTGGGGTCCGCCTAGTCTGGAGCGATGACCGGTCGCACCCACCACCGCCCGATGACGCCCGGCGACGGCTTCTTCGCCGAGATCGCAGGGGGCACCGACCCCGCCCGGGTGCGGGAGGCGGGCGACCTGGCCGCGACCATCCTGGTCCGCGGGGCGCGGGAGTCCGACGACCCCGCCCTCGCGGAGCGGGTGGTCCACCTCGCGGAGAGCGAGGGCCTCGAGACCCTCGCCGAGGTCTGGTCCGGTGCCCCGGCCGACACCCTCGCCGGCAGCCTGTGGCGGCTGTTCGTGCTCCGCGCCTGGGTGCACGCCGACCCCGAGCGGGTCGCCGAGGAGTACGACGCCGGTCAGCGCCGCGCCGACGTCGCCCGGGTCGTCGCCGGCGTGGCCGACCCGCCCGGTCCCGACGAGCTGCGGTCGATGGTCGACGAGGTGCTGCGCGGGATCGCGCGCGGCGACTTCGCGGTGACGCTGTTGCGCGCTGCGGCCTTCGCGCGCGTGGTGGCGGCCGGGCGGGCGACCCTCGGCGCCTCGAGCCACGACGACATCGCCCGGATGCTCGTGCTGTCGGAGCAGCTCGAGGCCGCCGGACACGGGGAAATCGCCAACACACTGGCCTAGCGGATTAAAATGGTCCTCGAGTGCGTCGGGCTGTGGCAGCCCCGGGTCCCACAATGAGCCGCTACGAGCGGCCACGCGCCGTGAGGCGCTCCCGGTCCGGCGCACTCACACGTCTCCCGCCGCGCGTCGCCTAGTCTCGCGACCATGACGACCTACGAGCCCGAGATCGACGGCGAGCCGGATCCCGGCGAGGTCGTCTGGGCATGGGTGCCCTACGAGGACGACCCCAGCCAGGGCAAGGACCGTCCGGTGCTGGTCCTGGGCGTCGAGGGCGACGGCTGGACCGGGCTGATGCTCAGCAGCCAGGACCACGACCGCGACGCCGAGGACGAGGCCCGCCACGGCCGCTACTGGATGGACGTCGGCACCGGCGGGTGGGACTCCCAGGGCCGCCCCAGCGAGGTCCGGCTGGACCGCACCATCCACCTCGACCCCACCGGCGTACGACGTGAGGGCGCGGCGCTGGACCGGGCGGTCTTCGACGCGGTGGTCGCCGCGGTCCGGGCCCTGCCCCGCTGAGGCGCAGGTCTCACTCCCGCGGGGCGCCCGGCGCGCGCCGACCGGGGATTGGGCTGATGCCCTAGGGTTTCGGCGTGCTGCTGCGACGTCTCTCCCTGGTCGGCTGCGCCCTGACGGTGGCGCTCGCCACGGCTGCGTGCACCGATGACGCCGAGCCCGCGACCGAGCCGTCGGCGTCCCCGACGAAGACCGGCAAGCCGACGGCGAAGCCGCGCGAGGTGACCTTCGGCGCCTACGGCAGCGAGGAGGAGGTCGCGGCCTTCCAGAGCGTCGTCGACTCCTTCAACGCCGCGTCCAGCACCCGCAAGGTCACCCTGAAGTCGTGGCCCGACCACGAGTCGGCCCTCGAGGACGTGCTCGCCGGCAACGCGCCCGACGCCTTCCTCACCTCCCGCATCGACCTCGACCAGCTCGTCGACGCCGAGGTGCTCCAGCCCGTGAGCCTGCTGCTCGACGAGCGCGGCGTCGACTTCGGCGACCGCTTCTCGCTGGACGCCGTCGACGCCTTCGCGATGGACGACGAGCTGCAGTGCATGGCGTACTCCGTCTCGCCGATGGTCATCTACTACAACACCGAGATGGTCGACTTCGACAAGATGGAGCGCCGCGACTACGACGTGCCCACGGCCGACGCGGAGGGCAACCGCGAGCGCTGGACGCTGGCGGAGTTCGGGGCCGCCGCCCAGTTCGCCTCGCGCCGCGGCGACAAGCGCGGGGTGTGGATCGACCCCACCCTGCAGGGCCTGGCGCCGTTCATCTACTCCGGTGACGGCGAGGTCTTCGACGACGACCGCGAGCCCACCTCGCTCGCCTTCTCCGACGACAACACCCGCGAGGCGCTCAGCGAGACGCTCGCGATCCTGCGCGACCCCACGGTCACCCCGACCAACGCGCAGCTGGCGAGGGCGACCCCGGTCCAGCTGTTCAAGCGCGGCGAGCTGGCGATGATCGCCGGCTTCCGCAACCTCGTGCCCGAGCTCCGCGAGGCCGACGACCTCGACTTCGACGTGCTGCCCATGCCGACGATCGACACGCGCGCGACCGTCGGCGACGTCAGCGGCCTGTGCCTGTCCAGCGACTCCACGGTGCAGGGCGACGCGGCCGACTTCATCGCCTACGCCGTGTCCGACGCCGCGATCGCCACCGTCGCCTCGACCGGCTACATCGTCCCGGCCAACACCGAGGTCGCCTCCTCGGAGGAGTTCCTCGCCCCGACGCTCGAGCCCGAGCACGCCGGCGTCTTCAACGCGAGCATCCGCTACATGGAGGTCCCGCCCTTCATCGACCGGCGCGAGGAGCTCGTCGAGGCGGTCACGCCGCTGCTCGAGCGCCTGGTCACCGCGCCGGGCGTGCTCGACCTCGACCTGGTCACCGAGCAGATCGACCAGGCCTCGCAGGCCGTCCTCTCGCCCGAGGAGCCCGAGGAGACCGAGTCCCCGTCCGAGTCCCCGTCCGAGTCCCCGTCCGAGTCGCCGTCGGAGTGACGAGGGGCAGCGGCGGCTACTCCGCCTCGGCCCCCAGGATCGCGCCGACGAGCGCTCCGGTGATCACCTCGGCCTGCCAGGGCCGGGCGCCGTACGACGCCAGCTGGGCGCGGACGGCGTCGGCCAGCGCGGCGGGCTCGCGGGTCGACGGCGGCGCCCACATCAGCCGCCGGAGGTAGTCGGGGGTCAGCAGGTTCTCCACCGGGAGGTGGTGGGCCTCGGCGAGGTTGAGCATCGCCTCGCGGGCCGCCTTGAAGCGGCGGTCGGCAACGGGATCGCGGTCGGCCCAGGTGCGGGGGTGCGGCGGCCCGTCGCCCCGCGGGGCCCGGGTCGGCAGCTCGTCCTCGGACATGGCACGGACCCGCTGCAGCGCCTCCACCCAGCTCGCGGCGTAGCGGCTGGCGCCGCGGCCGTGGAAGCCCTGCGTGGACAGCAGCGTGCGGCGGTCGGTGGGCATCGCGGTGGCGGCGACGACGATGGCCGAGTCGGGCAGGATCCGGCCGGGTGTGACGTCACGCTCGGCGGCGATCGCGTCGCGGGCCTCCCACAGCGCCCGGGCCGCTCCGAGGGCCCGTCGTCCACGCAGCCGGTGCACGCCCGACGTACGGCGCCAGGCCTCGTTGCGCACCGCGGGCTCGAAGCCGAGCAGATGGTCGAACTCCTGGCGGGCCCACTCGGCCTTGCCGGTCTCCTCGAGCTCCTCGGCGAGGTGGGCCCGCAGCTCGATGAGCACCTCGACGTCGAGGGCGGCGTACTCCAGCCAGGGCTTCGGCAGCGGTCGGGTCGACCAGTCGGCGGCGGAGTGCTCCTTGCGCATCCGCTGGCCCAGCACGGTCTCCACGAGCGTGGCCAGCCCGACGCGCGGGTAGCCGAGGAGGCGGCCGGCGAGCTCGGTGTCGAACAGGCTGGTGGGGGTCAGGCCGATCTCGCGCAGGCACGGGAGGTCCTGGGTGGCGGCGTGCAGGATCCACTCGGCACCGTCGAGGGCCTCCTGCAGCGGCGCCATCGACGACATCGGGATCGGGTCGATGAGCCACGTGCCCGCGCCCTCGCGGCGCAGCTGGATGAGGTAGGCGCGGTTGGAGTAGCGGTAGCCGGAGGCGCGCTCGGCGTCGATCGCCACCGGTCCGGTCGCGGCGGCGAGCGCGGCGCACGCCTCGGCGAGCCCGGCGTCGGTGTCCACGACCTCGGGCAGGCCGTCGCGGAGCTCGAGCAGGGGAGCCGGGGGAGCCTCGGCCTCCTCGTGCGGGGGAGCGGGGTCGGTCTCTGCGGGGTCAGCCATCGCTCAGGTGCCGCGCTGTCCGCGCCGGCTGGGGATGGCGGTGACGCCCTCGGGCACGGGTGGCAGCCCGACTGCCGTGCACATCAGCTCGCCCCAGGCCTCGACGTGGGGTGTCATGTCGAGGGCGCCGTCCTCGTCGACCGCCGGGGTCCAGGAGGCGCGGATCTCGACCTGGGCGGTGCCGGGCTCCTCGGCCATCCCGCCGAAGCTCTCGGTGGTGACGCAGGTGACCGTCCCCGAGGCGGCGTGGAAGCCGGCGCCGTGGGCCTCGAGGGCCTCGGTCAGCCAGGACCACCCGACCGCTGCCAGCATCGGGTCGGCGCCGAGCTCGGGGTCGATCTCGGCGCGGGCGTAGGCGACGCAGCGGAAGGTGCCGTCCCAGGCGTCGTTGCCGGCGGGGTCGTGCAGCAGGATCAGCCGTCCGGTGCCGAGGTCCTCGTCGTCGACCGTGACGTCCCCGCTCAGGGCCGAGGACCAGGGGGCGATGCGCTGCGGCGCGGGCATCTCCTCGCAGAGCACCTCCGGGCGCAGCGAGGCCCGGCGCATCGACTCCACAGCCGCGCGGAACTCCGCAGGCCCAGCCCCGGCAGCACTGCTCGGGTGGGTCTCGTGACGGGCCACCATTGCTCCAGAGTAGGCCAGCCCTGCGCGCTGCCGATGTGCCGCCACGCCGCCTGACCTGCGAAGATTCGGGCGTGACCGACCCCGCCCAGACGCCCCATCCCGGCCTCGCCGACAGCCCGTTCCTCGCCGCCGCCCGCGGTGAGCGGCCGTCCCGGACGCCGGTCTGGTACATGCGGCAGGCCGGGCGCTCGCTCCCGGAGTACCTCAAGGTGCGCGAGGGCATCGGGATGCTGGAGTCCTGCATGGACGCCGACCTGGTCACCGAGATCACCCTCCAGCCGGTCCGCAGGTACGGCGTGGACGCGGCGATCTTCTTCTCCGACATCGTGCTGCCGCTCAAGGCGGTCGGCGTCGACCTGGACATCAAGCCGGGCGTCGGCCCGGTCGTGGCCGCGCCGGTGCGCACGCTCGCCGACGTCGAGGCGATCCCCGACCTCACGCCCGAGCACGTCCCCTACATCTCGCAGGCCGTGCGCCAGCTGGTGGCCGAGCTCGGCGCCACGCCGCTGATCGGCTTCGCCGGCGCGCCGTTCACGGTGGCGTCGTACCTCGTCGAGGGCGGGCCGTCGAAGGAGCACGCCCGGACCAAGGCGATGATGTTCGGCGCCCCCGACGTCTGGGACGCACTGATGCGCAAGATCGCGGGCATCGCGGCGGCGTACCTCCGGATCCAGGTCGAGGCGGGCGCGTCGGCGGTGCAGCTCTTCGACTCGTGGGCGGGGGCGCTGACCCCGGCCGACTACCGCGCCTCGGTCATGCCGCACTCCTCGCGGGTGCTGGCGTCGGCGGGCGAGCTCGGTGTGCCGCGCATCCACTTCGGCGTCGGCACCACCAACCTGCTCGGCCTGATGGGCGAGGCCGGCGCGGACGTGGTCGGCGTCGACTGGCGCACGCCCCTCGACCAGGCGATCCCGCTGGTCGGCGACCGCGCCGTGCAGGGCAACCTCGACCCGACGCTCGTCTTCGCGCCCACCGAGGTGATGACCGCCCGCGCGGCCGAGGTCATCGAGGCGGGCCGCGCTGCGAAGGGCCACATCTTCAACCTCGGCCACGGGGTGATCCCCTCGACCGACCCGGGTCAGCTCACGGCGCTGACCGAGTTCGTGCACGAGCACTGATCGACGTCACCGGGGCGACGTCCGGCTCCGGTTCCGAGCCGGTGGGCGGCAGCGTCAGCGAGGCGAGGTAGGCGCGCGCCTGCCGGACCAGCGCGGCCTGCAGGTCGCGCAACGGCTCGGGGACCCGATCGGCCCGCCGGCGCAGCATCAGCAGCGTCACGGTCGTCTGGTCGGTCTGGATCGGCCTGGTGGTGAGCACGCCCGCCCGCACGAGGGCGTCGTGGGTGATGGAGAAGTCGGGCAGCACGGAGATGCCCAGGCCGGCGGCGACCATCGACTTGCCCATCTCCGCCCCGTCGGTGGAGTACGTCGTCCCCGGCAGCGCCCCGGCGAACAGCCGGTGCGCGTAGCGGTGCATCACGAAGCCGGGCCGCATCAGCACGTGCGGCTCCGCGCGGAGGTCGTCGACGGTGACCCGCTCCTGGGCGGCCAGTGGGTGGTCGGCGCGCAGGCACGCGACCGGCGTGCCCTCGATGAGCCGGTCCGCGACGAGCGACGGCGGCACCTCGTCGCCGGGGAGCACGTTGACCAGCCCGAGGTCGAGGGCGCCCTCGGCCAGGCCCTGCTGGATGTCGGACTGCCGCCCGTTGACGACCTCGACGCCGCCGGAGCCGTGACGCGCGTGCAGGTCGCGCAGCGCGGGCGCGAGCAGGCTCGACGAGGCGGTGTTGACGGTGCCGATGCGCAGGTCGCGGCGCCGCGCGGACTGCTGGCCCGCTGCCTCCCGCAACCGGTCCACGGCCTCGAGGACCTCGGTCATGAACTGCTGGAGGTCCAGGCCCTGACGGCTGATCCGGGATCCGGTGCGCCGGCGGTCCAGCAGGGTCGCGCCGAGCTCCTTCTCGAGCTTGGTCACGGCCTCGCTGAGGGCCGGCTGGGAGATGTGCATCGCCTCGCTCGCCCGGCGCAGCGACCCGTGCTCGGTCACCGCCGCGAGGTACTCCAGCTGTTCGATCCGCACGCTGTCTCCTGCTCTCGCATCGTCGTGCCCGGTCCGTCATGGACCGGGGTCGGCCTCGGGGGTGATCGGCAGAACCTGTCGCCGTGGTCGCCCGGTTCCAGGGCCGAGTCCTTAAAGTGTACTAAGTAACTGTACAAAAGCGCGTCGACGCGCGGCCTCCGCGTCCGGGGGTCCGCAGATCCCCACCCAGGAGAGACAGCACCCATGAAGTTCCACTGGTTCCTGCCCACCAACGGAGGCGACGGCCGCCACGTCGTCAGCGGCGGCCACGGCGTCGAGCACGGCGCGGCCGGTCGACCCGCCAGCGTGCCGTACCTCGGCCAGATCGCCCGGAGCGCCGAGCAGCTCGGCTTCGAGGCCGCGCTGACGCCCACCGGCGCCTGGTGCGAGGACGCCTGGCTGACCACCGCGATGCTGGCCCCGCTGTCCGAGCGGCTGAAGTTCCTCGTCGCGTTCCGCCCCGGGATGACGTCGCCGACCCTGGCCGCGCAGATGGCCGCGACCTTCCAGAACCTCAGCGGCGGTCGCCTGCTCCTCAACGTCGTCACCGGCGGCGAGTCGCACGAGCAGCGCGCCTACGGCGACTTCCTCGACAAGGACGAGCGCTACGAGCGCTGCGGCGAGTTCCTCTCGATCGTGCGCCGGCTCTGGACCGGCGAGGAGGTCACCTTCGCCGGCCGGCACCTGCGCGTGGAGAACGCCCGCCTGCAGCAGCTGCCCGACCCGGTCCCGGCCATCTACTTCGGTGGCTCCTCACCGGCGGCCGGCCGCGTCGCCGCCGAGCACGCGGACGTCTACCTGACGTGGGGCGAGCCGCCCGCCGCGGTCGCGAGGAAGATCGCGTGGATCCGCGAGCTCGCCGAGCAGCAGGGGCGCACCCTGACCTACGGCCTCCGCGTCCACGCCATCACCCGCGACACCTCGGAAGAGGCGTGGGCCGAGGCCGACCGCCTGCTCGCCGGCATCTCCGACGACGACATCGCCCGGGTGCAGGAGGGCCTGCGGCGCTCGGAGTCGGTCGGCCAGCAGAACATGCTCTCGCTCAACAACGGCAGCCGCGACGGGCTCGAGATCCACCCCAACCTCTGGGCCGGGGTCGGCCTGGTCCGCGGCGGCGCCGGCACGGCGCTCGTCGGCAGCCACGAGGAGGTGGCCGACCTGATCGAGGAGTACGCCGCGGTGGGCATCGAGGAGCTCGTCCTCTCCGCCTACCCCCACCTCGAGGGCGCCTACCACTTCGGCGAGGGCGTGCTGCCGGTGCTGGAGAAGCGCGGACTGTGGACCCACCCGGCCCCGGTCACCGCGCGCGCATCCGTGCCGTTCGGTGCTCAGAAGGCGGCGTCATGACCAGCGGCACGAGCCCCCGCGTCGCCGTCGTCGTCGGCAACCCCAAGCCCGTCTCGCGGACCTACGAGGCCGCACTGGCCCTCGCCGACCGGCTGGGGGGGGCCGACCTCGTGGTCGACCTCGCCGACCACGCCGGCGAGCTCTTAGACTGGTCGTCGCAGACGGTCACCGAGCTCGTCGAGCAGGTGTCCGGCAGCCTCGTGGTGATCGTCGCCAGCCCGACCTACAAGGCGACCTACACCGGCCTGCTCAAGGCGTTCCTCGACCGCTTCCCGCACCAGGGCCTCGGCGGGGTCACCGCGGTCCCGCTGATGCTCGGCGCGTCCGACGCCCACGCGCTCGCCCCGGAGCACGGCCTGCGCCAGGTGCTCGTGGAGCTCGGCGCGTCCGTGCCGACCCGCGGCCTCTACGTCCTCGACCGCGAGCACGAGCAGCCGGAGCCGTACGACCAGTGGCTCGCCGCCGCAGCGCCGTACCTGCCCGCCCTCCCCTCCGAACAGTCCGAACAGGTGGTGTCCGCATGACCGTCCCGTCCACGACCTCCCCGACCCTCGACCAGCGCACCCTGCGCGATGCCTTCGGCGCCTTCCCCTCCGGGGTCGTCGCCGTGGCGGCGTCGGTGAAGGGCCAGCTGACCGGCATCGCCGCCTCGTCGTTCACCTCGGTGAGCATCGAGCCGCCCCTGGTCTCGTTCTCGATCTCCACCAGCAGCTCGACGTGGCCCCAGCTGCGCGAGGCCGACCGCGTCGGCATCAGCGTGCTCGCCGACCACCACGACGTGGTGTGCCGCCAGCTCGCCGGGCCGCGCGAGGAGCGCTTCGCCGGGCTGCCGTTCAAGGTGACCGGCAACGGCTCGGTGCTGCTCGACGAGGCCGTCGCGACCTACGACTGCTCGATCCGCGAGGAGATCGGGGCCGGCGACCACGTCATCGTGCTGCTCGAGGTCCACGAGGTCGGGGGAGGGGACGGCGAGCACCCGCTCGTCTTCCACCGCTCGGCCTTCGCCAAGCTGCACCGCGACGACCTCGACCCCGCCCGCCTCGACGGCCGGATCAACGGCGCCGAGGTCGACGGTGGCTCGTCCGACTCTCCCGCTCAGGACCACCACGACGCGGAGGACGCCGCGTGAGCGCCCACGCCGCACAGGCCGCCCCCACCCCCCGTCGCGTCGCGCTCGCCTCGGCGGTGGGCGCCACGATCGAGTGGTACGACTTCTTCCTCTACGGCACCGCCGCGGCGGTCGTCTTCGACAAGCTCTACTTCAACGGGCTCGACGGACCGGCCGCCCAGTTCGCGGCCTTCGCCACCTTCGCGGTCGGCTTCTTCGCCCGACCGGTCGGCGGGTTGGTCTTCGGCCACTTCGGCGACCGCATCGGCCGCAAGCAGATGCTGCTGCTGACGCTGGTCATCATGGGCATCGGCACGGCCCTGATCGGGCTGCTGCCGACGTACGACCAGATCGGCGTGCTCGCGCCGATCGCGCTCGTCGTGCTCCGGGTGCTGCAGGGCATCGGCGTCGGCGGTGAGTACGGCGGTGCGGTGCTGCTGGCGGTGGAGTACGCCCCGGCCGAGCGCCGCGGCTTCTTCGGAAGCTTCGCCCACATCGGCGTGCCGGGTGGGCTGGTGCTCGCCGCGGGCGCGTTCTCACTGGCCGGGCTGCTGCCGGAGGAGGCGTTCCTGGCGTGGGGCTGGCGCGCCTGCTTCCTGGTCAGCATCGTGCTGCTCGGCATCGGCGCCTACATCCGGCTCTCGGTGATGGAGACGCCGGAGTTCGCCAAGGTGCAGGAGCGCAAGGAGATCTCCCGGCTCCCGCTGCGCGACCTCCTCGCCGAGCAGCCGCGACCGCTGCTGCTCGGGATGGGCACGCGCTTCATCGAGGGCTTCACGTTCAACCTGTTCTCGGTCTACCTGCTGGCCTACGTCGCCACCAACCTCGAGCTGCCGCGCGAGTGGGCGCTCGACGCCATCCTCGTCGGTGCGGCCGTCGGCGTCGTGCTGGTGCCGGTCGCCGGCGCGCTGTCGGACAGGGTCGGCCGCAAGCCGGTCTACCGCGTCGGCGCGTGGCTCGGCCTGCTGTTCGCCTTCCCCGCCGCCTTCCTCGTGCAGACGGAGGACCGCTGGGCGATCTCGCTGGTCTTCGTCGTCGGCCTCGGCCTCGTCTACGGCACGGTCTACGGCCCGCTCGCGGCCTTCTGGTCCGAGCAGTTCGACACCCGCTACCGCTACACCGCCCTCAGCGCCCTCTAGCAGGTCTCCGGGATCTTGGCCTCCGGGCTGACGCCGCTCATCGCGGCGTGGCTGGTGACCCGCGGTGACGGGACGCTGTGGTGGGTCGCCGGCTACAACGTGCTGGTGGCGGGCATCTCGCTGGTCTCTGCCCGCTTCCTGCCGGAGACGGTCGGTGCCGACCTCGACCGGGTCGACGTACATGCCGAGGGCCGCCCGCGAGAGGTCGTCACCGTCTGAGGGTGGCGGCACATCGCAGCTGCGAGGCGGCTGGGGGTGCGATCTGCCGCCACCCTTGGTGGTGGCCCCGTCGGGGTGGCGGCACATTGCCGTCGTACGGCCGGCGGAGCTGCGATCTGCCGCCACCCCGGCAGCGAGCGATCACGCTTTCGGCGCCGCCGGCTGCGGGGAGCCTCGGCGGCGGCGGCGGAGGAGGAGCCACGCCGGCACCCCGAGGACCAGCAGCACCACGGCGAAGGGCAGGAGTGCGCCGACGACGGTCGCGACCACGAGGGCCGTGCCGGCGAGCGCGTCGAGTCCGCCCTCGAGGCCGGTGAGGAAGCCGGCCTCCTCGTCGTCGGGCTCCTCGGCCTTCGCGTCGTGCTTCGCGGTGATGTCGACCGTGATCGTGGACAGCGACGTCTGGTCCTGCAGCCAGGTCTGCTGCGACTTCAGCGAGTCGAGCTCGGCCTGGCGGTTGGTCAGCTGGGACTCGATCCAGATGATGTCCTTCAGCGTCTTCGCCCGCGCGAGCAGCAGCTCGACCCGCTTCAGGCTGGCCTCCTGGGCGCGGACCCGGACGCCGGTGTCGATCACCTGCGTCGTGACGTCCTCCGAGCCGCGGTTGGAGGATCGCAGCACCGCGACGTCCTCGAGCGCCTGCATCGCCTCGTCGAACGCCGAGCTCGGCACCCGGAGCACCATCCGGGCGTACGACGTCTCGCCCTCGTCGTCGGTCTCGGTGTCCTCCTCGGTGACCTCGCCGCGCTGCGCGTCGACGATGCGCTGGACGTCCCGCCGTGCGGCGCCGACGTCCTTGCTGGTCAGGGAGACCGTCCCGGAGGACACGATGGCGCGCTCGGTGGCCAGCGTGCCGGGTGCGCTGTCGGAGCCGGCGTCCTCGCCCGACTGCCCGGAGAACGTCCGGCTCGTCGCACGGTCCTCGGCCGCCCCGCCGGCCTCCGAGCCCGAGCCGGAGCCGTTGTCCTGGGACGACGGCTCAGCGAGCCCCATGTCCGCACCACTGTCGCTGTCGGAGGAGCAGGCGGCCAGCACGGCCGTCGTGGTGATCGCGGCGAGGATCCCGGCGGCGCGGGTCCGGGTGGTCCGGAGAGTCGTCATGGCCCTCCGACGGGCGTCGCGACCGCTGCGGTTCCGCCGTCGCCGGACCCGTGACCGAACCGTGATGGTCAGTCCTGCGAGGCCGGCTTCCGGGTGGTGGTGCGCCGGACCGTCTTCTTCACGACCGGCTTGTCCGGCGCCTCGGTCGGCGCATCCGCGGCGGCCGCCTTGGCAGGTGCCTTGGCAGGTGCCTTGGCCGCGGACTTCTGCGCCGTCGACTTCGGAGCGGTCGACTTCTGGGCCGGCTGTCGGCCCTTCGCCTGCTGTCGGGGCGCAGAGCCCTTGAGGCGGACCCGCATCGCGTTCCCGGACCCCGAGGTCTCCAGGTAGGGCTGCGCGGACACAAGGGTGCTGAGCCGCGCCCCCGGGCCGGCGAAGTTGCGGGCGTCGAAGGAGGGATGCGTGCGGATCAGCTGGTTGCCGAGCGCGGGCAGGCTGGCCCAGCCCTCGTCGTCGGAGACGGCGTTGACCGCCCGGGTGAGCGCGCTCTGGAGGTTGATCGCCACCGACGGCGTCTCCCGCGGGTCGGTGTCGTCGGCGTCGTCCTCGGCGTCGTCCTCGTCGTGCGTCTCGGCCACCACCGCGAGGTCGATGAACTTGTCGCACGCGTTGCGCAGGGACTCCGGCGCCTTGTTCTCCCCGAGCACGTAGACGGTCTTGCCCGACTCGCGCAGCCGGTGGGCGAGGCTGGTGAAGTCGCTGTCGCTCGTGACCAGCGCGAACGCCTCGACGTTGCCGTCGTACAGCAGGTCCATCGCATCGATGACGAGCGCGAGGTCGGTGGAGTTCTTCCCGCTCGTGTAGGCGTTCTGGTGCATCGCGCGCAGGCCGAGGCTGTTGAGGATCCGCGCCCAGCGGCTCAGGTGGGGGTTGGTCCAGTCGCCGTAGACCCGCCTGATAGTGGGGTTGCCGTACTTCGCGACCTCGCTCAGCACCTCGTTGGCGTAGGCCGCCCTCGTGTTGTCGGCATCGATCATCACCGCGATCCGGTCGGCACCCCCACTGGTCTCCATGACGCTCACCCTAGGGTGACGGTGTGGCGCAGGACAGGGACGTGGTGGTCGTCGGAGGTGGTGTCGCGGGTCTGGTGGTCGCACGGGACCTGGCGGCGGCAGGACGTGACGTGCTGCTGCTGGAGGGCTCGCCCCACATCGGCGGCAAGCTCCGCAGCGGCGAGGTCGCCGGGCTCACCGTCGACGTCGGCGCCGAGGCGATGCTCGCCCGCCGGCCCGAGGGCGTCGGGCTGGCCGCCGAGATCGGCGCCGAGGTGGTGCACCCCACCTCCGCGACGTCCGGCGTCTGGTCGCGCGGGGCGCTGCGCACCATGCCGCGGTCGTTGATGGGGGTGCCGTTCGACGTCGAACAGCTGGCCGCGAGCGGGGTGCTCAGCCCCGAGGGGCTGGCCCGCGCGCGACAGGAGCAGCCCAGCGAGGTCGGCGACGACGTCTCCGTCGGCGACCTGGTGGCCGCCCGCCTCGGCGACGAGCTCGTCGACCGGCTGGTCGAGCCGCTGCTCGGCGGCGTGTACGCCGGCCACGCCCGGCGGATCTCGGCTGCCGCGGCCGTGCCCCAGCTGCTGGCGATGGCCCGGCGGGGGAGCCTGCTCGATGAGGCCGCCGCCGTCCCGTCGTCCACGACCCCGGTCTTCGCGGCCCTCCCGGGCGGGATGGGTCGCCTCCCCGGCCTCCTCGCCGACGGCGGAGGCTTCGAGGTGCGGACCTCGGCGACGGTCCGCGCGCTGCGTCGTACGCCGTCGGGCTGGGCCGTCACGGTCGGCCCCACCACCCACCCCGAGACCGTCGAGGCGCCAGCGGTCGTGCTGGCCACGCAGGCGGCCGCGACCGCTCGGCTGCTGGGTGAGCTGGCGCCGGCCGCGGCGGCCGAGCTCGCCGGCATCGAGACCGCGAGCGTCGCCGTGGTGACGCTGGCCTTCCGCGCCCGCGACGTGCCGGACGCCCTCCTGGAGCGATCGGGGTTCCTCGTCCCACCCGTCGAGCAGCGCGCCATCAAGGCGTCCACGTTCTCCTTCGCGAAGTGGGGCTGGGTGCGCGACCTCGACCCCGGCGTCGTGGTGCTGCGCACCTCGCTCGGCCGGCACGGCGAGGAGTCGACGCTCCAGGCCGACGACGAAGGCCTCGTCCGGGTCTCCCTGGCCGACCTCGCCGGCATGGCCGGCATCACCGCCCGCCCCGTCGACACGCACGTCCAGCGGTGGGGCGGCGCGCTGCCGCAGTACGCCGTCGGCCACGTCGCCCGTGTGGCGCGGATCCGCGCAGCGGTCGACGCGCTGCCCGGGCTCGCCGTCTGCGGGGCGGCCTACGACGGCGTCGGCATCCCGGCGGTCATCGGGTCGGCCCGCCGCGCTGTGGCCTCGGTCACCCGGGCAGAATGAACCCCATGAGCACGGACTCCAGCCCTGAGCAGACCAACGCGGCGCGGACCAAGGAGCTCAACGACACGATCCGCTACACGATGTGGTCGGTCTTCAGGCTCCGCGACGTCCTCGGGGAGGCCGACCGCGACGCCGAGGCGACCGACGTCGAGGCCCTCTTCGAGGTGCTCGCCGAGGAGGACGTCGTCGTGCGCGGCCTCTACGACGTCAGCGGCCTGCGCGCGGACGCCGACCTGATGGTCTGGTGGCACGCGCCGGACTCCCAGCAGCTCCAGGCGGCCTACAACGCCTTCCGGCGCACCGCCTTCGGCGCCCGGCTCGAGCCGGTCTGGTCGCAGATGGCGCTGCACCGCCCCGCCGAGTTCAACAAGTCGCACATCCCGGCGTTCCTCGCCGACGAGCAGCCGCGCGCCCACGTGTGCGTCTACCCCTTCGTGCGCTCCTACGAGTGGTACCTCCTCGAGGACTCCGAGCGCCGCCGGATGCTCGCCGAGCACGGGCAGCAGGCGCGCGGCTACGCCGACGTCCGCGCCAACACGGTCGCGTCGTTCGCCCTCGGCGACTACGAGTGGATGCTGGCCTTCGAGGCCGACGAGCTGCACCGCATCGTCGACCTGATGCGCGACCTGCGGGCCTCGGACGCTCGCCGCCACGTGCGCGAGGAGGTGCCGTTCTACACCGGCGCCCGCGTCTCGCCCGCGGAGCTGCTCGCGCGACTGCCCTGACGCCGACACGCCCTGCGTGGGACGGGCGCGCAGGTCGTCGCCAGCAATGTAGAGTAAGTTACTCAACATTGTTCTAGCGAGGAGTCATGCCATGACCGCCACCTTCCCCACTCCCTCGTCGACGGCGCCGTCGCGCCCCACCTCCTTCGACGCGCGCGACGCCCTCGCGGCTCGCCTGCTCGAGGACGACCTGCTTGCGCGTGTCGACCTGACCATCCCCGAGCGGACCTGGGTGCGCCTCGGGACTCGGACCGAGGACGGCCCGGGCGCCGAGCTGTGGCTGATCACGTGGCCGGTCGGCAGCAGCACCGGCTGGCACGACCACGGGTCCGCCAGCGGCGCCTTCACCGTGCTGCGGGGCACCCTCACCGAGTACACCTGGGCCGGCGTCGCCACCGCCCGCTCGCTCGCAACGGGCCAGCTGCGGCAGTTCGAGGGCAACCACATCCACGACGTGGTCAACCACGGGAGCGGCACGGCCGTGTCGCTCCACGCCTACGCCCCCTCGCTCGCGGCCATGACCCGCTACGAGTTGGTGCGTGGTCGCCTGCAGGTGACCGGCGTCGAGCAGCGCGGGGAGCTGTGGTGACCGCCGTGACCGGCAGCCGGTACGCCGGCGTCGACGCGATGCTCGACGACGCCCGCTCCCGCCTGGTGCGGGTGGACGCCGAGACCGCCTACCGCGAGACGCTGGCGGGGGCCCTCCTGGTCGACATCCGCCCGGCCGCCCAGCGTGCCGCGGAGGGCGAGGTCCACCCGGCCGTGGGGCCGCTGGTCATCGAGCGCAACGTGCTCGAGTGGCGGCTGGACCCGCGCTCGGACGCGCGCCTGCCCGAGGCGTCGTACGACGCGCGGGTGCTGGTGCTCTGCCAGGAGGGCTACACCTCCAGCCTGGCCGCGGACTCCCTGCGCAGTCTCGGGCTGGACGCCACCGACGTCGTCGGCGGGTTCGCGGCCTGGCGCGCGGCGTTCCTCCCGGTGGCGTGCCGCGTCGCGTGACCGCGGAACCCGTGCCCGGGCGGTAACGTCCCACAGGCATGAGGACACCTCTGCTGACGCTGGCCCTCGCCACTGCGGTCTCGCTCGCCGCCTGCTCGACCGAGGGGGAGATGCGCGCCGTCGACCCCGCCGCGGGCGGCGGGCCCTCGACCGCCACGACCGCGCCGGCCGACGAGGCACCTGCTCCGGTGCCGGACGGCCCCGTCACCACGCACGGGCTGGTGACCGTGCTCGACGACGGCTCCGGTCCCGAGATGTGCTTGGGCGCGGTCGCGGAGTCGTACCCGCCCCAGTGCGGCGGGCCCGCGCTGGACGGCTTCGACTTCGGCGACGTCGGCGCCGAGAGCGCCTCCGGTGTCACGTGGGGCTCCTACGCCCTCGTCGGCACCTTCGACGGCACCACCTTCACCGTCACCGACTCGACCCCCGCCGCGCTGTACGACCCGATGGCCGAGGAGCCGGTCGACGGGCTGGAGGCGGCCTGCTCCGCACCGGGCGGGTCCGGGGGCGGCAAGACCTCGCCGGAGGACATGGACGCCACCCTGGCAGCCGCGTCGGCGCTGCCCGGCTACGCCTCGGTGTGGCTGACCGGTGACACCATCAACGTCGCCGTCACCCAGGACGCCGACGGCGCCGAGGCGACGCTGCGCGAGACCTGGGACGGCGGCCTGTGCGTGACGACGGTCGAGAAGACCGACGCCGACCTCAACGCGATCAACCAGGAGCTGCAGACCGCGCTGGGCGACCAGCTGCTCACCAGTGGCTCCACCACCCCCGACGCGCTCGACGCCCGCGTCGTCTTCGACGACGGGTCGATCCAGGACTGGGCCGACGCGACCTTCGGGGACGGACTGGTCCGGGTCACCTCGGCGCTCGTCCCCGCGTCCTGACGCGCCTACCCCCGGGCCCAGGGCGTGCCGGGCGTCAGATGACGTGGCCGGCCCGCATCCGACCACCGGGGTCGACCTGGGCGCGCAGCGTGCGCAGCCGCTCCCAGTCCGCGTCGGAGTAGCAGTGCCGGGCGCTGTCCGCGCGCTCCGCGAAGGTGGGCAGCTCGCGCCGCGCGGACCACGGCTCGAGGGCGGCGAGCACCCGGGCGGCGTCGGCCTTGACCGCGGCGACCGCCTCCGGGTCGGGTGCGATGCCCACGAGGAACGCGGCGAACCCGGCGTCGACCGCGCCGATGGCGCCACCGCCGTGGGTACGCCGTGCCAGTGCGCCGCCGAGCTGGCGGAGCTCGGCCCCGAGGAGCGACGTGCTCGTCCCCGGCCCGACCTGGGCGAGGAAGGCCTCGATCGCCTCCTCCGGGAGCTCGGCGAGCAGGGTGTGGTCGGCGGCAGCCGGTGCCGCGCCCTCGGGGTCCATGTGGATGCGGGTGACGGCGGTGACCGGCACGCGCCCGAAGGTGTCCATCTCCGGGCCCAGGGCACGCAGCGGCGCGAGGAGCTCCTCCGCGGTCGCGTCGTCGGCCAGGACGGCACCGTCGATCACGACCAGCTGCCGCCCGCTGAGGAACGGCGGCAGCTCGGGCAGCGGCGGGAAGGACAGCACGCGGAACGCGGTGGTGACCTCGTCCGGTGCGTCCTTCGTCCACGACGCCCACGCGCGCAGCACCTCAGGGGCAGCGGCGCGATCCCACAGCAGCATGCCGGCGTAGGCGTCGGCGTACGGCAGCAGGCGGATCTCCAGGGCCGTGACGACGCCGAAGTTGCCCCCGCCGCCGCGCAGCGCCCAGAACA
Source organism: Microbacterium sp. ARD31 (assembly GCF_031844425.1). Taxonomy (NCBI): domain Bacteria; kingdom Bacillati; phylum Actinomycetota; class Actinomycetes; order Micrococcales; family Microbacteriaceae; genus Microbacterium; species Microbacterium sp. ARD31. The sequence goes on from NZ_JAUZVE010000025.1 coordinate 86,403, forward strand.
GGTCGGCGTGGTGGTCGGCGTCGGCGCGCAGCAGCTCGCCGTTGGGCGTCACCAGCTCCACGGCCACGACGCCGTCGGCGGCGAAGCCGTGCTTGCGGGCGTACCAGCCGATTCCGCCGCCCAGGCAGTAGCCGGCGACGGCGACGTCGGGGGAGCTGCCGTGCAGCGCGGCCAGGCCGTGCGCGGCGGCCGCCTCGACGACGTCCTGCCACAGGGTGCCGCCCTCGACGCGCGCGGTACGGGAGGCGGGGTCGACGGTGACGCCGGTCAGTCCGGACATCCGGACCACGACGACGTCCGCGAGGTCGTCCGTGGTGAGCAGTGCGGCGCCGTGGCCGGTGCTCATCGGAGCGACCCGCAACCCGGCGTCGAGCGCAGCGTGCATCACGTCGGCCACGTCGGAGGCGTCCCGGGGGACGGCCACGGCGGCCGGGTGGAGGTCGGCGGCGACGTTCCAGGGCGTGCGGGCCGCGTCGTACCCCGGGTCGCCGGGCAGGTGGACGGCGCCCCCGCAGAGGCCGCGCAGGCTGTCGGCGCGGCCGGTGTGGGTGCTCAGGTCGATGCTGTTCATCTGGTCCTTCTTCGATCGGGTGGTGCTGACCCGACGAGCGTGGGGCCGCCGGCCCACCCGGTGCGATCCCAGTCGGCAGGGGACTTCGCGACCCACTGATCTGGACCACTGGACTTCCCAGAGATATGGGAGTGCGCCCGACGGGCCGCGTCCCCGACACTCGTGTGCATGCCTGCCACTGCTGTGCTCGCCGAGCGCGTACGCCGCGACGTCGACGTGCTCTCGCGTGCCGGGCTCGACCTCGAGACCTTCCTCGCCGAGGCCGTCGACTCGGTCGGCCGTGCGGTCCCGTCGGTCGGGGTGTGCCTGGGCACGCACGACCCGGCGACCTTCCTGCTCACCAGCGCCCGCAAGTACGGCGCGCTGGCCGACACCAACACCTACGACCACGAGTTCGGCCTCATCGAGTACGGCACCGTGGAGCCCACCGCGTTCGGCGAGCTGGCCCGCGCCGCGGTCCCGGCGGCGGGGGTGCACGCCGTCACCGGCGGCGACGTCGAGCGGTCCGGCCGGATGAGCCGCTTCATGAAGCCCAACTTCGGCTTCGCCGACGAGCTCCGCCTCGTCTTCCGCGAGGCGGGCGCCGCGTGGGGCGCGATGGCGCTGTTCCGCGGTCCGGACGACGTGCCCTTCGGCACCGCCGAGATCGAGTTCATGGCCTCGCTGACCGAGGTGTTCGCGCGGGGCGTGCGCACCGGCATGCTGTGCCGGCTCTCCGCGACCGAGGTCGTCCCGGTGGCCGGCGGGCCGGCCGTGCTCATCGTGGGCGCCGACGACACCGTGCGCCAGATGAGCCTGGGGGCCGAGGCCCGGCTGGCCGAGCTCGGGTCGGGCGACGTCCACGGCGACCCGGCAGGGATGGTGTCCGCGCTCGTCGGCGCCGCCCGGAGGCTCGCCCGTGGCGAGACCTCGGTGCAGCCGCGCTCGCGGATCCGCACCACCGGTGGCACCTGGCTGGTGCTGCACGCCGCTCCGCTGTCGGGTGCTGGTGGCGACGTGGTCGTGACCGTCGAGGAGGCGCGACCGCCGGAGATCGTGCCGATGGTCGTCGCGGCGTTCGACCTCACGCCGCGCGAGCGCGACGTGACCCAGCTCGTGCTGCAGGGGCTCGACACGAAGGAGATCGCAGCCAGCCTGCACGTGTCGCCGTGGACCGTGCAGGACCACCTCAAGACGGTGTTCCTCAAGGCCGACGTGCGCAGCCGGCGCGAGCTGATCTCCCGGGTCTACTTCGAGCAGTACGTCCCGCGGATGGGCGGCGAGCTCAGCCCGTCGGGCTGGTTCACGCCCGGCGCGCCGGCCGTGCCCGAGCCCCGGGCCGAGCTCACTTCTTCTCGTTGAGCGTGATGCTGATCGAGTTGATGCAGTAGCGGTCGCCGGTGGGGGTGCCGAAGCCGTCGGGGAAGACGTGGCCGAGGTGCGAGCCGCACGTCGCGCACCGGACCTCGACGCGCTTCATGCCGTGGGAGTTGTCCTCGATGTACTCCACCGTGTCGGTCATCGGCTGGTAGAAGCTCGGCCAGCCGCAGCCGGAGTGGAACTTGGTGTCGCTGGTGAACAGCTCCGACCCGCAGGCCTTGCACGAGTAGGTGCCCTCGGTCTCGGTGTCGGTGTACTCGCCGGTGAAGGCGCGCTCCGTGCCGGCCTGCCGGAGCACGGCGTACTCCTCGGGGCTGAGCTGCTCGCGCCACTCCTCGTCGGTCTTCTGCACGTCGTAGGCCATGCCCCCAGTTTACGGAGGCGCTCCAGCGGGCTCGGCCGCTAGGTTGGGGGAATGGCGAAGGCGTCGGAGGCGTACGTCCGGGCGGGGGAGCGCGAGGTCAGGATCTCGTCCCCCGAGCGGGTCATCTACGAGGCGACGGACACGACGCCCGAGGTCACCAAGCTGATGGTCGCGGAGTACTTCGCGAGCGTCGAGGACGGGCTGATGCGCGCGCTGCGCGACCGGCCGACCGCCCTCGAGCGCTGGACCTCCGGCGTGCGCGAGGGCATGAAGCTGGCCACCGGCCCGCAGGACCGCAACGCCGACGCGTTCTACCAGAAGCGCGTGCCGAAGGGTGCTCCCGACTACCTCGAGACCGCGACGATCACCTTCCCGTCCGGTCGCACCGCCGACGAGATCTGCCCGACCGAGATCGCCGTCCCGGTGTGGTGCGCGCACATGGGCACGCTCACCTTCCACCCGTGGCCGGTCCGGCGTGCCGACGTCGACCACCCCGACGAGCTGCGGATCGACCTCGACCCCCAGCCCGGTACGACGTTCGCGGACGCCGTGCGGGTCGCCGGGGTCGCGCGCGAGGTGCTCGACGAGATGGGGCTGGTCCCCTTCGTGAAGACCTCGGGCAACCGCGGGGTGCACATCTACGTGCGGATCCGGCCCGAATGGGACTTCGCGGCGGTCCGGCACGCGGCCATCGCCATCGGCCGTGAGCTGGAGAAGCGCGACGACGGCGTGACCACCGCGTGGTGGAAGGAGGAGCGCGGGGAGCGCATCTTCGTCGACTTCAACCAGAACACGCGCGACCGCACCATCGCGTCGGCGTACTCCCTGCGCCCGATCGCCGGTGCGCCGGTGTCGACCCCGGTGACGTGGGACGAGCTGGCGAGCCTCGACTCGCCCGCGGCCTTCAACCTGTTCACCGTGCCCGAGCGCCTGGCCGCCGACGGCGACCCGTGGGCCGCGATCGACGACGTGCACGGCAGCCTCGAGGTGCCGCTCGCCCTGTGGGAGGAGCACCCGGTGGAGCTCAACTTCCCGCCGGACCATCCCAAGATGCCGGGCGAGCCGCCCCGAGTCCAGCCGTCCAAGAAGGTCGAGTCCCACTGGGACGCCGAGGGGAACCGCATCGCCGACTGAGCTGCATCGGTGGTTGAGGTGCGAGCGGAGCGAGCCTCGAAACCATGGTGGTCGCGGGTTTCGAGGCTCGTCGCTGGCGCTCCTCGCACCTCAACCAGCGACCGTCTCGCGTGACGTTTCATCAAGGTATGTACGTGAATGGGCACTTCCCACAGTCAGTTCACGCCGGGAAGTGCGGTTTCATCGACATCCCTTGGTGAACCGTCACCGGCTGGAGGGCTACTTCTCCCAGGGGGCGGGGATCGGGAAGTAGTCCTCGAGGAACTCGTGGAGCAGCGTGTCGGCGCGCTCCTCGTCGAAGGCGGCGAGCATGTTGTCGGCGATGCAGAAGAAGTCGCGGGTGCGGTGGCTCATCTGCTTGAGCTGGACGGGCAGCTGCTGGTGGCCGAGGTCGACGTAGCCGTGGTGGGCGGTCGCGCGGAAGGCCCGGCCGGTGATGAGCCCGTAGTTCTGGGCGAAGGACGACAGCATCGACACGTCGCTCGCCGAGCGGAACGGCGCGAGCGTGGTGGCCTCGACCTCTGCGGGGAAGCGGGCCGCGATCTCCTCCAGCGTCGTACGCCGCTGCGGGTGCGGGCTGTGCATCATCGTCTGGGTGAGGTTCACGCCGAACGCCTCGGCGAGGATCCGGCGGTTGTTGAGGGCGGCGGTGAGGTAGGGGCGGTCGTCGGTGCCGGGCAGGCCGACCGCGCGGTGGTCGGCGACGAAGGCGGCGTACTGGCCGCCGGGTGAGAAGAAGTGCTCGGGTCGCCGGGGCCGGCCCAGGAAGACGTCGTCGTTGACGTAGACGAAGTGGTCGGCGAGGTCGGGCACGGCGTGGAGGCGGGTCTCGATCGCGTGCGAGCTGAAGGTCGGCAGCGCCGCCTCGGGGAGGATCTCGCGGTGGTCGACGACCCGGACCCGGTCGTGCGAGGTGTCCAGCCAGGACGGCACCTGGCCGGCGGTGACGAGGTGGATCCGGCGCACCCACGGCGCGAACAGGTGCAGGCTGCGCATCGAGTAGCGCAGCTCGTCGCGGCTGCGGTAGCGCTGGGCGCCGCCCGCACGGGCGCTGGGCGTGCCGCCGAGCTGCACGATCCGCTCGTCGCGCGCGGCCAGCCAGGCCTCGTCGTCCCCGTCGACCCAGGTGTAGACGACGTCGACGTCGAAGCGGCAGTCGTCGACCGTCGGCAGCGCCATCGTCTCGAGGGTGGGCACCGACACGCCCTCGACCTCGATCGTGGTCCGCGGGGTGCCGGCCGGGACGCGGTCGCCGAAGCGGTTCAGGCTCGGCGCGAACAGCTCGCCCTCCGGCGACTCCTCCCAGAACTGCACGCCCACCTCGACGCCCTCGCCGAGCACGCCGTCGTGGCCGCCGCGCATCGGCCACGGCTCGAGGAACAGCGTCGCGGTGCGGTTGCGGGCGAGCTCGGACGTCATCGCCGCGACGGTCCCGCGCCGCTCGGGCCAGCCACGCTCGGCCGGCTCGCGCACCGACAGCCAGTCCGGCACGCGGCCGGCGTCGAGCGCCGCGAGGAAGTCCGCCCGCCGCGAGGACGGGACGACGACGAACGGGTGCGGGTCGAGGCCGCGCGCGGGCACCACGAACCAGCCGTCCCCGGTCGCCGCGGCAGCGGAGGTGAGCGCCTGCAGGGCCGTCGTACGTGCCTGGGCGGGGGTGACGCCGCGGGCGCCGGTGGTCTCGGGCAGGTCGCCGATCGGTCCGGGCCGCAGGCCGTGCAGGACGCGCCGCGGCGCGAGCGGGTCGGCCCGCCGGGCCATGGCGCCGCGGAAGACGTCGACCCACTGCCGGGCCAGCGTCGCGCCGTCCCAGCGCGCCGACCGCTCCAGTGCAGCGGCGCCGAGACGGGTGCGGAGGTCGTCGTCGGTGGCGACGCGCAGCATCGCGGCGGCCAGCGCCGCCTTGGACGCCGGCGGCACGAGCAGGCCGTCGACGTCGTGGGTGATGATCTCGCGCGGCCCGGAGGGGCAGTCGTACGACACCGGCGGGACGCCGGCCGACATCGCCTCCTGCAGCACGAGCGGGTAGCCCTCGGCCCGCGAGGCGAGCACGGCGACGCTGGCGCGGGACCACTCGGCGGTCATGTCGTCGGTGGTGCCGGGCAGCTCGACGCGGCCCTCGAGACCGAGCTTGCGGACCTGCGCGGCGAGGTTGTCGGCACGGGGCCCGTCGCCCCAGATCCGCAGCGTCCAGCCCGGGATGTCCTCGTGGATGCGCCAGAACGCGTCGACGAGGTGCTCGAACTGCTTCTCCGGCGCAAGTCGCCCGGCGGTGACGAAGGTCCGCTGGTCGAGCGCGGACCGCGGCTGCGGCTCGGCCGGCAGCGGGTTGGGGATGACGAGCAGCTCGGGTGCGGCGCCGCCGAGCCGGCCGGCCAGCCAGCGCGACATCGACTCGGTCAGCGAGACCACGACGTCGGCGCGCGGGGCGAACTCGAGCAGGGCGCCGAGGTCGTTGACCCGGCTGGACGAGGCGCGGTGCTCCTGGTGCACCAGCGCGACGTCGGCGGGCGCGAGCTGGGCGACCACCGCGAGCAGCTCGGGCGTCGTGGTCACCAGCACGTCGGCGTCCAGCGCGGGAAGCGCCTGGCGCAGCGTGGCGTCGGTCAGCGCGTTGAAGGTCGCGTCCCAGGAGCGGGGCACGATCACCGACTCGCGCTCGGCCAGCTCGGCCGGGTGGCGGCCGTCGACCGCGCTCGCGCGCCCTCCTCGTACGTCGACGAGGTAGGTGACCTCGACCCCCTCGGCCAGCGGGTAGTGGGTCGACGCGCCGCTGCGGGTGACGCTGAGGATGCGCACCCGGTGACCCTCGCCGAGGCCGGCCAGGGCGTTGGCCTGCGCGATGCCGGAGCGGGCGGTGCCGCCCATGCCGTCGGCGTTGAACAGCACGTAGACGACGTCGAGCGGGCCGTCGCGGCGCACGCGGCGTACTGCCGTTCGCACCTTCGCGCCCAGGCGGTCGGAGAGTGCCACGTGTCCGGTGTCCTGTCCTCGTCGGGTGCGGTCGCCATGATCCTAGGAGGTGGGCCGGCGGCCGATAGGGTGACCCGCATGCCGACGTCCCCCACCCCGCTGGTCCTCGTCTCCGGGTCCGGCCGCAGTGGCACCAGCTCGCTGGCGGGCACGCTCAAGCGGCTCGGCCTGCACGTGCCCCAGCCCGAGGTCGAGGCGTCCGAGACCAACCCGCGCGGCTTCTACGAGCCCCAGTGGGTGATCGACTTCCACAAGCGCCACCTCCGCGAGCTCGCGCTGTTCAACATCGACAGCCGCCCCGCCGCGGTGGGCCTGGTCGCCGACTACCTCGCGTCGGGCGAGCCCACCGCCGAGCTGCGCGACTGGCTCGCGGGCCAGCTCGCGGCCGACCAGGTCGTCGTGAAGGACCCGCACGCCTTCTGGTTCGCCCGGGCGTGGGAGGACGCGAGCCGCGACGTCGGCGCCGACCTGCGCTGGCTGACCGCGCTGCGGCACCCGGCCGAGGTGGTCGGCTCGCGCGACATCGCCTACCTCTCCAGCCAGTCCGACGAGCTCCGGCTGACCAAGGAGACCTCCAACGTCGCCGGCTGGGTCCACGCCGCGCTCCTCACCGAGCAGGCGGGTCGCGGCCACAAGCGCGCGTTCGTGAAGTACGTCGACCTGCTCGCCGACTGGCGCGCCGCGCTGACGCCGGTCCAGCAGCAGCTCGAGCTCCACCTCGACACCGACCTCTCGTCCACCGAGCACCACGCGGTCGACGACTTCATCGAGCCCTCGATGCGCAAGTCCCAGCTCACGTGGGACGACGTCCGCACCCCGGTCTGGTTGCGCGACATGGCCGAGGAGGTCTGGCAGCTCCTCGGCGTGCTGACCACCTCGCCCGCCGACGAGGGGACACAGGCGCGCCTCGACGTCATCCACGCCGAGTACGACGCCCGCTACGCCGACGCCGTGGCGCTCACCTTCGACCACACCAAGGCCGAGTCGACCCTCGCCGCCCGCGAGGCGCGCGACACCCAGCGCGCGACGGTCCAGCAGCTGCGCCGCGAGCTCGACCAGGCGCGCCGGGCCGGCCGGCCGCAGACCGTCGGGGGGCGCGAGGCGGCCTCCATCCTCGGGCGCGCCGTCGTACGCCGGGTGCGCCGCCCGCGCGGCTGAACGTCGACTGCGCCGTTTTCGTGATCCCCGGCTGACCGGGGATCGCTGAACTTGTCGGCCCGTGCACGGCCTGACAAGTTCAGCGAGAGCCTGACAACCCCAGGGACCGTCTAGAGGCCGGTGACGCCCTCGCCGGACCCGGAGGCCTGCTCGTCGAAGTTCTCGTGCTCGATCAGGTGGAGCACGGGCACGCCGAGCTTGCGGCGCGCGCGCGAGGTCCAGTCGACGTGGAAGAACTCCGCGACGACGTGGGGACGGGTGAGGATGATCGCCTCGCGCGCGTCGACGGCGGCGACCATCGCGGCCAGCGCGTCGACCGGCGGCTCGGAGGTGACCTTGCCGTGGCAGGTGCCGCCGGCGTTCTTGAGCGCGACGAGCGTCTGCTCGAGCTCCGCGGAGGAGTTCTCCGCGCACTCCCGGCGCAGCGCCTCGATGTCGACGTCGTTCATCGCCAGCGCGGGGGCGGCCATGAGGTCGCCGGCGCCGAGGGTGCCGAGGGAGGCCTCGATGCGAGCCGCGGCATCCTCGAGGGGGAGCAGCACGTGGTAGACGACCGGGTCCTCGATCTCGTCGTGGAGCGAGCGCACCTGCTTGGCGTCGGCCGAGGAGAGCGCCTGCTCGACGAGCAGCACCACGTCGTAGGTGCCCTGCCCGTCGTGGATGGTCCCGTCGTGGCTGGTCCCCGTGTGGCTGGTCCCCGTGTGGCTGGTCCCCGTGTGGGTGGTGCCGTCGTCGCTCATGACTCGCCTCCGGTGTCGGTGCTCAGGATTCTAGTGAGGTCGTAGCCTGCGGGCTCGTCCAGCTGGGCGTACCCGCAGCTCTCGGGATCGCGGTCGGTGCGCCACCGCCTGAAGTGCGCGGTGTGCCGGAACCGTCGACCTTCCATGTGGTCGTACTTCACCTCCAGCACCCGTTCGGGTCGCAGCGCGGTGAAGCCGAGGTCCTTGCCCTGGCTCCACCGGCTCTGGGTGCCGGGGACGCGGTCGGGGTTGGCGGTGAGGAACTCGTTCCACCGGCCCCAGGGGTGGTCGGCGATGTCGCAGACCAGCGGCTGCAGCTCGTGCCAGAGCTCCGCGCGTCGCTTCGCCGTGAAGCTGGCCGAGACGCCGATGTGCTGGAGCTCGCCGTCGTCGTCGTACAGGCCGAGCAGGAGGGAGCCGACCAGCGGCTCCTCCGGCGTCGACGTCTTGTGCTCGCGGTAGCCGGCGAGGACGACGTCGGCGGTGCGCTCGTGCTTGATCTTGAGCATGGTGCGCTTGTTGGGCTCGTACGCCGCCCCCAGCGGCTTGGCGACGACGCCGTCGAGGCCGGCGCCCTCGAACTCCTCGAACCACCGCTCGGCCTCGGCCGGGTCCTCGGTGGTGCGGGTCAGGAAGCACGGCCCGGAGCCGTCGAGCCCGGCCAGCGCCTCGACCAGGGCAGCGCGGCGCTCGGAGAACGGCCGGTCCATGAAGGACTCGTCGCCGAGGGCGAGGAGGTCGAAGGCGACGAACCCGGCCGGCGTCTCGACCGCGAGCTTGTCCACACGGCTCGCCGCCGGGTGGATCCGCTCCTGCAGCGTCTCGAACTCGAGCCGCCAGCCCTCGGGCCCCTGGAGCCCGACGAAGATCTCGCCGTCGAGCACGACGCGGTCGGGCAGCTGGCGGCGGCAGGCGTCGACGACCTCCGGGAAGTAGCGGGTCAGCGGCTTGGTGTTGCGGCTCGCGAGCTCGACCTCGTCGCCGTCCTTGAAGACCAGGCAGCGGAAGCCGTCCCACTTGGGCTCGAAGCTCAGCCCCCCGTGCCTGGTCGGGACCGGCACGCCGCTCACGCTCTTGGCCAGCATGGGCTGGACGGGCGGCATCACGGGAAGGTCCACAGGTCGAGCCTAGTGCGGAATCCGTCGTCGGGCGGTCAGTCCTCGCCGCGCAGGGAGAACGAGCGCAGCCGGTCGCCGGCGAACCAGACGCCGCCCACCGTCACCACGATGCTGGCCAGGATCGCCCACGTCAGGTTGGCGGGGTCGGGCAGCTTGCTGGAGACCTCGTGGCCCACCCGGAGGCCCCACTGCCCGATGCTCAGCCATGCGACGCCGGTGAACAGGTTGCCCAGCAGGCTCTCCCAGATCAGCACGAACATCAGCGAGGCGATGACGGCGTGGCGGGTCACCGACGAGATGGCCAGGAACAGCGCGGAGTACGCCGTCCCCGCGACCATGGCGCCGACGAACATCGCCACCGCCCGGGTGGTGTCGCCGGTGATCAGCGAGGCGATGAGGATCGCCACCGAGCCGGACACCAGCGTCGCCGCGAGCGCCACCAGCCACTTGCTGATCGCCACGCCGTAGCGGCTGACGGGCTTGGAGAGGAGGTAGACGATCGAGCCGTCGTCCACCTCGGGGCCGAGCACCGACGACGCCGCGAGGATCGCGACGAGCGGCAGCACGAGCGGGTAGCCCAGACCGGGCACGATGTCGAAGGCCGCGTCGCCGTCGGTGAGCGCGGTGATCAGGGCGACCAGCGCGATCAGCAGGACGGGGAAGGCCAGGAGCAGGAAGAAGCGGCGTCGGCCCAGGAGCGCCTGCAGGGCGAGCCGGGCGATGGTTGCGTTGATCATCGGGCCACCAGGTAGGCGAAGACGCTCTCCAGCGACTCGTCGCTGGGGGAGAGCTCGAACAGGGTCACGTCGTGCTGCCTCGCCCAGCCGGGGAGGCCGACGGCGAAGCTGCCCAGGTCGTCGACCTGGACGTCGAGCTGGTCGGTGCGCAGGCTCACCGCGCGGACCGCCGGCTGGGCGATGAGCACCGCGGCCAGCGTGCGGTTGTCGCTGGACTGCACGGCGTACTGCACCGGGCGGTCGGTCATCAGCCGGCGGATGGCGCCGAAGTCGCCGGACGCCGCGTGGCGGCCGGAGACGACCACCTCGATGTGGCGCGCCAGCCGCTCGACCTCCTCGAGGATGTGCGAGCTGAAGAGCACCGTGCGGCCCTCGTCGCCGAGGCGGCGCAGCAGGTCCATCAGGTGCATCCGCTGGCGCGGGTCGACCCCGTTGAAGGGCTCGTCGAGCAGCAGCACCGCCGGGTCGTGCACCAGCGCTGCGGCGATCTTGATGCGCTGGCGCATGCCCTTGGAGTAGGTGTCGAGCCGGCGCCCGGCCGGCTCGACCATGTCGACCTCCTCGAGGATCCGCTCGGTGGCGGCGGCTGCGTCGGGGAGGCGGTGGAGGTCGGCGTTCGCGCGGACGAACTGCCGCCCGGTGAGGTAGCCGAAGCTGAGCTCGCGCTCGGGGACCAGGCCGATCTGCCGGTAGATGTCGGTGTTGCGCCACACCGGCTGGCCGTCGAGGGTGACGTGGCCGGCTGATGGCGCGAGGAAGCCCGACATCATCGCCATCAGCGTGGTCTTGCCGGCGCCGTTCGGGCCGAGGAGGCCGGTGACGCCGGGGCCGATCGACAGCGACACGTCGTTGACGGCGACCACGTTGCCGAACCAGCGCGAGGCCGAGTCGAGGACCAGGGTGCTCATCGCGAACCCACCTTCCGGAAGCGGGCCACCAGCCCGAGCACGCACAGCGCGGTCAGCACCACCGCGACGAGGACGTACGCCAGTGCCCAGGCGCTGCCCGGCGGCGTGAACGTGACGACCCCGGCCCGCCAGGTGTCGGCGAGGCCGCTGTAGATCGACCACGGCGAGAGCAGGCCGGTCGCCACGCCGATGGTGTCGGCGTCCTGGGCGCTGGCGATGGCCTGGACGGAGGTGACCACGCCCGAGACCACGATCAGCGCGACCACCGAGCCCACGACGGCGAAGCCGCGGCGCAGGGAGACCGAGGAGATCAGGCCGGTGAGGCCGGCGACGAGCGCTGCCAGCAGGATCTGGAGCGCCACCGCCTTCAGCAGGTCCTCGACCTGGTCGCTCTTGTCGAGGCCGGCGAGCAGGGCGCCGGCGAACAGCAGGAACGTCGGGACCCACATGAAGAACAGGAGCGACGTGGTCAGCGACAGCCACCTGGTCAGCGCGAACACCGAGGAGGCGAGCGGCCGGGCGAGGTAGAGCACGATCGAGCGGTGCCGGAGGTCGCGGGAGAACAGGACGGGTGCCTGGGCTGCCGCGAAGAGGCTCACGACGAGCTGGACCTGGTTGGTGTAGTCGGCGTAGCTGACGGGCAGCTCGCCGAGGCCGGTCAGCACCACCACGCCCACCACGATGGCGGCCGGGAGCGTGGCCATCGCCAGCAGGATGAACGGCAGGATCTTCGACTTGCCCGAGCGACCCAGGCCGTACGTGTGGCGCAGCCCGGTGACGTACAGGGTGCGGGCGATGGTGCCGGTGCCGTCGCGCACCCCCTCGTAGCGACGGTAGCCGAGGTCGTGGATGACTCCGGAGCGGTCAGACATGGGCACCTCCCTCGAGGAAGACGTCCTCCAGGTGGCCGCGGTCGGGCTCGAGGCGCATCAGCCCCAGGCCCAGCTCGGCGGCGACGTCACGGATCAGGTCCTGCACGACGCCCGCCTCGGCCAGCTGGGGCGGTGGCGGGTCGATGGCCACCATCGACCCGCGCGGACGGCAGGAGAGGCCCCGCTGGGCGAGCGCCTCGCCGAGGCGGTCGCGCTCGGTCTCGGTGCCGACGACCTCCACCAGCAGGCTGCCGGTGCGCGCCAAGAAGTCGGTGGTGGCGCTGGAGCGCAGCAGGTGGCCACCGTCGAGGACGATGACGTGGTCGCTGACCTGCTCGAGCTCGCCGAGGAGGTGGGAGGTGACGAGCACGGCGATGCCGAAGTCGCTGCCGATGCGCGCGACGAGGCGGAGCATGTCGGTGCGGGCGGCCGGGTCGAGTCCGTTGGTGGGCTCGTCGAGGAAGACCAGCTGCGGGTCGTGGACGAGGGCCTGGGCGAGCTTGGCACGCTGCTTCATGCCCGTGGAGTAGCCGCCCATCGGCCGGTAGCGCTCCTCGTCGAGCCCGACGTGCCGCAGCACGTCGGCCGCCCGCTCGCGCGCCGGCGAGGCGCCGAGCCCCGACATCCGCGCCATGTGGACCACGAAGTCGCTGGCGCTGACGTCAGGCGGCAGGCAGTCGTGCTCGGGCATGTAGCCCACCAGCCTCCGGATCTCCTGGCTGGCGTGCTCGATGTCGTGGCCGAGCACGCTGGCGGTGCCACCGGTCGGCTCGAGGAGCCCGAGCAGGATCTTGATGAGCGTCGACTTGCCCGCGCCGTTGGCGCCGACCAGGCCGGTCACCCCCGGGCCGACGTCGACCGTGAGGTCGGTCAGCGCGTGCACGGTGCCGTAGTGCTTGGTGAGGCCCGCGGTCGAGATGACCGACTGGTTCGTGGGCAGCAGCCCGGTGAGTTCCCCCGTCACGCCCGCCACGCTAGCGGCCCGGGGCGCCGGGTCGCATCAGGGATCGCCCGTACCGGTGTGGAGGTGTCGTGAAGATCCCGGTCCTTCTCCCGGCCTCGGACGTGTTGCGATGCGGTCGCCCGGACGGCCGCATCGCAGCACGTTCCACGTCCCTCAGCCTTCCGGGGCGGATCCGTCATCCGAACCCCGACCCATGGGTCTGGCTTCGTATGACGGATCCTCGGACCCCTAGGCTTGGGCGCACATTCCCCGGTTGGTCTGCCGGCAGGGCCCGCCTGACTTTGAATCAGGACTAGCGACGTAGGTTCGACTCCTACCCGGGGAGCTACATTTCGAACACCAGCCGCGCGGGCACCTCCCCGGCGAGGACCTCCTCGAAGCACGCGTTGACGTCCTCGAGGCGCCGGCCCTCGGTCACGACGCGGGTCAGGCCGCGCGCGTGCAGGTCGAAGCACTCGGCGAGGTCGTTGCGGGTGCCGACGAGCGAGCCGATCACCGAGATGCCCTTGAGCACGGTCTCGAAGACGGGGAGCTCCAGCCGGTTGTCCGCCGGCAGCCCCACGAGGACGAGGCGGCCGTTGGGGTTGAGGGCGGCGTGCGCAGCACGCATCGCAGCCGGCGACGGCACCGTCACGAGGGCGACGTCGACGCCGCCGATCGCCTCGAGCTCGGCCTGCTGGTCGCCGCGGGCGTCGACGACGTGGTCGGCGCCGAGGTCCTTGGCCAGCTGCAGCTTCTCGTCGTGCACGTCGACCGCCACGGTGCGCGAGCCGAAGACCCGCGCGTACTGCAGGCCGAGGTGACCGAGGCCACCGATGCCGACCACCATCGCGGTCTCACCGGGCTGCGGGTGGGCCACCTTGAGCCCCTTGTACGTCGTCACGCCCGCGCAGGTCAGCGGCGAGGCGTCGCGCGGGGTCACCGCGTCGGGCACCGGCACGACGTGGCTGGCCCAGGCGACGGCGTACTCCGCGTAGCCGCCGTCCATCGTGTAGCCCATGTAGGAGGGGCTGGTGCAGTAGGTCTCCCAGCCGGCGACGCAGTAGCGGCAGTGTCCGCAGGCGTGGCCGAGCCACGGTAGTGCGACGCGCTGCCCGACGGCGACGGGCAGGTCGCCCTCGCCGACGGCCTCGATCGTCCCGACGCCCTCGTGGCCGGGGATGAGGAGGTCCTTGGGCTTGACGGGCCACTCGCCGCGGGCGGCGTGGATGTCGGTGTGGCACAGCCCGCAGGTCTCGATCCTCACCAGCACCTGACCGGGGCCGGGCTCGGGGACGGGGACGTCGCGGACCTCCAGCGGTGCGCCGAGGGTGGGGACTACTGCTGCCTTCATGGTTCTCTCCTTGCAACGGTGCGGACGGGTACGGCGATGAGCAGGGCGCCGGCGAGCACGGTCAGGCCGGCGAGGACGAGCAGGACGGCGACCACCGCGTCCAGGACGGGGAGCTCGGCGCCGGTGGCGACGTCGGCGGCCACGCCCGGGGAGGCGTCGGCGCGCATCAGCACGAAGGTCCAGCTGCCCTCCTCCGGCTCCCAGTCGAGTGTCGCGTCGGGTCCGGTGGCGCGGGCGACCCAGAAGGTCTGCTCGTCAGGGGCGGAGGCCGGAGCGCCTCCCGTCGTCCCCTCGAGCACGGCCTCGCCGTGACGGACCTCGCGGAAGGTGTCGCGGCCGACGCCGTCGAGCCAGGCGGCCACGTCCGCGGACCGTGCGACGCCGAGGAACAGGGCGTCGCCGGAGCCGGACTCCGCAGTGACGCGCACGTCCCCGAGGACCCGGTCGGGCACCCAGTCCGGGGCGCCCTCGGTGGTGATCCGCGCGTCCTCGGAGGTGATGGCCCAGGCGTCGCTGTCCATGCCGATCGCGGGGCTCATCACGAAGCCGTCGTCCCGGTCGGTCGCGCCGACGAGCGCGAGCGTCCCGCCCGCGCCGGCGAAGCCGAGGCCGGCGAGCACCAGCACCGCGCCGGCCACCACGGAGACGATGCGCCCGGCGGTCCAGCCCTCCGGGCGGCTGTGCGGCCCGGTGGCGGGTGCGGGCGGCGGGTCCGCGGGCACCCGGGTCGGCGTGTGCGTCTCGTGGCCGCCCATGTCGAGGCGGAACGGCGGGTACTCGTCCGTCATCAGCGCGACGTAGCCGGCGACGCGCAGCACCCACCGGTTGAGGCCGAGGACCAGGTCGAAGACCTGCTGCGGGTAGCGGCCGGTGAACAGCAGCACGACCGCGGCGACGAGCACCAGGACGCCGATCAGGCTGATGGTGATCCAGCCCTCGTCGTCGGCCCCGCTGACGCCGTACGCCACCCCGCCGGCGAGGAGCGCGACCACCAGGTAGTGGGGGATGGCCAGCAGCCACCACTTCACCAGCACGAGACCGCGCGAGAGGTGCTCGGGGTAGTCCACGTCGAGGTGGGCGGGGTAGTCGGGGACGTCGGCGAGGGTGAAGGGCGGGTAGCGGTCGGTGCCGAGGACGGCGTAGGAGTAGTAGGAGACGCGCCAGCTCCAGCGCATCACGCCGACGTTGAAGTCGAAGATCGCGCGGGGGTAGCGGCCGGTGAACAGGATGGCGAGGAAGGCCACGACGCTCAGCACGGCGAAGGCGGCCCAGAGGAACGCCAGGACGAGGTAGTGCGGGATGGCGAGCAGCCACTTGACGAGCCAGAGGCCCCGGCTCAGGCCGGGGTCGAGGTCGGCGTCGACGTGCACCGGGTAGTCCGGGTGCGCAACGGGGGCAGGAGGTGCAGGGGGAGGTGCTGAGGTGGTCATCGGTGGGGCCCTTCCGTCGGCGGCCCCCGGCCGGTGCGTGACACGACCAGGAGCCGCTCCTTCCCTTCGATCGTCCCGCCTGCGACGGTGGTCGGGCAGGGCCGAAGGGCACGACCTGCCCGGTCAGGCTGGGGACCAAGGACCCTGTCCTCCCCCAGGTGGGGGAGCGAGACTCGACCCACCCCAGGGCCCGCGACAGCTCGCGACAGGAGGACGACGGCATGGCCCACGCACCCGCACCACGCCCGCCCGACACCGTCCGGCTGGTCGTCGACGACGTGTCCGGGCTGGCACGCCTCGTGGCGGACGCCGCTCGGCGCGCCCGTGAGTCCGACCGCGCGCTCGAGCTGGTCGAGCCGGCCGTGCCCGCCTGCGACCACGCGGCGCGGGCGCGGGCGATCCGCCGCATGGACGAGGCCCTCGACGTCGCCCGGCGCGCCGCACCGGGCGTCCAGGTGCGGGTGGGCTCTCCCATCGAGCTGCCCGCGCCCCGGCACCCGTCGTGACCGGCGTCCAGGTCGTCCCGGTCGAACCGGTGGCGCTGCAGCGGCTCGCGCCGCTGCTGACGCCCGAGCGCGTCGAGCGGCTCGAGGCCCACGTCGCCGAGGCGCGTCGGTTGCTGGCGACGCGCAGCGTCTGGAACGTCAACTCGACCGCGCGGGGCGGCGGCGTCGCGGAGATGCTGCACACCCTCGTCGCCTACGCGGCCGGGACCGGGGTCGACGTCCGCTGGCTCGTGGTGGGCGGTGAGAGCGACTTCTTCGCCGTCACCAAGCGCCTGCACAACCGGCTGCACGGCGTCCCGGGGGACGCGGGCGCGCTCGACGCGGCTGCGCGGGCGACGTACGACGCCACCCTGGCGCGGCAGCGCGACCAGGTCCTCGAGCTCGTGCGGCCGGGCGACCTGGTGCTGCTCCACGACCCGCAGACCGCCGGGCTGGCCCAGCCGCTGCGCGACCGGGGTGCCCTCGTGGCGTGGCGCTGCCACGTCGGGCTCGACGAGCACGACGAGTGGACGCGCGAGGCGTGGGGCTTCCTGCGCCCGCTCGTCGAGCCGGCGCACGCCTGCATCTTCTCGCGGGAGTCCTTCGCCCCCGACTGGGTCGACCGCCGGTGGCTGCGGGTGATCCCGCCGTCGCTCGACCCGTTCAGCCCCAAGAACACCGACCTCGACGACCGCGAGGTCGCCCGGCTGGTCCACCGCGAGGGGCTCGTGGTCGAGGGAGCGCCCCTGCCGGTGGACGGGAAGGTCGTGCTGCAGGTCAGCAGGTGGGACCGGCTCAAGGACATGGCCGGTGTCCTCGAGGCGTTCGCCGACCACCTCGACGAGCTCCCCTCCGACACCCACCTGGTGCTCGCGGGGCCGGAGGCGTCGGGAGTGGCGGACGACCCGGAGGCGGCCGAGGTGCTCGCCGAGTGCCGGGAGCGGTGGCGGTCCCTCCCCGCCGCGGCGCGCGAGCGCAGCCACCTGCTGTCGGTGCCGATGGACGACCTCGAGGCGAACGCCCGCACCGTGAACGCGCTGCAGCGCTGGTCCACCGTCGTGGTGCAGAAGAGCCTGGCCGAGGGGTTCGGCCTCACCGTGACCGAGCCGATGTGGAAGGCCCGGCCGGTGGTGGCGTCCGCCGTCGGCGGCATCCGCGACCAGGTCGAGGACGGCGTCAGCGGCGTGCTGCTGCGCGACCCGCGCGACGGCGCCGGGCTGGCGCGTGCGCTGTCGTCCCTGCTCGGCGACGCCGGGCGTCGCGAGGCGATGGGCCGTGCGGCCCACCTGCGCGTCCGCGACCACTACCTCGCCGACCGCCACCTCATCCAGTACGTCGAGCTCTTCGCGCAGCTGCTGGGCGAGGCGTAGCGCCTCACTCCCGTCCGGTCGCGGCGCGGAACGCCTCGAGCGCCGTCGGGAGCGTCGGGAAGACGTGGTCGGCACCGATCCGGTCGAGCACGCCGCTGGGCGCCAGCGCGTCCCGGGGGTCCTGCTTGAGCCGGGCGAGGGCCAGCACGACGCCGCGCTCGGCGAGCTCGGCGCGCAGCGTCTCGAGCGCGTCCGCCCCGGTGAGGTCCACCTCGCCCATCGCCTCCGCGTTGAGCAGCACCCACTCGGGGTCGTAGGCCGCCACCGACTCCCGCACGCGGGCGAGGAAGTTCTCGGCGTTGGCGAAGAACAGGGGAGCGTCGTAGCGGTAGACGAGCAGCCCGGGGACGGGCGTGGCGTCGTCGTAGTCGTCGACGTCGTGCATGCCGGCCACGTCGGGGACGAGGCCCTCGACGGCGTCGTGCGGGCGGGCGACGCGGCGGAAGACGTCGACGAGGGACAGGCTGACCGCGACCAGCACACCCTCCAGGACGCCCAGCACGAGGACGCCGAGCGTCGTCGCGAGCGCGATGGCCAGCTCCGTGCGCCGGTAGCGGGCGATCCGGACGAACTCGTCGACGTCGACCAGCCGCAGTCCGGCGTAGACGACCACGGCGGCGAGCGCCGCGTCGGGGAAGCGGGCGAGCACGGGTCGCAGCGCGACGACCAGGACGAGGGCGGCGCCCAGGGTGGACAGCCCGGCCCAGCGGGACCTACCGCCGACGGCGTCCACGATCGCGGTCCGGCTGCCCGAGCTGCTCACCGGGAAGCCGTGGACCACGCCGGCGGCGACGTTGGCCGCGCCGAGGGCCAGGAGCTCGCGCCGCGCGTCGACCCGGTCGCCGTGGCGAGCCGCGAAGGCGCGCGCGGTGAGGACGTTGTCGGTGAAGCCCACGACGGCGATGGCGAGCGCCGTGGTCAGCAGCGCCCACGACCCGAGCGAGGCCACCGACGGCAGCCCGACCTCCGGCAGCGCGAAGGGCAGCGTGCCCACCACGGCCACGCCGTCGTCGGAGAGCCGGGCGACGGCCACCACGACCGTCGCGACCAGCATGCCGGCGAGGGGCACCGGCCCGGTCGGCCACACGCGGGCCCCCAGCAGCAGCACGGCGAGCGTGCCGAGGCACACCGCGAGGGTCGGGCCGTGGACCGCCCACGGGTGCTGCAGCAACCACCACGCCTCCGCGAGCGGGTCCCCGTCGGGGATCTGCGCGGCGGTCGCGCGTGCGGCCTGCGAGAGCACCATCAGGCCCGCGATGCCCGCCATGTAACCCACCAGCACCGGCTTGGAGAGCAGGTCGGAGAGGAAGCCGAGCCCGCCGACCCAGGCCAGCAGGCACACGGCGCCGACCGCCAGCGCGAGCAGCGCGGCGGTGTCCTGCGGTGACTCGCCCGGCACGGTGATGGCGGCGAGGGCTGCCCCCGTCATCAGTGCCGTCGTCGACTCGGGGCCCACCGAGAGCTGCGGCGAGGACCCGAGCAGGAAGTAGACCGCCAGCGCGACGAAGGCGGCCCAGAGCCCGGCGACGGGCGGCACCCGCGCCAGCCCGGCGTACGCCAGCACCTGGGGCACGAGGTACGCCGCCACGGTCACGCCCGCGGCGACGTCACCGCGCAGCACCCGGCCCGCGGGCGGCCGCAGGGTGTGGCGCCAGGACGCGGTCATCGCACCTCCTCGGCGCCAGTCGACCCCGCGCGGAGCACGGACCGCTAGGGCCCAACGTCCCGCGCTGTCAGCGGCCGGCGGGACCTTTGACAGACTGCGACCATGGACAACCTCACCGTCATCGTCCTCGCCGCAGGCGGCGGCACCCGCATGAAGTCGAAGACCATGAAGGTGATGCACCCCGTCGCCGGGCGCTCCATGATCGGGCACGTGCTCCGGGCCGTGCAGGCCGTCGAGCCCACCCGGGTAGTCGCCGTCGTCGGCCACCAGCGCGAGCAGGTCGGTCCGCACATCACCGAGCTGATGCCCGACGCCGTGCTCGCCGTGCAGGAGACGCAGGAGGGCACCGGGCACGCCGTGCGCATCGCGATGGACGCCGCCGGCACCACCACCGGCACGGTGATCGTGGCGGCCGGCGACACCCCGCTGCTGGAGGGGGAGTCGCTGCGGGCGTTCGCCGCCGAGCACGAGGCGGCCCAGCGCGCGGTGAGCATCCTCAGCGGGCGCGTGCCGAACCCGTTCGGCTACGGCCGGATCCTGCGCAACCACGAGGGCGACGTCGAGGCGATCGTCGAGGAGAAGGACGCGACGCCCGAGCAGCGCGAGATCGACGAGATCAACTCCGGGATCCTCGCCTTCGACGCCGAGTTCCTCGTCAGCGCGCTGCCGCGGATCAGCAACGACAACGCCAAGGGCGAGTACTACCTCACCGACACCGTCCACCTCGCCCGCGAGGACGGCCTCACGGTCGGCGCCCACCTCATCGAGGACGTCGACCAGACCGAGGGGGCCAACGACCGCGCCCAGCTCGCCGAGCTCGGGCGCCGGCTCAACAGCCGGATCGTGACCCGCTGGATGAAGGAGGGCGTCACGGTCATGGACCCGGCGACCACCTGGATCGAGGCCGACGTGGTCCTCGAGCGCGACGCCACGATCCTGCCCGGCACCCAGCTGCTCGGCGCGACGGTCGTGCGCGAGGACGCGGTCGTGGGCCCCGACACCACGCTCAAGGACTGCGAGGTCGGCGCGGGTGCCCGCGTCGTCCGCACGCACGGCGAGCTCGCGGTCGTCGGCGACGGCGCCACGGTGGGCCCGTTCGCCTACCTGCGCCCCGGCACCCGGCTCGGCGCCGACGGCAAGATCGGCACCTTCGTGGAGACCAAGAACGCCGAGATCGGCGCGGGCGCCAAGGTGCCACACCTGTCCTACGTCGGCGACGCCGAGATCGGCGAGGGCACCAACATCGGCGCCGGCACGATCTTCGCCAACTACGACGGGGTGGCCAAGCACCGCACCGTCATCGGCCGCCACGCCAAGACCGGCTCGAACAACACCTTCGTCGCCCCGGTCGAGGTCGGGGACGGCGCCGGCACCGCCGGGGGCACCGTCGTACGCCGCAACGTCCCGGCGGGTGCGCTCGCCGTGAGCTCCTCGCCGCAGCGCAACCTCGAGGGCTGGACTGAGTCCAAGCGGGCCGGCACCGCGCAGGCGGAGGCCGCGCGAACGGCGCGTGAACAGCAGGAGAAGGGCGCCGCGGGGCCTGGCCCGGGATCCGCTGGGTGACCCGGGGTTGGGGATGCCCGGGTCGGTGGGTGAGAATCGTGCCAGCACCTCCGAACGAGCCACCCCCGAGGCTGACCAGCACAGCGAGGAGTCGCGTCGCGTGACCGGAATGAAGCGGACGACCGAGAAGAACCTGATGGTCTTCAGCGGACGGGCCTATCCCGAGCTCGCCGGAGAGGTCGCCGATCTCCTCGAGTGCGGACTGGTCCCCCAGGACGCGCGGGCCTTCGCCAACGGCGAGCTCTACGTCCGCTACGAGGAGTCCGTGCGCGGGTGCGACGCCTTCGTGATCCAGAGCCACACCGCTCCGATCAACGAGTGGATCATGGAGCACCTGATCATGGTCGACGCCCTCAAGCGTGCCTCGGCCAAGCGGATCACGGTGGTCATGCCCTTCTACGGCTACGCCCGCCAGGACAAGAAGCACCGCGGCCGCGAGCCGATCTCGGCGCGCCTGATGGCCGACCTGTTCAAGACCGCCGGCGCCGACCGGCTGATCACCGTCGACCTGCACGCCGACCAGATCCAGGGCTTCTTCGACGGCCCCGTCGACCACCTGATGGCGCTGCCGATCCTCACCGACTACGTCAAGCAGAAGTACGGCGACCAGCAGCTCGCCGTCGTCTCCCCGGACGCCGGCCGGATCAAGGTCGCCGAGCGCTGGTCGGCCCGCCTCGGCGGCGTACCCCTCGCGTTCATCCACAAGACCCGCCGCATCGACGTGGCCAACGAGGTCGTCGCCAACCGCGTCGTCGGTGAGGTCGCCGGCAAGATCTGCATCCTGACCGACGACATGATCGACACCGGCGGCACGATCGTGAAGGCCGCCGAGGCGTGCATGGCCGACGGCGCCGCGGGCGTGATCATCGCCGCGACCCACCCGATCCTCTCCGACCCCGCGGTCGACCGGCTGAAGAACTCCTCCGCCATGGAGGTCGTGGTCACCAACACCTTGCCCGTCCCGCAGGACAAGCAGTTCGACAAGCTGACCACCCTCTCGATCGCGCCGCTGATCTCCCGCGCGATCCGTGAGGTCTTCGAGGACGGCTCGGTCACCTCGATGTTCGACGGCCACGCCTGACGGACGACTTCTGGATCCCCGGTCAGCCGGGGATTCCTGAACTTGTCGGCCCGTGCAACGCCTGACAAGTTCAGTGATCCCCGGTCAGCCGGGGATCACTGGAGCAGGAGTCAGAGCGTGCGGTCGAGGTCGTCCAGCGCGTCGTTCCAGGCGCGGGCGAGCACGGTGGGCACGTCGCCCGCCTCGAGGGCGGCGGCGACCGCGTCGCGGAGCTCACGTCGTACGTCGACCGGGAGCGGCAGGCGCGGGAAGGCGTCGCCGATGACGTCGCCCATCGCCTGGCCCGAGCGGCGGGCGAGGTCGAGGCCGTCGGTGACGTAGCGGGTGAGGTAGGGGCGGACCAGGTCGGCCTGCTCCCAGCCCCAGAAGCCCGCGCCGACGGCGTCGAACTCGTGGCTGCCGAGGTCGCCGCTCATCAGCCGCGCCCACGCCTCGGCCTTGGCCTCCGCGGTGGGGATCGCGGCCCGGGCACCGAGGGCCGCGTGGTGGCCGGCGACCGACCGGTCCCGTGCCTCCTCGACCTCGACGTGGGACGGGTCACCCAGCTCGGCGAGCCGGTGCACGGCGTTCCAGCGCACGGTCTGGTCGACGTCGTCCTGCGCCAGCCAGCCGGCCAGGAAGTCGCGGTCGGCGCTGATCCGGGCCAGCACGCGCGAGGCGCCGGGCGCCAGCGCGGGGTCGCCGCCCTCGACGGCGCCGCGGGCGATGTCGGCGATCGCGGCGAGGTGCCCGGCGACCTCGGCGGGCTCGTCGTAGCGGCGGGTCACCAGCTGCAGGGCGCGCATCACGCCCTCGAAGACCAGCGGGTGCGTCTCGGGGCGCAGGTGGGTGTCGGCGAGGGCGACGAAGTCGGCCACCGGGATCACCTTCGACTCCGTCAGGTCGACCGCGGTCCACCACAGCATCGCCCGGGTCAGCGGCGACTCCACCGACGACAGCCCGGCCGTGATCGCGGCCCACGACTGCTCGTCGGGACGGATCACCGCGAAGGTCTCGTCGCCCGAGTTGGGCACCACGACCTGCCCGGCGAACTCCTCCAGCCGCACCGGCTCGTCGCCGAGCAGCACGTCGCGGGAGCCGACGAGCCCCATCGAGGAGTCGTACGCCGACACCGTGAGGCGGTGCGACCGGGTGCCCTCGCGGGTCAGGACGGGGACGCCCTGCCCGTCGTCGGAGGCCTCGCGCGTCACGACCAGGGTGTCGAACCCCGTCGAGCGCAGCCAGGCCTCGGCCCAGCCGCGGACGTCCTTGTCGGTGGCCGCGTCGAGGGAGTCGAGGAAGTCGGCGAGGTCGGCGTTGCCGAAGGCGTGGGAGGTGAGGTGCTTGTTGACGCCGGCGAGGAAGTCCTCCTCGCCGAGCCAGTGGCCGAGCTGCGCGAGCGCCGCGTTGCCCTTGGCGTAGGTGATCATGTCGAAGTTCGCGAAGGCGGTGTCGACGTCGACGATCTTCTCGGTGTCCTCGGCGATCGGGTGCGTCGAGCGGCGGCGGTCCGCGCGGTAGCCGGTGGGCTTGCGGGTGATGGCGGCCGACGTCCACGCGTCGGTGTACCCGGCGGCCACGCCGGCGACGTCGTACCCCATGAAGTCGGCGAACGACTCGTTGAGCCAGGAGTCCTCCCACCACTTCATCGTGACGAGGTCGCCGAACCACATGTGCGCCATCTCGTGCGCGATCGTCGAGGCCAGCCACTCGCGCTCGAGCTCGGTGGGCGTGCCCTGGGTGAGTGCCTGGTCGCGGAAGACCACGCAGCCGGGGAACTCCATCGCGCCCCAGTTGAGGCCGGGCGCGAAGACCTGCTGGTAGTCGGCGTAGGGGTACTCCGGCTCGAAGATCGTCGTGTAGTGCTGGAAGCAGGCGCTGGTGATCCGCCTGAGCTCGTCGGCGTCACGGCGCAGCTCGCGCTCCTGCGAGGCCCGCGCGTGCCAGCCGAACGGCAGCGTGCCGCCCGGTGCCGGGGCGTAGGGCTCGTCCCAGGTCACCGACACCCAGGGCCCGCCGACCAGCGTGAAGAGGTACGACGAGAACGGCGGCGTGGTCTCGAAGGTCCAGGTGTCGCCGTCACGCTCCTTCAGCGCGCCGTTGGCCAGCACGGTCCAGTGCGACGGCGCGGTGACGCTGACGTCGAAGGTGGACTTGATGTCGGGCTGGTCGAAGCAGGGGATCACCTTATGGCTGATGTCCATCGAGGTGTGCGCGCAGACGTAGCGCTCGCCGTCGGCCGGGTCGATCGTCACGGTCATGCCGTCGCCGTCGGTGACGTACGGCATCCGGGCGGTGACGCGGACCTGGTTGGTCTCGCCGAGGTCGGTCAGCGCGATCCGCCCGTCGGCGTACGGCGCCGGCGACCCGTCGAGCGTGACGTCGGAGCCGCCGTTGAGCTCGAGGAACGTCGAGGCCCCGGGCTGGGTGCAGCGGAACGAGATTGTCGTCTCCACGGCGAAGGACTCGGTCGAGGTGAGGTCGAGGTGGACCTCGGTGTGGACGTCGGTCAGCAGGACGGCGCGGGCGCGCGCCTCGGGGAGCTTCAGGGGCACCCGGCCCACCCTAGTGAGGCCGTCCACCGGATTGGACGAGGGATTCGACGGGGGGACCCGATCCGGGGATTCGACCCGTGCGGTGCCCGGGGTCTAGAGTTCTCGGGTTGCCTCGGCGAGGGAGCGGGTCGGACGACCAGGACTCCGTGATCGACTGGGCCGGACCGCATCACTGCGCCGCGCTCACGATCCGGAGCGCGGCGTTCGTCGTCTCCGGAGCGCCGGGCCCCACGTACCCCGATCCGACACATCCCGACGTTTGGAGAACCCCATGTCTGCTCCCGAGAAGATCGCCGCCGAGCCGCGCACCGAGTTCGGCAAGGGCGCTGCCCGCCGGATCCGCCGCGAGGACAAGATCCCCGCCGTGATCTACGGCCACGGCAACGAGCCGGTCCACGTGATCCTGCCCGGCCACCAGACGATGATGGCCCTCAAGCACGGCGGCGCCAACGCGCTGCTCTCGCTCGACGTCGACGGCACCGAGCAGCTCGCGCTGACCAAGGACGTGCAGATCGACCCGATCCGCCGCGTCATCGAGCACCTCGACTTCGTCGCCGTGCGCCGCGGCGAGAAGGTCACCGTCGACGTCCCGATCCACGTCGTTGGCGACGCGGCCTCCGAGACCCTCGTGGTCAACGAGAACACCGTCGTCTCGATCGAGGCCGAGGCCACGCACATCCCCGAGTTCTTCGAGGTCTCCGTCGAGGGCGCCGCCGCCGGCACCCAGATCCTGGCCAAGGACCTCGACCTCCCCTCGGGCACCACCCTGCTCGCCGACGAGGACCTGCTCATCGTCAACGTGACCGAGCAGATCTCCGCCGAGGCCCTCGAGGCCGAGCTGGAGGAGGCCGAGGCCGAGGCCGGCATCGAGCACGACGCCCCCGAGTCCGAGACCGAGGCCGCCGAGGCCGAGGCGCCCGCCGAGGACGCTGCCGAGGGCACCGACTCCGAGTGACCTGCTGAGCGGGCACTTCCTCGCGCTGGCACTCACTGACCGGGCGGTTCGTCGCGCTACAGCGCGAGGAACCGCCCGGTCGGCGTTTCCCAGCGCGAGGAAGTGCCCGGTCACCGATGCAAGGATGGCGCCGTGACGACGGAGGAGAACGACGTGTGGCTGGTCGTGGGCCTGGGCAATCCCGGACCGGCCTACGCCGGGCACCGGCACAACATCGGCTACCTCGTCACCGACGAGCTCGCCCGGCGGATGGGGAGCCCGTTCCGCGCGCACAAGTCCGGCCGCGCGGACGTCGTCGAGGGCCGGCTGTCGATCGGCGGGCCGCGGGTGGTGCTGGCCCGGGGCCGCGGCTACATGAACGAGTCGGGCGGACCGGTCAAGGCGCTGGCCTCCTTCTACAAGGTCGCCCCCGACCACGTCATCGCCATCCACGACGAGCTCGACATCGCCTTCGGCACGCTGCGGATCAAGCTCGGCGGCGGCGACAACGGCCACAACGGACTGAAGTCGATGCGCTCCTCCCTCGCCACGGGCGACTTCTACCGGGTCCGGGCCGGCATCGGCC
>NZ_JAUZVE010000026.1:0-99187 GCF_031844425.1 Microbacterium sp. ARD31
GGCTGAGCGCAGTCGTCATCGGCTTCGGCGCCACCGCGCGTGGCGCGGTCACCGCCCTCAAGGCGCACGGCGTGAACGACGTCGCCGTCCTCACGACCCGCGGGGTCGCTGCGGTGGGATCGCCCATCCACTCGGTGCGGATCCGACAGTTCGACCACGACCCCGACACCCCGGGAGTCAGCCACGTCATCACCGACCGTGGACGCGAGCCCCTGGCGGCGTACCTCGCCGAGAACGACATCGTGGTCAACTGCACGCTCCAGGACACCGCGGCGCCGCTCACCTACCTGCGCACCGAGGACGTGGCCGCGTTCCGGAAGGGCAGCCTGGTCGTGGACGTGTCGTGCGACGAGGGCATGGGCTTCTCCTGGGCCGTGCCGACGACGTTCGACGACCCGATGTTCACCGTCGCTGACCGCGTCCACTACTACGCCGTCGACCACAGCCCGTCGTACCTCTGGAGCTCGGCCACCTGGGAGAACAGCGAGGCCCTGTTGCCCTTCGTGGACACCGTGCTCGCCGGCCCCGCCGCGTGGGACGCCGACGAGACCATCAGCCGCGCCATCGAGATCCGCGACGGACGTGTGCGAAACCCCGCGATCCTGTCCTTCCAGGGCCGGGAGGCGGAGCACCCCTACCGCGTGGCCTGAGCGTCGTCCCAGGCGCCGGCGATCAGGTCGCGGGTGTCCTCGAGCAGCTGCGGCAGGGTCTTGGTGCCGCCGACGACGGTGATGAAGTTGGCGTCGCCGGTCCAGCGCGGCACGACGTGCTGGTGCAGGTGCTCCGAGAGCGAACCGCCCGCGGAACGGCCGAGGTTGAGGCCGATGTTGAACGAGTGCGGGCGGCTGACCTCCCGGATGGCACGCAGCGCCTGCTGGGTCATCGCCATCAGCTCGGCCGACTCGGACTGCGTGAGGTCAGCGAGGTCAGCGACGTGGCGGTAGGGCAGGACCATGAGGTGGCCGGGGTTGTAGGGGTGCAGGTTGAGCACGGCGTAGGTCGACTCGCCCCGAGCCACGACCAGGGTCTCCTCGTCGGGGTGGTGCGGGATCGCGCAGAAGGGGCAGCCCTCGTCGTCGACGGCGGTGCGGACGTAGGCCATCCGGTGGGGCGTCCAGATCCGCTCCAGCGCGTCGTCGCTCATGCCGCGATCCTAGGGTGGGGCGATGACGTCGATCCGACCGGCCACTGACGCCGACATGGCCGCCGTGGCCGACCTGTGGCACGAGGGCTGGCACGACGGTCACGCAGGTCACGTGCCCGAGGGGCTCACCGCCGCCCGGACGTTGCCGGCGTTCCACGAGCGCACGCCGTCCCGTGTCGCCGACACGACGGTCGCGGTGTCCGACGACGACGAGCTGCTCGGGTTCGTGATGGTCGTCGACGACGAGGTCGAGCAGGTCTTCGTCGGCCGCTCCGCGCGGGGGTCGGGCCTCGCACCGCTGCTGCTGGCGGAGGCCGAGCGCCGGGTGGCCGCGGCCGGCCACGTGTCGGCGTGGCTCGCCGTCGTCACCGGCAACGCCCGGGCCCGAGCGTTCTACGAGAAGCAGGGCTGGACCGACGCGGGCGACCTGCCGTACGAGGTCACCGCGGGCGGCGAGCGCTTCGTGTCGCCGTGCCGGAGGTACGTCAAGAGCGTGTGAGCCGCGGCGTGAGTCCGCTCACGCTCCCCCGCTCAGCCGCCGTCCCCGATTCGACATGCCCGCCGAGGCATGTTCTGGTGGTGGGGCCGCAGGCAGTGGCCCTCGTCGTGGACAGGGCACCTCCCCTCGCGAGGTGATCGCCGCCGCGGCCTCGACGCCCGTCCCGACGGTGTCGCGTCCGAGCGCCCCCGCGCCCAACCATGTGAGGTCAGAAGCACGTGCGTGCCACCACCACACCCACCCAGCCCGCCGCTCGATCCGTCCGTCGTCGTGTCGCAGCCAGCACCGCCGTGGCCGCACTCGCCCTCGGTCTGGTGCCCGCCAGCGCCACCGCCGCGGAGGCCGACGCCGTCGCCGTCCGCGTGAAGGTCGCCGACCAGCCCGCCGTCGCCGTCGCCACCGCGCCGCGCGTGTGGCCCGGCAAGCTCCTCGAGGCCCAGGGCGTGCCGGTCGACGGCAACGACCTGGTGAAGGTCGTCCGTGACGGCCGCAAGGTCACCGGCGCGAAGAAGCGCGTCCGCGAGGGCGACGTCGTGAAGATGACCGACGTGGAGAAGGTCCGCAAGGCCACGCGCGAGCGCGTGCGCGCGGGCACCGTCGAGATCTTCACCACGAAGCTGAAGCCCGGCAAGCGCAAGGTCGTGCGCGAGGGTCGCCCCGGCGTGCGCAAGGTCGTCAAGCTGAAGACCCTGCACAACGGCGAGCAGGTCCGCTCGCGCGTGGTCCAGAAGAAGCTCGTCCGCGACGCCCGCCCCCGGCGGGTGCTCGTCGGCCGCAAGCCGTTCACCGTGCCGGGCACCGACGGCCTCAACTGGGGCGCGCTCGCCAACTGCGAGTCCGGCGGCAACCCGAACGCCGTCAACCCGGCCGGCTACTACGGGCTCTACCAGTTCGACATCGGCACCTGGCGCAGCGTCGGCGGCTCGGGCCTGCCGACCTCCGCGTCGGCCGGTGAGCAGACCTACCGCGCCAAGCTGCTCTACAAGCAGCGCGGCCGCTCCCCCTGGCCGAACTGCGGTCGCCTGCTCTGAGCCTCGGGCTGGCTCGGCGCGGCCAGGGTGTCCAGGTCGAGGACACGGACGTTGCCCTGGTCGCGCCGCGCCGCGAGCGACCAGATCGTCGTGTCGTGATCCGCGCCCGGCAGTCGTACGACCGCCTCCCCCGCGACGTGGAAGTGCCCGTGCGCCAGCAGGCGGGGTCGGACGCCCGACACGGCCCGCGTCATCTTCTCGACCCCGTCGTCGGCGTACGCGAGGACGTCCTCGGGCCAGCCCAGCGGGTTGTCGGCCATGATCTCGCCGACCGGTGGGGTGCAGTAGGGGCGGCCGGGGCTGTCGTGGGTGAGCATCACCTCTGCATGACCGCCGGCGATCGTGGCCCGCACGTGCTCCTCACGGAGCACCTCGGAGGGCCACCAGTCGATGCCCTCCGTCAGCAGGTGGCGGTTCACCGACGGCGCGCTCCCGAGGGCGACGAACGACCGGCCACCCAGCTCCCAGCGAAAGCCGCGAGGCAGCATGGTGACGTGGTCGGTCACGGGGATCGGCCGGAGGGTGCCGTGCTCGTCCTGCCACCGCGGGTCGGCCCACAGCGCGTCGAGGGTCGCCCAGTTCTCGTGGTTCCCGGTGATGCACTGCAGCTCGATCCCGTACTCGGCGCACAGTGACTCGATCACCTGGAGGTAGCCGTCGGGATCCGGGCCGTAGCCGAACCGCAGGTCGCCGAGCTGGTAGGCCACGTGCACGTCCCCGCGCTCACCGAGCATCCTGAGACAGTCGATCGCCGCCGCGGACTCGCCCTCCAGGTCGCCGATGAGCCCCACCATCATGACGGCGATGATGTCAGGGCAGGCGGACGCACGTTCGTCGACCTCGACGATCCACGCCGTGTGGGAGGATGCGAGACCTACAGCAGCTGAGGGGGACGCATGGACTGGTCGGTGGTGCTCATCGTGGTGGCGCTCGTCGTGGGTCTCGCCGTGGCGCTGATGGCGTTCGGCGTGCTCAACTCGCTCGGCTTCGGTCCTGACAACGACCCGTCGGCTGAGCTCCACGACGGACACGGTCGCTCGTCCGACTAGCTGCGCCGGCGGGCCGGACGTCGCGCCGACCGTCGCGCGCACGTGCGGCGGTTCTGGCCCGTCCAGTCGTCGGAGCGGGGCGACATCCGCCGCACGTGCGCACCTGACGCTGGGGAGCACCGTCTGAGATCCGCACACCGACACGAGCGGACGCATCGCATGCGCAGGAGGAGGCGTCGATGGCGATGGCGTCGATGGGGATCGCGTCATCCGGCGCGGCCCGGCCCCGAAGCCGACCCGGTGGAGGCGGCGCGACCTAGCGCCAGGCCTTGGCCAGGCGCTCGACGATCTCTGTGAGACGGGCGGGCGAGGTGGCGATGTTGAGGCGGACCTGGCCGGTGGTGCCGGGGGCGTAGGAGGCGCCGGGGCTCAGCATCACCCGGCCGCGCTCGAGGGCGACGGCGGCGGCGTCGTCGTGGCCGTAGGCGGAGGCGTCGAGCCAGGCGAGGTACGTCGCCTCCAGCGGGCGCATGCGCACCTCGGGCAGGTGGGCGGCGAGCAGCTCCCCGAGGAGGGTGCGCTGCTGGTCGAGGCGCTCGACGAGCGACGCGAGCCACGGGTCGCCGTGCTCGTAGGCCGCGCGCGCGGCGACCACGCCGAGGGGCGACCAGGAGTCGTTGCGCGACATCGGCTCGGCGGCGAGGCGCTCCCGGTCGGCCGCCGAGGGCACCACCAGCTGCGCGCAGCGCAGGCCCGCGGTGTTGAAGGCCTTCGACGCGGCCACCACGGCGACGGCGTGGTCGTGGGTGCCCTCGATCGAGAGGTACGACACGTGCTGGGCGCCGGGCAGCACCAGCGGGGCGTGGATCTCGTCGCTGACCACCCGGGCGCCGTGGGCCACCACCACGTCGCGGATCCCCTCGAGCTCCGCGCGGGTGAACACCCGGCCCCACGGGTTGTGCGGCTGCGTGAGCAGCAGCGTCTGGGCGCCCCTGGCGAGGAGCCTGTCGAGGGCGTCGAGGTCGATCTCGCACCGCTCGGCCGACGTCGGCACCGCCAGCAGGTGCTCCGTGCGACCGGTGACCTGGGGGAGTCCGTGCTGCGCGTTGTAGCCGGGCGTCGGGAACACCACCCCGCCGGGACCGCTGAGCACGTCGATCGCGAGCCGCACCCCGGCCGTCACGTCGACGACGGGCTGCACGGCCTCGGGCTCGGGCGCCCAGCCGAAGTGCCGCCCCGCCCAGCCGGCATACGACGTCGCGAGCGCCTCGTCGCGGAGGACGGGGTAGCCGGTGATGCCGTCGGCCAGCGCCTCCTGCACCGCCCCGAGGACGACGGGGTCGACGGCGTAGTCCATCTCCGCGACCCAGGCGGGGATGACGTCGTCGGGCACGCCCCACTTCAGGGGCAGCGCCCGGCGCGCCTCCTCGTCGGTCAGGTCGACGACGGGACGACGCGGTTCCGAGGCCCGCTGCGCTCGCACCTCAACCATCGATCAGGGGCTCAGACCTGCTCGCGGCTCGCCACTGCCGCGGCCACCCGCTCGATCGCGTCCGCCAGGGGTACGCCGTTGTCCTGGCGGCCGTCGCGGTAGCGGAAGCTGACGGCACCCTTCTCGACGTCATCGTCGCCGGCGATCATCATGAACGGCACCTTCTGCAGCTGCGCGTTGCGGATCTTCTTCTGCATCCGGTCGTCGGAGTCGTCCACCTCGACGCGCAGGCCCTGTGCCTTCATCTGCCTCGCGATGTCGAAGAGGTAGTCGTTGTGGCGCTCGGCGATCGGGATGCCCTGGACCTGGACGGGTGCCAGCCAGGGCGGGAACGCGCCGGCGTAGTGCTCGACCAGGACGCCGATGAACCGCTCGATCGAGCCGAACTTCGCGGAGTGGATCATCACCGGCTGCTGGCGGGACCCGTCGGCGGCGACGTACTCCAGGTCGAAGCGGTCGGCCGCCGGCTGGTTGAAGTCGTACTGGATGGTCGACATCTGCCAGGTCCGCCCGATCGCGTCCTTGGCCTGGACGGAGATCTTGGGGCCGTAGAACGCCGCGCCGCCCGGGTCGGGCACGAGGTCGACGCCGAACTTGCGCGCGGCCGTCTCGAGCACCGAGGTCGCGGTCTCCCACTGGTCGTCGGAGCCGATGAACTTGTCGGGCTTGGAGTCGTCGCGGGTCGACAGCTCGAAGTAGTAGTCGTCGAGGCCGAAGTCGCGCAGCAGCCCGGTGACGAAGGTGAGCAGGTGCTCGACCTCGGCCGAGGCCTGCTCCGGGGTGACGTAGGAGTGCGAGTCGTCCTGGGTCATCGCACGCACGCGGGTCAGGCCGTGCACGACGCCGGACTTCTCGTAGCGGTAGACCGACCCGAACTCGAAGAACCGCAGCGGGAGCTCACGGTAGGAGCGCTGGCGTGAGCGGTAGATGAGGTTGTGCATGGGGCAGTTCATCGCCTTGAGGCGGTACTCGGCGTGCTCCATCTCCATCGGCGGGAACATGGTGTCCGCGTAGTAGGGCAGGTGCCCGGAGGTGTGGAACAGCCCGTCCTTGCTGATGTGGGGGGTGCCGACGTAGTCGAAGCCCTCCTCGAGGTGCCGGCGGCGGACGTAGTCCTCCATCTCCCGCTTGATCACGCCACCCCTGGGGTGGAAGACGGCCATGCCCGACCCGATCTCGTCGGGGAAGGAGAACAGGTCGAGCTCGCGACCGAGCTTGCGGTGGTCGCGGCGCTCGGCCTCCTCGATGCGGTGGAGGTGCTCCTCGAGGGCCTCCTTGGACTCCCAGGCGGTGCCGTAGATGCGCTGGAGCTGCTTGTTCTTCTCGTCGCCGCGCCAGTACGCCGCGGCGCTCCGCATCAGCTTGAACGCGGGGATCCGCTTGGTGGTCGGCAGGTGCGGGCCGCGGCACAGGTCGGACCACCTCGCCTCGCCGTTGCGGCCGATGTTGTCGTAGATGGTGAGCTCGCCGGCCCCCACCTCGACGCTGGCGCCCTCGGTGCCCTCGGTGCCGGCGCCGCCCTTGAGCCCGATCAGCTCGATCTTGTAGGGCTCGTCCTGGAGCTCGTCCAGGGCGTCGGCGTCGGTGGTGACCCGGCGCTCGAAGCGCTGGTTCTCCTTGATGATCTTGCGCATCGCGGACTCGATCTTCACGAGGTCCTCGGGCACGAACGGGGTCTCGACGTCGAAGTCGTAGTAGAACCCGTTCTCGATCGGCGGGCCGATGCCCAGCTTCGCCTCGGGCCAGAGCTGCTGCACCGCCTGGGCCATCACGTGGGCGGTCGAGTGGCGCAGGATCTCGCGGCCGTCGGGGCTGTCGATGGCGACACCCTCGACCTCGTCGCCGTCGGCGAGCTCGTAGGACAGGTCCTTGAGCGCGCCGCCGACGCGGGCGGCGATCACGTCCGCGTCGTCGCGGAACAGCTCCCAGGCCTTGGTGCCCGTCGTGACCGCGGTCTCCGCACGCTGCTCGGCGTGGATGCGGACGACCTGGATGTCGGACACGAGGGCTCCTCCTGGGAGTGATGTGAATGGTGTGGTGAGCGGCCGGACGGGTGTGCCGGCCCGGTCGATGCTATCGGCCGGGGCAGGGCCGGCTCACCCCGGTTTCGCGTTCACCCGAGCGGGTGGACGACGCGGTGAGGAGAAGCGCTTCTGGGTACGACACCGCATGACGATCGCTCAGCGCCGGGTGGCGGGCGCCCCGACCCGGCCCCTCACCGTGGCCTCCGTGCCCTCGGGGCACGTGTACGTGCGGCACCTGTCCCCCCTCGACGGCCGTGGCGCCGTACGCCTTCCCGACCCCGACCCCGGGCGCCCCGACCGCCCCGCGGGTGCGACCTGGTGGCCGCCGGTGATGCTGGACCCGGACTGGGCCCGGCAGGCCGACTTCGACGTGTTCCACCTGCACTTCGGCTTCGACGCCTGCCCGCCCGAGCAGCTCGACACGCTCACCCGGGTCGTCCGCGGGCGCGGCAAGCCGTTCGTGTTCACCGTGCACGACCTGCGCAACCCGCACCACACCGACCAGCAGCTGCATGACGCCCAGCTCGACGTCCTGGTGGCCGCCGCCGACGCGCTCGTCACCCTCACCCCGGGAGCCGCCGCCGAGATCGAGCGCCGGTGGGGTCGCACACCGACCGCCGTCCCCCACCCCCACGTCGTCGACCTGCCGACGATCTCGCGGGCGCTGACGGTGCGACCGCTGCTGCGGCACCGGCCGTTCCGCGTCGGCCTCCACCTCAAGAGCCTGCGGGCCAACATGGACCCGATGCGGCTCCTGCCGACCCTTGTCGAGACGGTGGAGCGGCTCGACGACGCCGTGCTGCAGGTCAACTGCCATCGCGACATCCTGGACGCCGACGGCGCGCGTCACGACGCCGAGCTGTCGGACTGGCTCCGGTCCGAGGCGGCGGCGCGACGTCTCGAGCTGCACGTGCACGACTACTACTCCGACGAGGACCTCTGGGCCTACCTCGCCTCGCTCGACCTCTCCGTGCTCCCCTACACCTTCGGCACGCACTCGGGCTGGCTCGAGGCCTGCCGGGACCTGCAGACCACCGTGCTGGCGCCCAGCTGCGGCTACTACGCCGACCAGGGCCCGGTGCTGACCTACACCAACGACGGTGACGACTTCGACGCCGCGTCGTTGCGGGACGCCGTGGTGCGGGCGCACACCGAGCGCCCCCGGTGGGGCGCGACCCTCGACGAGCGCACGGAGCAGCGACGCACGGTGGCCCGGGTCCACGAGGAGCTCTACCAGGAGCTGAGCAGGTGACCGCTCTGCCCGTCCGCGAGCGGTTGAGCATCTGCCTCGTGGCCAACAGCCGCTTCCCGATCGTCGAGCCGTTCACCGGTGGCCTGGAGTCGATGACCTGGCACCTCGCGCACGAGCTGGTCCGGCGCGGGCACGACGTCGCGGTCTTCGCCGCGCCGGGCTCGGACCCCTCGCTGGGCGTGGAGGAGCTCGAGGTGGACGCGCTGCCGGAGCACGCCGGACGTCACGACGTGGGCGCACCGCCGTACGTCGAGGTGGCCGAGCACCACGCCTACCTCTCGCTCATGCTCGGGCTGGCCGGGCAGGACGCGCAGCGCTTCGACGTGCTGCACAACAACAGCCTCCACTACCTGCCCGTCGCCATGGCACGGACGCTGCCGATGCCGGTGCTCACCACCCTGCACACCCCTCCCCTGTGGTGGCTGGAGTCGGCGGTGCGCCTCGACGCCGGCGCCAGCTCCTTCGCCGCGGTCTCGCGCTACACCGCGTCGTCGTGGTCGTCGGTCGCCGACGTCACCTGCGTGCCGAACGGCGTCGACGTCAGCCGCTGGCCCGTCGGCCCCGGCGGCGCGACGGCGGTCTGGTCGGGGCGCATCGTGCCGGAGAAGGCGCCCCACCAGGCCCTCCAGGCGGCCCACCTGGCCGGCATCCCGATCGTGCTGGCCGGCCCGGTCCTCGACCTCGACTACTTCCACGAGGCAGTCGAGCCGCTGCTCGGTGCCGAGGCGACGTACGCCGGCCACCTCGCGCAGGCGGACCTGGCGACGCTCGTCGGGGCCGCAGCCGTCGCGGTCGTGACACCGGACTGGGACGAGCCCTACGGGCTGGTCGCCGCCGAGGCGCTGTCCTGCGGCACCCCGGTCGCCGCCTACGCGCGCGGTGGCCTGCCCGAGGTGCTCACCGCCGAGACCGGCCGGCTGGCCCGTCCCGGCGACGTCGCGATGCTCGCCCGGGCGATGGAGGAGGCGGCGACGCTGGACCGCGTCCAGTGCCGCGC
Source organism: Microbacterium sp. ARD31 (assembly GCF_031844425.1). Taxonomy (NCBI): domain Bacteria; kingdom Bacillati; phylum Actinomycetota; class Actinomycetes; order Micrococcales; family Microbacteriaceae; genus Microbacterium; species Microbacterium sp. ARD31. The sequence goes on from NZ_JAUZVE010000026.1 coordinate 9,429, forward strand.
CCACGCCGAGCGCGACCTGTCCCTCACCCGGATGGTGGACCTCTACGAGGGCCTCTACGTCGACCTGCTCGCCGGGGGCCTGGCGGCGTGATCGGCTACTACGTCCACCACCAGGGCAGCGGGCACCTCCACCGGGCGGTCACCGTCGCACCGCACCTGCCCGGCCCCGTGACCGGGATCAGCTCGCTCCCCCGCCCCGACGCCTGGACCGGGCCGTGGCTCCAGCTGCCCCGCGACGACGCCGCGTCGTCGTACGCCGAGGCGGACGTGACCGCCGCCGGGCGGCTGCACTGGGTGCCCACCGGTGACCAAGGACTGCGCAAGCGGATGGCGGCCATCGCGGCCTGGATCGAGCGCCACGCTCCTGCGGCGCTGGTGGTGGACCAGTCGGTGGAGGTCGGCCTGCTGGCCCGCCTGCACGGCACGCCCGTGGTCGCCATGACGGCACCGGGCGTCCGCACCGACTCCGCCCACCTGCTCGGCTTCGGGGTCGCGTCGGCGGTGGTGGGCGCCTGGCCAGACGGCTGGACCGACCGCCTCCTGCCCGGCCTCGGGGTGCCGGGCGAGCGGATGCACACGATCGGTGCCGTCTCGCGCTTCCCTGTCGCGACGGACCGGGTGCGGACGCGGCGCCGACCGCACGCCGTGCTCCTCGCCGGGACCGGCGGTGACGGTTTCACCGCCCAGGTGGTCGCCCGTGCCCAGGAGCAGACCCCGGACTGGGACTGGACGGTGCTCAGTCGCACCCTCGGCTCCTGGCACGCCGACCCGGCGGCGGTCCTCGCGGACGCGGACGTCGCGGTCCTGCACCCGGGCCAGAACTCCCTCGCCGAGGTCGCCGCGATGCGGGTCCCCGCCGTGGTGGTGCCGGCGGACCGGCCCTTCCACGAGCAGCAGACCACCGCGCGGGCCCTGCGCGACGGGTGGCCCGCCGTCGTGGTCGACCGCGTGCCGCGGACGGGCTGGCGCGACCTGCTCGACGAGGCGGTGTTCCTCGACGGGCAGGGCTGGGCGGAGTGGTGCGACGGCTTCGCCCCCACGCGGCTGGCCGACGTGGTCAAGCAGGTCGCCCACGAGGGGCTCGCGTGAGCGGGGCACGCACCGCTGTCGTCACCGTCGTGCACGGCCGGCGCGAGCACCTCGCGCGCCAGCGGGCGTCGCTCGCCCGGTCCACGACGTCGTACGAGCACGTGGTGGTCGCCGTCGACGACCCGGAGGTGGCCGACAGCAGCGTCACCGTGCCGCCCCATCCCCTGGGCCTGCCCGTGGCCACGGCCCGCAACCGCGGCGCGGCGCACGCGCTCGACCGGGGCGCCACCACGCTGGTCTTCCTCGACGTCGACTGCCTCGCGGCGCCGGACCTCGTCGAGGCGTACGCCGACGTGGTGGCCGAGGAGCCGCGGACGGTGTGGTCGGGCCCGGTCACCTACCTCGACCCGCGACCGCCCGGAGGCTACGACCTGGCCGCGCTCGGCGCGCTGGACGCGCCCCACCCGGCCCGGCCCGCTCCGGCACCGGGCGAGCGCCTGGCCGACGCGGACCCGGACCTGTTCTGGTCGCTGTCCTTCGCCTGCTCGGCCGAGGCGTGGCGGGCGACGGGCGGGTTCTGCGAGGACTACGTCGGCTACGGCGGCGAGGACACGGACTTCGCCCGGGTGGTCCTGGCCGCGGGGCTCGACCTCGGCTGGGTGGGCGCGGCCCGGGCCTACCACCAGTGGCACCCCGTCTCCCGCCCGCCGGTGGAGCACGTGGCCGACATCGTGCGCAACGCCGAGGTCTACCGCCGCCGGTGGGGCGTCGTGCCCATGCGCGGGTGGCTGGAGGCCTTCGAGGAGCGGGGTCTCGTCCGCTGCGACGACGACGGGCGCTGGCTCCTGTCGGCCTGAGCCGGGGCCTGCGCCCGTCGTCGTGCGGGACTCACGGCACGGGTCTCACACCCGGGTCGCGAACCGCTCCCACGACCGGTGCCCGCCCAGCAGGGCGAGCAGGTCGTCGTGCAGCTCGCCGGCGCCGTCGCCGGTCACCACACCGGCGCCGGCGAGACCGAGCTCGTCGATCACCGACCGTCCCTCACCGAGGGCGAGCACCGCCTTGCAGTGCCGGAAGCACTCCTCGACCAGGAGGCCGACGCGTGGGTCGGTCGCGACCGTCGAGGCGTCCCCGGCCTTGCTGTCCCGGTTCACGATCGCGTCCGGGGCGGGCGGGGCGGCGCCCGCCACCACCAGGGCGTCGAACTCGACCGAGCGGGCGGTGGCGAAGGTGCGCTGCGCCACCAGCCCCTCGCCCAGCTCGCCGCCTCGGGGCGCGATCAGCAGCGGCAGCACGCCGGCGGCGAGCAGGCCCTCGCGGAGCTCGGCGACGGCACCGAGGTCACCCGCGGGGTCGACCACGACACCGACCAGGCGGCCGTCGGCGGGCCAGGTCTCGCCGACCTGCGAGAGGGCGGGGCTGGGAGCCGGGTCCTCCACCTCGACGGTCGGCCGGGGAGCGGGCAGGCCCAGCGCGGTGGCGACCTCCGCGCACAGCGTGGGGTCGATGTTGGCCAGCGCCAGCAGCTGGCGCTCCTTGATCGCCTGCTCGTAGCACTTGCCGAGCTCGAAGCTGTAGGCGTTGATGATGTGCTGCTGCTCGACCGGCGACATGCTCCTCCAGAACAGCCGCGCCTGGCTGAAGTGGTCGTCGAACGAGGCAGGGTTCTCGCGCACCTTGGCGGCAGTGGGCACCTCCACCGGCACGTCCACGAACGCCCCCTCGTCAGCGCCGGCGAAGAACGGGCAGCCGGCGTCCAGCGAGCTGGGCTTGTAGGGCGCCACGCCTCCGTGCACGGCCTGCTGGTGGAAGCCGTCGCGGTGGTTGTCGTTGACCGGCGCGTGCGGGCGGTTGATCGGGATCTGGTTGAAGTTGGGTCCGGCCAGGCGCGTGAGCTGGGTGTCGAGGTAGGAGAAGTTGCGCGCCATCAGCAGCGGGTCGTCGGTGCCGTCGATGCCCGGCACCAGGTGGCCGGTGTGGAAGGCGACCTGCTCGGTCTCGGCGAAGAAGTTGGTCGGGTTGCCGTTGAGGGTGAGCGTGCCGATCACCTGCACGGGGGCGAGCTCCTCGGGCACCAGCTTGGTGGCGTCGAGCAGGTCGATGCCTTCGAACATCTGGTCGGGGGTGTCCGGGAAGGTCTGGATGCCGAGGTCCCACACGGGGAACGCGCCGGACTCGATGGCGTCGTACAGGTCGCGGCGGTGGAAGTCGGGGTCGACTCCTCCGGCGAGCTGCGCCTCCTCCCAGGTCAGCGAGTGGACGCCGAGCCGGGGCTTCCAGTGGAACTTGCACAGCGTGGTGCCGCCGTCGGCGTCGACCAGCCGGAACGTGTGGACGCCGAAGCCCTCCATCATCCGGTAGCTGCGCGGGATGCCGCGGTCGGACATGTTCCAGATCGCGTGGTGCTGTGCCTCGGTGTGGAGGGACACGAAGTCCCAGAAGGTGTCGTGGGCGCTCTGGGCCTGCGGGATCTCTCGGTCCGGGTGCGGCTTGCCGGCGTGGATGACGTCCGGGAACTTGATGCCGTCCTGGATGAAGAAGACCGGGATGTTGTTGCCGACGAGGTCCCAGTTGCCCTCGCGGGTGTAGAACTTCGTCGCGAAGCCGCGGGTGTCCCGCACCGTGTCGGCGGACCCGCGAGAGCCCAGCACCGTGGAGAACCGCACGAACACCCGGGTCTCCTCGCCCTTGGCGAAGACGGCGGCCCGGCTCACCTTCGACGCGGCGCCGTTGGAGACGAAGACCCCGTGCGCGCCGGCGCCGCGGGCGTGCACCACGCGCTCCGGGATGCGCTCGTGGTCGAAGTGCATGATCTTCTCGCGCAGGTGGTGGTCGGCCAGCACGGTCGGGCCACGCGGCCCCACCTTGAGCGAGTGGTCGCTGTCGCCGATGCGCACGCCCGTGGCGGTGGTGAGGTACGCCCCCTGCTGGGCGCTGGCGGTCGACGGGTCGGCGCTCGGCGCGCCCGTCGGCGAGAGCGGGGTCGGCTGCTGCTGGTCCGGCTTGGGCGGCGGCACCTCACGCGGCTCGGTCGGCTCCTCCAGCGACGGCGGCTCGCTGCCGGGCGCGCCCGGCACCGGCTTGTCAGTGAGGTTGACGGCCTCCGCGACGGCGTCGGCGATCTCACCGGCCACCTTCTTCGCAGCGGCGACGGGCTTCTTGGGGGTCATCCGGGCTCCTCGAGTGCATCGGATCGGGGTTCGGGTCGGCACGCCCTGTACCCCCGTGCTCCACCCGGGCATGCGCGCCGCCCGACCCCGACGCAGAACGTCTCAGCAGGCGGATGCGCGCCGGTCGTGGCGCCGGACGAAGTCGGCGACCTCCGCTGCCACGACGTGCGGGTGGGTCCGGGCCACCCAGTGGCCGTGGGGCAGCTCCCGGCGCTCGAGCCGGTCGGCCCACGGGTCGCTCGCGGCGAGCGAGGCGTGCCTGATCGCCACGTCCCGGGTGAGGGCGAGCTGCAGCACCGGGACGCTGGTGCGCGGCGGCGCGGACCGGGGCGTACGACGCCGCAGGTTGCCGCGGTAGTAGCGCAGGCCGCTGGCCGCGTCGCTGTCGAGCATCCCGAGCAGGGGCGGCGCCAGGGGCGAGACGAGGAACGGCAGGTAGGACGACGACACGGCCTGTCCGAGCAGGGCCGCGACGGCCCGCGGGCTCGGGCGCACCACCGTGCGGCGGACCCAGTGCGCGACGTGGTCGAGGTGGGGGCCGCTGATCGAGGTGAAGGAGGCGATGCGCTCCTCCGCCTCGGGGCGGCACACCGCCTCCCACGCCTGGACCGAGCCCCAGTCGTGCCCGACCAGGTGCACCTGCTCGCCGCGGGCGACGGCGTCGAGGACGGCGAACAGGTCGTCGGCGAGGGCGTCGACGGTGAACGCCGAGTCGGGCGCGTCGGTCGCCGACGCACCCTGCCCACGGGTGTCGTAGGCCACGACACGGAAGTCGGGGGCGAGCAGCTCGGCCACGCCGTCCCACATGCGGTGGGTGTCGGGCCAGCCGTGCACCAGCACCACCACGGGGCCCTCCGCAACGCCGCCCTCGAAGACCGCGAGGTCGAACGGGTGGTCCGCCTGCTCGCGCGGCACGTGCCGGCGGCGCGGGAGCGGCCGGGCAGGCCGGGTCACGACCGTCCGCCGGCCGTCCGCCGCACGACCTCGGCGAGGTTGGCCGCGATGCCGAGCAGTGGGTTGCCCTGGTTGCCGCGCAGCCCGTTGAGCTCCTGGCGGCTCGCCAGCACGTTGCCGGGACCGCGCACGACCGGGGCGACGAGGTCCTGCGCGACCACCGAGAACAGCGGTCCGACCAGCCGGTCGTACACCCACGGCAGGGCGGTGAACCCGAACCGGATGACGTCGTTGGACAGGCCCACCTGTCCTCCGCGCCACGGTGCGTCCGCGGCCACCAGCACGCGCGAGGCGGTCTTCTCGGGCCGGTCGACCGGGAAGGGCGGGCGGCCCACCGAGTCGCCGTACGTCGCCGCCTGACGGTAGATCGGGGTGTCCACGCCGCCGGGGGCGACGTAGGCGAACCGGATCCCGGGGCGGTCGCGGTTGTCGACGCGCAGCTGCCGGAACAGACCCCGCACGCCCCACTTGCTGAGGACGTACGCCGCCATGTCGGGCACGCCGATGTGCCCGATCACCGAGCCGACCAGCACGAGCGCGCCGTCGTCCTGGTCCCGGAGGACCGGCAGCACGTGGCGGGCGAGGTTGACCGGGCCCAGCAGGTTGGTGGCGACCACCTGGTCGAACACCTCGACCGGGACCGCGTCGATCCCGCCGTAGGCGACGACACCGGCGGAGCTGACGACCACGTCGAGCCTTCCGTGCCGGCCGACCGCCTCCGCCACGGCAGCCTCCACCTGCGCGTCGTCGCTGATGTCCGCCGGTGTGACGAGGGTCGAGGCGGCGCCGAGCCGCTCGCAGTCGGCCGCGACCCGGTCCAGCGCCTCACGTCCGCGGGCGAGCAGGACGAGGTGGTCACCGCGCGCGGCAGCCTGTCGGGCGACCGCCTCGCCGATGCCGCTGGACGCGCCGGTGACCAGGACGACGCGCGGAGCGCTCACCGGTCCCGCCCCGGGTCGGTCTTCGCCTCGGTCTTCGCGTCGGCGTCCTGCCCGCGGGACTCGCGCAGCCGGCGTGCCCGCAGCACGTCCTCGCGCTCCTTCTCGGCGGCCTTGTCGATCTTGCGGGTGTCGCGCGGCGGGAGCTGGATCTCCTCCTCCGCGGGCATGCCCGCCTGCAGCTCGCGGCCACGCTCGAGCTCGGCATCGAGCTCGCCACCGAACAGCAGGGCGAGGTTGGTGATCCAGAGCCACAGCAGGAAGACGATGACGCCGGCGAGCGAGCCGTAGGTCTTGTCGTAGGAGCTGAAGTTGGCGACATAGAAGCCGAACAGGACCGAGGCGATGATCCAGATGACGATGGCGACGGCGGCGCCGACGCTGATCCAGCGGAACTTCGGCTGCTTGACGTTGGGCGTGGCGTAGTAGAGCAGCCCGACGACGAGCATGACGACCAGCAGCATCACCGGCCACTTGGCGATGTTCCAGACGGTGACGACGGTCGAGCCGAGGCCGATCGCGTTGCCCACCGCCTCGGCCGCGGGACCGGTGATGACCAGGCCGACGAGGACGGCTGCGGCGAGCACGACGGTGACCAGGGTGACCAGCAGCATCATCGGCCGCAGCTTCCAGATCGGCCGGCCCTCGTCGACCTCGTAGATCCGGTTCATCCCGCGACCGAAGGCGCCGGTGTAGCCCGAGGCGGACCACAGCGCCGCGGCCAACCCGAGCACGAGGCCGAAGCCGGCGCTGGAGCTCTGGCTGAGCTGGACGAGCGTGGGCTCGAGGGTCTTCGCCGCGCTGCCGGCCCCGATGTCACGCATGATCTCCAGCAGCGTGTCGACGGTCTGCCGGCCGTCGCTCACCAGGCCGACGACCGACAGCATCGCCAGCGCCGCGGGGAACATCGCCAGCACGGCGTAGTAGGTGAGGGCAGCGGCCAGGTCGGTGCACTGGTCGTCGGAGAACTCGCGCACGGTCTTGCGCAGGACGTAGGTCCAGGACGGCTTGGTCAGGTCCTGTGGCGAGTCGGGCTTGTCGGTCATCCGGTGGGTCTCGGTCGAGGCACGATCCATGCCCCCACGTACCCACCCGCGCCCGCTTCACCCCCTCCCCTCGGCTGTGTCGTCCGGCAGGCCCGGCTGCCTAGCGTGTCGTGGGTGCAGACCTTCCTGCCCTACCCCGACTTCGAGCGCTCGGCCCGCGCGCTCGACGCGCGCCGGCTGGGCAAGCAGCGCGTCGAGTGCCTGCAGGTGGTGCTCGGGCTGACCGTGCCCGGCTACGGCTGGCGGCACCACCCCGCGGTGAAGATGTGGCGTGGCCACCTCGAGGCGCTGGGTCGCTACACGCTCACCTGCTGCGAGGTCTGGTCGGAGGCAGGGCGCGCGGACACCTGCGCCACCACGGTCGTGACCGACCTCCGGGAGGCAGGCGTGACCCGCATCCGCAGCCAGTCCGAGCTGGCCGAGGCGGACGCGCTGCCGTACTGGCTCGGCGACCCCGACGTCCACCGGTCCCACCAGTCCGCCCTCGTGCGCAAGGACCCGGGGCACTACGGCCCGCTCTTCCCCGACGTGCCACCCGACCTGGACTACGTGTGGCCGGCGCCGGCGGACGGGCCGCGCGGCTGAGTCCCGGGACCTCCGGGGACCAAGGTCCCACGGAGTAGGTGGCGTTGTCCCCATCCCGTGGCGCGCGGCGCTTCCTAGCCTCGTAGGCGAGGCGGGAGCGACCCACGACTCCCCTGACGGAAGGCACATCATGCGTGCGGTACTCGACAAGCTGATCTCCTGGACCGGGCTGGCGCTCGCCGCCGTGCTCCTGATCGCCGGAGGTCTCCTGACCTGGGCCAACACCTTCATCGGCGACCAGGTCGACCAGCAGCTGACCCAGCAGGGCATCACCATGCCCGAGGGAGAGGCCCTCGCCAGCCTGCCGAAGGAGGACGCCGCGGCGCTCGAGGAGTACGCCGGCAGCGAGCTGAACACCGGCCCCGAGGCCAAGGCCTACGCCGACCACTACATCCTGGCGCACATGAACGCCGCGAGCGACGGGCGCACCTACCAGGAGGTCAGCAGCGAGTTCCTCGCGCTGGACGACGAGGCCAAGGCGAGCGAGGAGGGCCAGGCCCTCGGCGGCCTGCGGCAGACCCTCTTCATGGGCAACACCCTCCGCGGCCTGCTCCTCTACGGCTACGCCTTCGCCACCATCGGCACGATCGCCGGCTACGCCGCCCTCGCGGCCTTCCTCGGAGCGTTCGTGCTGCTGGCCCTGGCCCAGCTGGGGATGCGGCACGCGCGGCGCACCGTCGAGACCGAGGAGCGCCAGCCGGAGCTGGCCACGGCCTGACGTCCCGCGTCACGCCGCAGCCGGAGCCCGGTCGGTCACGGACCGACCGGGCTCTGCTGTCCTGTCTGGACGCCTGTCTGGACGCGCCAGAGCGCGGCGTAGGCCCCGTCGGCCACCAGCAGGTCGTCGTGCGTCCCGGACTCGACGATCCGGCCCGCGTCGAGCACCCAGATGCGGTCGGCGTGGCGCACGGTCGAGAGCCGGTGCGCGACGACGAGGGCGGTGCAGCTCGCCGTGGCCAGGCGCAGCGAGCGCTGGATGGCGGCCTCGGTCTCGTTGTCGACCGCGCTGGTCGCCTCGTCGAGCACCAGCACGGCAGGGTCGCGCAGGAGGGCGCGGGCCAGGGCCAGGCGCTGGCGCTGCCCGCCGGACAGGGTGACGCCACGCTCCCCCACCCAGGTGTCCAGCCCGTCGGGCAGCGCCTCCACGAACTCCCAGGCCGCCGCCGCCTCGGCGGCCGCGCGGACCTGCTCGCGGGTGGCGCCCGGACGGCCGTAGGCGATGTTGTCGGCGATCGAGCCCGCGAAGAGGAAGACGTCCTGCGCGACATAGCCGGTCGAGCCGCGCAGCGAGTCCCAGTCGAGGCCGCGGACGTCCTGCCCGTCGAGCAGCACCCGGCCGGAGCGGGGGTCGTCGAAGCGCAGCACGAGCCTCAGCAGCGACGACTTGCCGGACCCCGTGGTGCCGACGATCGCGTGGGTCTCGCCGGCCGGGACGACGAGGTCGAGGTCGTGCAGCACGTCCGGCCCGTCCCCGTACCCCGCGCGGACTCCGCGCAGCTCGATGCGTCCCCGGACGGGCCGCTCGAGCGCGCGGGCGCCGGCCGGCACGGTCACAGGTACGTCGAGCAGGCCGAGGATGCGCGCCGCGGAGGCCCGTCCGCGCTGGTACAGGTCGAGCACCTCCGCGACCTCGGTGAGCGGCCACAGCAGCCGCTGCGTCATGAACACCAGCACCGAGTAGAGCCCGACGGCGAGGTCGCCGCGCAGAGCGGCCCAGCCGCCGAGCAGGAGGGTGCACGTGAACCCGGCGAGGATCGCCATCCGCACCAGCGGCACGAACGCCGCCGAGGAGCGGATCGCGTCGGTGTTGGCCACGCGGTAGGCCTGCGAGACGGCCGCGACGCGGTCCCGCTCGCGGTCCTCGGCGGTGAAGGCCTTGATCGTCGCGATGCCGGACAGGTTGGTGCTCAGCGTGCTCGACAGGTCGGCGACCGCCACCCGGACCCGGTCGTAGAGCGGCTCGAGCCGGCGCTGGAAGACCAGCGAGCCGACCACGATCACCGGGATGGGCAGGAACGCGAGCACGAGGAGCTGCGTCGAGGCCGCGGCGAACACCGCCCCGACCAGCAGCACGTTGAGCGCAGTCTGGAGGATCGCCGGCGCGCCGACGTCGAGGAAGCGCTCGAGCTGGTTGACGTCGTCGTTGAGGGTCGCCAGCGTCGACCCGGCCGGGCGCGTCTCGTGCCAGCCCAGGTCGAGGTGCTGGACGTGGTCGTAGGCCTCCACGCGCAGGTCGTGCTCGACGCCCTGGGCGAGGCCGCGCCACAGCACGCTGGCGACGTACTCCGACACGGACTCGACCACCCACACCACCACGTTGAACGCGGCCAGCCAGCCCAGCTGGGCGTAGCGCGACTCCACCCCGAGCACCTCGCCGACGAAGGAGGCGTCGCCACGGACGACGACGTCGACCGCGGCCCCGATGAGCAGCTCCGGCACGATGTCGGCCACCTTGTTGACCGTCGACGCCGTCACCGCGAGGACGAACCGGCTGCGGTAGGCGCCGTACCTCCGCCACAGGGCACGCAGGGGCTGGACCGGGGAGGCGACGGGCGCGGGCACGCGCCAAGGTTAGGTGAGCCTTACCCGCTGCGGCGCATCCGCGCCACCGGGACGCTCAGCCGAGCGCGGCGATGATCCGCTCCATCTCCGCGATGGAGGCAGCGGTGTCGACGTGGTGCACGGCGTGCCAGCCGGCAGCGCGGGCCGCGTCGACGTTGGCCTCGACGTCGTCGAGGAACAGCACCTCGTGGGGCTCGACGCCGAGGCGGCGCGCGGTGAGCGCATAGGCCTCGGGGTCGGGCTTGGCCACGCCGACCTCGTGGCTGTAGACGATGTCGTCGGTCACCTGCTCGAAGCCGTGGCAGCGCTCCCGCTCGCGGGCGCCGGGTCCGGAGTTGGACAGGATGCCCGTACGACGCCGGCCGCGCTGCGCAGCGAACCACTCGAGCAGCGGTCGGTCGAGCGTGCCGACGTACCAGCGCCAGTAGTCCTCGACGAGCTCGTCGACCTGGTCGTCGTCGAGGCCCAGCGCGCGCTGCCACTCAGCGCGGACCTCGGCCTCCGTCGCGCCGCCCGTGACCGCGTCGCCCGGGAGCCCGGCGAGGCCGCCCGCGACCGCACCGGGCGCGAGCCCGAGCCTGGCCTCCGCCGGCCCCGGGAACACGTCGTCGTCGATGACCTCGAGGACTCCCCCGATGTCCAGCACCACCGCCCTGATCGCCACGGGAGGACGATGCCACGGATGCGGGCGTCACGCGGCGCCGAGCACGGTGTGGCAGCTGCTGCAGCGCCGGAGCGGCTTGCCCGGCGGCTCGAGCAGGTGACGACGCTCGCGCCACTCGTAGGCGTCCGTGCCGCCGCACGCCGGGCACGAGCCGGTGGTGTCCTCGTCGGTGCGCTCCACCACCACTGGTTCCCGGGGCGGGCCGGTCGCATGCGGGCAGACGTGCAACGGGCCCCGACCGGCGATCTCTCGCTGGTCGGGGCCCGGTTGCTCTCGGTGGGCGATACTGGGTTCGAACCAGTGACCTCTTCGGTGTGAACGAAGCGCGCTACCACTGCGCCAATCGCCCGAGACGCCGGAACGATATCCCATGGCGGGACCGGACCGGGAATCAGGGGTCACCTGCGTGCCGAACGCTCCTGGTCGTTCTCCTCGATCTCGCGGCTGAGCTGGTCGACCGCGTCGGCGTCGCCGTGGAAGCGCCGGTAGCTGTAGACGATCAGCGCGAGGGCGATGATCGCGGACAGGACCTGGGTCACGCCCGTCCAGATGCCACCCGGCAGCCACCACGTGTCGGAGAGCGGCCACCAGTCCGGCGACGGCGGCTTCATGATCCACAGCACACCGCAGCCGGCGAGCACGAGCGCGCCCAGGCAGGACGCGATGATCCGCGGCCAGGTCTCCACGCCCTCAGCGGCGCCCTTGAGGGCGCGCAGCCGGACCGGCTCCACGCGTCGCTCGGCCCAGTCGTACTGCTGGGAGAGCAGCGCGAGACCGGCGAAGATGCCGAGCAGGCCGGGGCCGGGCAGGAAGATCGCGGCGATGCCCAGGAGCAGCAGGACCCAGCCGAGGACCTCGAGAACGATGCGCTTGGCTGCCCCCGTCATGGGGAGACCCTAGCGGGCGTACCCAATGCGCCGCGCGCTCGTTGTCATGGGTGAGGACGATCCGCCTGTCTGGACCGCCTCGGATCATTTTTCGCCATTCCGCATCACGAAGGTGCTGCGGTGTCGTCTCATGAGCATCCGAGCGAGGAACCCCCGAAGGAGCCTTGATGAACATGTCCGGTGGCGGGCACACACTGGCCGATGTCGCGTTGGACATCACCGTCGAGTGCATGGACGACCGTGGCATCCGCCACGAGATCGACACCGTGCTCGGCTACCGGCGCAACGACCCCTTCGCCGTGTCGATGACGTTCGTGACGGGCGAGGGCAACCTCGTGTGGACCTTCGGCCGCGACCTGCTCGTGCGGGGCGTCCACTCCCCCACCGGCGACGGCGACGTCCACGTCTCCCCGGCCGTGAGCTTCACCGGCCGCGCCATGGTCAGCATCGAGCTCAGCTCGCCCGACGGCCACCTGGTCCTGCTGGCCCGCTCGACCGACGTCAACGACTTCCTGTCCCGCACCGCGGCGGTCGTCCCCCCCGGCCACGAGTCGGAGCACTTCGACGTCGACATGCTCATCAGCCAGGTCCTGGCCTCCTGAGCTCCTGGGCCTCTTGAGCCAGCGGCACCGCTACTGACGCGAGTGCTGCGCCACCCAGCTGGCGTGCAGCCCGGCGTAGACGCTGCCCGGCTGCGTGACCAGCTCGGCGTGGGGCCCGCGCTGCACGACACGACCCTTGTCGACCACGATGACCTCGTCCGCACCCTCTGCCGTGGAGAGCCGGTGGGCGATCGTCACCGAGGTCCGCGCCTGCATGAGCCGCTCCAGCGCGCGCCCGATCTGCATCTCCAGCGCCGGGTCGACGGCACTGGTGGCCTCGTCGAGCACGAGCAGGTCGGGATCGGCGAGGTGCGCGCGCAGCAGCGCGACCAGCTGACGCTCGCCGGCCGACAGCGACTCGCCGCGCTGTCCGACCTGGGTGGCGAGCCCGCGTGGGAGCCCCGCCAGCCAGTCGTCGATGCCGAGCTCGACCGCCGAGGCGCGGATCTCGTCCTCGGTGGCGTCGAGCTTGCCGTAGCGCACGTTGGCGGCGATGGTGTCGTCGAAGAGGAACCCCTCCTGCGGCACGAGGACCACGCTGCGGCGCAGCGACCGCGCGTCGATGCGGCGTACGTCGACCCCGTCGAGGAGGACCGCCCCCTCGACCGGGTCCATCAGGCGGGTGAGCAGCTTGGCGAAGGTCGACTTGCCGGAGCCGGTCTCGCCGACGATCGCCACGCGGGTGCCGGCCTCGATCACCAGGTCGACGTCGCGCAGCACGGGCGGGCCGTCGGGGTAGGCGAAGGTGACGTCGTTGAACCGGACGTCGATGGGCCCGCGCGGCAGCTGCTCGCCCTCGGGGCCGGGGTCGACGAGGTCGGCGGGTGTCTCGAGGATGCCCAGCACCCGGCGCCAGCTGGCGATGGCGTTCTGGGCGTCGGTGAGGATCTGCGTGCCCATCTGGACCGGACCGACGAACAGCGTCACGAGGAACGCGAAGGCCAGCACCTTGCCGGGCGTCATGTCGCCGGTGAAGCCGAGGAGCACGCCGACGACGATCACACCGGCGTTCGCGAGGCCGGCCGAGAGCCCGCCGAGCGAGAACGAGGTCACGGTGTAGGTCTGGGCGTGGGTGTAGGCGTCCTGCCAGTCCTGGATCGCGGTGTCGATGCGCTTCTGGGTGCGGTCCTCGACGCCGTAGGAGCGGACCACGGCGGCGCCGACGACCGGCTCGGAGATCGCACCGAGCAGCACGCCCACCTGGTGGCGTACGACGGTGTAGGCGGCCGAGAGCTTCTTCTGGAACCAGCGGATGGACAGGAACAGCGGGGCGAACGCCAGCCAGACGACCAGCGCCAGCTCCCAGCTGTAGACCACCATCAGCACCGTCGCCACCAGCACCTGCCCGACGCTGACCACGAAGATCAGGCCGCCGAAGACGAGGAACTGGCTCACCTGGTCGACGTCGGAGGTCACCCGCGAGACGAGGGCGCCGCGGCGCTCGGTGTTCTGGGTGAGCAGCGGGAGGTCGTGCACGTGGCGGAACGCCTTGGTCCGCAGCGTCGCGAGTCCGCGCTCGGAGGTCGTGAAGAGCCGGCTGGTCATGAGGTAGGAGGCCCAGCTGGTCACGCCGATCGCGAGGGCGGCGAGCAGGCCCATCCAGGCGACGTAGTCCAGGCGGGGTCCGTCGGGACCGTTGAGCCCGCGGTCGAGGGTCTGCTGCACGGCGATCGGGACCACGACCTGCCCGCACGAGGCGAGCACGGCGAGCACCAGGGTGAGGCCGATGCCCTCGCGGAGCTCGGGTGAGTACTTCATGCCGAGGCGGAGGGTCGCGACGGCGCCGATGTCCTCGCCGGTGTCCATCCGGGTTCCGGAGGCGGCGGTGGCGCTCATGGTCGGCTCCCCTCGTCGACGGTGGGTCCGGGGTCGGCGTCGAGCGCCCGGTCGGTCTCGTAGGCGTTGACGAGCTGGGCGTAGGCCGGGCTGGTCCGCAGCAGCTCGGCATGGGTGCCGCGCCCGACGATGCGGCCCTCGTCGAGGTGCACCACCTCGTCGGCGAGGGAGATCGTCGCCTTGCGGTAGGCCACGACGACCAGTGAGGCCGCCGACCCGTCCTCGTCACGACCGTCGCGCAGCGAGGCGAGGATGCGCGCCTCAACCTCCGGGTCGACCGCCGAGGTGGCGTCGTCGAGGATCAGCAGGCGCGGGCGGCGCACGAGCGCGCGGGCGAGCGAGAGCCGCTGGCGCTGGCCTCCGGAGAGCGAGGTGCCGCGCTCACCCAGCTTGGTGTCGAGGCCCTCCGGGAGCGCGGCGACGAAGCCGTCGGCCTGGGCGGTGCGCAGCGCGGCCCAGACGTCGGCGTCGGGCACGTCGGCACCGAGCGTGACGTTGCCGCGGACGGTGTCGTCGAACATGAACGCCGTCTGCGGGACCAGCGCGACGTCGCGGGGCAGCTCGCCCTTGCGCAGCGTCGTCAGGTCGTGGCCGTCGAGGCTGATCCGGCCGGCGTCGGGGTCGACGAGCCGCGTCATCAGGCTGGTCAGCGTGCTCTTGCCGGAGGCGGTCGCACCGACGAGCGCGACGGTGCGACCCGGCCGGACGTCGAAGTCGACGCCGCGCAGCAGCGGCGCCTCCGGGTCGTAGGAGTAGTGGAGGTCCTCGACCTCGAGCAGGGCCCCCGTGGTCGCGGGAGGAAGCCGGTCGTCGCCGTAGGCCATGCTGCCGGTCGCGTCGAGGACCGCCTTGGCGCGGCGGTAGCCGACGACCGAGCGCGGGAACTCGCCGAGCAGCCACCCGATGGCGCGGATGGGGAAGGACACGATGGTCAGGAGGTAGGCGACGGTCACCACGTCACCGGCCTCGGTCGCGCCGCTCGCCACCCGGGAGACGCCAACAGCGAGGACGACGAGCACGCCGAGGTTGGGCAGGCTGGCGAGGGTGGGGTCGAAGATGGCCCGGAACCGGCCGGCGCGGATGTTGACGTCGCGCAGCTCGTGGGCCTTGGCCCGGAAGCGGTCGGTCTCCTCGACCTCGCGGCCGAGGGTCTTGACGACCATCGCGCCGTCGAAGGACTCGTGGGCGATCTCGCTGACCTCGGCGCGCAGGCCCTGGGCCCGGGTCATCAGCGGGGAGGAGTAGTGCTGGTAGAGCAGGTTGGCCACGACGACCGCGGGGAACACCAGCAGTCCGACCAGGGCCATCACCACGTCGGCGAGGAACATCTGCACGACCGCGATCACCATCATCACGATCGTGCCGAGCGCCATCGGCAGCGGCATGATCGGCGACCACGCCGCCTCCACGTCGGAGTAGGCGTTGGACAGCAGCTGCCCCGTCGGGTGGCGCTGGTGCCACTCCATCGGCAGGGAGAGGTACTGGCGGGTCACGCCCCGGCGGGTGTGCGACTGCATCCGGTAGTACATGATGCCGCCGCCGAGGCGGCGCGCCACGATGCCGACGGCGCGCAGGATCGCCACGCCCATGAAGAGGGCGACGACCCAGACCAGCATGTCGGTGCCGATCTCGCCGGTGTCGAACGCCGGGATCAGGACGTGCTGGGTGGACCAGCCGAGCACCCAGGCGTCGGCCACGGTCAGGACACCGAAGAGCACCGCGCCCAGCGTGGCGACCGTGAACACGGTCGGCTCGCGCTTGATGCCGACCCACAGGACCCGGAAGCCGTCGAGAGTGGTGGTGCCCCGCAGCTCCGCGTCCTCGCCCACCGGTGTCGCCCGCCCCCTCGCCTCGTCTGTCCCGCGTCTCACCGCGTCGGTTGCCCTGCGCAACCACCCGGTCGGGTCAGGCTATTCCCCGGCACCGACAGCGGACGAATCGGATGGCGCTCAAGCCCGGATGCGCGACAGGAACGCGCGGGTGCGCTCCTGCTGCGGGTCGCCCAGCACCTGCTCGGGGCGGCCCTGCTCGTGGATCCGGCCGTCGTGGAGGAAGCACACCTGGTCGGCGACGTCCCGGGCGAACCCCATCTCGTGGGTGTTCAGCACCATGGTGACCCCCTCGCCCTTGAGCTCGGTGAGCAGGTCGAGGACCTCGCCGACCAGCTCCGGGTCGAGCGCCGAGGTGACCTCGTCGAGCAGCATCAGACGGGGGTTGGCCACCAGCGCGCGGGCGATCGCCACCCGCTGCTGCTGGCCGCCCGACAGGTCGTCGGGCCGCGCGCCGGCCTTGTCGGCCAGCCCCACCCGCTCCAGCATCGCCAGGCCGCGCGTGCGCGCCTCGTCGGCCGCGACGCCGTGCACCAGGCGCAGGGCGAGGGTGACGTTGCCGATGACGTCGAGGTGCGGGAACAGGTTGTAGGCCTGGAAGACCATGCCCATCCGGGAGCGCACCTCGTCACCGTCCACCCGCGGGTCGGTGATGTCGCGTCCCTCGAAGGTGATGACGCCGTCGTCGACGACCTCGAGCAGGTTGATGCAGCGCAGCAGGGTCGACTTGCCCGACCCCGACGCACCGATGAGCACCACGCACTGGCCCGGCTGCACGCTGAGGTCGACCTCGCGCAGCACCACGTGGTCGCCGAAGGACTTGCGGACCTTCGACAGGGTGAGCACGTCGTGGGGTGTGTTCACAGATGACCTCCCGCGCCGTGGTAGCCCTTCTTCCGGGCGTACCGGTCGGTCAGCCGCGCCATCGGGATGGTGAGGCAGCAGAACAGCACGCCTGCGACGACGTACGGCGTGTAGTTGAAGTCGAGCGCGGTCTCGATCTGGGCCTTGCGGATCGCGTCGGACACGCCGAGCACGGCGATCAGGCCCGAGTCCTTCTGGAGCGAGACCAGGTCGTTCATCAGCGGCGGGATCACCCGGCGCCAGGCCTGCGGCAGCACGACGTGGCGCAGCGTCTGGCCGTAGGAGAGCCCGAGCGAGCGGCCGGCCAGCCGCTGGCTGGGGTGCACCGACTCGATGCCGGCGCGGAACACCTCGGCGACGTAGGCCGAGTAGGACAGCACCAGCGCGGCGCCTCCCCAGAACAGCGGCGAGGTCGGCAGCCCCTGGAGGCTGAGCGCCGGGCCGCCGAAGCCGAGCAGGAAGATCACCAGCAGCAGCGGCAGGCCGCGGAAGACGTCGACGTACGCCGTCCCGAGCAGGCGGAGCGGGAACGCGACGGGCCCGCGCAGGGTGCGCACGACCGCGACGGTGAGGCTGAGCACGAGGATCAGCAGCCAGCACACCACCATCACGCGGATGTTGAGCCACAGTCCGTCGAGCACCGCCGGGAACGACGAGACGGCCTTGTCCCAGTCGAAGTACGTCTCCTGCACCCGGTCCCAGCCGGGCGAGCTGACGACCGCTCCGCCGATCGCGCCGAGCAGCAGCAGCGTGCTGCCCGCCGCGATGACGGCGCTGCGCAGGGTCCGTCGACGCCGCCACTCGTCCCGCTCGCGCTGGACCGGCGAGGGCTGCCAGTCGGCCTCAGGGGCCGTGGCGGCCACCTGGTCGGCCATCAGGACAGCTCGGGGGCGCCCTGCTGGGCCAGCCACTCCTGGTTGATCTGGTCGAGGATGCCGTCCTCCCGGAGCGCGTCGACCGCGGTCGAGATGCAGTCGGTGAGGGGGCTGTCCTTGGCCAGCACGGCGCCGAACTGCTCCGGCTCACCCTCGGGCAGCGGGAGCTGGCCGACGATCATGCCGTCGTCGAGCTGGACCGCGGTCATGTAGTAGGCGGTGGGCAGGTCGACGACGATGCCGTCGATCTGGCCGTTCTTGAGCGCCTGCACGGCCTGGTCGTTGGTGTCGAAGACCGCCGGCTCCTCCGACGGCTGGACCTGGTCGGTGATCGCGGTGTAGCTCGTGGTGCCGACCTGGGCGCCGAGCTTGGCGTCCGCGAGGTCGGCGAGGCTGGTCGCGCCGTCGATGGCGCTGCCCTTGTTGGTGATGACCGTCTGGACGACGTCGTAGTAGCCCGAGGAGAAGTCGACGGCCTTGCGGCGGGCCTCGGTGATCGAGACCTGGTTGACGTCGAAGTCGAAGTCCTTCGGTCCGGGCTGGACGACCTTGTTGAAGGGCACCTTCACCCAGGCGACCTGGTCCTGGGTGTAGCCGAGCTGCTCGGCGATGGCGTACGCCACGGCGGACTCGTAGCCCTGGCCGTTGGTCGGGTCGTTGTCGACGAACCAGGGCTCGTAGGCCGGGTCGTCGGTGGCGATGGTCAGGGTGCCGTCGGCCACGGTCTCCATGGTGTCCGGCGTGCAGGACTCGGCGTCGGGGGACGCCGAGCCCGACGCCTCGTTCGCGGCGTCGGTGCCGCTGTCGGCCTCGTCGGTCGGGGCGCAGGCGGTGAG
Organism: Microbacterium sp. ARD31; assembly: GCF_031844425.1. Classification (NCBI taxonomy): domain Bacteria; kingdom Bacillati; phylum Actinomycetota; class Actinomycetes; order Micrococcales; family Microbacteriaceae; genus Microbacterium; species Microbacterium sp. ARD31. The sequence goes on from NZ_JAUZVE010000026.1 coordinate 28,106, forward strand.
GGCGAGCGCCGCGGCAAGCGCGGCGACGGCGAGGGGCCGGGAGGTCTTCAGCATGGCCGAATCCTACGACTCCACTCGACTTCAGCGGACCGGATGACCCGCCGTGGACAGACCGGCCTTGACGTCGCGGATGCTGAGGGTGCCGAAGTGGAAGACCGTGGCCGCCAGCACGGCGTCGGCGCCCGCCTCGACGGCCGGCGGGAAGTGCTCCACGGCGCCCGCTCCCCCGCTGGCGATGACCGGGATCGACACCTCGCGGCGCACGGCGCGGATCAGCTCGAGGTCGAAGCCGTCGGTCGTCCCGTCGGCGTCCATCGCGTTGAGCAGGATCTCGCCCGCACCGAGCTCGGCGGCGTGCACGGCCCACTCGATCGCGTCGAGGCCAGCGCTCTTGCGCCCTCCGTGGGTCGTGACCTCGAAGCCGCTGTCCGTGCCCGGCTGGTCGGGGCGAGTGCGGCGGGCGTCGACGCTCAGCACCAGCACCTGGTTGCCGAACCGGTCGGCGATCTCGGCGACGAGCCCCGGCCGGTGGATCGCCGCCGTGTTGACGGCCACCTTGTCGGCACCCGCGCGCAGCAGCCGATCGACGTCCTCGACGCTGCCGACACCACCGCCGACCGTCAGCGGGATGAACACCTCCTCGGCGCAGCGGCTGACCACCTCCATGGTCGTCGCGCGGCCCTCGTGGGAGGCGGAGATGTCGAGGAAGGTCAGCTCGTCGGCGCCCTCCGCGTCGTAGAGGCGGGCCAGCTCGACCGGGTCGCCGGCGTCGCGGAGCTCCTGGAAGTTCACGCCCTTGACCACCCGGCCACCGTCGACGTCGAGGCAGGGGATGACGCGGACCGCGAGGCTCATCGCTGCGCCATCCGCTCGCGTCGGGCCGCCAGGGCGATGTCGACGATCTCGGCGCGTGGCTGGCCCTCGAGGTCGGCCAGGGGCACCCACGCGGCGTGGTCCGTGGACCCGTCGACCTCGGTGGTGCCCAGCTCGCCACCGGTGATGGTCGCCTCGAAGACGAACCGCTGCGAGCGGAACCAGCCGTCGAACGTGCGGCCCCGCGCGGTGAAGTGGTGCTCGGCGAGGAGCGGGCCCAGTTCGACGTGGTAGCCGGTCTCCTCGAACACCTCGCGCACAGCGCCGTCGAGCACCGGCTCGTCGAAGTCGATCCCGCCGCCGGGCAGCGACCACTCCGGGTCGCTGTGGCCCTCGCCGTTCCACCACGCGAGCAGCACCCGGTCCTGGTCGTCGACCATCAGGACGTACGCCGCCAGGCGGGTGTGGTACTCCGTGAACTCCATGCTCATGACCCCCTCGTCAGCGCGAGCGCGTCCTCGAGGGTGAACCGGCCCTCGTAGAGAGCGGTCCCGGCGATCGCGCCCTCGACGCCCTCGTCGACGAGGGTCATCAGCGCGCGGATGTCGTCGAGCGTGGTGACGCCGCCGCTGGCCACGACCGGCTTGTCGGTGGCCGCGCAGACGTCGCGCAGCAGCTGGAGGTTGGGGCCCTGGAGCATGCCGTCCTTGTTGACGTCGGTGACGACGTAGCGGGCACACCCCTCCGAGTCGAGCCGGGCCAAGGTCTCGTAGAGGTCGCCGCCCTCGCGGGTCCAGCCGCGCGCCGCGAGCGTCGTGCCCCGCACGTCGAGGCCCACCGCCACGCGGTCGCCGTACGTCGCAATGGCGCGGGCGCACCACTCGGGCTGCTCGAGCGCGGCCGTGCCGATGTTCACCCGGCGGCAGCCGGTCGCCATCGCCGCCTCGAGCGACTCGTCGTCGCGGATGCCGCCGCTCATCTCGACCTGGATGTCGAGGGCCCCGACGATGCGGGCCTGGAGCTCGCGGTTGTGCCCGTGGCCGAAGGCGGCGTCGAGGTCGACGAGGTGGATCCACTCCGCCCCCGCCTGCTGCCAGCGCAGCGCCGCCTCCACCGGGTCGCCGAAGCGCTTCTCCGAGCCGTCCACGCCCTGCACGAGCTGGACGGCCTGGCCGCCCTTGATGTCGACGGCGGGCAGGAGCTCGAGGTAGGGGTCCTCCGGGGTGCTGGGCATGCCCCGATCCTAGGAGCGCCGCCCGCTCCCCCGGACCCCGCACCGGTACGGCGAGACGGCGGTCACCACCACTGTGGGTCCTCGAACCAGTTGCCGAAGTCGGAGAACGTGCCGGTGCCGAGTGCGGGAAGCAGGAGCACAGGCAGTGCCACGACGAGGACGACGAAGGCGACGAGGCCGAGCCACGGCCGACCCTTCACCCCGTGCAGCACCAGGCCGGAACCCGCCGCAGGCACCACGAACGGCAGCGAGGTAGGCAGCTGCCAGGCACACCACGCGACGACGGCGGTGTAGACGGCGATGCCCGCGAGTCGGACGCGGATCGCCCTGGCCCACGACCGCGACCGCCGGCCGGCCAAGTGGTGACGACGTACGTCTGCGATCGGCAGGTGGCATCCACGACACGATGCGGCCGTGACAGGCACGGCCTCGCCGCACAGCGGGCAGGTCAGTGCCGCTCCGGGCACCGAGCTCGTCTCAGGCACGGCGACACCGTACGTGTCAGCGCGCCTGCCCGCCGGTGGATCGGCGAAGTCGGGCGAACGCGCCCTGCGCTGCGCAGAACGAGGCGACCCGCGAGGCGTGCGAGTGATTCACTGCGGCATGCGACTCCTGATCCTCGGTGGCACCAACTTCGTCGGCCGCGCCACTGCGCTCGAAGCCCTCGCCCGCGGGCACGAGGTGACCTGCCTCGCCCGGGGGACGAAGGGCAGTCCCCCCGACGGTGCCCGCCACGTGGTCGCCGACCGCACCCGACCGGGGGCGTACGACGAGGTGGCGGGCGAGCGCTGGGACGCGGTGATCGACGTGGCGACGCAGCCAGGGCAGGTCCGCAGCGCGCTCGTCGCGCTCGCGGGCAGCACCGACCGCTGGCTCCACGTGTCGACCATCAGCGTGTACGCCGACCACTCCGTCGAGGGCGCGGACGAGACCGCCGAGCTGCTCGAGCCGCTGGCCGCCGACGAGATGGGGTCGATGGAGGACTACGGCCACGCGAAGGTTGCGTGCGAGCGCGCGGTGACCGCGGCCCTCGGGACCGAGCGGTCGTTGCTCGCGCGCGCCGGGTTGATCGGCGGTCCGGGCGACCTGTCGGGACGCACCGGCTACTGGCCCTGGCGCTTCGCGCACCCCGCCACCGACGACGGCAGCGTGCTCGTCCCGGTGGACGCGGGCTGTCGTACCGCCCTCATCGACGTCCGCGACCTGGCTGCCTGGCTGGTGCACTCGGCGGAAGCCAGGACGACCGGCGCCTTCGACGTCATCGCCAACGCCGCACCACTGGCCGAGCACCTGGCCGTGGCGCGCGAGGTGGCCGGACACTCGGGGCCGGTCGTCGAGGTCGGCCCCGAGTGGCTGGAGCAGCACGAGGTCGGCCAGTGGTACGGCCCGCGGTCCCTGCCGCTGTGGGTCGGTCCTGAGGACAGCCCGGGACTGGCCGGCCGTCCGACGTCGCGGGCGCTGGCCGCCGGACTGGTGCCGCGCCCCCTGGCCGAGACCCTGGCCGACGTGCTGGCGTGGGAGGCCGATCGGGACCAGCCGCACGGCGCCGGGCTGACGGACGAGGAGGAGCGGGAGCTGGTCGCGGCCGCGCGGGAGGTTCGTGGAACATCCGAGTCACCTGGTGGCACGAAGGCTCCCTGACGGGTCAGTCCCCCTGCCTCAACTCGCAGCGGCGCTCGCGCTCGGCGTCGCACCGGTCACGCCCCTCGCCGCCGTCTGCCCGGTCGCGGCCGCGCCCGCCGTCCAGGTGGTCGTCACCACCGCGGCCGAGGAGTGAGTCGCGCCCCGGGCCGCCGTGGAGCGCCCCGGCCCCGTGCGAGTCGACCAGTTGATCGTCCCCGCGGTCGCCGTGCAGGCGGCTCGAGGCGACGCAGTCGAAGGTGTGGGCCTCGACGTAGGAGCGCGGTCGGTTGGCCAGGTAGTCGTCGCCACCGTTGCCGTCGAGCTTGGCGAAGCACGCGGTGCTGCCGAGCGTGTTCGGCCCGTCGTCGCCGAGGATGCGCACGGAGGGAGCCACCAGGGTGACGTCCTCCAGGCCGGTGACGGTGGCGGTCCGGCTGTCGAGGAGCCAGCGTTCGCGGCCCAGGTTAATGGCCTGCCGTCCGTCCAGCTGGGCGGCGACGAGGAGGTCGCGGCCCGGTCCTGCGTCGAGGCGGCTCCCGGTCGCCACCACGTCTGCCGGCTCGACGATCACCTCGTCGTCGCCGGCGCCCATGTCGATGGTGAGGACGCGCGGTGCGTCGTCGGGCCCGGACACACACACGAGGTCGTCGCCGTCGAGCGCGTCGACGGTGTGTGCCGTACCGGTGACGATCACGTCGCGGCCGTCCGTGCCGGTGATCGTCGGCCCGGTCCCGACGATCGTCGCAGTCCTGCCCAGGCAGGTCTCGGCGGCGGCGCTCGGCCCCGTCGCAGGTGCGAGCAGGGCCAGGGCGAGCAGGCCGGCGGCGGTCAGTGACGTGGTGGCACGCATGGTTCTCCCGACAGATGTCCAGCGGAGTCGGTGAGCGACGGGATGGTCGTTCACGACCGGTCCTCCGTGTGACGGCCGCCCCGCGCCAGAAGTTGCGTGCTCCTCGCGGTCGCCACGACGTCGTACGGGATGACCAGCGCTAGTGGCGCCCCTTCTTCCGCATCGGCAGCTCGTAGGCGATCCCGTCCATCGGGTGGGTCGCCCGGTGCCCATCGCCCGCAGGATCGTCGGCATGATGTCGACCGAGTGGACCTCGGCGTGCAGGTCCCGGCTGGAGAGGCCGGCCCCGGCAAAGACGATCGGGACCTGCTGGGCAACGCTGGACGCGCCGTGGTCGCCCTTCACCGAGTGGTCGACCGCCCGGTGACCGTGGCCCGGCGCGGCTGCGCTGCCGCGAACCGCACGTAGGCGCGGCCTCACCACCCGGCAATCCCCCAGGAGGGGCACGTCGCCCGGGGCCGCTAGCGTGCTGTCCGTGATCGGCGACCGCTGGGGCGTCACGCCGGCCGAGACCCGGCTGCGCTTCGGCTGTGACGCGTTCGTGCCCGACCCGACGCTCGCGGCCTGGCGTGGGGTGACGGTGCACGCCGCGCCCGACGTCGTCTGGCGACGGCTGCGCCAGGTCCGCCTCGCGCCCTACTCCTACGACCTGCTGGACAACCTCGGCCGGAGGTCACCACGCGAGCTCCTCGACCTGCCCGACCCGGTGGTCGGTGACCCGTTCACCCGCGCGCTGGGGCGGGACCGGGGGCGGGTGCTGGCGGTGGACCCGAGCCGCGAGCTGACCGCAACCATCATGGGCGCCCGCCTGTCGTACGTCGTCCTGCCGCACACCGACGGCTCCCGGCTGGTGCTCAAGGTCGTGGCCCGGACGCACCGGTGGCTCGCCCCCGCCCTCTTGGTCGGCGACCTGGTCATGGCCCGCAAGCAGCTGCTCACGCTGAAGCGGCTGGCGGAGACGGACCGGGAGGGCGACTAGCGCCAGGCGGGGGCCACCTCGCGCCGGTAGCGGCGCGCGACGACCTTGGTCAGGATCGCGACCACGGGTGCGGGGATCGTCGACCGCAGTGCCGTGCGCTCCCGCCGGCCGGCTCCGTCGTCCATCCATGCCAGCGCGTTGGCCGCGTCGACCATGCTGGCGGGCCGCAGCTTCTTGCTCAGCGCCTTGAACTCGGGGTCGGACTCGAGGTCGCCGAGCGGCGCCTCGACGTCGCGCTCCTCGTGGTCGAGGTGCTGGTTGATCACCACGCTCGAGCTCGCCACCGCGTCGGCGGCCGCGGTCGCCCGCGCGGAGGTCGGCGCGGCGGCCACCTCCTCGATCGCGGCCGACGCCGACGCGAGGGCCTGCTTCATCGCCCCGTGCTCGGACTCCATCTGGCGCAGCAGGTCGGCGTCGACGCCGCGCTGGAGCAGGAACGGCCAGAGGATGTCGTCCTCCGCCTCGTGGTGGTGGGTGAGCTCGCGCACGAGGTTCTGCCACGCGGCGCGGACCTGCCGGGCGCGCTCGGCGTCACCGTCGCGGAGCCCGCGGAGGGCCTGCTCGGTGCGGGCCACGTCGCGGCGCACGGCAGCGTGGATGATCTGGTTCATGCTCATCTCGGCCATGCCGGGACGCTAGCCGCGCGCGGTGGGACACCTCGACCCAGTTTCTGGGGAACCTCGGGCGGACCTCGGCGGTTCGCGGGACACCACGACGCGGTCGCGGCAGGATCCTCCCGACGACCCAGGGGGATCCACATGAGGCACGCCGCCGTCCGCACGCTCACCACCGTGGCACTCGCCTCGTCGCTGGTCGGCCTCACGGCCGGCCCGGCGTCCGCCGACCGCTGGTGGGGTGCCGACCGGTCCGCGGACGTGCGGCAGTCGTCGTACTCCCCCGACCCGCCCCCGTGCGGCACCTTCTCCGCCGTGACCACACCGCAGGACGCGTCGACCGACATCGTCGGGCTCTCCGTCCGGCACGAGGGCGACACCGTCGAGCTGCGCGCGCACCTGCGCAACCTCACCGGGTGGGGCGACCGGTGGGTCAGCTTCGAGATCCAGACCGACAGGCGTCCCTACTCGGTCGACATCACCCGCAACCCCGCCAGGGACTCCGAGGACCTGTGGCTGATGGACGCCTCCGACGTCCCCTCTCCCCCGGACGAGTGCGGGAGCTACGCGACCATCAACTTCGGTGTGCCCTGCGAGGGGATGACCGCCGATGCGTCGTCGCGCGACGACCACGTCTCCGTCGTCATCCCCCGGTCCTGCCTCGGCTCGCCGCGCTGGGTCGAGGTCGGCCTGCGGTCCTCCCGGACCGTCGGCGACCGCTACCGCTTCGACACCTGGCGGCGCCCGGAGATCGACCCGACGCCCACCAATTCCCTGCTCGGGCCGCTCGGCCCACGGGTGCGGCACAGCCGCTGAGGTCAGCGCCGCAGCGACGCCACCCAGTTGCGCAGCAGGGCCGCGCCGGCGTCGCCGGACTTCTCCGGGTGGAACTGGGTGGCCGACAGGGGCCCGTTCTCGACGGCGGCGACGAACCGGTCCCCGCCGTGCTCGGCCCACGTCACCAGCGGCGCAGCCGTCCGGTCGTTGGTCACGAGCTCCCAGCGCCGCACGCCGTAGGAGTGCACGAAGTAGAAGCGCTCGTCCTCGACACCGGCGAACAGGGTGGAGCCGTCCGGCACCTCCACGGTGTTCCACCCCATGTGCGGCACGACATCAGCCTGGAGCCGGTCGACCGTGCCGGGCCACTCGTCGCAGCCCGCGGTCTCGACGCCGTGCTCCACGCCCCGGGCGAACAGGATCTGCATCCCGACGCAGATGCCCAGCACCGGGCGGCCACCGGCCAGCCGGCGGCCGATGATGCGCTCGCCCTTGATCGCCCGCAGGCCCTCCATGCAGGCGGCGTAGGCGCCGACGCCGGGCACGACCAGGCCGTCTGCCGCCAGCGCGGTGTCGAAGTCACCGGTCAGGGTGACCGACGCCCCGGCGCGCTCGACGGCTCGCACGGCCGAGCGGAGGTTGCCCGAGCCGTAGTCGAGGACGACGACCTCGGGGGCGCCGGCGTCCGACGGTGAGCTCACAGGGCGCCCTTCGTCGACGGCACGCCCGTCTCGCGCGGGTCGAGCGCCACCGCGTCGCGGAAGGCACGCGCGAAGGCCTTGAACTGCGCCTCCACGATGTGGTGCGGGTCGCGGCCGCCGAGCACGCGCACGTGCAGCGCGAGGTGGGCGTGGAACGAGATCGACTCGAAGACGTGGCGGGTCAGCGAGCCCATGTAGGGGGCGCCGGTCCCGCCGATGGCGACGTACTGCTGGCCCTCGGGCTCGCCGCTGTGCACGCAGAACGGGCGGCCGGACACGTCGACGACCGCCTGCACGATCGCCTCGTCGAGCGGGACCGTGGCGTCGCCGAAGCGCCGGATGCCGGACTTGTCGCCCAGCGCCTCGCGAAGCGCCTGGCCGAGCACGATCGCGGTGTCCTCGACCGAGTGGTGGGCGTCGATGTGGGTGTCGCCGTTGGTGTGGACGACGAGGTCGACGAGCGAGTGCCGGGCGAACGCGTCGAGCATGTGGTCGTAGAACCCGACGCCGGTCGACACCTCGGAGCGGCCGGTGCCGTCGAGGTCGACCTGGACCTCGACCTGGGACTCCTTGGTGGTGCGCGCGATCTTCGCGGTGCGGCTCATCCCCGCTCCTCCTCACTCGTCTGCCGGATCGTCTCCAGCAGTGCCTGCCTGAATGCTGCCATCTCCTCGCCGGTGCCGATCGAGACGCGCAGCCAGCCGTCGGGCCCGGTCTCGCGGATCAGCACGCCGCGGTCCAGCAGTCCCTGCCACACCGCGTGCCGGTCCGCGAAGCGGCCGAACAGCGCGAAGTTGGCATCGGAGTCGGCCACCTCGAGGCCCTGCTCGCGCAACCAGTCGACGGTGCGGTCGCGCTCGGCCCGGAGGTCGTCGACCCTGCCGAGCAGCTCGGGCGCGTGGCGCAGCGCAGCCAGCGCCGTGGCCTGAGTGACCGCCGACAGGTGGTAGGGCAGCCGCACCACCCGGATCGCGTCGCAGATCGCGGGATCGGCGGCCAGGTAGCCGAGCCGGGCACCGGCGAGGGCGAAGGCCTTGCTCATCGTGCGGCTCACGACGAGGTTGCGGTGCCGGGGCAGCAGCTCGAGGGCGCTCGGCGTGCCCGTACGGCGGAACTCGCCGTAGGCCTCGTCGACCACCACCACGCCACCGGGCTCGTAGGACGCCGCCGCCTCGCACAGCATCGACACCGCCTCCGGTGGCAGCGCCGTACCGGTGGGGTTGTTCGGGCTCGGCAGCAGCACCACCGACGGCCGGCGCGCGAGCACCAGGTCGCGCGCGGCGTCGAGGTCGAGGGAGAAGTCCTCGGCCCGGTGGCCGGTCACCCACTCGGTCATCGCGTCGCGGGCGTACTCGGGGTACATCGAGTACGTCGGTGCGAACGACAGGGCCGTCCGGCCGGGCCCGCCGAAGGCCTGCAGCAGCTGCAGCATCACCTCGTTGGACCCGTTGGCAGCCCAGACCATGTCGGCGGTGACACCCGAGCCACCCGAGGTGTTGAGGTACGCCGCAAGCCCCTCGCGCAGCGCGGTGAACTCCCGGTCGGGGTAGCGGTTCAGCGTCGCAGCCGCCGCGCCCACCGCCGCGGCGATGTCGGCCGCGGCCTCGGGCGAGGGACCGTAGGGGTTCTCGTTGACGTTGAGCTGGACGGGCACGTCCAGCTGCGGCGCGCCATACGGCTCGATCCCCCGCAGCTCCTCGCGCAGGGGTGGGAACGCCGCGCTCACCGCCCGGACTCGAATCGAGCCGTCACGGCCTGGCCGTGACCCGGCAGGTCCTCGGCCTCGGCGAGGGTGACGACGTGGTCGGCGACGTCCGCCAGCGCTGCCTGCGAGTAGTCGACGACGTGGACCGACCGGGTGAACGCGCGCACCGACAGCCCGCTGGAGTGGCAGGCGCAGCCCGCGGTCGGCAGGACGTGGTTGGAGCCCGCCGCGTAGTCGCCGAGCGACACCGGCGCCCACGGGCCCACGAAGATGGCGCCGGCGTTGCGGACGCGTGCGGCGTGCGCGGCCGCCTCGCGGGTGTGGATCTCGAGGTGCTCGGCGGCGTAGGCGTCGACCACCTCCACGCCCTGGTCCATGTCGTCGACCAGCACGATGGCGGACTGCTGCCCGCCGAGCGCCGTCGTGATGCGCTCGGTGTGCCGGGTCGCGAAGACCTGCTTGTCGAGCTCTGCCTCCACGGCGTCGGCGAGGTCGAGCGAGTCGGTCACGAGGACCGAGGCGGCCATCGGGTCGTGCTCGGCCTGGCTGATCAGGTCGGCGGCGACGAAGGACGCCTCGGCGCTGTCGTCGGCGAGGATCGCGATCTCGGTCGGTCCGGCCTCGGAGTCGATCCCGACGACGCCGCGCAGCAGGCGCTTGGCGGCGGCGACGTAGATGTTGCCGGGACCGGTCACCAGGTCCACGCGCTCGCACGGGCCCGCGCCGTGGGCGAACATGGCGATCGCCTGGGCGCCGCCGACGGCGTACACCTCGTCCACGCCCAGCAGCGCGCAGGCCGCCATGATCGTCGGCTCCGGCAGGCCGCCGCGGTCCTTCTGCGGCGGGCTGGCCAGGGCGATCGAGCGCACGCCGGCCACTTGCGCCGGCACGACGTTCATCACGACGCTGCTGACCAGCGGGGCGAGGCCACCGGGGACGTAGAGCCCGACGCGGTCGATCGGCACCTTGCGGTGGGTCACCGTGGCGCCGGGAGCGACCTGACTGGTGACGTCGTGCTCGAGCTCGGCCTCGCTGGTCGCCCGCAGCCGGCGGATCGACTCCTCCAGGGCGGCGCGGACCGCCGGGTCGAGGTCGGCCAGGGCCTGGGCCAGCGCCTCGCGGGGCACGACGATGTCGTCGCTCTCGACGCCGTCGAAGCGAGCGGAGAGCTCGGTGATCGCCTCCACGCCGCGGGCGCGGACGGCGTCGATGATGGGCTGGACCTGATGCGTGGCGGCCTCGACGTCGAACGCGGCGCGAGGCACGCTCGCGCGGTAGTCGACGGACGCCGTGCCGGCGCCCCTCAGGTCGATGCGACGGATCAGGGACATGCCTCGATTCTAGGTTCCGGGGCGGCACGCCCGGTCGGCGGCCGCGTGGGATGGACATCCGGTGCGGTCCCGGGGGCTAGGTTGGGCACGTGAGCGAGCCGCTGCCGATGTTCCCGCTGAACACCGTGGTGTTCCCCGGGATGAGCGTGCCGCTCCACGTCTTCGAGGAGCGCTACCGGATGCTCGTCAGCCACCTGCTGACCGTCGAGGACCCGGCGCAGCGCGTGTTCGGCACCGTCGCGATCCGCGAGGGGTACGAGGTCGGGGACCACGGCGCCCAGTCGGTCTACCGCGTCGGCTGCGTCCTCCAGCTCACCGAGGTCGACCGTCGCGACGACGGGACCTTCGACATCGTCGCAGTGGCGCGCGAGCGGCTCGTGCTGGAGGAGATGCAGCGGGGGGTCGACTTCCCCCAGGGCCTGGCCGCGGTGCTCGCCGAGCCGGAGGTCGACGTCCCCCAGGACCTGCTCGAGCGGGCGCGGGCCACGTTCACGGCGTTCCGCGCGGCGATGACCGAGCTGCAGGGCGACCCGTTCAGCGGGACGCTCCCCCGCGACCCCGACTACCTCGCGTGGACGCTGTCCGCGCTCGCACCACTGCCGATGGCCGAGCGGCAGGCGCTGCTCGAGGCCGACGACGCCACCGAGCGGCTCGAGCTCGTCACGCGGCTCCTGACCGAGGAGCTGCGGGCCATCAACGTCATCCCGTCGCTGCCGGCCACCCAGGTGGCCCGCACCGCCTGGTCGCCGAATTGAGACGCGCAGTGGCGAAGAAGGCCCGTGGGGTCGGTGGCACGCCCGCGACCGTCGCACTGACCGCCGCAGGGATCGCCTTCGAGGTGCGCGCCTACGACCACGACCCGCGCGCGGCGTCGTACGGCATGGAGGCGGCCGAGGCGCTCGGCGTGGACCCGGCGCGGGTCTTCAAGACGCTGCTCGCCTCGCTCGACGGGAAGCTCGTCGTCGGCATCGTGCCGGTCTCCGGCCAGCTGGACCTCAAGGCGCTCGCCCGCGCGCTGGGCGGCAGCAAGGCGGTGATGGCGGAGGTGGCTGCCGCCGAGCGCGCCACCGGGTACGTCGCCGGTGGGATCTCGCCCGTCGGGCAGAAGCGTGCACACCCGACCGTGCTCGACGAGTCGGCGCTCGCGCACGACACGATCCTGGTGTCGGGAGGCCGACGCGGCTTCGACATCGAGCTCGCCCCGGACGACCTGGCGGCGGTCACCGGAGCGGTGACCGCCACCATCGGGCGCTGAGACGGGTCGTCAGTCGGTCGTCAGCTTGAACAGGCCGTGCATGACGTCGCCGTCGACCCAGCCGCTGACGCCGAAGGCCGACAGCGGCGCGACGTTCTCGCTGACCTCCGGCATGTCCTCGGTGACCCGCACGAGCCAGTCGTCGTCGGCGTCGAAGTTGACGTAGAGCACCGACTGGGCGTCGTCGGACTCGACGACCGCCTGGTAGTCGTCGGTCTCGGCGAGGTCGCCGCCCGACTCCAGCTTGCCGCGGTAGTCGTCCTGGAGCGCGAGCACGGCGTAGCCGTCACCCTCGGTGACCTGCATGAACTCGGCCATCTCGGGCGGGGCCTGGGCTGCGATCTTGTCGAGCACCGCCTGGATCTCGCCGGCGTCGCCCTTGATCTTCAGACCGACCGGGACCTCGCCCGGCCCGCCGTTGGCGATCGCGTCGGGGTCGATGCCGCTGCCCAGCGAGAGCGTCATCCCGTCACCCATCAGGGTCTCGATGTCCTCGGGGATCGCGAGGCCGGTCTCGGTCTCGAGCTGCGAGAGCTGCTCGTCGATGTCGCCGGCCTCGTCGGGCATGGTGCTCTTGACGTAGTCGAGCATCGCGTCGCCCCAGCCCTCGGTCAGCGACAACCCGAAGGCGGCGACGGTGTCGCCGGGCAGCCCGCCCACCATCGAGACGCCCTCGTCGCTCTCCATGTACTTGGTCATGTCCTGCTGGTAGTTGGACATGGCGTACTCGACCTCGACGGCGCCGTCGTCGAAGCGGACCGTGGCGGCCGCGCCGTCGAAGTCGTCGATGAGCTGCTGGAGCTCCTCGGGCACCTCGTCGCCCTCGACCGCGGTGTCGCCCATGGCCTCGTCGGCGCCCTGCATCATCAGCGGGCCGCCCATCATCGAGCCCATGCCGCCGAGCTCGTCGGCGTACTTCGTGACGCCCTTGGCGACGTAGAAGGACATGAAGCCGTCGTCGCCGGCCTCGCCGGTCCAGGTCCCGAAGGCCGCGTCGTCGGCGAGCGTGCCGCCGTCGGTGGCCTCGACCACCTGCGTCGCGATCTCCTTCGTCTCCGAGATGACCATCCAGTCGCCGTCGACGACCCAGCCGCCGACCTCGCCCTCGACGTCCTCGCCGCCGCCGCACGTGTCGACGAGCTTGCTCATGCCGTCCTCGGCCTTGCCGCTGTCGGTGACCTGGACGACGCCCACGGCAGCGGGCTCGTCCTCACCGAGGTCGACGGCCGCCATCGCGGCGCGCGACCCGAGCCACGGCTTCACGTCCTTGGCGTAGTCGAGGCCCTCGCAGGCGCCGGAGGAGGTGATCTCCTCGAAGAGCCGCTCGCGCAGGTCGTCGTCGGTCTCGAGGTCGACCTGGTCGGTGAACGCCGGGAACTTGCGGAGCGTCTTGATGGCCTCGATCTTCTGCCCGCCGCTCGGGTCGAGGTCGATGCTGAAGTAGGCCACGGTCGAGTCCGGCAGCGCCTCGGCGGGCTGCGAGCCGGTCGCGAAGAAGCTGGTGGCCGCCCAGGCCCCGCCGGCGACCACCACGGCGGTGGCGCCGAGCGCGCCGAGCGCGATGAGCCGCTTGCGGTTGTCGTTGCCCGGCTCGGCGTCGGCCGGGCCGGTGGTGTCCAGGTATTCCGGACCACCCGGTGTCGTGCTCATCTCGTCACAGTCCCCCGTTGCACGGGTCCCGACGTCGCCGGGACCTCCCCAAAACATGTCGCGCGTCAGCCTACCCGCGCGAGCGCCTCGTCAACCGCTTGCTCCCCAAGAGGTACGTCCCGACCAGACCGGCCATCGCGCCCGTCGGCAGCGCCACCAGGGCCGACGAGTGCCAGGGCACGCGGCCGTGGTCGGGAGCGGTGAGGCCGAGGTGGCCCGGGATGTCGGTGGTGTAGTCGGGGGCGCCCGCTGCCAGGGGCTGCGGGTCGGGCGGCGACAGGCTGCTGCCGACGGCGTACATCACGACCCCGGCAAGGCTCGACGCGACGAGCACCGTGAGCGCGGTCGCCACCTCGTGGCCGCGGCGCAGGCCGGCGAGCACACCGAGCAGGATGCCGAGGGGGAAGGCGATCACCACGAACAGCGCGATGCCCTGGAAGGACACGTCGGGGCCCGCAGGCTCGAGGAACCAGTGGCCCTGGTAGGTCACGCCGGTGGGCACGTCCCAGAGCCTCTCCCACAGCACCCCGGCGAGCGCACCGGCGACCAGGAAGACGACGACGACCACAGACAGCCGTAGCAGGCGTGGACGGGAGGCCCTCGTGTCCGCGGTCGGGGTCACCCCGCCAGGCATCCCGGCCCCAGGAGCTGCTTGAGGTCGGCGAAGAGTGCCGGGCTCGGGCTGACCCGCAGGTTGTCGTCGAGCTTGAGCACCTTGGTCGAGCTGCGGGTGAGCAGCTTGAGCTGCACCTCGGTCATGCCCGGGTGGGTGCCGAGCACGTCGCGCAGCTGCGCCACCACCGGCGGCGTGCAGCGGGTGGACGGCAGGCTGATCACGACCGGCCCCGTCGGCCCCTGGGTGAGGTCGGGGGCCGTGACCTCCTGCGCGCGCAGCTCGGGCTGGTCCTTGTCGCGGGAGAGCTGGCCCTTGATCCGGACGATGTTGTCCTCGACGAGCAGCGTCGAGGCGAGGGTGTAGGAGCTCGGGAACAGCAGCACGTCGATCGCGCCGTCGAGGTCCTCGAGGGTGATCGTGGCCCACGGGTCGCCGCGCTTGGTGATCTTGCGCTGGACCGAGGTGATGAGGCCGCTGACGGTGAGCGTCGAGCCGTGGGGGCGGTCCTCGTCGAGCAGGAGCTGGCCGATCGTGCAGTCGGTGCCCTGGGACAGGACGTGCTCGAGGCCGAGCAGGGGGTGGTCGGAGACGTAGAGCCCGAGCATCTCCCGCTCGTGACCGAGCAGCGTCATCTTGTCCCAGTCGTCGATGTCGGGGATCGTCACGCTCACCCCGAAGCCGGCGTCGTCCTCGCTCAGGCCGCCGAAGAGCGAGTCCTGGCCGATCGCCTCGTTCTTCTTGAGGTCGACGAACTGGTCGACCGCCGTCTCGTGGACCGCGGCCAGCGCGCGCCGGCGGTGCTTCATGTCGTCGAAGGCGCCTGCCTTGATCAGCGACTCCACGACGCGCTTGTTGCACACGAGCGCCGGGACCTTCTCCATGAAGTCGTTGAAGTCGAGGTAGCGCCCCTTCTCCTCGCGCGACGCCACGATCCCCGCGACCACGTTGTGGCCGACGTTGCGCACGGCGGTGAGGCCGAAGCGGATGTCGTTGCCGACCGGCGTGAAGTCGGCGTGGGACTCGTTGACGTCGGGCGGGAGGACCTGGATCTTCATCCGGCGGCACTCGTTGAGGTAGATCGCCATCTTGTCCTTGTCGTCCTTGACGGACGTCAGGAGCGCGGCCATGTACTCGGTGCGGTAGTTGGCCTTGAGGTAGGCGGTCCAGTAGGTGATGACGCCGTAGGCGGCGGAGTGCGACTTGTTGAAGGCGTAGTCGGAGAACGGGAGCAGGATCTCCCAGAGCTTGTCGATGGCGGCCTGCGGGAAGTTGCGCTCGAGCATGCCGGCCTGGAAGCCGGCGTACTGCTTGTCGAGCTCCTCCTTCTTCTTCTTGCCCATCGCGCGGCGCAGGTTGTCGGCGGCACCGAGGGTGAAGCCGGCCAGCACCTGGGCGATGGCCATCACCTGCTCCTGGTAGACGATCAGGCCGTAGGTCTCCCCCAGCACCGGCTCGAGGGCCTCGGCGAGGGCCGGGTGGATCGGCTCGATCGCCTCGCGGCCGTTCTTGCGGCGGGCGTACTTGTTGTGGGAGTCGGCGCCCATCGGTCCGGGGCGGTAGAGGGCGCTGACGGCGGTGATGTCGGCGAACTGGTCGGGCTGCATCGACCGCAGCAGGGCCCGCATGCCCGAACCGTCGAGCTGGAACACGCCGAGCGTGTCGCCGCGGCCCATCAGCTCGTAGGTGGCCCGGTCGTCGAAGGGCAGCTCCTCGAGGACGACGTCCTCGCCGCGGTTGACCTTGATGTTGGCGAGCGCGTCCTCGAGGATGCGCAGGTTGGACAGGCCGAGGAAGTCCATCTTGACCAGCCCGAGCGACTCGCACATCGGGTAGTCGAACTGGGTGATGACCGCGCCGTCCTGGGGGCGCGCCATGATCGGCACGATGTCGATGAGCGGCTCGCTCGACATGATCACGCCGGCGGCGTGCACGCCCCAGTTGCGGATCTGGCCCTCGAGCCCGACGGCGGTCTCGTAGATGGTGCGGACGTCGGGGTCCTGCTCGTAGAGGGAGCGGAACTCGCCGCCCTCGCCGTAGCGCTTGTGGTCGGCGTTGAAGATGTCCTTGAGCGCGACGCCCTTGCCCATCACGTCGGCGGGCAGCGCCTTGGTGATGCGGTCGGAGATCGCGAAGCCGTGGTCGAGCACCCGGGCGGCGTCCTTGATCGCGGCCTTGGCCTTCAGCCGGCCGAAGGTCGCGATCTGAGCGACGCGCTCGGCGCCGTACTTCTGGGAGACGTAGGTGATCACCTCACCGCGACGCGCGTCGTCGAAGTCGATGTCGAAGTCGGGCATCGACGGACGCTCGGGGTTGAGGAAGCGCTCGAAGAACAGTCCGTGCTCGAGGGGGCACAGGTCGGTGATGCGCAGGGCGTACGCCGCGATGGAGCCGGCGCCCGAGCCGCGGCCCGGGCCGACCCGGATGCCGTTGTCCTTGGCCCAGTTGATGAAGTCGGCGACCACGAGGTAGTAGCCGCAGTAGCCCTTCTGGGAGATGATCGCGAGCTCCATCTCGACCCGGTCGCGGACCTCCTGGTCGAGCCGCTCACCCGGGTAGCGGGCCTCGATGCCGCGCCACACCTCCTTGCGGAACCACGACTCCTCCGACTCCCCCTCGGGCACGTCGGCACGCGCCATGTAGCCGCCGGTGGACTCGGTGAACTCGACCTCGCAGCGCTCGGCGATGGCCAGGGTGTTGTCGCAGGCCTCGGGCATGCCGAAGCGGTCGGCCCACAGCGCGCGCATCTCGGCGGCGGACTTGATGTAGTAGCCACCGCCGTCGAACTTGAGGCGGTTGGTGTCGGAGAGCCGCTTGCCGGACGCCACGCAGATGAGGGCGTCGTGGGCGGCTGCGTCCTCGGGGTTGTTGTAGTGGGAGTCGTTGGTGGCGATGGGCGCGATGCCCATCTCCTTGCCGAGGCGCAGCAGGTCGTCGCGGACCCTCTTCTCGATGTCGATGCCGTGGTCCATCAGCTCGAGGAACACGTTGTCGCGGCCGAAGATCTCCTGGAGCTCGCCGGCCTCGCGCACCGCCTCGTCGTACTGGCCGAGCCGCAGGCGGGTCTGGATCGCACCGCTGGGGCAGCCGGTGCTGACGATGAGCCCCTTGCTGTGCTCGGCGAGGATCTCCTTGTCCATGCGGGGCTTGTAGAAGTAGCCCTCGAGGCTGGAGCGGGAGGAGAGCCGGAAGAGGTTGTGCATGCCCTCGGTGCTCTCGGCCCACATCGTCATGTGGGTGTAGGCCCCGCCGCCGGCGACGTCGTTGCCGCCCTCCTCGGCGAGGTCGCCCTGGCCCCACCGCACCCGGCGGCGCTCGCCGCGCATGGTGCCGGGCGTGACGTAGGCCTCGATCCCGATGATCGGCTTCACGCCGTGCTTGCGGGCCTTGCTGTAGAAGTCGTAGGCGCCGTGGAGGTTGCCGTGGTCGGTCATCGCGATCGCCGGCATGCCGAGCTCGCTGGTGCGGGCGAACAGCCCGTCGAGGAGCGACGCCCCGTCGAGCATGGAGTACTCGGTGTGCACGTGCAGGTGCACGAAGTTGTCGTGTGAGCCGGCGGCCGACATGGAGGAGACTTCCGCACCTTTCGGGGGGTCGCAGACGGTGTCTGTTTCTGGGGTGGTGCTGACTGCGCAGCGGAGAGGGGGAAGAGCAGTCAGCCTACGTCAGTGTGCACGGCCCCACCGACAGGACACGGTGGCTGTTCACAGCCAGTCGATCGCGTGGCCGTGGCCGTGGCTCCACGCCACGGGCGCCCCGTCGAGGGCGGTCACGAAGCGCCCGGCCGGGACCGCCCGGCCGCCGGTCACGCGGGGCAGCACGCGCCGCCCCTCGTTGCTGATCCAGCGGCACCGCCCCGCCGCCACGAGGTCGGTCATGAGGTCGTGGAACCGCACCCGGTCGGGCTCCTCGAGGTAGGCGATCACCGCGGAGTGGAACACCACGGGGGTGCCGTGCCGCGACGCCTCGTCCACCAGCCCCTCGACGTGGTCGAGGAGGTCGCCGGCCACCAGGCGGGGCGGCTCGCGCCGGGCCACCTCCACCGCGCGGCGCAGGCGCTCGCGCCGTTCGTCCTGCTCGGGCCACACCAGGTTCTCCAGCCACGCCACGGCGTCCGGGTCGGCCACGTCGAGAGGGTTGAGGTCGACGCCGCCGCGCCAGGCCACGCTCGGATGGACCGGCGGCACGGGCAGCGGCCCGGTGGTTCGAGCGGAGAGGAGGGGCCCGCCGCTCCCCCGCAGCTCGCCGACCGGGGGCCAGGCGTAGTCGTAACGGTCCGGGAAGAGGCACAGGCCGGCGCTGGCGCCGACCTCGACCAGCGCGAGCGGCCCCTCGACCAGGGAGAGCACCGGCGCGAGCGTGGCGAGGCGGCCGACCTCGTTGGTCTGGGTCGAGCGCGCCATGACCGTCTCCCGGACCGCAGGTCCCTGCCCGAGCAGGACGTCGCGGAGACCGGCGTACGGTCCGGGCGCGGGCGCACCGTGCCAGCGGGCGGCGGCGAAGACCAGGTTGGGCTGCCGCTTGAGCGGGGGCAGCGTGCTGAGCCACGCCAGGACCTCCGCGTCCCCGGCCACGGCGAGCGCCCACTCCTCGAAGCAGGCCGAGTCACCGGCGGCGTACGCCGCGAAGTCGCGGTACTCCGCGGTCACCTCGTCGTGGAGCAGCACGCCCCCATCCTGCCCCGCTCGCTCCCCTTCAGCGATCCCCGGCTGACCGGGGATCACTGAACTTGTCAGGTCGTGCACGGGCCGACAAGTTCAGCGAGAGCCTGACAACCCGGCGGACAAGGGTCAGCGGCGGGTCGCGAAGGGCCCGTCCGGCCCGATGCCCGCGTTGCCCATCCGGATGGCCGAGAACTCCAGGCCGCGCTCGCGGATCTGGGTGAAGTACGGCTCCAGCTCGGGCAGCACGCGCAGCTCGACGCCGTGCCGCTCGTGCAGGCTTACCAGGTCACCCACCTCGACCGGGGAACCGAGTGGTTCGACCTGACGAGTGGCCACATGCGCGTGCGGGCGCTCGCCGAACGGCTCGAAGCCGGCGGCCGCGAACCGGTAGGCCCACAGCCTCGTGGCCCGGATCGTGGACAGCCAGCGCTCCTCCACGGCGTGCACCCTCGTCCCGTCTACGTCGGTCGCGTCCCACGAGCACACGCGGGGGCACTGCCGTGGGAACCAGTAGCACGGGCTGTTGACCGCGTCGACGGCCCAGACGTAGGCCTCCGGTTGCTGCGCGGTCGCGGCGACGTGCGGGACGAAGCGCTCGATCGAGGGGTCCTCGCTGAAGTGCAGCAGCTCTCCCGGTCGTGGCAGCACGCGATCATCATGCCCGGCGTCTCGGACAGGTTCGACCGATTCGCGGAGCGAGCGGCCGGACCTAACGGCTCGTGGCTCCACTGTTGCCTGGTCAGCCGGCGGCGTCGAGCGACTCGGCGATGATCACGTCGACGATCCTCGCGACCCGCGCCTCGCCCAGCTCGGGCACGACGGCGGCCACGCGGCGCACGATCTCGGCCTCCCGCTCGGGGTCGCGCTCGCCGGACGGCTTGATGCCCTGCACCACCCGGGTGAGTGCCGTACGCCGCGCGAGGACGTCGCCGAGGACCAGGTCGACCTCGTCGATCATCGCCCGGAAGCAGGCCAGCGGGTCCCGCCCCGGCCAGACCAGCCTGATGTCGGGCGCACGCTCCTCGTTGGCGGAGCCGTCCGTGCGCTCCAGGGCGACGAAGCCGTGGCGTGCGTAGAAGTCTCGCGCCGGCTGGTTGCACTCGAAGACCCAGAGGCCGACGCCGTCGGGGTGCTCGTCGAGGGCCCTCCGGAGCAAGGCCGTGCCCACGCCGTGGCCCTGCGCCTCGGGCAGGACGTAGAGGTCGTCGAGCCAGGTGGGGGTGCACCGGGAGTAGCCGACGACCTGCCCGTCCAGGACCGCGACGCGGACGTCCTGGGCCGTCAGGTCCCAGCCCGCGACCCAGGCCCGAGCCTCGTCGTCGGTGTGCACGCTCGGGGGGAACGCCTCACCCGCGCCTGCGCGCGACGCGAGGTGCACCTCGGCCAGGACCGGCAGGTCGTCGACCGTGGCGGCACGCAGCACGAGGTCGGTGCGCATCGCCTCAGTGCTCGTCGCGGATGACCTCGAGCGCGTGGGCGAGGTCGTCGGGGTAGGTGGACTCGTAGGTGACGTAGTCGCCGGTCTCGGGGTGCTCGAAGCCGAGCCGCATGGCGTGCAGCCACTGCCGTTGGAGCCCGAGCCGCCGGGCGAGGGTGGGATCGGCGCCGTAGGTCAGGTCACCCACGCACGGGTGCTTGAGCGCGCTCATGTGCACCCGGATCTGGTGCGTGCGCCCGGTCTCGAGGTGGATCTCGAGCAGGCTGGCGAAGCGGTGCGCCTCGAGCGTCTCGTAGTGGGTCACGCTGTGCCGGCCGTCGGCCATCACGGCGAACTTGTAGTCGTGGTTGGGGTGCCGGCCGATCGGGGCGTCGACCGTGCCGGACAGCGGGTCGGGATGCCCCTGGACCAGCGCGTGGTAGGTCTTGTCGACGGTGCGGTGGCGGAAGGCGTTCTTGAGGACCGAGTAGGCGTGCTCGGACTTGCAGATCACCATCACGCCGCTGGTGCCGACGTCGAGGCGCTGCACGATGCCCTGTCGCTCGCTGGCGCCGCTGGTGGAGATCCGGAAGCCGGCGCCCGCGAGGTGGCCGACCACCGTCGGACCCGACCAGCCGGGAGACGGGTGCACGGCCACGCCGACCGGCTTGTCGATCACCACGATGGCGTCGTCGTCGTGGATGATCCGGATGCCCTCGACGATCTCGGGGACGACCGCGAGCGGGTCGGTCTCCGCGGGAATCGTCACGTCGAGCATCGACCCGGCGTGCACCCGGTCGCTCTTGCCGACGGTCGTCCCGTCGAGCTGGACGAGCCCGTGGGTGATGAGGTCGGCGGCCTTGGTGCGGGAGAAGCCGAACATCCGCGCCATCGCGGCGTCGACGCGCTCGCCGGCGAGGCCGTCGGGGACGAACACGGTGCGCTGGTCGGCGTGGGTGGTCATGCCGGCACGCTCATCGCTCGGGCTCCGCAGGAGCGTCGGCCTCGCCACGGTCCCGGTCACGGGAGCCGTCCAGGGCCACGCCGCGGAAGGTCTGCAGGATGATCAGGCCGGCGGCGACGTTGATGCACACGTCGGCGATGTTGAAGACCGGCCAGTTGGGCAGCATCAGGAAGTCGACGACGTGGCCGTGGAACGGCTCGGGCTCGCGGACGATCCGGTCCGTGAGGTTGCCGCCGACGCCGCCGAGCAGCAGGCCGAGCGCGAGGGCCCACCCCG
This sequence comes from Microbacterium sp. ARD31, assembly GCF_031844425.1. NCBI lineage: Bacteria > Bacillati > Actinomycetota > Actinomycetes > Micrococcales > Microbacteriaceae > Microbacterium > Microbacterium sp. ARD31. The sequence goes on from NZ_JAUZVE010000026.1 coordinate 49,572, forward strand.
TGCTGGCCACCCGGCGGCTGAGCCAGAGGACCACCACGACCGCCACCATCGCCAGGCAGGTGAACACGATCGTGAAGTCGGTGCCGGTGCTGAACGCCGCGCCGGGGTTGAACGTCAGGTGCAGCACGAACCAGTCACCGAGCAGCGGGACGTCGCCGTCGGCGAGCGCACGCAGTGCCCACTCCTTGGAGCCGAGGTCCACGAGGTAGGCGAGCACCGCCACCGCGAGGAACACCAGCCGGACGTCGAGGCGGCGTCGGCCGGACGGGTCGTGATCGACCGGGTCGCTGGGGTTCAGCGACGCTCCTCGCGCTGCTTGCATGACATGCACAGTGTGGCATGCGGCACCGCCATCAACCGATTCTTGCCGATGGGGTTGCCGCAGGAGTCACAGACGCCGTAGGTGCCGTCGTCGATGTGGGCGAGGGCCCGCTCGATCTGGACCAGCGTCTCGCGCTCCTTCGCCAGCACGGTCAGCTCGTGGTCGCGCTCGAAGCTCGTCGCGCCGACGTCGGCCTGGTCCTGGCCGGCGCCGTCGCCGGCGTCGCGCATCAGCCCGGCGAGCTCGGCCTCGGCCTGGCCGACCGAGGCGGCGAGGCGCTCCTGGTGCTCGGTGAGCTCCTTGACGACCTCGTTGAGCTCGGCGCGGGTCCAGGGGTCCTCGCCCTCCAGCACCACCAGGGTCGACGGCGTGGCCTTGCGCGGCGACTTCTTGGCCACCGTCGCGGTGCGGGTGGCGGGAGCGGCCGCGGTCGCCGCGGCCGCCTTCTTCGCAGGAGCCTTGGTCACGGGTGCCTTCTTCGCGGGAGCGGTGGGTGCGGGAGTCTTCTTGGCCGTCTTGGTCGTCTTCGTGGCCGGGGCCTTCTTGGCGGGGGCCTTCGTGGCGGGGGCCTTCGTGGCGGGGGCCTTCTTGGCCGGGGCCTTCGTCGCCGCGGCCTTCGTCGCGGGGGACTTCGTCGCCGCGGCCTTCGTCGCCGCGGCCTTCGTCGCAGGCGCCTTCGTCGCCGCGGCCTTCGTCGCGGCCTTCTTGGCGGGGGCCTTCGTCGCCGCGGCCTTCGTCGCGGGGGCCTTCTTCGCCGCGGCCTTCGTCGCGGGGGCCTTCTTGGCCGGGGCCTTGCTGGCAGGGGTCTTCTTCGCCGGTGCCTTGCTGGCAGCGGTCTTCTCGGCGGAGGCGGCCTTCGTGCCCGACGTCTTCTTTGCCGCCGCCTTCGTCGAGCTCGCGCCCGACGCGCCGCGTCGACCGATCACTCGCTTGGCGGCTGCGGCAGCGGTGCCCGCCAGGGACTTGCGCGTGGTGCCAGCCATCTCCGAGGGCCTCCAGCCATGCATCGGGTGTGGTGGGAACCACACGGTGGCACGGAGGTTAGCCGCTGGCACCGACCGAACCCAACATCGGCTCGCCGAAATGCGAGAACGACCACCCCGAAGGGCGGTCGTTCTCGCTTTTCACAGGCCTGTTCGAAGATCAGCCCTCGTCGTCGCCGAGGACGGAGCGGAGCCGCTTGGGGGCGTTGCCGCTGTCGACGGGAGCCTGGCTCTCCGCCCCGTTGGCCAGCGCCTCGAGCTGCTGCGTGAAGTAGGTCTTCAGGCGCGAGCGGTACTCGCGCTCGAACTGGCGGAGGGTCTCGACGTCGCTGTTGAGCTTGTCGCGCTCCTTCTCCAGGTCGCCGAACATCTGCTGGCGGCGCTCGGCGGTCTCGGAGTCGAGCATCTGCGATCGCTGGCGGGCGTCCGCCTCCATGCGGTCGGCCTTGGTCTTGGCCTCGGCCTCGAGGCGCTCGGCCTTGGTGCGGGCGGCGCCGACGATGCGGTCGGCCTCGTTCTTGGCGTCCTCGACGAGCTCGTCGGCGTTGCGGGTCGCGATCTCCAGCAGCCGGGCGGCGGCGTTGGAGGCATCGGCCACCGTCTCCACGCGCATCGTCTGCACGGGCGCGGCGGGTGCGGCGGCGATCGGCTGGGGGGCCGGCTCGGGCTCGGGCTCAGGCTCGGGCTCCGGCTCGGGAGCGGCCGGGGCGAAGGAGGCAGCAGGTGCGGCCCCGCCACCGGACTGGGCAGCCGAGAGCTTCGACCTCAGGTCGTCGTTCTCCTTGGTGAGCCGGGCGAGCTCGGCCTCGACCTCGTCGAGGAACTGGTCCACCTCGCCCATGTCGTACCCCTCGCGGAGACGGACAGGTGTAAAGCGCTTGTTGCTCACGTCCTCAGGCGTCAGCGGCATGACCTCACCCAAACTTTCACGATCGTTGACACATGGTGGCTCTGCTGTCAGGAGACAATAGCGCCCGGCGCCGCGCGGGGCACAGTGACCCGTGTGACGGATGGTTCAGAGATTGAAGATGGTGGCTATCACGTTGAGCAGCAACCATGCTGCCACCATGACCAGCAGGAAGCTGAGGTCGAGGGCCACCGAACCGATCCGCAGCGGCGGGATCACCCGGCGCAGCGCCATGATCGGCGGGTCGGTCGCGGAGTAGACCCCCTCGAGCGCGACGAGCAGGGGGCCGCGCGGCTCCCACTGCCGGGCGAACACCTGGACCCAGTCCACGATGAACCGGACCCAGAGCAGCCCGATGAAGACGAAGAGGATGATGTAGAGCGTCTGGCCGATGATCTGCACAGGTGAAGTATCTGTCAGCTCTGGTTGAAGAAGCCGTCCTCGGCGATCCGCTCCTTGTCCTCGGCCGACACCGCGACGTTGGGCGGCGAGAGCAGGAAGACCTTGTTGGTCACCCGCTCGATCGACCCACGGGTGGCGAAGATGAGGCCGGCGGCGAAGTCGACGAGGCGCTTGGCGTCGTTGTCGTCCATCTCGCTGAGGTTCATGATCACGGGCGTGCCGTCGCGGTAGTTCTCGCCGACGAGGCGGGCCTCGTTGTAGTTGCGGGGGTGCAGGGTGGTGATGCGGCTCAACTCGGCCACGACTCCTGTCTGGACCGAGGCCGGTCGGCGGCGCTCGGCGAGGTCGGACACAGGGGCAGGGCGACGCTCGCGGACGACCGGGCGCTGCTCGACGGCGTCGTGGGTGGAGGTCTCGGTGTCGCCGTCGTAGTCGTCGTAGTGGCCGGTGTCCTCGAGCAGGCCGAGGTACTCGCCGATCTTGCGCATCGCGCCGCTCATGAGACAGATCCTCCGCTAGACGTGGTGGCCGGGTCCGGCCACCGGGTGAGACGTTGTCGACATTACTGGACCGCAGGCCTCGGACCGAGGACCGCGGAGCCGACACGCACGTGTGTCGCGCCGTGCGTGACGGCGGGCTCGAGGTCACCGCTCATGCCGGCCGAGAGCAGCGTGGCGTCGGGGTGGTCGCGCAGGAAGTCCGCACGGATCGCGGCGAGCCTGGCGAAGGCGGCGTCGGGCTCCTCCCCCAGCGGCGCGACGGCCATCAGGCCACGCAGTCGCAGCATCCCGGCCTCCTCGACGCGGTGCGCCAGGTCGGCGAGGTCCGCGGCCGGCGCCCCGGACCGGTTGTCGGCGCCGGGCGGGTCGAGGCTCACCTGGAGCAGCACGTCCACCTCGTGCGAGCGGTCGTGGGCACCGCGGGAGAGCGGGCCGACCAGCTTGGCGCGGTCGACCGACTCCACCACGTCGGCGTACGACGCGACGGCGGCGGCCTTGTTGGACTGCAGGCCCCCGATGAAGTGCCACCGCAGCCCGAGGTCGGCGCACTCGGCGGCCTTGGCCTGCGCCTCCTGGTGGCGGTTCTCGCCGACGTCGGTGACGCCGAGGTCGGCGAGGAGGCGCACGTCGGAGGCCGGGAAGAACTTCGTGACGACGACCAGCGAGACCTCGTCGGCGTCGCGACCGGCGCCGGCACAGGCGTCGGCGATGCGCCGTCGTACGACGGCGAGGTTCGCGGCGAGCTCGTCGCGGCGGGCGGTGTCGGTCACGGGTGGCTCCAGATGACGCCGGCGAAACGGGTGGCGGCCGCGCCGTCGCGGCGGTACGACGGCCAGGCGGCGTCCTCGCGGGTGCACGCGCCGACGACCCGGACGTCCGCGATGCCGGCCGCCGCGAGCTGCGCCCGGACCCCCGCACCGAGGTCGAGCGCGGGCGTGCCCCAGGACGTCGTGGCGCGCGCCTCGGGCACGAGCGCGGCGACCTCCTCCTGGAGGTCGGCCGGCACCTCGTAGCAGGAGCCGCACACGTGCGGTCCGACCCACGCGACCGACGGCTCACCGCCCCGCGCGCGCACGGCAGCGACGGCGGCCGGGACGACACCGGCGGCCAGGCCGGGCCGGCCGCTGTGCACCGCGGAGATCCATCCCGTCCCGGGATCGGCCAGCAGGACCGGGACGCAGTCGGCCGCGCGGGCGAGCAGGGCGACCCCGGTCTGGGCGGTGACCATCGCGTCCGCCGAGACCCGACCGCTCGTGCGTCGGTCGTCGACGAAGTCGACGTGCGCGCCGTGCACCTGGTGCATCAGCACCGGGGTGGCGCCGGTCGCCTCGGCCAGCGTCGCGAGGGAGGCGTCACGCACCGAGGCCTCGGCGGCGTCGCCCAGGCTGAGAGACACGTCGGTGAAGGCGACCTCGATCACGAGGTCGCCTTCGATCCGGTCGCGGTGGCGCAGGACGCGCGTCGCGTCAGGGGTGCTCACTTCAGGAAGTCAGGCACGTCCAGGTCGTCGTCGTCGAACTCGACCTGCCGGGTCTGACGGGGCTGGGCGGGGGTCGCCTGGCCCTCCTGGGACGAGGGCGCGAACGTCGCCGGCGCAGGGGTGGTAGGGCTCGACGACGAGCCGGCGCCCGCACCGCTCGCGCCCGCGGGGCTCGACGCGGGCGCCGCGGCCTTGGTCGCGATCTGCTGCGCCGCGGCGCGGGTCTGCTCCTGCGTCTGCGCCGGCTGGTTCTGCCGGAGCACGTTGCCGTCGGAGCGGCGCTTCGGCATGCCGCCGTCGAAGCCCGCCGCGATCACCGTGACGCGCACCTCGTCGCCGAGGGCGTCGTCGATCGTCGCGCCGAAGATGATGTTGGCCTCGGCGTGCGCGGCCTGGGAGACCAGCGCAGCAGCCTCGTTGATCTCGAACAGGCCGAGGTCGGAGCCGCCCGCGATGGACAGCAGGACGCCGTGGGCGCCCTCGATGCTGGCCTCGAGGAGCGGGCTGGAGACCGCCATCTCCGCAGCGGCGACCGCGCGGTCCTCGCCCCGGGCCGAGCCGATGCCCATCAGCGCGGACCCGGCGTTGGCCATCACCGACTTCACGTCGGCGAAGTCGAGGTTGATCAGGCCCGGCGTCGTGATCAGGTCGGTGATGCCGGAGACACCCTGCAGCAACACCTGGTCGGCCTGCTTGAAGGCGTCGAGGATCGACACGTTGCGGTCGGTGATCGACAGCAGCCGGTCGTTGGGGATGACGATGAGGGTGTCGACCTCCTCGCGGAGCTGGCTAATGCCCTCCTCCGCGGAGTTCGCGCGGCGGCGACCCTCGAAGGCGAACGGCCGGGTCACGACGCCGATGGTCAGGGCGCCCAGCGAGCGGGCGATGCGGGCCACGACGGGCGCGCCGCCCGTGCCGGTGCCGCCGCCCTCGCCGGCCGTCACGAACACCATGTCGGCGCCCTTGATGACCTCCTCGATCTCGTCGGCGTGGTCCTCGGCCGCCTTGGCGCCCACCTCGGGGTTGGCGCCGGCACCGAGCCCACGGGTGAGCTCGCGGCCGATGTCGAGCTTGACGTCGGCGTCGCTCATGAGCAGGGCCTGGGCGTCGGTGTTGATCGCGATGAACTCGACGCCCTTCAGGCCGACCTCGATCATCCGGTTGACGGCGTTGACGCCACCTCCACCAATGCCCACGACCTTGATGATCGCCAGGTAGTTCTGCGCTGCTGCCACGGCTCCGGGGCCTTCCTCGAGTGGGTCTGTGTGAAACGGATGTGCGCTGTGCCTAGGGGAAGCGACGAGGTCCGGACATCCACCACCCTCGGGGTTCCGGAACCCTAACCGTGAACCTGAGGGTTATAGTTATGTCAACCTCGCCGTTCGCACGACCATAGGCAGGCGCCCGTCCCTGCCGGCGGCAACACGCCCGGCGCGGCGCGGATTTCTGGTGCACTCAGCGGACGGTCGGGTTCCCGGGGACGCTGACGTCGTACACCTTCGCCTTCCGGGCGGCGGCAAGCAGGCTGTCGACCACCTCGGCCTTGAGCTCGGACTCCTCCGCGCTCCCCCACAGCACCTGGCGCTGGTCGCGCATCACGAGCGTGATCTGGTCGACGGTGGCGACCTCGACGTGGTCGACGCGGGTCGCGAGGTCCTCGGGCAGGGCGGACACGACGGTGGCCGCCTCCTTGAGCGCGTCGGTGCCGGCGCTGCCGCCGGGCCGGACGCGGGGCATCCCGGGGGGCGCCGCCTTGTAGTCCCGGAAGACGACCCCGTCGGCGTCGAGCCCGCGCAGCCGGCCGGCCAGCTCGACGACGGCGACCGCGGTGCGCTCCACGACCTGGATGCGTACGACGTCAGGCCAGGTGCGGGAGACGTCGACCGAGCGCACCTCCGCCAAGGACCCGACGCGCGCGTCGGCGCGTCCGAGGTCGACCAGGGCGAGCTGCTCACCGAGCGGGATGTCGGCGATCTCCCGGACCCTCCCGTCGCTCAGCAGCTCGTTGCCCACGACCTCCACGCGCTTGACCTGCAAGGTGGCGGAGAAGAACACCAGCCACACCGACGTCGCCAGGAGGCCGATGACGAGGACCAGGGCCAGGACGTAGCGCAACGACAACCAGCGCCGGGCCCACTGCCGACGCGCGAAGCGTCGACGGGTGCGCCGGGCGGCGCGCTCCTCCTGCTCCACTCAGGCACCCCCGAGCAGGGCGAGCACCTGCGGCCCCACCGTGGTGACGTCGCCGGCGCCGAGGGTGATCACCAGGTCACCCGGGCGCGCCCGGTCGGCGAGGGCCGCAGCAGCGGCCGCGAGCCCGTCGACGTAGTGGACCCGGTCCCCCTGCAGGGGTACGGCGTCCGCGACGAGGCGTCCGGTCACGGCGGGGTCGGGGTCCTCGCGGGCGACGTAGACGTCGAGCACGAACACCTCGTCGGCGGCGCCGAGGGCCTGGCCCATCGCGGGGCCGAAGATCCGGGTGCGGGAGACGAGGTGGGGCTGGAAGGCCGCCACGACGCGGCCCTCCCCTGCCAGGGCGCGTGCGGCCTCGAGGTCGCCGCGGATCTCGACGGGGTGGTGGGCGTAGGAGTCGTAGACGCGGACGCCGCCGGCCTCTCCCTTGAGCTCCATGCGCCGTCCGGTGCCGGTGAAGCTGCCCAGCCCGTCGGCCAGCGCGTCGAAGTCGAACCCGAGCCGCAGGCCCATCGCCAGCGCGGCGACGGCGTCGAGGACGTAGTGGCGGCCGGGGATCCGCAGCCGCAGCACGCCGAGGTCCGCGCCGTCGCGGGAGACCCGGCAGGACGAGGTCGACCCCTCGAGCACGAGGTCGTGGATGCGCAGGTCGGCGTCGGCCGACTCCCCCACCGTGACCACCTCGAGCCCGTCCGCACGGGCACCGGCCGCGAGCCGGGCCGCGCCGGGGTCGTCGACGACGCACACGAGGAAGCCGTCGCGGTCGACGGTGCCGGCGAAGTCGTCGAAGGCCCGGTGGTAGGCCTCCTCCGTTCCCCAGTTGTCGAGGTGGTCGGCCTCGACGTTGGTGACGATCGCGGCGTGGGGGCGGTAGACCAGGAAGGCGCCGTCGCTCTCGTCGGCCTCGGCGACGAAGAGGTCGTCGCGTCCGGCGTCGGCGTTGCGGCCGGTCGCGGTGAGCACCCCGCCCACGGCGTACGACGGGTCGGCGCCGGCCGCGAGCAGGGCCGAGGTCAGCAGGCCCGTGGTCGTCGTCTTCCCGTGGGTGCCGGCCACGGCCAGGACCCGCGAGCCCGCCATGACCGCGGCGAGGCCCGCCGAGCGCGGCAGGATCCGCAGACCCCTGCGGCGCGCCTCGACGACCTCGGGGTTGTCCTCGCGCGCCGCGGTCGTGACGACGAGGGTGTCGGCGTCACCCACGTGGGCCGCGTCGTAGCCGAGGTGGCAGGTGACGCCGAGCTCGCGCAGCGCCGGGAGGAACGGGGTGTCGTGGTCGTCGCTGCCCGAGACGGCGACGCCGCGGGCGGCCATGATGCGGGCGATCGCGGAGATCCCCGCACCGCCGATGCCGACGCAGTGGACCCGGCCGAGCTCGGCGGCGGGGAGGATCACGTCGGGGACCGGGATCCTCACGACGCCCTCCCCCGCGCTGCGTCGAGGACCATCCGGGCGAGCTTCTCGTCGGCGTCGAGCGGGATCACCCCGCGCGCTGCCGCACCCATCGCCGCGAGCCGCTCGCGGTCGGTGAGCAGCCCGGGCACGCTCGCCCCGACCCACTCGGGGGTGAGGGCCGCGTCGCCCACGAGGAGGCCACCGCCCGCGTCCACGACGGGGCGGGCGTTGAGCGCCTGCTCGCCGTTGCCGATCGGCAGGGGGACGTAGACCGCGGGCAGCCCGACCCCGGACACCTCGGTGACGGTGTTGCTCCCCGCCCGGCACAGCACGGCGTCCGCCGCTGCGTAGGCGAGGTCCATGCGGTCGACGTAGTTGAGCACGACGTAGGGGACGTCGCCGGACGGCGCCTCGAGGTCGTGCTTCGGACCGACGACGTGCAGCACCTGGACGCCCGCCGCGGCGAGGGCAGCGGCGGCGCCGGAGACGGCGCCGTTGATCCGGGCCGCGCCCTGGGAGCCTCCGGTGACGAGGAGCGTCGGCAGGTCGGATCGCAGGCCGAAGGTGGTGAGCGCCTCGTCGCGCAGCGCGGCCCGGTCCATCGCGGAGATCATCCGGCGGATCGGCAGGCCGGTGAAGACGGCGTGCGGCAGCGCCGTGTCGGGGAAGCTGGTCGCGACGTGGGTCGTCATGCGGGCACCGAGCCGGTTGGCGACGCCGGGGACGGTGTTGCCCTCGTGGACGACGATCGGCAGGCCGCGCTTGCGCGCGGCGAGGTAGGCCGGGACCGAGACGTAGCCGCCGAAGCCGACGACCACGTCGGGGCGCACCCGGTCGACCACCTCCATCGCTGCGGCGCGGGCCGCGCGCAGCCGGGTCGGCACACGGAGCAGGTCGGCGCCGGGTCGGCGCGGGAGCGGCACGCGCGGCACGACCTCCAGCGGGAACCCGGCCGCGGGGACCAACCGAGCCTCGAGCCCCTCGCGAGTGCCGAGGCACACGATGTCGGTCGCGGGGTCGAGGCGGCGCAGGGCGTCGGCGGTGGCGAGCAGGGGCGAGGTGTGGCCGGCGGAGCCGCCGCCGGCGAGGAGAACGCGCATCAGGCCAAATCTAGCGGCGGGCGTCGGACGGCGACGCGGCGGAGAGGCCGGCCGAGCGGTTGCGCCTGCGGGCAGCCAGGGCGGCCGCCGCCTCGGGCTCGCGGCGGGCGAACCCGATGACCAGGCCGAGCGCGACCAGGGAGGGCAGCAGCGCCGAACCGCCGTAGGACACGATGGGCAGCGGGATGCCGATCACGGGCAGGACCGCGAGCACCATGCCGACGTTGATCATCATCTGGCCGAGCAGCCAGACCACGATGCCGAAGGTCGCGTAGCGGACAAACGGGTCCTCGGTGCTGAGCGCGACCCGGATCGCGGCGTAGGCGATGGTGAAGAACAGGCAGACCACCAGCAGCGTGCCGACCAGGCCGAGCTCCTCGCCCAGGACCGCGAAGATGTAGTCGGTGTGGGCCTCCGGCAGGTCGCCCCACTTCTGCGTGGAGGCGCCGATGCCCTGCCCGAACCAGCCGCCGCTGGACAGTGCGTAGAGGCCGTGGGCGGGCTGCCACCCGGTGTCGGTGTAGTCCTTGAACGGGTCGGTGAAGTGGGTGATGCGCTGGAGCCGCTCGGGGTCCATCGCGGCCAGCGCGGCCGCCGCACACCCGAGGATCGAGATGCTGAGGACGAACAGCCGCATCGGCGCCCCGACGACCCAGAGCATCCCCAGCATGATGATGCCGAGCACCATCGCCGTGCCGAGGTCGCGACCGACCAGGACCAGCCCGATCACGGCCAGCAGCCCGGGCACGACCGGCACCAGGAGGTGGTGGAGTTCGCGGAGGCGGCGCTCCTTGTGGGCGTAGATGTTCGCCGCCCACAGCACGATCGCGAGCTTGGCGACCTCGGCCGGCTGCATCGTGAAGGGGCCGATGGCGAGCCAGTTCTTGTTGCCGTTGATGAGCACGCCGAAGCGGGCCACCAGGGCGAGGAGCACGAGCGCGAACATGAACCCGGGGTAGGCCAGGCGGCGGACGTGCTTGACCGGCATCCGGGAGGCGACCCACGCGCACGGCAGGCCGATCGCGACCCACATGAGCTGGCGCTTCACCACGGCGTAGGAGTCGTCGTAGGTGAGGAACGAGCGCACGCTCGACGCGCTGAGGACCATGATCAGCCCGATGGTCAGCAGCAGCAGGGATGCGCCGAGCAGGAGGTAGTAGGACGCCAGCGGCTTGTCGAGCGCCTCGCGCACCGACCGCCAGCCGGCGACCACCCCCGACCCGAGCGGCGCACGGCCCTTGACGGGCGCCGTGGCGACGTCCTCGGGGTTCGCGGTGGTCATCGCTCGCGGTCCCCCTCGGTGTCGGTCTGGGTCTCAGGTGGCGCGGTCCAGGTGGGCCCGCACGGCGGCCGCGAACGCGTCGCCACGGGCGCCGTAGTTGGTGAACATGTCCATGGACGCGCATCCCGGCGCCAGCAGCACGGTGTCGCCAGTCCTGGCGAGCCGGGCGGCCGCGTCGACCACGCGCTCCATCGGGGCACCAGTCTCGTCGGCACCGACATCGATGACGGGCACATCGGGCGCGTGTCGCGAAAGAGCGTCGGCGATGACCTGGCGGTCCTTGCCGAGCAGTACGACGCCCCGCAGCCGCTCGCGGACCGCGACCACCAGGTCGTCGAAGCGGGCGCCCTTCGCCAGCCCGCCGGCAACCCACACGACCGGGTCGTAGGCAGCCAGGGAGGACTGCGCGGCGTGCGGGTTGGTGGCCTTCGAGTCGTCGACCCACGTCACGCCGTGGGCCTCCCCCACCCGGGCGATGCGGTGGCCGTCTGGGGTGAAGGCGCGCAGGCCGTCGCGGACCGCCTGCTGGCTGACGCCGTGGGCCCGCGCGAGCGCGGCGGCGGCCAAGGCGTTGGCGACGAAGTGCGGGGCCGGCGAGGCGAGGTCGTCGAGGGTGCAGAGCTCGGCGGCGCTGGTCGCGCGCTCCTCGATGAACGCGCGGTCGACGAGGAGGTCCTCCACGACCCCGAGGTTCCCGGGCGACGGCGTGCCGAGGGTGAAGCCCACCGCGCGCGCCCCCTCCACCACGTCGGCCTCGCGGACCATCTCCTCCGTGGCGGGGTCGGCCAAGTTGTAGACGCAGGCGCGCTGGACCCGCTCGAAGATGCGCGCCTTGTCGGCGGCGTAGTCGCGCATGCCGTCGGGGCCGTCGTACCAGTCGAGGTGGTCCTCGGCGAGGTTGAGCACGGCCGCGGACTCCGCCGACATCGACCAGGTGTAGTGGAGCTGGAAGCTGGAGAGCTCGACGGCGAGGACGTCGTAGGGCTCGGGGTCCATGACCGCCTCGACGATCGGCAGGCCGACGTTGCCGACGGCGGCTGCGCGGAGGCCTGCCGCGGTCAGGATCGACTGCAGCATCTGCACGGTGGTCGTCTTGCCGTTGGTGCCGGTGACGGCCAGCCACGGCGCGGGTTGCGCGGGGTCGCGCAGCCGCCAGGCCAGCTCGACCTCGCCCCACACCGGGACTCCGCGCCCGGCGGCCTGCACCAGCAGCGGCGCAGTGGGCCGCCAGCCGGGCGAGGTGACGACCAGGTCCACGTCGTCGGGGAGCACGGCGGTGGCGCCGGGCTCGAGCCGGACGGTCGCGCCGAGGGTCTCCAGCAGCTGGGCCTTCTCGGCCTTCTCCGGTGTGCTCACGTCGTCGAGGGCCACCACCTGGGCGCCGAGGAACAGCAGGTTGTCCGCGGCCGCGAAGCCGGAGACGCCGAAGCCGGCGACGACGACCCGGACTCCGGACCAGTCGCTCGTGCGGCCGAGCGCGTCGATGTCGAGCGACTCAGCCAATGCCGGCGACCCACTCGGCGTAGAAGATGCCCAGGCCGATCGCGACGGCGAGCCCGGTGATGATCCAGAAGCGGATCACGATGGTGACCTGCTCCCAGCCGAGCATCTCGAAGTGGTGGTGCAGCGGCGTCATGCGGAACACCCGGTGGCCGGGGCCGATCTTGAATATCAACCGCACGAGCCCGCTGGCCCGGCTCGCCTTGAAGACCGACACCTGGATCATCACCGACAGGGTCACCGCGACGAACAGGCCGCCGATGATCGCGAGCAGCAGCTCGGTGCGCGTCATGATCGCGAAGCCGGCCATCGCGCCGCCCAGCGCCAGGGAGCCGGTGTCGCCCATGATGATCTGGGCCGGCGAGGCGTTCCACCAGAGGAAGCCGAAGCAGGCGCCGGTGATGGCGGCGGCCACCACGGCGAGGTCGAGGGGGTCGCGCACCTCGTAGCACTTCGGGCCCGCCTCGAGCGCGCAGGACTGGCTGTTCTGCCAGATGTTGACCAGCGTGTAGGCGGCGAAGACCAGGATCGACGAGCCGGCCGCCAGGCCGTCGAGGCCGTCGGTGAGGTTGACCGCGTTGCTGAACCCGGTGACGAAGAACCAGACGAGGAGCATCGCGAGCACCGTCGGCAGCGCGAAGCCCTCGTAGTCGCGGATGAAGGAGATGTGGTCGGACGCCGGGCGCCAGCCGCGCTCGTCCTCGAGCATCGGCGACAGCGCGAGGAAGCCGAAGACGACCGCGACGAGCGTCTGGCCGATCATCTTGGCGCGGCTGCGCAGGCCGAGGTTGTGCTGGCGGCTGACCTTGAGGAAGTCGTCGAGGAAGCCGACCGTGCCGAGCCCGACGAACAGGAACATGAGCAGGAGGGCGGACGCGCTCGGCGCGGTGCCGGTGATGAGCTTGGCGGCGAAGTAGCCGACCACGGTGGCGAGCACGATGACCGCGCCGCCCATGGTCGGGGTGCCGCGCTTGGTGTGGTGGGTGGTGGGGCCGTCGTCACGGATCGGCTGGCCGAATCCCTGCCGCGTGAAGAACCGGATCGCGTAGCGCGTGCCGAGGAGCGAGATCAGCAGGGAGAGTCCTCCTCCGAACAGGATGGCTCTCATCTCGTGCTACTTCCTTCCTCACCCATGACGAGGAGCTCGTCGGCGATCACTTCCAGCGCGGCCCCCCGCGACGCCTTCACCAGGACGACATCGGCAGCCGAGACATTGTGCCGCAGCCAGTCCGACGCGGCGTCACGCCCCGCCGTGGGGACCGCCACACCGCCGGTCCCGACGGTGTCGAAGCCCGTCGCGATGTCGCCGGCGGCGGGCCCGACGGCGACCAGCACGTCGACCCCGGCGCGGGCGGCGTACTCCCCCACGCCGGTGTGCGCGTCGCGGGAGCCGGCGCCGAGCTCGAGCATCTCCCCCAGCACCGCGACCGTACGCCGACCGCTGCGCGCGCCGATGCCCCCGAGCGTCTCCAGCGCGGCCTTCATCGACTCCGGGTTGGCGTTGTAGGCGTCGTTGACGACGACCAGGCCGTCGGGGCGCTCGTGCAGCTCCATGCGCCAGCGGCTCGCGGGGACCGCGTCGCTGAGGGCGTCGGCGACGGTGTCGAGGTCGACGCCGGCCGCGAGGGCCATCGCGGCGGCGGCCGCGGCGTTGCGCCACTGGTAGGCGCCGACCTGGGCGAGGTGCACCGTGGCGCCGGACCCGCGGTGCCGCAGCTCGAAGGAGAGCCGGCCGAGCTCGTCGCTGGTCACCTCGGCGACGGCGACGTCGGCACCCGCGCCGCCGAAGGTCGTCACCTGGGCGCTGGTCCGCGTCGCCATCGCCGCGACGAGGTCATCGTCGGCGTTCAGCACCGCGGTGCCGTCGGGGCCGAGGGCCTCGACGATCTCGCCCTTGGCCCGTGCGATGGCCTCGCGGCTGCCGAACTCGCCGATGTGCGCCGTGCCGACGTTGAGCACGGCCGCGACGCGGGGAGGTGCGATCGCGCAGAGCTCGGCAATGTGGCCGACACCCCGCGCGCCCATCTCGACGACGAGGTAGCGCGTCTCCTCCGTCGCGCGGAGCACGGTCAGCGGCACCCCGAGCTCGTTGTTGAAGTTGCCGCGCGTGGCCACGGTCGCCCCGGACTCGGCGAGCACGTGGGCGAGGTAGTCCTTGGTGCCGGTCTTGCCCTGCGAGCCGGTCATCGCCAGGACGACGAGGTCCGGGAGCCGGTCGACGACGTGGCGCGCGAGCCGGCCGAGCGCGGCGGTGACGTCGTCGACGACCACCGTCGGCAGGTCGGTGGGCCGGCTGCCGAGCACGGCCGCCGCACCTGCCTCGCCCGCAGCGGTGGCGAAGTCGTGGCCGTCGACCCGCTCGCCCGCGACCGCGACGAAGAGGCCACCGGGCTCCGGCGTACGGGTGTCGAGGAACGCGCCGCCCGTGACGGTCGCGTCACCGTGGGCCCGTCCCCCGACCACGTCGGCCACCTCGGCCAGCGTCATCTCGATCACCGGCGCACATCCCCCCTGCCCAGGATCTCCTCGCCGGCGACCACGCGGTCGTCGAAGGGGTGGACCTCGCCGTGGACCTCCTGGCCGGTCTCGTGCCCCTTGCCCGCGATGAGCACGACGTCGCCGGGCTCCGCGCGAAGCACGGCCTCGCGAATCGCGAGCCGTCGGTCGCCGACCTCGAGCACCTCGGCGGAGCCCCCGCGCGCGCCCTCGAGCACCGCGGCGCGGATCGCGGCCGGGTTCTCGGTGCGCGGGTTGTCGTCGGTGACGATGACCAGGTCGGCCAGCCGGGCGGCGATCTCGCCCATCACCGGCCGCTTGAGCGTGTCGCGGTCACCGCCCGCTCCCACCACGACCACGACCCGGCCCCGGGTCAGCGGCCGGAGCGTCGCCAGGACGGCCTCGAGGGCGTCGGGCTTGTGGGCGTAGTCGACGACGACCGAGTAGTCCTGTCCCTCCGACACCTGCTCCAGGCGGCCGGGCACGCCGCCGACCTGCGCGATGCCGTCGGCCACCTGGGCCGGGTCGAGGCCGGCGAGCGCCGCGGAGGCGATGGCGGCCAGCGCGTTGGAGACGTTGAACTCGCCGGGGATGTTGACCGCGGCAGGCACCTCGACACCGGGCCCGAGGACGGTGAAGGTCGCCCCGGTCGGCGACAGCTCGACGTCGACCGCCCGCCAGTCGGCGTCCTGCCCCCGGGAGGAGTACGTCGACATCGGCACGCTCGAGACGTCGAGAAGGCGCCGGCCGAACTCGTCGTCGACGTTGGTCAGGCCCACCCTGGCCCGCTCGGGGGTGAACAGGCTGGCCTTGGCGGCGAAGTACTCGTCGAGGTCGGCGTGGAAGTCGAGGTGGTCGCGCCCGAGGTTGAGGAAGGTCGCGACGTCGAACACGACGCCGTCGACCCGGCCGAGCACGAGCGCGTGGCTGGAGACCTCCATCGCGCAGGTGTCCACGCCGCGCTCGCGCATCACCGCGAACAGGCCGTGCAGGTCGGGCGCCTCCGGCGTGGTGAGCTGCGTCCGGACCGCCTCGCCGGCGATGCGGGTGCCGACGGTGCCGATCACGGCGGACGTGACGCCCGAGGCCGTCAGGCCCTGCTCGAGCACCCGCGTGGTGGTCGTCTTGCCCTGGGTGCCCGTGACGCCGATGACGCGCAGCGCGGTCGCCGGCTCGCCGTACAGGTGGGCCGCGAGGTGTCCGAGCACCCGGCGCGGCTCGGGCACCACGATCGCGGGGGTGTCAGGCGGCAGCCGGTCCAGCCCGGCCGGGTCGGTCAGCACGCCGACCGCCCCCGCCGCGAGGGCCTGGGCCGCGAAGTCCGCGCCGTGGGCGCGCGCTCCCGGGAGGGCGGCGTAGAGGTCGCCGGGCTGGATGCGCGCGGTGCTCAGCGAGATGCCGGACACGGCGACCGCGAGGTCGCCGTGGACCGCGACGTCGGTGCTGCCCCGCAGCCACTCGGCGAGCCCGGTCGCCGGGGTCGAGGGCGCGGACCGGGGCCGGGTCGGGCTGGCTGGCGCATCCACCGACCGAGGGTATCGACTCACCACTCGACGGGGAGGCGCGACGGCCTGCCGCCGGTCGGCTCGACGCCGTAGCGCCCGAGGACGTAGCCCATGATCCGCGAGAAGACGGGGCCGGCGACCGAGCCGCCGCCGCCGTCGACCTTCGGGGCGTGGACCACGACGTAGACGGTGAAGCGGGCGTCGTCGGCCGGCGCGAAGCCGCCGAACGACAGCGAGGTGCTGCCGTCGTACAGCCCGGTGACGGGGTTGACGCGTTGCGCGGTGCCGGTCTTGCCGGCGACGAGGTAGCCGGGGACCTGCGCCTTTGGCGCGACGCCGTCCTCGGGGTCGACGACCTTCTCCATCATCCTGGCGGTGGCGCGGGCCGCCTCCTTGCTGATCACCCGGGTGCGGGTCGCGACGTCGGTGCCGACGACGACGCCGTCGTCGGTCACCGCACGGCCCGAGACCAGGCTGGGCGAGACGCGGACCCCGCCGTTGGCGACGGTGTTCACGGCTGCGGCCATCTGCGCCACGTTGACCGACAGGGACTGGCCGAAGGCGACGCGGTCCTTCTCCTGCGAGGTCATCACGTCGCCCGACTTGAGGATGCCGGGCGTCTCGCCGCGGACGCCGATGTCGGTCTTCTGGCCCAGGCCGAAGCGCCGGAGGTAGTCGACCAGCTGTATCGGCGTGAAGGCGTCGGCGGCCAGGACGGTGCCGATGTTGGACGATTTGGCGATGATCCCGGCGAGCGTGAGCCGGATCATGCCGTGGTCGAACCAGTCGCCGATGACGCGGTCCTGGCGGGCGAGGCTGCCGGGCACCTTGAACTTCTGGCGCGGGAAGGCCTTGCCCGCGTCGATGAGCGCCGCGGCGGTGAGCACCTTCTCGACCGAGCCCGGCTCGTAGGTGTCGTTCATCGACCGGGCGCCGAGGTCGGCCTCGTCGGCCTCGCTGGGCTCGTTGGCGTCGAAGGTCGGCACGTCGGCGAGCGCCAGGATCTCGCCCGTGCGGGTGTCCATGACGATCGCGGAGCCGCTCGCGGCCTGGTACTGCTGGACCGTCTGGGCCAGGACCTTCTGGGTGAACCACTGCAGGTCGCGGTCGATGGTGGTGCGCAGCGGGGTGCCGTCCTGCGGCTCCTTCAGCGTGCTCTCCCGCAGCGGGATCCGCACGCTCTTGCTCGAGGAGGACTGCCACGTGGCCTCCCCGTCGGTGCCGGCGAGCTGCTTGTCGAAGGTCCGCTCGAAGCCACCGAGGGGCTCGTCGGTGCCCATGTAGCCGATGAGGTTGGCGGCGACGTCGCCGGCCGGGTAGTCACGGATGGGGTCGTCGTCGGTGCCGATGCCGGTGTAGCCGAGCTCCTCGAGCTCGGCGACGGTGTCGGTGGCCAGCGTGCTGGGCACCCGGCGCGCGATGTATTCATAGCGGCTGCCCTCCTGGCGGCCGCGCAGCGCGGTCAGCGTCCTGAAGTAGTCGACCGAGAGCCGGTCGGACAGCAGCCGGGCGATCTCGGGGGCGTCGTCGGCCGTCAGCGAGGGGTCCGCGAAGACGACCTTGCCCTTGATCGAATCGGCGAGGGGTACGCCGTTGCGGTCGAGGATGTCGCCGCGCTCGGCCAGCAGCGGCACCTTCACCGCACCCTCCGACGCGGCCATGGCGGCGTACGAGCGCGGGTCGACGCCCTGGAGCTGGACCAGCCGGGCGCCGAAGAAGGACAGCACCATGGCGATGAGCACGAAGCCGATGCGCAGTCGCAGCATGGGGGCGCCGCGCGAGGCGCCACGCCTGGTGCGGGTGCTGGGCACTGCTCTCCTCCTTCCCCGGGGCCACCGTCCGGTGGCCTCACGACACTTCTACAGCGGGAGCGCGGCGGATCCGCGCCTCCGCGCCGTCAGCGGTTGCGGTTCTTCTTCTGCTTGTCCGTGCGGCCCTCGCGGCGCGCGTCGGTCGTGGCGGGCGGCACCTCGGTGGTCGTGGCAGGGACCTCGACGACCGTCGGGTCCGGCGCGAGCACCTTGGGCTTGACCGGCGGGGGCGGCAGCAGCTGGATCGCGTTCTCCCTGGTGGCCGGCGTGCGCACCCCGCTCGTCTTGCCGGTCTCGAGGTCGAGGAAGACCGGCGCGCTCGGGATGACCATGCCCATCTGCTGCGCCTCGAGGGCCACCCGCTGGGGGTTGCGGAGCTCGTCGAGCTCCATGCGCAGCGTCTGCTCGCGCGCCGCGAGGGTGTCGGCCTGCTGCTCGAGGCTGGAGGCCGCGAACGACGCCTGCTGCATCGAGGTGTTGAAGAGCAGCAGCCCGACGATCCCGCCGACCAGCACCAGGCTGACGAGCGTCACGAACGGCACCCGCGGGGCACGCGTGCGCATCCGCGGGACGACCGTGAGCCGCGCCTTGTCCACGGCTTCCTGGGCGATGCGGGTGACACGGGTGCGGGCCTGCAGGGCGGGGCTGCTCATCTGACGACTCCCGGGGGAAGAGGGGACGTGGTGGGTGCTGAGGGTCGGATGCGCTCGACGGCGCGGAGCCGCACGGAGGCGGCGCGGGGGTTCTCGGCGATCTCGTGCTCGTCGGCCTGCTCCGCACCGCGGGTGACCAGGCGCAGGGCCGGCTCCGCGCCCTCGGGGACGAACGGCAGGTCGGGCGGGACGTCGAGCCGGGTGGCGTCGGCGAAGGCCCGCTTGACGAGGCGGTCCTCCAGCGAGTGGTAGGACTCCACGACCACGCGCCCGCCGACGCCGATGACGGCGATGGCCTCGGGGATGGCCCGGCGCAGCACCGCCAGCTCGTCGTTGACCGCCATCCGGAGCGCCTGGAAGGTGCGCTTCGCCGGGTGCCCACCGGTACGCCGGGCCGGCGCCGGGATCGTCGCGTAGAGCAGCTCGACGAGGTCGGCGCTGGTCGTGAACGGCCGGCTCTCCCGACGGCGGACGACCTCGCGGGCGATCTTGCTGGCGAACTTCTCCTCGCCGTACTCCCGCAGGATGCGGGTGAGCTCCTGGGCGGTGGCGGTGTTGAGCAGGTCGGCCGCGGTGTGCCCGGTGGTCGGGTCCATCCGCATGTCGAGGGGTGCGTCCTCGGCGTAGGCGAAGCCGCGGTCGCGGACGTCGAGCTGCATGGAGGAGACGCCGAGGTCGAAGAAGACGGCGTCGACGTGCGCGAGACCGAGGCTCCCGACGACCTCCGGCAGCTCGTCGTAGACCGCGTGCACGGCGGTGAACCGGTCGCCGTACGACGCGAGCCGCTCGGTGGACATCGCCAGTGCCGTCGGGTCGCGGTCGATCCCGATCACCCGCGCGTGCGGGAGGCGCTCGAGGACCGCCTCGCTGTGGCCGCCGAGACCGAGCGTGCAGTCGACGTAGACCGATCCTTCGGCCTCGAGTGCAGGGCTCAGCAGGGCGACGACCCGGTCGAGGAGCACCGGGGCGTGGCTGGGAGTCGTCATGCTCAGCCCTGGTGTCCCAGGTGCGCGAGCAGCAGCAGCGCGAAGGCCAGGCACGACGCCGTGGCGGCGGAGAACGCGATGAGCGCGGCCGCCTCGCGCGCCTGGTCGCGCACCCGCAGCGGCGGTGCCGCCGTGGTGCGTGCCCAGGGCTGGGTGGTGCTCATGTCTCGACCCCACTGACTGCTGAGTGCTGCTGGCTGGTGCTGGCTGGTGCTGCTGGTTGGCGGTGCGGCTGACACGCCCCGCCGAGTGGCACGGGGTGAGCCGCCGCACCAGGTCCCTGCCCGCTCCCTGCATGGGATTGCGAATGGGATGCCCTCTGGTGCCGGGGAAGTGCCCCAGATGGCACGCGAGGGAGCGGGCTCGAGACCTGGTGATGCGGGTCCGGGTGTCAGCTGTGGAGTTGTGGGTGGTGCTCGTCTCGGCTGCCGTGCGGCGTTCAGATGCCGGGGAAGACCTCGTCGCTGAGCTCGGAGAACTTCTGCTCCTGCTCCTCCGAGTAGGTCGCCCAGGCCGTCGGGTCCCAGATCTCGATCCGGTTCATCGACCCGATGACCACGCACTCCTTGCGGAGTGACGCGTACTCCCGCAGCGGGGCAGGGATGTTGATGCGTCCCTGCTTGTCCGGCACCTCCTGGCTGGCGGCCGCGAACAGCATGCGGACGTAGTCGCGGGTGCTCTTCTGCGTGACCGGCGCCTCGCGGAGCCGGTCGGTGAGCCGGCCGAAGTCCTCCAGCGACCAGACAGTGAGGCAGCGCTCCTGTCCCCTGGTCACCACGAGTCCCTCCGTCAGCTCGTCCCTGAACTTCGCCGGGAGGAAGAGGCGCCCCTTCTCGTCGAGCTTGGGCGTGTAGGTGCCGAAGAACATCCGGCACCTCCCACTGGCTCGGCGGGTAGATCGACCCTGCCCCCCACTTCGCCCCACATTACCCCACTTCCCTCCACCGTCAACCAGATCGAGCGTGTTGCAGGCGCGAATTTCGGCGATCTCGCGGCGGGACGCCGGGTGCCGCTCCCCCGGGGCCGCACGCTCGCCCGAGCGTGGATCCACCCGGTTCCACGCTCGACAGGCCCCGGGTGGAGCGTGGGTGGGGGACGTCGCGCCCCAGTGGTGGGGAGAAGTGGGGAGGATCGGCGCAGTCCGGCGACGATCGACGTCGTGCTGGCTGTCAGGGCGCTGTGGACGGGTATGTTGCGCGCACCACATACGGTGGTGGGCAGCACGAACGAGGGGATGGGCGAGACGTGACGACTGGGGCATCGGGGCAGGCACCTGACCTGGACACCGTGAGGCGGGTGACCGGTGCGGTCCGCCAGAACATCGAGCGGGTGATCGCCGGCAAGCCCGACGTCGTCAACGCCGCGC
The DNA here is from genome assembly GCF_031844425.1 of Microbacterium sp. ARD31. NCBI lineage: Bacteria > Bacillati > Actinomycetota > Actinomycetes > Micrococcales > Microbacteriaceae > Microbacterium > Microbacterium sp. ARD31. Next base: position 70,450 of record NZ_JAUZVE010000026.1, read on the forward strand.
TCGTGGTGCTGCTCGCCGAGGGCCACCTGCTCATCGAGGACGTCCCCGGCGTCGGCAAGACCCAGCTCAGCAAGGCACTGGCCCGCAGCATCGACTCCTCGGTCCGGCGCATCCAGTTCACGCCTGACCTGCTGCCCTCCGACGTCACCGGCGTCTCGGTCTTCAACCAGGACACCCGGCAGTTCGAGTTCCGCCCCGGGGGCATCTTCGCCAACATCGTGGTCGGCGACGAGATCAACCGGGCCTCCCCCAAGACCCAGTCGGCCCTCCTGGAGTGCATGGAGGAGCGCCAGGTCACCGTCGACAACGCGACCTACCAGCTCGAGAAGCCGTTCATGGTGATCGCCACCCAGAACCCCATCGAGATGGAGGGCACCTACGCACTGCCCGAGGCCCAGCGCGACCGCTTCATGGCACGCGTGTCGGTCGGCTACCCCGTCGAGTCGGCGGAGATCGCCATGCTCGAGGGGCACACCGCCCACAACCCGCTCGACGACCTCGAGCCGGTGACCGACGCCGGTGAGATCCGCAAGGTGATCGAGATCGTGGGCCGGGTGCACGTCTCCTCGGCGGTCCACCGGTACGCCGTCGCGCTGACGACCGCGACCCGCACCAGCAACGACCTGCACCTCGGCGCGTCGCCCCGCGCGACGCTCCACCTGGTGCGGGCCGCGAAGGCCGTCGCCGCGACCCAGGGTCGCGACTTCGTCCTCCCCGACGACATCCACGGCATCACCCAGCCGGTGCTCGCGCACCGCCTGCTGCCGAATGTCGAGGCGACCATGAGCGGGCGCACCACCTCGGCGATCCTCAACGGGATCGTGGAGTCGGTGCCGGTCCCCTCCGCGTCCATCTGAAGGGGCGGCCGTGCGTGAGGCCCTCGCTGCGCTGACCGTCCGGGGACGGGCGTTCCTGGCTGCCGGCATCACGACGGTGGTGGCGGCGATCGTGGTGGGTCACTCCTCGGTGGTGCGCATCGGCGTGCTCGTCGCGGCGCTCCCGCTCCTCACCGCGTGGTGGGTCGGCCGCTCCCGCTACCGCCTCGCGCTGGTGCGCACCCTCTCCCCGCAGCTCGTCGTGGCCGGGCAGCCCGCCACGGTGGAGCTGACGGTCTCCAACGAGTCGCGGACGCCGACCGGCGTACTGCTGCTGGAGGAGCGGCTCCCCTACGTCCTCGGCACCCGACCCCGCTTCGTGCTCGAGGGGCTCGGACACGGCTGGCGACGGCACGCCACCTACCAGGTGCGCTCGGAGCTGCGGGGTCAGTTCGAGATCGGGCCGATGTCGGTCCGGGTGACCGACCCGTTCGGCCTCGTGGAGCTCAGCCGCACCTTCCACGCCACCACGCGGCTGACCGTCACCCCGCGCACGACGGCGCTCCCCAACATCCCCCTCGGCGGCGCGTGGACCGGGTCCGGCGACAACCGCCCCCGCGCGTTCGCCACCGGCAGCGCCGAGGACGTCACCGTGCGCGAGTACCGCCGGGGCGACGACCTGCGACGGGTGCACTGGCGCAGCTCGGCACGCGTCGGCGAGCTCATGGTGCGCCGCGAGGAGCAGCCGTGGCAGTCGCGCGCCACCGTCTTCCTCGACAACCGCGGCACCTCCCACCGGGGCCAGGGCGCCGCCAGCTCGCTGGAGGGCGCGGTCTCGGCGGCCGCGTCCATCGCGGTCCACCTGACCCACCACGGATACACCGTCCGCCTGGTCACCGCGTCCGGCGACAGCCGCGAGACGACGTGGCACTCGCAGACCGCCGAGGCGAGCACGATCCCGCTGCTCGAGGCGCTGGCCGTGGTGCAGCTCGACCACGCCCCCACCCCCGACACGCAGTGGCTGGCCGAGCCCGGCCACGGCGGGTTGATCGTCGGCGTCTTCGGCGGGCTCGGCGAGACCGACCTGCCGTTCCTCCGCCGCCTGCAGCACCACGCGTCCTCCAGCCTGGCGATCGCGCTCGACGTCGACGCGTGGGCACCCCACCTGCCGGTCCAGCCCGGGCCGGGATCCGCAGCCCACCTCACCTCGACCGGGTGGCGCTCGATCACGCTCGGCCCCCGCGACCGCCTCGACACGGCGTGGCAGGAGCTCGGGCTCATGCAGAGCCGCGCCACCTCCTCGGCAGGAGCCGCGCGATGAGGGCGAGCTGGAGCAGCCTGCCCCACCAGCTCCGGGTGGCCGGGCTGGCGTTGCTCGCCGCCTGGGCGACCGTGCTGTCGTGGCGGGTGCTCACCGAGGGCTTCGCCGAGGTCGGCTTCCCGCTCCTGTTCATCGGCCTCGTGCTCGCCGGTGGAGGCGCGGTGGCGCGCTGGAGCCGACTGCCGGTCCTGGCGATCCTCGCCGGCCAGCTCGTGGTGGGCGGCCTGCTCGTGCTCGGCACCATCACGGGCTCACCGCTCCCCACGCCCGACAACGTCGACGAGCTGCTCGCCGCGCTCCGCGACGCTCTGGAGACCTCGCGCCAGTACGCCGCGCCCGTCCAGGCCGGGGTGCCGCCCGTGCACCCGCTGCTGCTGGTCGGCGGCACCCTCGTGGTCGTCCTCGTCGACTTCGTGGCCTGCAGCCTGCGCCGCGCCCCCGTGGCCGGCCTCGTGCTGCTGGCGGCGTACACCCTCCCGGTGGCAGTGACCGGTGACGCCGTCTCGTGGTGGCTCTTCGTCGCGATCGCGGGGCTCTTCCTCACCCTGGTCTTCATCCAGCACAGCGACCACGTCACCAGCTGGGGTCGCGCCCCCGACGGTGAGAAGGGCTCCTTCTCCGTGCGCACCGGCGCGATCGGCAACACCGCGCTCGCCCTCGGCTCCGCGGCGATCGCGCTCGCGGTCGTCGTGCCCGCGGCGGTGCCGACGATGCAGATGACGGTGTTCGACGGCAACGGCCCCGGCACGCGCGAGGTGGAGGTCAAGGACCCGATGGTCGACCTGCGCCGCGACCTGCGCCGCGGCGAGGACATCCCGCTGCTGTGGGTCACGACGTCCGGTCCCCGGCCCAGCTACCTCCGGCTCTCCGTGCTCGCGAACTTCAACGGCTCCCAGTGGACACCGGGCGACCGGGAGATCCCGGAGGAGCAGACCGCCACCGGTCCCATGCCTCCCCTCGACGGCGTGAGCACCGCGGTGGCGCGCAGGGAGTTCACCTACGACGTGCGCGTCGGGTCCGACTTCGCCTCGACCTGGCTGCCGACGACCGCGCAGGTCACCCGGATCGCGGCCGGCACCGACTGGCGCTACGACACCAGCACCCGCGACTTCATCGCCGCGCGCGACGACGTGACCACGGCCGAGCGCAGCTACGACTTCACCGGCGCCCAGCTCACCTACGACGCCGCTGCCATGAACGGCGCCGTCTCCGGCGCAGGCAGCGTCGCCGGCATCTTCACCGACGTGCCGCCCTCGCTCAACAACGAGATCCGGCGCCTGGCGGCGAGCGTCACCGCGGACGCGCCCACCCGGTTCCAAAAGGCCCAGGTGCTGCAGCAGTGGTTCCGTGAGGACGGCGGATTCCGCTACGACCGCGCGCAGGTCGAGTCGGCCGGCAACGGCGGCGCCGACCTGCTGGCCTTCATGGAGGACCGCGTCGGCTACTGCGAGCAGTTCGCCGCGTCGATGGCGATCATGGCGCGCGTGCTCGGCATCCCCAGCCGGGTGGCCGTCGGGTTCCTGGAGCCGACGAAGGCGACCAACGGCGCGTGGGAGTTCTCCGCCCACGACCTGCACGCGTGGCCCGAGCTCTACTTCCCCGGCTCGGGCTGGGTGCGCTTCGAGCCCACCCCGTCCGACCGCGCCGGCAACGTGCCCGACTACACCACGACCGAGTTCGCCCCGGTGACCGAGAGCGCCTCCCCCAGCGCGAGCCGCTCCACCGAGCTGCTGCCCGAGCGCGGCGAGACCGCGGACACCGACGCCGCGTCGGCCGAGGAGGAGACCAGCTCGATCCCGTGGTTCCCGATCCTCGCCGGTGTCGCCGGCCTCCTGGTCGTGGGCCTGCTGCTGCTCACCCCGCGCCTGGTGCGCCGCAACCGCCGGCACCGCCGCCTCGCGGGCGACGTCGAGGACCTGTGGGTCGAGCTGCGCGACGTGGCCCAGGACCTCGGTCACGCCTGGCCGGTGGGCCGCTCCCCGCGACGTGCCGGCGAGTGGCTCGGCCGGCTGCTGGCCACGCCCACCGAGGGGTCGGCACGTCCGGACCGCCCGCGCCGCGGGCGGGACCAGGCGCCCGAGGCCGCTGCTGCCCTCGACCGGATGGTGGCCGCCCTCGAGCGCAGCCGCTACGCCCGCGACCCCGAGACCTTCACCGCCGACCGGTTCCACGCCGACGCCGCGCTGGTCGAGGAGGCACTGGCCGCCGGCGTCACGCCCCGCGACGTACGACGTGCGCAGTGGTGGCCGGCGTCGGTCGTGGGGCGGCGTACGTCCTGGCGGCCGCGGCGCTCCAGCGTCGCGCGGGCGACCGAGACACCCGTCGACCACGAGACCAGCCGGACGGTCGACGAGCTCGTCGGCTGAGCGGGCGCTTCCTCGCGCTCCCGACCGCCGCCCGGGCACCTCCTCGCGGTCCCGACCGCCGACCGGGCACTTCCTCGCGGTCCCGACCGCCGACCGGGCACCGCCCAGCGCGAGGACGTGCCCGATCAGCACAGGTCAGCGCGAGGAAGTGCCCGGTCGGCACGCGTCAGCGCGAGGACGTGCCCGGTCGGTCAGAAGCCGCGCTCGCGGCGGCGGCGCCACCGCTCTTCCATGCGCTCCATGAAGGGGCTGCCGTTGCGCTGGCGCGAGGGGCGGTGGGCACGGCCACCGTCGATGACGCTGAACCCGGGACGGCCGTGGGGGCGACCCTTGGCCACGGGGGCCGCACCGGGGGCGCGGGCGGAGGTGAGGGCGAGGATCGCGCCGCCGAGCATGATGACGAAACCGAGCACGCCGACGATCGTCTGGACCACGACGCCCTGGTCGAGGAGCACCGCGAGGATGAGCAGGCCGACACCGGCAGCGAGGATCACGCCACCGAGGATCATCCGGCGGCGGGCGGCGCGCTGGAAGGACGTGCCACGCAACGTGGAGGCGAGCTTCGGGTCCTCTTCGACGAGCGCGCGCTCCATCTGCTCCAGCAGTCGCAGTTCTTCCTCGGAGAGCTCCACGGTTCCTCCTCGCCTCTCGTCACAAGTCTAGGCACGCCGTTGGCCCTACGGTAGGCGTCCTCCGAAAATTCACCCCCACGCGGGTGGGATCACATCGGCAGGGTCACACCAGGCTCGCCGGACGGACGGCTGCCGAGCCGAAGCGGCGGGTCGCCCGGTCGACGGCCCGGTCCGCCTCGGCCCATCCGTGCTCGGGCTCCCCCAGCACCAGCTGCCGCTGCACGGTGGCGCGCGGCACGAGCCCCTCGACGCGTACGCCGACCAGGCGCAGGCGCGCGCGCTGCAGCCCGAGCGCGTCGTAGAGGCGGGTGACGGCACGGTGGATCTCGACCGTGACGTCGGTGGCCTCGGGCAGGGTGCGTGAGCGGGTGATCGTGGTGAAGTCGGCGAACCTGACCTTGAGGGTCACGGTCCGCCCGGCGACCCCCGCCGCGCGCATCCGGCCGCCGACCCGCGCGGAGAGGCGGAGCAGCTCGCGCACGACCACCTCCCGGTCGTCGGTGTCGCGGGCGAAGGTCTCGTCGGCGCCCATCGACCGCTCCGGCTCGTGCGGACCGGCGGTGGGGTTGAGCTCGCCCCGGTCGGTGCCCCACGCCAGGTCGTGGAGGTGCCGGCCGAGGTGGACGCCCACGGCGCGCTGCAGGGTGGCCACAGGCGTGTGTGCCACGTCGCCGACGGTGACCAGGCCGAAGCGGTGGAGCAACGCCTGCGTCTTCTCGCCCACGCCGTAGAGCTCACCGACGTCGAGCGGGTGGAGGAACGACGTCACGCGGGACGGCGGCACCACCACGACTCCGTCCGGCTTGGCGCGCCGACTGGCCAGCTTGGCCACGGACACCGATGCCGCGACCCCGACCGAGCAGGTGATGCCCTGCTCGTCGTGGATGGTGGCCCGCAGCCGCTCGGCGATCACGGCGGGCGGGCCGAGTCGGCGGGTGGAGCCGCGCACGTCGAGGAAGGCCTCGTCGAGCGACATCGCCTCCACGACCGGGGTGACCTCGCGGAAGGTCTCCATCACGGAGGCCGAGACGCGGGTGAAGGTGTCGTAGTCGGGCGGGAGCACGGTGACGTGCGGGCAGAGCCGGCGGACGCGGGCCATCGGCAGGGCCGAGCGGATGCCGTAGCGACGGGCGACGTAGTTGGCGGCAAGCACGACACCGCGCCCGCCGCCGCCGACCACCACGGGCTCGTCGACCAGGTCGGGACGCTCACGCAGGGCCACGGACGCGTAGAACGCGTCCATGTCGACGTGGAGGAGGGGGGTGTCGGTCATCGCGACGACCCCGCCGCCGGTGGGTCAGTGGCGAGCGAGCACGTGCAGCTGCGTGGCGAGGGGGAGGTACTCCGGGCGCGTGGCGACGGCCCGCTCCAGCTCGACCAGCGCGGCCGTGGCCCCCGGCTCGAGGTCGAGGAGGCTGCCCGGGACGAGGTCGGCGAACACCCGCACCGCCTGCACCGCCGACGCCTCGAAGCCGGCTGCGACGAGGAGGTCGACCACCTCGTCGTGGGTGAAGCGGTGGCCCGCGCGGCCGGTGGCCGGGTCGCCGTCGAGGAGCTCGCGGGCCGCCTGGAAGTGCCCCGCCATGGCGCGGGCGACCACGGCGGCGTGGCGCTGCGCCACGAGCAGGCTGAGGTGACCACCTGCGCGCAGCACGCCGGCGATGGCGTCGAGCGACGCCGAGGGGTCGTCGACCATCTCGAGGACGCCGTGGCAGAGCACGAGGTCGGCGTCGGCGACCAGGCCCGGCAGGTCGGACAGGTCGCCCTGCTGGCCGGTGACGCGGTCGGCGACGCCGCGCTCGCGGGCGCGGCGGTCGAGCGCGGCCAGCGCGTCGGGACTGGGGTCGATGACCTGGACGGTGTGGCCGAGCTCGGCCAGCGGGACGGCGAACCCGCCGGTGCCGCCGCCGATGTCGACGATGCGCGCCTGCTCCGCGGCGAGGTCGCCGCCCTCCAGCAGGGCTCGTACGCCGTCCCAGACCACACCCGTGCGGACGGACTGGCGACGGTCGCTCGCGGAGGGCTGGGCCATGGTGGCAACCCTAGTGCGTGCGCGACACCCACCCCGGTGCGGTTCATCCCGGGCTCCCCGGGCTGCGGTGCCAGAGGTGCCGCGCGACGTCGCGGGTGTCGTCGCCGGCGGGCCTGACGTCGGCGTAGGGCGAGACCCGGAAGCCGGTGGGGTGCACCAGCACGCGCCGCTGGTCGGGCTCGCCGAGCGGCGGCCCGGGGCGGCGGGCGAGCTCGGCGCGCACCTGCTCGACGCCCTCCTGGCTGCTGCGTGCCCGGCTCCAGGTCGCGTGCAGGACGGGCAGCTCCCAGGCACCGGTCGCGCGCAGCGAGACGCCCCGGCGTCCCGTCCGGCGCAGCTCCCCGCGCACGAGCAGGAGCCAGCACGAGAAGACGGTCGTGGCGTAGGGGCCCTGCGCGTCCTCGAAGAACGTCGCGTCGACCGGCCCGGTGCCGTCGTCGAGGGTCAGGAAGACGACCCGCCTGCCGGACCGGACCGGCGGCGTCTGGGTGGCGACCTTGACGCCGGCGACGAGCAGCTCGGAGCGGCTGCGCCGCCGCAGCAGGTCGCTGCTGCGGGTGACCCCGAGGGCGTCGAGGAACGGGGCGTAGCCGGCGACGGCGTGCTGGCTGACGTCGAGGCCGAGGATCTCCAGCTCCGCGCGCATCCGCTCCCCCGTCGTCATCTCCGGCAGGCCGGACGGCGCCTCCCCCGGCTCGCCGGGCTCGTCGCCGAGGCGCAGCGTGAGCTGCACCGACTCGGCGGCCACCGCCGGGCGCGCGGCCCGCGACTGGGCGGCCGCCCGGCCCCACACGCCCGCCTCGGCCAGCGCGTGGCGCTCGGTCGGCCCGGCGTCCTGCCGCACCGACGGGTCGGAGCTGTTGCGCGCGGCTGCCGCAGTCGCCGCGGTCGCGGCCGGGAGCGGCGCCCGCCGTCCTGACTGCCCCCGGCCGCGGGCGCGTGAGGCGCGGTCCAGCGAGCGGGCGTGCAGGTCGAGCTCGGCCACCTGGAGCAGCAGGTCGCGGCGGGTCACCCGGCCGCGGCGGCGCACCTCCTGCTCGCCCGAGCCGATGGCGTACACCCCGTCGAAGCCGCCGGCCAGCACCAGCCGCTCGAGCACCGGGCGCGACACCCGCGCGCGGTGGAAGAAGTCGGACAGCGAGACGTAGGCACCCCCGTCGCGCGACTCGACGATGCGGGCGACCTCGGCCTCGCTGATGCCCTTGACGTCGGTGAGGGAGAGCCGGATGGCGTGGCCCTCCCCCACCTCGCCGCGCTCCACGGCGTACGTCGAGGCGCTCGCGTTGACGTCGAGGCCCAGCACGCCGACGCCGAACTGGCGCGCGTCGTCGAGGATCAGGCGCTTGGGGTACATCCCCGGGTCGTGGGTGAGCACCCCCGCCAGGAAGTGGGCCGGCCAGTGCGCCTTGAGCCACGCCGACTGGTAGGTCGGGAGCGCGAACGCGGCTGCGTGCGCCTTGCAGAAGCCGAAGGAGCCGAACGCCTCCAGCACCGCCCAGACCTGCTCGACCAGGGCCAGGTCGTAGCCCTGGCCCAGCGCGCGCGGGAAGAACCACGCCCGGGTCGCCGCCATGCCGTCGGGGCGCCCGAGCGCGCGCCGCCTCTCGTCACCCTCGGCATAGGAGACTCCCGCGAGCTGCGCGATCAGCTCGATCACCTGCTCGTGGAAGATCACGACGCCGCGGGTCGGCTCGAGGATCGGCCGGAGGTCGTCGTGGAGGTAGTGGGCGCTCGACCAGCCGTGCTTGACCTCGAGGTAGGGGGTGATCATGTCGCTCTTGACCGGGCCGGGGCGGAAGAGCGAGATGTCGGTGATGATGTCGTCGAAGGTCTCGATGCCGGACTTGCCGACGAGCTCGCGCTGGCCGGGAGACTCGATCTGGAAGACGCCGAGGGTGCGGGCCTGGCTGATCATCGTGAAGGTCGTCGGGTCGTCGAACGGCACCTGCGCCGGGTCGTCGAGGTCGAGGGTGACGCCATCGACGCGCTCGACCTCGGCCACGGCGTGGGCCATGGCCGACTGCATCCGGATGCCGAGGACGTCGAGCTTGAGCAGGCCGAGCTCCTCGACGTCGTCCTTGTCGAACTGGCTCATCGGGAAGCCCGCCCACGACGCCTCGACCGGGGTGCGGTCGAGCAGTGTGGCGTCGGAGAGCAGCACCCCGCACGGGTGCACCGCGATGTGGCGGGGCAGCCCGTCGAGCCGCTCGACGAGCCCGAAGAAGCGGTCGAGCGCTCCGTCGCCCAGGCCGCTGGCCCGCAGCTCGGGCAGGTCGCGCAGCGCCGCGCGGGCGTCGCGGGCCCGCACGTGCGGGAACGCCTTGGCGATCACGTCGACCTCGCCGGGCGGCATGCCGAGCGCGGCGCCGACGTCGCGCACGGCGTGACGGACGCGGTAGGTGTCCATCATCGACACGCACGCGCACCGCTCACCGCCGTAGCGGTCGAGGATCGCGCGGTAGACGTCCTCGCGGCGGGCGGACTCGACGTCGACGTCGATGTCGGGCAGCGAGGCCCTCCGGGTGGACAGGAACCGCTCCATGAGCAGGCCGTGGCGGATCGGGTCGACGCCGGAGATGCCGAGGAGGTAGTTGACCAGGCTGCCCGCGCCGGAGCCCCGGGCGGCGCGGCGCACGCCCATCTCGCCGATGAGGTCGGTGACGTCGGCGACGGTGAGGAAGTACGACGCGTAGCCGAGGGCGCGGATCGTCTCGAGCTCGTCGTCGAGGCGCGTCCAGATCCGCATCCGGGGTGCGGAGCCGTAGCGGCCCGCGATCGCTGCCTCGCACCGCAGCCGCAGCGCCACGTCGGCGGACGGGGCGCCCGAGCCGGCCAGCGCGAGGTCGGGGAAGTGCACCTCGCCGATGCCGAGGTCCGCGCGGGGATCGAGGGCACAGCGGTCGGCCACCGCGCGGGTGCGGGCCAGCAGCCGGCGCGCCTCCACCGCGCTGTCACCGAGCCCGGCGAGGCGACAGACCTCCTCGGCCACCTCGTGCATCTCCTTGCCGGACTTGAGGAAGCCCTCCGCGTTGCCGCGGCTGGTGCCGGGCCCGATGTCGCGCAGGCTCGCCGACCCGAGCGGGACCAGCCGCCGGGCCGCGTCGAGGACGTCGACGGTCGGCGCGTCGAGCCGGTCGGCGTAGCGCACGGCGTTGGTCAGGACCGTGCCGAGGCCGGCGGTGCGGGCGATGCCCGCCATCCGGGCGGCGTGCGGGGAGCTGCCCGGCCCCCAGTCGCCGCCGCGGCCGCCGAGCCGGTGGGAGACCAGCTCGACGACGAGGCTCGCACGCGGCACCAGCTCCAGCCAGGGCCGGATCGCGGCCAGCCCGAGGTCGTCGCGACGACGGGTGGCGGCCGCTCCCAGCTCCGAGGCCGGCCCGAGCAGCACCACCACGTCGCCCCCGCGGAGGTGGGGCGCCAGCACGTCGAAGGACGCCACGGGGCGGCCTCGCTCCCCCGACAGGTGCACCGCGGAGACCATCCGGCAGAGCGCGGCCCACCCCGACCGCCCGCTGGCGAGGAACGTCACCCGGCCGCTGCCGCCCTGCTGCAGGGAGCGGTCGCGGGTCGCGCCGCCGCGCGCCGGGGTGCGTGGCGGGCGAGCGCCGGTCGGCGCCGCCATCGGTGAGGCGGCCCCGGGACCGACCGCAAGCTCGACCCCCAGCACCGGCCTGATGCCGGCGCTGCGGGCCGCGCGAACGAACTTCACCGCGCCGTAGGTGCCGTCGCGGTCGGTGAGGGCGAGGGTGTCCATCTCCTGGTCGACGGCCCGCTCCACGAGCACGTGCGGGTGGGAGGCGCCGTACTGCATCGAGTAGCCGGAGGCGACGTGGAGGTGGACGAACGGGTCGGGCGACACCCCGCACCCTCAGGCGACGCTGGCGTGGGGCACCAGGCCGAGCGCCTGCTCGACCACGGCCAGGAACCGGTCGGCATCACGCACGAGGTCGTCGGCCTCGCGCTCGGTGACCGCCCGCGTGGAGCCTGCCTCGGCCGCGGCCCGCTTGGCGGCGCCGGCGGCGAAGAAGCTGGCCCACTCGGAGAGCTCGGGCGCGACCTCCGCGAGCAGGACCCAGGCGTTCTTCTGGCGCCGGGCCCGCGGCGCCGGTCGGGCCCGTGCGGCGAGGAGTGCCGCGGCCGCGCACAGGGCAGCGACGTGGGCGCAGGCGTAGCGGGTGGGCACGTCCCGGGCCGTGATCGACTCGCGCAGGGACGTGGCCGACCGCTCGAGGTAGGAGTGGGCGGTGGCCGGCAGCATGTGGGGGCCCATCATCGGCTCCCCTCAGTCCAGGCAGCCGACGAGCTGCCAGCGCCCGTCGGCCCAGTCGAAGGACAGGTCGAAGACGCCGTAGGAGCCCGCCGCCTCGCCCGGCATGCCGCGCCCGGCCTCGACACGCCACAGCTCCCGCTCGGCGACCGGGTCGAGCGCCGCACCGGCGCCTCCGGCGCCTCCGGCCACTCCGGCGGGCCGGAGCGCCGACTGCCACCACGGCCCGGTCTCCACCCAGTGGGCGACGACCGCCCGCACCTTCCACAGCCGACCGCGCCACAGGAACTGGTCGGGGTCCTCGGTCTCACCCCGTCGCACCTCGACGGGGTCGTCGTACTGCCTCATTGCGCCTCCTCGACACGTCCGTCGACCCCGGGGGCGACCCGGTGACGGTGGGGGTCGAGGTCACCGCCACCGGGTCGCATCGAACATCTGTTCGAACACCCAGAACGGTACTACCCCCCACCGACAGCCCGTCAAGGGAATCGGCGAACGGGCGCAGAGGCCGCGGTCAGGTCCGACGGAGGTAGGCGGTGGTGTCGCGGCGCCAGAGGAAGAAGGACAGCACGAGGCCCTCCACGATCACGAGGGCGGACAGCACGACGAAGATCGTCGGCAGGTGCGCGTCGAGGGCGACCGCGCCGACCAGCACGCCCACACCAGCGGTGGCGGTCAGCACCAGGCGGGCCCAGCCGTGCCCGCCGAGGAAGAAGGAGCCGAGCACCACAGCGAGGGCGGCGAAGCCGACGAACGCCACCACCGACAGCGCCACGAAGCCCGGCACGATCGGGCTCTCGCGCAGCTGCTCGATGCCGCCCTGCGCCAGGATCTCCTGCGCGGACGGATTGCCCTCGGCCCAGCCGAGGATGACGTCGTCGCGCATCAGCCAGATGAGCAGCGTGATCACCCCCGAGGTGGCCACGATGAGCCCCAGCACTCGCATGCTGTTGACCACGGATCCGGGCACGTCGCGCGCCATGCAAACTCCTCGGGCTGATCGGTCGTCGTCGCTAGGCTCGCCATCATGTCGAGCGAGCACACGTCCATCACCTCATTTCGAGGCGAGCTCACCCGGCGCGGTGGGACGGGTGACGTGGTCATCCTGCCCGACAGCGCCCACACCGCGGCACTCGCCGCGGCGGCGCTGGGGTGTGACGTCGGCGCCATCGCCAACAGCCTGCTCTTCGACGCCGACGGCGAGCCGGTGCTGATCCTGACCTCCGGGGCCCACCGGGTCGACACCGCGGCGGTCGCCGAGCGCATCGGCGTCGGCCGCCTGAAGCGTGCCGACCCCGACTTCGTACGACGGCACACCGGGCAGGTCATCGGCGGCGTGTCCCCCATCGACCACCCCGCGCCCGTCCGGACCTGGATCGACCCGTGGCTGCGGCAGCACCCGGTGGTGTGGGCGGCCGCGGGCCACCCGGCCGCCGTCTTCTCCACGACGTACGACGAGCTGGTCGAGATGACCGGCGCCGTCGAGGTGGACGTGGACTGATGGACGCCTTGGCACTCACCTTCTCCAGCGGTTGGGCGAGCGGCATCAACGCCTACCTCGTGGTGCTCGTCCTCGGCACCGCCGACCGGGTGGGGTCGTTCGCCGAGATCCCTGACGTGCTGGGGCGCTGGGACGTGCTGGCGGTGGCCGGCTTCCTCTACGCGATGGAGTTCATCGCGGACAAGATCCCCTACGTCGACTCCACCTGGGACGCGATCTCCACCGCGATCCGGCCGACGGCCGGCGCCGTCATCGGCGTGCTGCTCGCTGGCGACGCCGCCTCGCTCGACCAGGCCGTGCTCGGGGTCGTGGGCGGCGGCACGGCGCTGCTCAGCCACCTCGCCAAGGCGGGCGGGCGCCTGGCCATCAACTCCTCACCCGAGCCCGCGAGCAACATCGTGGCGAGCCTGACCGAGGACGCCGCCGTGCTGGGCGTGGTCTGGTTCTCCCTCGAGCACCCGCGGGCGGCCGCCGCGATCGCCGGCGCCCTGCTGCTCGTCGGCCTGGTGCTGCTGTTCCTCCTCGGGCGGGCGGTCCGTCGCGGTTGGCGGCGCTGGAAGAAGAAGGACCCGGTCGGGCAGGTCGGCCCGACCGCCTAGTGTGGCCCACCGTGGCGCGCGTGGTGGTGGTGGTGGGCGGTGGCTTCGGTGGCATGGCCGCGGCGGCCCGGCTCGCCAAGCTCGGCCACGACGTCACCCTCCTCGAGCGCTCGGCCCAGCCCGGCGGGGCTCTCACCACGGTCGAGCGCGACGGCTTCGCCTGGGACGCCGGCCCGACGACGACACTGCTGCCTGCGGTCGTGCGCGACCTCTTCCGCAAGTCCGGCCGTCCGCTCGAGCGCGAGGTCGACCTGCAGCCGCTCGACCTGGTGCGCGAGCACCGCTTCGACGACGGCACTACGCTGCGCCTGCCCGGCGGGTCGAGGTCGGCACAGCTCGCCGCCGTCGACGCGCTCGGTCCCGGCCTGGGCCGCCAGTGGGTCGACCATGTGGCGACGTACGGCGACGTGTGGGAGCTGCTGCGCAAGGAGTGGTTCGAGCGGCCCTTCGACCCCGACGTGGCGCCCCGCGAGCTGACCGACCTGCTCGGTCGCCGCGAGTCGCTGAGGAAGCGGCTGCGGCGGGCCTTCACCGACGAGCGGCTGCGGCTGGTGGCCGGCCACCGCCTGGTCATGGACGGCCACGACCTGGGTGACGTCCCGGTCTTCGCCGGCGTCGACCTCTATCTGGAGCAGCGCTTCGGGACCTGGACCGTCCCGGGCGGCCTCGCCGCGCTGGGCACGGCGATGGCCGAGCGCCTGGCGCTGCGCGGCGTCACGGTGCTGACCGCGACCGAGGCGCTCGACCTGGTCGTCGGGGACCACGGCGTCACCGGGGTCCGGACGGCGGACGCCGTCGTCCCGGCCGAGCGGGTGGTGGTCGCCGTCGACCCGCGCCGCCTGCCCGCCCTCGCGCCCTACGTCAGGAGGACGATGCCGGCGATCCCACCGGTCGTGTGCCACGTCGGGCTCGAGGGCGACGTGCCCGAGGTGCCCCACGAGGTGGTCGTGCACGGCGACCCGCTCCTCGTCGTGCGCACCGGGGGCCGCGCGCCCGAGGGCGGGGCAGCCTGGACCGTGCTGGGCCGCGGCCGCCTCGCCGAGGACCCGCTGCTCGCGCTCGCACGCAGCGGCCTCGACGTGCGCCGGCAGGTGGTCGCCCGGGTCGACCTCTCACCGCGCGAGCTGGTCGAGCAGTGGGGTGGCTCGCCGCACGGGGTGCTGTGGCAGGGACCGCGCACGGCCCGCACCCGGCTGGGCCCGCGGACCCCGGTGCCGGGCGTGCTCACGGCCGGCGCCCACGCGACGACGGGCTCCGGGCTGCCCTTCACCGGGCTGAGCGCGGCGCTCGTGGCCGAGCTCATCGGGCGAGCCTGATCAGGCCAGCTCCCACACGACCGTGACGGCCGTGGTCACCGTCGTCTCCCCCGGCTCGACCCCGCCGCCGGAGTCGCGCGCCATCGCGACCTTGACCAGTGGACCGGGGCCGGGGCCGTCGCCGCCGGTGGTCTCGACGACCGACTGCACGGCGCCCAGCCCAGCGCCGGCCATCCGGGCAAGCGCGGCCGCCCTCTCGCGGGCGTCGTGGAAGGCCGCCTCGCGCGCCTTGCCGCCCGCCCCGTGGTCCTCGGTGACCTCCAGCCCGACGCTGTCGACGGCCAGGCCGTCGCCGACCTCGCGGGCCAGCTCGGCGAGCATCGTCCCGGCCTCGGCGAGGTCGGCGCACGCGAGGGAGAAAGCGTGGCGCGCCTCGTAGCCCTGGCGGCGCCCCTCGTGGTCGTGGAACGGCCACACGGAGATGCCGGTCGAGGCGATCCTCCGGGTCTCCGTGTGGCGGCCCGCGACCTCGACGACGGTGGTCGCGCTGGCAGCCATGGCGTCGTACGCCTCGGCCACGCCGGCGCCGCGGGCCACCGCGGCGACCCGGACGACGGCGCTGTCGGGGGCGACCCTGGCGGTGCCGGTCCCGGTGACGGTGACGGTGCGCATGACGCCACCGTAGTGCGCCGCCGTGGCGCCCGGCTCAGACGGTGATGCGCAGGTTGTCGAAGATCTCGCGCGTCGCCTTGGAGCGGTTGAGGGTGTAGAAGTGCAGCCCCGGCGCCCCGGCGTCGAGCAGCGCCTCGCAGAGCTCGGTCGCGATGGCGATGCCCTCCTCGCGCAGCCGCGCGGGGTCGTCGACGTACGGCGTCAGCCGGGCGCGGACCTCCTCCGGGAGCTCGCGCCGCGACAGCTCCACCATCCGCTCCATCGACCGGAGGTTCAGGATGGGCATGATGCCCGGGATGATCGGCAGGTCGGCGCCGACGCCCTCCGCGCGCTCGACCAGCGCGACGTAGTCGGAGGCGCGGAGCACCATCTCGGTGACGGCGAACTCCGCCCCGGCGTCGTACTTCGCCTTCAGCACCCGCGCGTCCTGGTCGAGGTCGGCCGCGTCGACGTGGCCCTCGGGGAACGCCGCGACGCCGATGCGCATGTCGGGGCGTCGCCGGATCAGGCTCACCAGCTCGCTGGCGTAGGTGAGGCCGCCGTCGGTGGGCGTCCACGGCGTGCCGGGCCCGCCCGGCGGGTCGCCGCGCAGCGCCATGACGTGCTGGACGCCGGCCGCGTCCAGGTCGTCGAGGATCGCCTCGATCTCGCCGGTGGTGTGGCCCACGCAGGTCAGGTGGGCGACCGGGAGCAGGCTGGTCTCGCGCGCGATCCGCGCGGTGATCGCCACCGTGCGGTCGCGGGTCGTGCCGCCGGCGCCGTAGGTCACCGACACGAAGGTCGGTGCGTAGGGCTCCAGCTCGGTGATGGCCTGCCAGAGCTGCTGCTCCCCCGCCTCGTCCTTGGGCGGGAAGAACTCGAAGGAGAAGGATCGGTCTCCGCGCGCGAGCAGCTCGCGCATGCTCAGTCCCCGTGCGTGCGTCATACGCAACAGCCTACGGAGGGATGCGCCGTCCGGGGCATCCCGTCCCATGTTTAGGCTGAATAGGTGACGACCTGGGACCCCGCAGCCTTCCGCGACGAGGTCCAGGAGGTGCTCGACGCGTTCCTCGACGACCGGGCCGCCGAGCTCTCCGCGCTCGGCCCGGACGCCGGACGCCTGGTCGACGAGGCGCGTACGGCGGTCCGCGGCGGCAAGCGGTTCCGCGCGGCCTTCTGCCACTGGGGCTACCGCGCCGTCCGGCCGCAGGTCGACGACGCCTCGGCGCTGGCCCGCGCCTGCGCCTCGCTGGAGATGCTCCACGCGAGCGCCCTGGTCCATGACGACTACATGGACGCCTCCGACACCCGTCGCGGCCGCCCCGCCACCCACCGCGCCTTCGAGGCCGAGCACCGCTCCGCCGGCTGGCGCGGCGACCCGGCCCAGTACGGCGCCGCCGCCGCGATCCTGCTCGGCGACCTCCAGCTGGGCTGGGCCGGCGACATGCTCCGCCACAGCGGGTTCGCCGCCGACGAGGTGGCGGCCGGGCTGCGGCTGTTCGAGCTGTGCCGCAACGAGGTGATCGCCGGGCAGTTCCTCGACGTGTCGGTGCAGGCGCGCGGGCGGGCCGACGTCGACACCGCGATGACCGTGCTGCGCTACAAGTCGGCGAAGTACTCCATCGAGCGGCCGCTGCACATCGGCGCGGGCCTCGCCGGCGCCACCGACGTACAGCTCGAGCAGCTCACCCGCTTCGGCCTGCCGCTCGGCGAGGCGTTCCAGCTGCGCGACGACCTCCTCGGCGTCTTCGGCGACCCCGAGGAGACCGGCAAGCCCGCCGGCGACGATCTCGTGGAGGGCAAGCGCACCGTGCTGGTCGCGCTCGCGCTCGACGCCGCTCCCCCGGCACGCGCCCGGCGCCTCGACGAAGCCCTCGGTACGCCGCTGACCGCCGACGACGTCGACGAGCTGCGCGGCATCATCGAGGACTCCGGCGCGCGGGCGCAGGTCGAGGAGGTCATCGGCCACCTCGCCGACCGGGCCGTCGACGCGCTCCGCTCAGCCGACGTGGACCCCGGCGCCCGCGAGGTCCTGACGGAGCTCGCCGCCGCCGCCACCCAGCGAAGGGTCTAGTCGAGGCTGGTGATTCCCGGAACCGGCGGGCCGTCGCCGCGGAGCAGGACGGTGAAGGGCACGCCGCGGTCGGCGTGGACGCGTGAGCCGAGGACGCTGAGCGCGACGTTGAAGGCGCGCTCGTCGGCACGGGCGAGGGTGCCCCAGCCGTCCCACAGGAGGACGACTCCGGAGGCGTGGGCGCCGACGTCGTGGAGGCAGTCGGCGAGCGCGTCGAAGTTCTGCCCGTAGTAGTCGGGGAAGTCGAGCGCCTCCCCCACCGCGGCGAGGAAGCCGGCCTTGCTGTCGCCGGCCGTCCACCCGTCGACGTGCCCGAAGGCCCAGCCGGCGTGCTCGACCGCGTGGCGTACGTCGTCGACCTCGAACGCACCGTGCCAGAGGTGGATCCCGGGGGCCTCGTGCCCCGCCAGGACTGCAGCCAGACCGCTCATGCGTCTACCTCGCTATGCGTGAGAAGGACCGGTAGTGGTCGCCCGTGTAGTAGAGCTCCCCGCCCTCGCCGGCCACGATCCGCCGCGCGCCGCGGTCGTCGCGTCCGGGAGTGGGGACCGTGTACTCCTTGTAGTAGCCCAGCGGGTGGTCGGGCAAGAGGTCCTCACGGTTCTCGAAGGTCGACCCGTCACGGTCGGGCTCCGGGAACGGGCCTCCCGCGTCGATGAGGTCGAGCGTCTCGCCCGCCTCCGGCGGCAGGTCGGAGACCTGGACCACAGGCAGCCCGCTCTCGGGGTCGGTGGTCTCCGACCCGCTCGGGCCGACAGCGGTCGTCGACGACGGCGAGGACGACGACGAGGACGACGACGAGGACGACGACGTGGTCGAGCTGTCCGTGGCGCGCCCGGACGGGTCGGCCTGCCCGCCCCCGTCGACGAGCAGCCAGGCGACGAGGAGCACCGCGGCCAGGAGGACCAGGCCCCACTGGTAGCGCTGACGACCCGTCGTCGGCGCGGCCATCAGTACTCCAGCACCTGCGCGCGCCGCTTGACCTCGCTGCCGCGGTTCTCCCGCAGCGCGTCGATCGGCCGACCCGGGAGGTCGTCGTCGGTGAAGAGCCACGCGATGCACTCGCGGTCGTCGAACCGGTGGTCGTGCAGCAGCGTGAGCAGCCCCGGCAGGCCCTTCACCACCTGGCCGTCCTGGATGAAGTCGGCCGGCACGCGGGGGCCGGCGCCGGGCACCGGCACCGCCTGCGCGAGCTCGTGGTCCTTGACCATCGACCGGACCTTCGCGGGCGTCACGCCGAGCAGCTCGGCGACCTCGCTCCACTCCAGCCACTCGTGGACGAGGGCGGCCAGGTCACGGTCGGCGAGGGGGACGTCGTTCATGGGCCGGAGTCTGTCACGAGCGACACGCCCGACCCACCCGGCGCCTCGCGGCCCCGCGGCACGCTCGGTAACGTCGACTGCTCGTCCGCGCGCTTCCCTCCCACGGGCCTCGGTCCCGTGGGCGCAGCGGACGGGACCAGGAGCAACCGTGCCCCGACGACCCCCATCCCTGACCCGCGCTGTCGCCGCGCTCGTCCTCGGCCTGGCGGGCGCGACGCTCGTCGCCCCGCCCGCGCACGCCGAGGGCGGTGCGCTGCCCGCATGGCAGCACCCCGACGGCGACCGCGAGAAGGTGCGCCGGGTCATCGCCGGGGCCGCCCGCAACCACGGCGTCGACCCCCAGCTCGCCCTCGCGATCGCCTGGCAGGAGTCGGGCTGGCAGATGGGTGTCGTGTCCGACGCCCGCGCCATCGGCGCCATGCAGGTGCTGCCCGCGACCGGCCGGTGGATGGAGCAGTACGCCGGGCGCGACCTCGACCTGCGCAGGCCCGGGGACAACGCGAAGGCCGGGGTCCTGCTGCTGCGGGTGCTCGCGCGGCACACCCAGCGTCGTACGCACAAGATCGGCGCCTACTACCAGGGCCTCGGCGCGGTACGACGGCACGGCCTCTACGAGGAGACCCGGGCCTACGTCCGCAACGTGGAGGCGATCAAGCGGCGCCTCGAGGCAGGGCGTCCGCCCGCCTGATCGCCGGCCCGCGGACTTGTCGGCGCCCGGACGCCCTTCGTACGGTGTCCCGATGCGCTCCCTCCGCCCCGTCCTCGCCGCCGCGCTCGTCGGCCTCCTGGCCCTGACGATCTCGCCGGCGGTCCCCCCTGCCTCCGCCGACCACGTCCACGGTGCGCCCGGCCCGGTCCACGCCGGCAACACCTACGGCTGGTACCAGCACGGCGTGTTCCGCCAGGAGTTCGTCGGCGCCAAGCCGGCGTACTGGAAGAAGGCCGGCCGGGGCGTCGTGCGCACCCAGAACGGCATGCTCACCCTGATGACGACGCGCAAGGGCAGCGTCTCGGCCACGCTCGACCTGCCGGGCCACACCTACGGGCGCTGGGAGATCCGCGCCCGCGCACGCCGGATGGGCACCACTCCCGGCGGCAGCAACTACAAGGTCGTCACCGAGCTCGTGCCGGCCGGTGACCGCGAGCAGCACTGCGGCGGGCGCGACATCGGCCTGCAGAACTTCACGCTCGGGAAGAACACGGTGAAGTCCTACGTCCACACGCTGCCGAACAACTCCTTCCGGGGGTTCAAGGACCGCCACCTGCGCAACGACCGGTGGCACACCTATGCCGTCGAGGTCGCCGAGGACCACATCTCGTGGTTCGTCGACGCCCACGTCGTGCACACCGAGCGCCGCGATGCCGCGCTCGACCCGGTGCGCCGCCAGCTCAAGTTCGAGCTCCGGGCGCAGGGCAACGAGAAGATGCACCCCGCGCGGATGCAGATGGACTGGATGCGCTACTGGACGATGCGCGCGCCCAACGAGCGCTCGATCAAGGCCCCGCAGTTCGAGCTGAGCACGTTCAACGACGCCTGCTGAGCGTTCCGCGGGGACCCGGCGCCACGCCGGAGCCGCCGCTGAGAGCGGCGCCCGGGGCGGTTTCCGTACGATGGGCGCGCCGGATCCTTCCCCGTCCGGTGTTGGAGGTCGACTGTGGAGCCACCCGAGCACGCCCGCGCAGCAGCGCCCGGCGCCAGTGGCGACCCCCTGGTCGGGCGGCTGCTGGAGCGTCGCTACCGCATCGGCGCCCGGGTGGCGCGCGGCGGCATGGCGAGTGTCTACGAGGCCACCGACACCCGGCTGGACCGCACCGTCGCCGTCAAGGTGATGCACCCCGGGCTGGGTGACGACGAGGACTTCGCCGCGCGGTTCGTGCGCGAGGCCCGCGCCGCCGCCCGGCTCAACCACCCGCACGTGGTGGGCGTCTACGACCAGGGTGACGACACCTCCGACGGCTCGGACACCGTCTTCCTCGTCATGGAGTACGTCCCCGGCCACACGCTGCGCGACGTGATCCGCAAGGAGGCGCCGATGCCACCGGCCAGGGCGCTCGCGCTGCTGGAGCCGGTCGTGTCCGCGCTCGCCGCCGCCCACCGTGCCGGGCTGATCCATCGCGACGTGAAGCCGGAGAACGTGCTGATCGCCGACGAGGCGCACGGCGGTCAGGTCAAGGTGGCCGACTTCGGCCTGGCGAAGGCGGTCAGCGCCGACACCCAGCACACCGCCACCGGCGGGGTGCTGATCGGCACCGTCTCCTACCTGGCGCCTGAGCTCGTCGTCGACGGGCGCGCGGACGCCCGCGCCGACGTCTACGCAGCGGGCGTGGTGCTCTATGAGCTGCTCACCGGCAGCAAGCCGCACGAGGGCGAGTCGCCGATCCAGGTGGCCTACCGCCACGTGCACCACGACGTCCCCCTCCCCTCCGTCGCGGAGCCGGGCATCCCCGACTACGTCGACGCCCTCGTCGCCCGCGCCACCTCACGCGACCGGAGCCAGCGGCCCGCGGACGCCTCCGTGCTGCTCCACCACGTGCACCGCGTCGCGCAGGCGTTGCGCGAGGGCCTCGACTCCGACCCCGAGCTGGCCGGTGACCTGATGCCGCGCCGCACCCCCGCGGCCGACCTCGCCGACGTGCACGGCGACGCCACCATGCCCCAGCCCTTCGACGCGGCGGCCCTCGCGCTGCTGACCGAGGTCGACCCGCGCGACTCCGGGCTCGTCGACGACGGCAGCCCGGACCGGACCACGGCGCTGGAGCGCCACCCGGCGCCGGCGGCCACAGCGGGGGCCACAGCGGCGGCCGAGGCGCCGGCCACCACCGCGATGCCCGTCCGGGCACCGGAGCCCTCACGCGACGAGGCCGACCGGAAGCCGCCGCCGGCCCGCCGGCCGTCGCGCGCTCCCAGCCCGATCGCCCCGGTCACCACGACGGCCCGCCGACGCTCGGTCAAGGGCCCGCTCGTGCTGCTCCTCTCCCTCCTGCTGGTCGCCGGCATCGGCGTCGGTGCCTACTGGTTCGGCTGGGCGCGCTACACCACGACGCCCGCCGTGCTCGGCCTCGACGAGGCGGCCGCGGGCGCCCGGCTGGAGCGGGCCGGGCTCGACCCGGAGGCCGGCGAGCCGGCGTACTCCGAGAACGTCGCGGCCGGACTGGTCATCGCGACCGACCCCGGGCCCGGTGGCAAGGTGCTCGACGGCGGCACCGTGACGCTGACCCTGTCGCTCGGGCCGGAGCGCTACGACGTCCCCCAGCTGGAGGGCCAGACCGAGGACCAGGCCCAGGACGCGCTGGCGGCGACCAACCTCGTGTTCGGCACGAGCGTCGGGCGGTGGAGCGAGACCGTCCCGGAGGGACAGGTGATCCGCACCTCGCCGAAGGCCGGCACCACGGTGAAGCCGGGCGCGACCGTCGACCTGGTGCTCAGCAAGGGCCGCAAGCCGATCACGGTCAAGGACTGGACCGGCAGGTCCCTCGACGCGGCCCGCGCAGCGCTGGAGAAGCGCGGGCTCGAGGTCAGCGTGACCGGCGAGGAGTTCAGCGACACCGTCGCCGAGGGCGACGTGATCTCCCAGGACCCCACGACCGGCACCCTCTTCCGCGGCGACACCGTCTCCTTCGTGGTGTCGAAGGGCCCCGAGCTCGTCGAGGTGCCGCGCGTGCGGGCGATGGGTGTGGAGGCAGCCACCGAGCTGCTCCAGGGCCTCGGCTTCGACGTGCGCACCGAGGAGGCCGACGGCTACCTCGGCCTGGGCTTCGTCTTCAGCTCCGACCCCGAGCAGGGTGACCAGGTGCCGAAGGGCTCCACGATCACGTTGTTCCTGATCTGACCCCCTAGCCTTCTGCGGTGGAATCCGCGCACGACCGTCGTACGACCCTGCTCGCGGCGGCGGCGCTGCTGGCCCTCGCCGCCTGCTGGGGCTCGACGTTCTTCCTGATCAAGGACCTGCTCGACCGGGTGCCCACGCTGGACTTCCTGGCGGTCCGCTTCGCCATCGCCTCGCTGGCCCTGCTGGTCGTGGCGCCGCGGGCCGTGGGCCGGCTGTCCCCGCTCGTGCGCCGCCACGCGGTCGTCCTCGGCCTGCTCTACGGCGTCGCGCAGATCCTGCAGACGGCCGGTCTGGCCCACACGCCGGCGAGCATCAGCGGCTTCGTGACCGGCCTGTACGTCGTGTGCACGCCGCTGCTGGCCGCCGCGATCCTGCGGACCCGCATCCCGCCCGTCACGTGGGTGGCCGTCGTGCTCGCCACCGTCGGCCTGGGCGTCCTGGCGCTCAACGGCTTCAGCATCGGCTACGGCGAGCTCATCACGCTGTCCTCGGCCGTGCTCTACGCCCTCCACATCGTGGCCCTCGGCGCCTGGTCCTCGGCACAGGACGCGATCGGCATGACGATCATCCAGATCATGGTGATCGCGGTGGTGTGCACGCTGGCGACGGTGCACGACGGGATCGTGCTGCCCGAGCGCACCTCCGACTGGGTGTCGGTCGCCTACATGGCCGTCATCGTCGGCGCGCTCGGCCTGCTCGGGCAGACGTGGGCGCAGGCGCACCTGCCGCCGACGCGCAGCGCGATCATCATGAGCATGGAGCCGGTCTTCGCCTCCTTCTTCGCCGTCTGGCTCGGCGGGGAGGACCTCACCACGCGCCTGCTCGTCGGCGGCTCGATGGTGCTCGTCGCCATGCTGACCGTCGAGCTCGCGCCCCGCCGCGTGGTCGAGGGCGAGGTCCCGCACATCGCGGTCTGAGCGGCAAACGGCGCCCGCGGGTGGGTGGGGCCCCTTATCGTGGCCCCGTGGACACCTGTGTGCGGTGCGGGGCCGAGCTCGGTGTGGGACGGTTCTGCCTCAACTGCGGGCACCCCATCGGGGCGCCCGCCCCGGCCGTGCCCCGCACGGCCACCACGCCGACCATGGTGCGCCCGCCCGCAGACTCTCCCGCAGCCCCGCCTGCCGACCGGTCCGCCAAGCCGCCTGTCGAGCCGCCCGTCGCCCCTGCCGCGCCTCGCGCCGCCCTGCCCGTCCAGGCGGCGGACCCCACCCCGCTCCCGCCCGCGGCGCCCCCGGCGGCCCCCGACTGGGACCCCGAGCTCGACCTTCTGCCCTACGAAGAGGTCGACGAGCTCGAGACCGAGGACCCGCTGGCCGGCCGAGCGTGGCTCTTCTGGGTCGTCGGCGCCGTCGCGCTGGTCGCGCTGGTGCTCGTCCTGCTCCGGGTCTTCGACAGCGAGCCCGTCGACGACACCGCGACGGAGCAGCCGGCCGGTCAGGCCGGGGCGTCGCCCGGTGACGGGTCGGCGGCACCGGACGATCCGGAGGCTGGGAGCGAGGGGTCGGGAGAAGACGAGGCCCCGCAGGGCGTCGGCCCCCGGGTCGACCTGGCCGAGTCCGCCACGTTCACCGCGCCCGGGACCGCCCCTCCGACCCAGGACTTCGACGGCAACCTGGTCGCCTACGAGGCCAGCCAGATGGGAGACGGCAACCCGGCCACGACCTGGCGCACCCCGGGTGACGCATCAGGTCAGTCCGTCACGATCACCCTGGCCCAGGCAGGCGTGATCAACCGCGTCGGGCTGGTCAACGGGTACGCGAAGAAGGTCGCCGGCGTCGACTGGTACCCCAACAACCGCCGGATCCTGGGCGTCACGTGGGCCTTCGACGACGGCAGCTCGGTCGACCAGACCTTCGCGGAGCGCCCTGCCATGCAGATGCTGAAGGTGCCGCCGGTCGAGACGGGCACGGTCACCCTCACCATCACGTCGGTGACGCCGCCCGGCGCCGGCCCGCTGGGGCGCGACTACACCGCCATCAGCGAGATCGCCCTCATGGGTCGCAACGCCGCCTGATCGCATGCCGCGCACGCTCATCACGCCCATCGACGACGAGGAGTCCGGACGCCTGGCGGTCGGCGTGTGGCAGGCGGCACGCCGGGCCGCCGGCAACCTTCCGTCCGAGGCCCGCAGCGAGCGGGTCGCGGCGAAGGTCGCCCGCGGTGCCGAGGCGGGCGAGGTCGCCCTGCTCGCCCACTACGGCGAGCGCGCGGCCGGCATGCTGGTCGCCGAGCCCTTCCAGGACGAGGACGGCCCCGACGACGCCTGCGGTCACCTGTCCATGGTCTTCGTCGACCCCGCCCTGTGGGGCTGCGGCGTCGCGAGCGCCCTCATGCGCTCGCTCCAGCGCGGCGACCACGGCCCGGGCTGGACCCGGCTCTCGGTCTGGACGCGGGCGACGAACCTGCGGGCGCAGCGGCTCTACCGCGCCCGCGGCTTCACCGACACCGGTGAGCGGGCGACCCTCCACGAGGGCGAGGTCATCAGCCGCTGGGAGTGGCGCGCGGGCGGGTGAGGATCAGCCGAGCCGGGCCAGCACCGCGGCAGCGCGCTCGGCGTCGGCACGCGTGACGTCGAGGTGCGTCACCATGCGTACGGCGCGCGGGCCGACCGCAGCGATCCGGACGCCCTCCTCGGCCGCGGCCGCCACGAAGCCGGCCGCGTCGGGTCGTTCGACGACCACGATGTTGGTCTGCACGTCCTCCGGGTCGAGACCGAGCGCCTCCCCGAGCAGCCGCGCGTGCGCGTGGTCGTCGGCCAGCCGCTCGACGTGGTGGTCGAGGGCGTACGCCCCTGCCGCCGCCAGCACGCCCACCTGGCGCATGCCGCCACCCATCCGCTTGCGTCGCACCCGCGCCTCGGCGACGGCGTCGGCCGAACCGACCATCAGCGAGCCGATCGGCGCGCCCAGCCCCTTGGACAGGCAGACGGCCAGCACGTCGGCGATGCGCCCGTAGTCGGCGAGCGGGGTGCCGGTCGCCACGTGGGCGTTCCAGAGGCGGGCGCCGTCGAGGTGGATCCGGGTGCCGCTCGTGTCGGCCCACACCCGGAGCGCGCGTAGGTCCTCGAGCGGGAGCACGGTCCCGCCGGCGAAGTTGTGGGTGTTCTCGACCGACACGGCCGCGGTGGGCACGAAGAACGGCCCCATGTCCGGGGCGAACATCGCCTCGATCGCGGCGAGGTCGACCTGGCCTCGGGGCGCGGTCCAGGTCCGCATGGTGATGCCGGAGATCGCGCCGTGGGCACCGAGCTCGGCGCGGGCGATGTGCGCCGAGGACTCGCACAGCACCTCCTGTCCCGGCGCCACCAGCGACGCGACGGCCAGCACGTTGGCCATCGACCCGGTCGGCGTGAACAGCGCGGCCTCGTGGCCGAACATCGCGGCCACCCGCTCCTCGAGCGCCGTGACCGTCGGGTCCTCGCCGTAGACGTCGTCGCCCACCTCGGCGCGTGCCATCGCCGCACGCATCGCCTCGGTCGGCCGGGTCAGGGTGTCGGAGCGCAGGTCGATCACACCGGTCATCCAACCAGCCGCCCGTCGGCGTACCGAAGCGGACCATCGGCCTCGAAGTCGCACCAACCCTGACGGGGTGCCGAAGCGTTCTCCTTGTGAGAGGTTCGAGCACGGGATCACACCAACGGGGGAATCGGCGAGTGGACGACCAGGAGTTCACCGACTGGGCGGCGGGCTGCCAACAGTCCCTGCTGCGATCGGCCTACCTCCTCACCGGAGACCTGCACCGTGCGCAGGACTTGGTGCAGGAGGCGCTCGTCAAGGTCGCGCTGCGCTGGCACCGCCTCAGCGACCAGAACCCCACCGCCTACGCCCGCCAGATCGTCGTCCGCGACAACGTGAGCTGGTGGAGACGTCGCCGGGAGACCACCGGCACAGAGCCTGACCTCACGGTGACCGACGACGCCAGCAGCGATCCCGCCGCTGCACTCGTCGTGCGGCAGTCGTTGATGCGGCTCACACATGCCCAGCGGGCAGTCGTGGTCCTGAGACATCTCGACGACCTGTCGGAGCGCGAGACCGCCGAGATCCTCGGCGTCAGCATCGGGACGGTCAAGAGCCAGAACGCCGCCGCGCTCGCCCGGCTCCGAACCGGCGCCCCGGAGCTGCTCGACCTCACGGGAGGAAACCCATGAACGAGCTCCACGACCTCCTGGCGCGCGCGACCGATCGCGTCGACAACCCTCGCCTCGAGCACGAGGCGCTCCAGGTCGCGCGACGTCGACGCACGCGCCGTCGGGGCGCCGCCGCCGCGGCGGTCGCATCCGCCCTGGTCGTGACGGTCGTCGTGGGCGTCCAGGGCGTCGACCGCGTCAGCTCACCTCAGCCGGCCGCCCCCACGCACACGACACCGACGTCCCCACTCGATCCCACCCCTCCGCCGAGCCCATCTCACCCAGACGGCGTCGGGAAGGTCTGGCCCGTCTGGGATCCGCGTGAGGTCGACCAGCTCCCGGCGGCGCCCGACGACGTGGCACCCACGCTCCCCCGCACGATCGCCCCGCCGCCATCGTCTCCGCAGCTGAGCGACTCCCCGATCGACGTCGCGGTCGTCGCAGTCGAGCAGGACGGTGTCGCCCAGGTGCTCGGGCCAGGTGGTGAGTGGAGGACGGTGCCGATCACCGGCCGCTACCCCACCCTGTCACTCAGCCCGCGCGGCACCCGGCTCGCGATCTCCTACTACCTCGACGGGGAGCCGTCGGAGCACGACTACGGCGTCACGGTCCACGACCTCGCCAGTGGAGCAGCAGCGCACTTCCCGGTGCCTGACGGCTTCGTGCCCCGGGACGACACCGGCTGGTCGTTCTACGACGAGGACACCCTCCTGCTGGTCACCGGCACCCAGGCCTACACCGTCGACGCGCGCACCGGCGAGACCGCGGAGACCACCGCCCCCAGCGGGATGGAAGCGACCTTGGACCCCGAAGGCAACTGGCTGACCAGCGCCGACTTCGACCAGCCCAACATCCTCACCGACCACGCCGGAGGCACGCCTCGAGACGTGAGCATGGACCGCACGGGCCGCCTGTCGCGCCTCCAGGCGAACGAGGACACGGTCGTCGGGACGACGTACGACGACCAGCAGTTCAGCGTCGTGGTCGCCGACCGCGAGACGCTGACCCCTCAGCACCGGCTCCCCGTGCTCGACCCGGAGGCGAACTACAGCAACTGGGGCCTGGGCACCCTCGCCCTCGCTGACGACGGCACCGTCCTGCTACGAGTCGCCAAGATCGGTCGACGCGGTGGTGAGGGTTCGCGGGTGGTCGCCTGGAAGCCCAGCACGGGCGAGCTGTCGATCGTCAGCACCACAGCCCTGCCGATAGAGGCGCTCGTGGTCTACGCCGCGGGAGCGCTACGCGAATCCCGGTAGGGCCTGAGACCGACGAGCGAATGAGGTGGGGTGCGGAGCGGGATCAACCGAACGCCACGGGTTGCCGCCGGAACAACCACGTCAGCTCGGCCTGCGAGGCGTCACCCCAATGATCGATGACCGCGTAGCGCGTCTTGCTCTCGGGCACGTGGAAGGACTCATCGAGCACAGCCCCGGTGTCGGACTCCGCCGTGATCTCGTGGTCGCCCGGAGACAGGCTGAGGGGGAAGCTGACCCAGTTGTGCTGCCCCTCGACATGGAACTCGCCATCGACCACCGTGACGCCGTCCACAGCGATCGTCATGCGGACCAGCTCCTCGTCGAAGGACTGGTTGCTGGCGAACAGCACGAGGTCAGCCTGTCCCTCGTCCACGAGCCTGACGTCCGCCTCGGCGGCCAGCACATCCGGGTGCGGACGAGGGTCAGCGCCCTGAGCCTCCCCGCAGGCGACGACCCACGGGGCCAGGACAAGGGCGAGGGCGGAGCGCACGTACACGAACGTGGGACGCCGCGCATGCCCGAGCGGTTCCTTCCCTGCGGAGACGTCCGATGATGCCCATGTCAGTGTGCGGATCTGCCGACGTCCGCAACGGATGGCACCCATGATCGGGCATGCTGCCTGGGTGAGCGACGCATGCGACCACGACGCCATCCTGACCGGGGCTCGGAGCCGTCGGAGTGCCCTTCGAT
>NZ_JAUZVE010000027.1:0-89513 GCF_031844425.1 Microbacterium sp. ARD31
ATCATCACCTGCGCCAAGGGCATGACCTCCGGCTACTCCCCGATCGGCGCGATGATCGCCAGCGACCGCCTCTTCGAGCCCTTCAAGAGCGGCACGACGGCGTACGCCCACGGCTACACGTTCGGTGGCCACCCCGTCTCCTCGGCGGTCGCGATGGCCAACCTCGACATCTTCGAGCGCGAGGGCCTCGTCGACCACGTCCAGCAGAACGCGCCCGCCTTCCGCGCGACCCTGGAGAAGCTGCTCGACATCCCGATCGTCGGCGACGTGCGCGGCCACGGCTACTTCTACGGCATCGAGCTGGTCAAGGACCGCGAGACCAAGGAGACCTTCGACGACGCCGAGTCCGAGCGCCTCCTGCGCGGCTACCTCTCCGGTGCCCTCTGGGAGGCCGGCCTCTACTGCCGCGCCGACGACCGCGGCGACCCGGTCATCCAGCTCGCGCCGCCGCTCATCATCGGCCAGCCGGAGTTCGACGACATCGAGCAGCGCCTCCGCTCCGTGCTGACAGGAGCACTCGAGCACCTCTGATCGGCGCTCGCTCCGCTCGCGTCGGTTGAGGCAGCTGGGCACCCGTTCCCGGTGGTTGAGGTGCGAGCGCAGCGAGCCTCGAAACCACGACGATGTGCGTCGAGGCCCGGGCGGCGGGGATCATGGACCCGTGGACAACCCCGTACGCCCCGCTCGCCCGCACCTCAAGCTGACCGAGGACGGGCGCCGCATGCGCGAGGTGCTGACGTACTCGCGGCGGGGGAGCAGGTTCACCCCGCGGCAGGCCGAGGCGTGGGCCGCGCACCAGGCCGACTGGGTCATCCCGGACGAGGCCGTCGACCGGCCCGACTTCGCGCTCGCCGACTGGTTCGGCCGCGAGGCGCCGCTGATCGTGGAGATCGGACCGGGCATCGGCGAGGCCACGGCGGTGCTCGCCGCGGCCCGGCCCGACCACGACGTGCTCGCGCTCGAGGTCTGGCGCCCCGGCGTCGCCGACTCGCTGTGGCGGGTTGCCGAGGCGGGCGCCGACAACGTGCGCTTCTGCTCGGTCGACGCGGTCTGGACCCTGGAGAACCTCATTGCGCCGGGCAGCCTGGCGGAGATCTGGACGTTCTTCCCCGACCCGTGGCGCAAGACCAAGCACCACAAGCGGCGCCTGGTGAACCCGGCCAACGCCGCCCTCGCCTCCTCGCGCCTGGTGCCGGGCGGGGCCTGGCGGCTCGCCACCGACTGGGCCGACTACGCCGACCAGATGCGCCAGGTGCTCGACGCCGAGCCGACGCTGGAGGGCGGTGAGGTCGAGCGCTGGGAGGAGCGCCCCGTCACCCGTTTCGAGCGCAAGGGCCGTGACGTCGGCCGCGACATCACCGACTTCCTCTACCGCCGCTCAGTCGAGGGCTAGGCCGGCCTCGCGCAGGAGGTGCTCGAGGCGCAGCCGCTCCGCGTCGCGCTCGGTGCCCTCGGGCATCCCGGTCAGCGCGTCCGGGACTCCCAGCGCCCGCGCGGCGGTGCCGAGCAGGTCGTCGTACGCCATCGTGGTGCCGCGGCGGCGCGCCATCGTCGTGCCGGGCGCGGGTGAGCGCACCTGCGCCCGCAGCCGGCGCAGCGAGCGCGCGACGTCCTCGATCGCCGGCCCGCTCGGCGGCTCCGGCGGGGGCGCCACGCGCCGGCGGGCCCAGCGCCACGCACGACCGAGCTCGTCCTGGCACAGGAACAGGCCGAGCGCTGTGCCGAGCATCAGCGTGCAGAGGACGACAGCGACCACGCCGGCCATCCTCCGACGGTAGGTCGGCCGGGGTGGGGTGGCAAGGGCTCACCACCCCAGCAGCTCGAGCTCCTCGTCGACGTAGGGGTCGTGCTCGCCCGCCGCCTGCAGCTCGGCGCGCAGCGCGAGCTGCATCGCCCGGGCCTCCTCGACCTGGCCCAGGTGGCGCAACGACCACGCCACCATCCACCGCGCCACGCGGGTGCGTCGCTCGTCGCCGATGCGCCGGCGGGCCTCGAGGGCGTCCTCGAAGGCCGCCAGCGCCGCGACGTGGTCGCCGGCGTCGGCGTGCGCCATGCCGATGTTGTTGAGGAGGGAGGCGTCCCAGTCCCGCGCCGCCGGGTCCGCGGCAGCCCGCGCGCGGGCCAGTGCGGTGTGGTGGGCGTCGAGCCGCTCCTCCGGAGCGGCGACGAGGGCGAGCATGTGCAGTGCGTCGACCTCGAGCTCCTCGAGCCCGGCGTCCCGGGCGGCCGCCGCGGCCTCGTCGAAGCACGGGCGGGCGCCGCTGTCGTCGCCGGAGGAGCGCAGCAGGCGCCCGCGCTCGAGGGCGACCCGCACCCGGACCTCCGGATCGCCGGGGGAGAGGGCGTCGAGCACCGCGTGCCCCTCGTCGTACCTCCCCTGCAGGCCGAGGGCGCGCGCCACCTGCGTCCGGGCACGGCTCGCCATCGGCTCGTCGGCCTCGTCGACCTCGTCGGCCAGCGTGCGGAAGCGGTGCTCGCTCCCGGCCGGGTCGTCGAAGTCCCACAGGTCGCGCAGCGCGGTTGCCATGCGCGGGAGCGTAGGTCCTCGACCGTCGCAGGCGCGCTTCCTATCCTCGTGCCGTGCAGATGACCGGGGGACGCGGGGGAGCGTGGTCGGCCGCCCTGGTCCTCCTGCTCACCGGATGCTCCTCCTCCGGGGAGGGGGCGGAGGACCCGTCGCCGGGCGCGAGCGCACCCGACGCGACGTCCGCGCTGCGCGAGCGCTGCCTCTCGGCCATCCCGGACGACGCGGACCTCGAGGCCGTCACGCTGCGTGGAGACACGGGCGGCGACCTCGAGGCGGCGCGCATCGGACCCGGGGAGAGCACGACGGTCGCGGTCCTCCTGCCCCAGATCAGCGGGCTGTGCGGATGGGGGCGCTGGGCTACCGCCGCGGCAAAGGTCGCCGGGATCACCTCGCTGCTGGTCAATCCCTGCGGGTACGGCGAGTCGGTGTGCACCGCGGAGGAGGACGCCGACCCCCTGAACGAGGTCGCGGCGGCCACCCGCCTGGCCCGCGAGGACCTCGGCGCCGACCGCGTGGTCCTGCTCGGTACGTCGATGGGCGGGTCGCTGACGGTCATCGCCGTCGCGGCCGGGGCCGACGTCGACGCGTGGGCGGACGTCAGCGGACCCTCGTCGTGGGACGGCGTGCGGCTGGCGACCCTGGCCAACGAGCTGACCCCGGACGGGCTGGTGGTGATGGCGCCCAGCGACGGCAGGGCGGCGTTCGCCGACGCACGTGCGCTCGCCCGCGCCGCGCGCGTACCCTTCCTCCCGGGCCGCTCGGGACACGGCTGGGAGCTGCTCGTGGACCCCGTCAGCGGGTCCGTGACCCGCCTCGGGCGACGTCTGGTGGGCCTCGCCGAGGGCCGCCCCGGGGCGTGACCGGTCCGACACCGGCCGGGCCGCCATTCCGATTTGGCGTGGGCGCGTCCGGTCTGTCAAGATGTTCCGGTTGCTCCGGCGGGTCGCCGGGGCGCGGCACACCTTGACTTCTGAATCGCGTCTCCTTGATCGAAACAGTCGTCCGTGTGCGCCGCGCCGGATCGAGACACCTTGATCGGAGACCCGACCAGATCCGACAACCGTCGGGTGCCACCCAGAGCATCACCGCTTCCCCTCGGGGTCGTGTCACGAGTAATCACCGCGACACGCCCGACCGCGGGGGTCGGAGGGTGGAGGAGAGACAGGCGGCACTCGCCCACCAGGGGCTGAGCGCCGAAACCAGACCAGGCGTACGAGATCGAAGAGGACAGGGACCTATGGCGGGACAGAAGATCCGCATCAGGCTCAAGGCCTATGACCACGAGGTGATCGACACCTCGGCGCGGAAGATCGTGGACACCGTCACCCGTACGGGTGCGAAGGTCGCCGGCCCTGTGCCGCTGCCGACCGAGAAGAACGTGTACTGCGTCATCCGCTCGCCCCACAAGTACAAGGACTCCCGCGAGCACTTCGAGATGCGCACGCACAAGCGTCTGATCGACATCATCGACCCGACGCCGAAGACCGTCGACTCGCTGATGCGTCTCGACCTGCCTGCCGGTGTCGACATCGAGATCAAGCTCTGAGGCGCGACATGTCCAACACTTTCGAACGCAATGTGAAGGGCCTGCTGGGCACCAAGCTCGGCATGACCCAGCTCTGGGACGAGAACAACAAGGTCGTCCCCGTCACCGTGATCGCTGCGGCCACCAACGTGGTGACCCAGGTCCGCCAGCCCGAGGTGGACGGCTACAACGCCATCCAGGTCGGCTTCGGCGAGATCGAGGCCCGCAAGGTCAACTCGCCCGAGGCGGGTCACTTCGCCAAGGCCGGTGTCACGCCGCGTCGCCACCTCGCGGAGATCCGCACGGCCGACGCCGCGTCCTACACCGTGGGCCAGGAGCTGACCGTCGAGACCTTCGCCGCCGGCGACGAGGTCGACGTGACCGGCACCAGCAAGGGCAAGGGCTTCGCCGGCACGATGAAGCGTCACGGCTTCGCCGGTGTCTCCGCCTCGCACGGTGCCCACCGCAACCACCGCAAGCCCGGCTCCATCGGCGCCTGCGCCACCCCGGGTCGCGTGTTCAAGGGCACCCGCATGTCGGGCCGCATGGGCAACGACACGGTCACCACCCAGAACCTGACGGTGCACGCCGTCGACGCCGACAAGGGCCTGATCCTCGTCAAGGGTGCCGTCCCCGGCCCCAAGAACGGGCTCGTGGTCCTGCGCTCGGCCGCCAAGAAGACGCAGGAGGCCTGAGCATGGCTGTCAAGACCGTCAAGGTCGACCTCCCCGCCGAGATCTTCGACGTCGAGGTCAACATCCCCCTGATCCACCAGGTCGTCGTGGCCCAGCAGGCCGCCGCGCGCCAGGGCACCCACGCCACCAAGACCCGCGGCGAGGTCCGCGGCGGTGGCAGGAAGCCCTACAAGCAGAAGGGCACCGGCCGCGCCCGCCAGGGCTCGACCCGCGCCCCGCAGTTCGCCGGCGGTGGCACCGTCCACGGCCCGCAGCCGCGCAGCTACGACCAGCGCACCCCCAAGAAGATGAAGGCCGCCGCCCTGCGCGGTGCCCTCTCCGACCGGGCCCGCAACGACCGCGTCCACGTGGTCGACTCCCTGGTGTCGGGCGACAAGCCCTCCACCAAGGCCGCGCTGGCCGCGCTGACCTCGCTCACCGACCGCGTGGGCTACCTCGTGGTGCTCGAGCGTTCCGACGCGATCACCTGGCTCTCGCTGCGCAACGCGCCCGAGGTCCACATCGTCGCCGTCGACCAGCTCAACACCTACGACGTGCTCGCCGCTGACGACGTGGTCTTCACCAAGGGTGCCTACGACGTCTTCGTCGGTGGCGCCTCCGCCGCCCCGGCCGCCAAGGCCGAGAAGCCCGCGCAGGCTGAGGAGACCGCCGCGACGGTGGACGACTCCGCCGACGAGCCGGTCCTGCCGGCCGGTGCCAAGGCGCCGCTGAAGAGCGGCAAGAACCCCAAGGGCTACGAGGTCCTCGGCCAGGAGTCCGGCACCTACCTCGTCGAGGGCGACGCCGGCTACGACGTCACCGCCGGTGACTTCTGGTTCAAGTCGGTCGAGGACGCCGAGGCCGCCGGTCTCACCCGTGCCAAGGAGGACGACAAGTGAGCACCCTGCACAAGGACCACCGCGACATCCTGATCGCCCCGGTCGTGTCGGAGAAGAGCTACGGCCTGCTCGACGCCAACAAGTACACCTTCATCGTCCACCCGGACGCGAACAAGACCGAGATCAAGATCGCGGTCGAGAAGGTCTTCGACGTCAAGGTCACCTCGGTGAACACGATCAACCGCCAGGGCAAGACGCGTCGCACCCGCTACGGCATGGGCAAGCGTCCCAACACCAAGCGCGCGATCGTCAGCCTCGCCGAGGGTCACCGCATCGACATCTTCGGAGGTCCGGTCTCCTGACCGGGCTCGCTGAATAGGAACTGATATGGCTATCCGCAAGTACAAGCCGACCACGCCGGGCCGTCGCGGCTCGTCCGTGGCCGACTTCGTCGAGATCACCCGGTCCACGCCCGAGAAGTCGCTGACGCGCCCGCTGCCGAAGAACGGTGGCCGCAACAACCAGGGCCGCATCACCACCCGGCACAAGGGTGGCGGCCACAAGCGCGCCTACCGCATCATCGACTTCCGTCGCTACGACAAGGACGGCGTCCCGGCCAAGGTCGCTCACATCGAGTACGACCCCAACCGCACCGCTCGCATCGCGCTGCTCCACTACGCCGACGGCGAGAAGCGCTACATCATCGCGCCCAAGGGCCTGACGCAGGGCACCGCCGTGGAGTCCGGCCCCAACGCCGACATCAAGCCCGGCAACAACCTGCCGCTGCGCAACATCCCGGTCGGCTCGACCATCCACTGCGTGGAGCTGCGTCCCGGCGGCGGCGCGAAGATCGCCCGCTCCGCCGGCAACTCGGCCCAGCTGGTCGCCCGTGAGGGCAGCCGCGCCACGCTGCGCATGCCGTCGGGCGAGATGCGCTTCGTCGACGTGCGTTGCCGCGCCACGATCGGCGAGGTCGGCAACGCCGAGCAGTCGAACATCAACTGGGGCAAGGCCGGCCGCATGCGCTGGAAGGGCGTGCGCCCGACGGTCCGCGGTGTCGTCATGAACCCGGTGGACCACCCGCACGGTGGTGGTGAGGGCAAGACCTCCGGTGGTCGCCACCCGGTCTCCCCCTGGGGCAAGCCCGAGGGCCGTACGCGCAAGCGCAAGGCCAGCGACTCCCAGATCATCCGTCGTCGCAAGTCCGGCAAGGGTAGGAAGTAACCGACATGCCTCGTAGCCTCAAGAAGGGTCCCTTCGTGGACGACCACCTCCAGAAGAAGGTGGACGCCGAGAACGAGAAGGGCTCGCACAACGTCATCAAGACCTGGTCGCGCCGGTCGATGATCGTGCCCGACATGATCGGTCACACCATCGCCGTGCACGACGGTCGCAAGCACGTCCCCGTCTTCGTGACCGACTCCATGGTCGGCCACAAGCTCGGGGAGTTCGCCCCGACCCGCACCTACCGCGGGCACGTGAAGGAAGACCGGAAGGGACGCCGTCGATGAGCACCACCGAGCGCAGCCGCACCAGTGCGCGCCGCGAGTCGCTGCTCGGCGACCAGCCGGGCGCGTTCGCCAGCGCACGCTACGTGCGGATCACCCCGATGAAGGCCCGCCGTGTCGTCGACATGGTCCGCGGCCTCCCGGTCGACGAGGCCCTGACCCTGCTGCAGTTCGCGCCGCAGGCCGCCTCCGAGACCGTCTACAAGGTGCTGGAGAGCGCCGTCGCCAACGCGGAGACCACCGAGGGCCTCAACCGGGCCGACCTCGTGCTCTCCGTCGCCATGGTCGACGAGGGCCCGACGATGAAGCGTTGGCGTCCGCGTGCCCAGGGTCGTGCGACCCGCATCAACAAGCGCACCAGCCACATCACCCTCGCGGTGCAGCCGGCCGACGCGCTGACCACGAAGGCCAAGAACGGAAAGGGTGCCTGATGGGCCAGAAGATCAACCCGAACGGCTTCCGCCTGGGCATCTCCACCGACCACAAGAGCCGTTGGTACGCCGACAAGCTCTACAAGAGCTACGTCGGTGAGGACGTCGCGATCCGCAAGCTGCTCGCCAAGGGCATGGAGCGGGCCGGCATCGCCAAGGTCGAGATCGAGCGCACCCGTGACCGCGTCCGGGTGGACATCCACACCGCGCGTCCCGGCATCGTCATCGGTCGCCGCGGCGCCGAGGCCGACCGCATCCGCGGTGAGCTCGAGAAGCTCACCGGCAAGCAGGTCCAGCTGAACATCCTCGAGGTCAAGAACCCTGAGATCGACGCTCAGCTGGTCGCCCAGGGTGTCGCTGAGCAGCTCTCGGGCCGCGTGCAGTTCCGCCGCGCGATGCGCAAGGCGATGCAGACCTCGATGCGCTCGGGTGCCAAGGGCATCCGGATCCAGTGCTCGGGTCGCCTCAACGGCGCCGAGATGTCCCGCACGGAGTTCTACCGCGAGGGCCGCGTGCCCCTGCACACCCTCCGCGCCGACATCGACTACGGCTTCTACGAGGCCCGCACCACCTTCGGCCGCATCGGCGTGAAGGTCTGGATCTACAAGGGCGAGGTCGCCGGCACCCGTGCCGAGCGCCAGGCTCAGCAGGCCGCCCGCGCCGGTGCCCCCGGCCGCGGTGGTCGTCCCAACACCCGTGGCGGTGACCGTCCGAGCCGTGGCTCGCGCGGCGACCGCGCTCCTCGCACCGAGGCCGCCGCCGAGACGTCGGCCGCCCCGGCTGCCGAGGCTGCTCCGAGCACCGGACAGGAGGCCTGACCTCATGTTGATGCCCCGTCGCGTCAAGCACCGCAAGCAGCACCACCCCAAGCGCCGTGGCGTTGCCAAGGGCGGCACCTCGCTGGCCTTCGGTGACTTCGGCATCCAGGCGGTCGAGGGTCACTACGTGACCAACCGACAGATCGAGTCGGCCCGTATCGCCATGACCCGTCACATCAAGCGTGGCGGCAAGGTCTGGATCAACATCTACCCGGACCGCCCGCTGACCAAGAAGCCGGCCGAGACCCGCATGGGTTCCGGTAAGGGCTCGCCCGAGTGGTGGGTCGCCAACGTCAAGCCCGGCCGCGTCATGTTCGAACTCTCCGGCGTCGACGAGACCGTCGCTCGCGAGGCCATGCGCCGCGCGATGCACAAGCTCCCGATGAAGTGCCGGTTCATCTCCCGTGAGGCCGGTGAATTCTGATGGCTACCAAGCTGAACGCCCACGAGCTCGACGAGCTCAACGCCACCGACCTGGAGGCGAAGCTGCGCGAGGCCAAGGAGGAGCTGTTCAACCTCCGTTTCCAGGCGGCCACCGGCCAGCTGGAGAGCCACGGCCGGCTCCGCATGGTCAAGAAGGACATCGCCCGTATCTACACGGTGGTCCGCGAGCGCGAGCTCGGCATCCGCACCACCCCGGGCGCGAACAACGAAGAGGCGAAGGCATGAGCGAGAACGCAGTCGAGCGCAACCAGCGCAAGGTCCGTGAGGGCCTGGTCGTGAGCGACAAGATGGACAAGACCATCGTCGTCGCTGTCGAGGACCGCGTGAAGCACGCCCTCTACGGCAAGGTCATGCGCAAGACCTCGCGCCTCAAGGCGCACGACGAGACCAACCAGTGCGGCATCGGCGACCGGGTCCTGATCATGGAGACCCGCCCGCTGTCCGCCACCAAGCGCTGGCGGCTCGTCGAGGTCCTCGAGAAGGCCAAGTGACCTGAGGCCCACCGGCCTCGAGCTCTATCCACACATCAGTTCGGCCAGGCTCGCTCTCCGCTGAGAGGGCGAGAACCAGCTCGACAACCAGGAGAAACCAATGATCCAGCAGGAGTCGCGACTCAAGGTCGCCGACAACACCGGTGCGAAGGAGATCCTCTGCATCCGTGTTCTCGGTGGCTCTGGCCGTCGCTACGCCGGCATCGGTGACGTCATCGTCGCCACCGTCAAGGACGCGATCCCCGGTGGCAACGTCAAGAAGGGCGACGTCGTCAAGGCCGTGGTCGTGCGCACCGTCAAGGAGCGTCGCCGCGCCGACGGTTCCTACATCCGCTTCGACGAGAACGCTGCCGTCATCCTCAAGAACGACGGTGAGCCCCGTGGCACCCGCATCTTCGGCCCCGTGGGCCGCGAGCTGCGCGAGAAGCGCTTCATGAAGATCATCTCGCTCGCTCCGGAGGTGCTCTGAGACATGGGTAAGAACATGAACATCAAGAAGGGCGACACCGTCAAGGTGATCGCCGGCAAGGACAAGGGTGCCCAGGGCAAGGTCATCTCGGTCCTCCGCGAGGAGGAGCGCGTGATCGTCGAGGGTGTCAACCTCGTCAAGCGCCACACCAAGTCCGTCCAGCAGACCAACACCACCGGCGGCATCATCACCCGCGAGGCGCCCATCCACGTCTCCAACGTGATGCTGGTCGAGGGTGACGGCGTCACCCGCGTGGGCTTCCGCCGCGACGAGGTCACCAAGCGTCGTCCCGACGGCTCGACCTACAGCGCCACCCGCTCGGTCCGCGTGTCGCGCAAGACCGGCAAGGAGATCTGAGATGGCCGAGACCACCACCGAGATTCCGCGTCTCAAGGCGCGCTACCGCGAGGAGATCGTCCCCGCGCTGCGCTCCGAGTTCGACATCGCCAACATCATGCAGGTGCCCGGCCTGACCAAGATCGTGGTCAACATGGGCGTCGGCGAGGCGGCTCGTGACTCCAAGCTGATCGAGGGCGCGATCCGCGACCTCACCGCGATCACCGGCCAGAAGCCGGCCGTGACCAAGGCCCGCAAGTCCATCGCGCAGTTCAAGCTCCGCGAGGGCATGCCGATCGGCGCGCACGTCACGCTGCGCGGCGACCGCATGTGGGAGTTCCTGGACCGCCTGCTGTCCCTGGCCCTGCCCCGCATCCGCGACTTCCGCGGCCTCTCGCCCAAGCAGTTCGACGGTCGCGGCAACTACACGTTCGGTCTCACCGAGCAGGTCATGTTCCACGAGATCAACCAGGACAAGATCGACCGGTCGCGCGGCATGGACATCACCGTCGTGACCACGGCCACCAACGACGACGAGGGTCGGGCGCTGCTCAAGCAGCTCGGCTTCCCGTTCAAGGAGAACTGACATGGCGAAGACTGCTCTGAAGGTCAAGGCCGCTCGCAAGCCGAAGTTCGCTGTCCGCGGCTACACCCGCTGCCAGCGCTGCGGCCGCCCCAAGGCCGTCTACCGCAAGTTCGGCCTGTGCCGGATCTGCCTGCGGGAGATGGCCCACCGCGGCGAGCTGCCCGGCGTCACCAAGTCCTCCTGGTAATCACCTCACACACGTTGCAGGTCCTCCGGCCGCGAGCCGGAGGAAACCACGACGAGAAAGAACCACATCATGACGATGACTGACCCGATCGCAGACATGCTCACGCGTCTGCGCAACGCCAACCAGGCGTACCACGACGTGGTGTCGATGCCTTACAGCAAGATGAAGGCCGGCCTCGCGGAGATCCTCAAGCAGGAGGGCTACATCACCTCCTACGACGTCGCCGACAACGTGACCGCCGAGGGCGAGCCCGCCGTGGGCAAGACGCTGACCGTGACGCTGAAGTACGGCCGCAACCGGGAGCGCTCGATCGCCGGTGTCCGCCGCATCAGCAAGCCCGGCCTGCGCGTCTACGCCAAGCACACCAACCTGCCCAAGGTCCTCGGTGGCCTCGGCGTCGCGATCATCTCGACGTCGCAGGGCCTGCTGACCGACCGCCAGGCCAACCAGAAGGGCGTGGGCGGCGAAGTCCTCGCCTACGTCTGGTGACCCGGACCTACTGAGACCAGGAAGAGAGAGAAGCATGTCGCGCATTGGCAAGCTCCCCATCGCGGTCCCGTCCGGTGTCGACGTGGCGATCGACGAGTCGATGGTGACCGTCAAGGGCCCCAAGGGCACCCTGTCGCACACCGTCGCCGCGCCGATCACGGTCGCCAAGGGCGAGGACGGCGTCCTCGAGGTCAAGCGCCCCGACGACGAGCGCGAGAGCCGCTCGCTGCACGGGCTGACCCGCACCCTCATCAACAACATGGTGGTGGGTGTCACCGAGGGCTACGAGAAGAAGCTCGAGATCGTGGGCGTGGGCTACCGCGTCCTGCCCAAGGGTCCGACCCAGCTCGAGTTCCAGCTCGGCTACTCGCACCCGATCATCTTCGACGCCCCCGAGGGCATCACCTTCACCGTCGAGGGCCCGACCAAGCTCGGTGTCGTCGGCATCGACAAGCAGCTGGTCGGCGAGGTTGCGGCCAACATCCGCAAGCTCCGCAAGCCCGAGCCGTACAAGGGCAAGGGCGTGCGCTACGCCGGCGAGCACATCCGCCGCAAGGTCGGAAAGGCCGGTAAGTGACATGGCGATCTCGCTGAGCAACAACAAGCACACCGCGAACCGCGTCCGTGCCCGCCTGCGCCGCCAGGCGCGGGGCCGCAAGCGGATCCACGGCACTGCCGAGCGTCCGCGCCTGGTGGTCACCAAGTCGGCCAAGCACCTCTCGGTGCAGGTCGTCGACGACCTGCAGGGCGCCACGCTGGCCTACGCCTCCACCATGGAGGCCGACGTCCGTGGCACCGACGGTGACAAGACCGCCAAGGCCAAGCGCGTCGGCGAGCTCGTCGCCGAGCGTGCCAAGGCCGCGGGGATCGAGGACGTCGTCTTCGACCGTGCCGGCAACAAGTACCACGGTCGCATCGCGGCCCTGGCTGACGCCGCCCGTGAGGGCGGCCTCCAGTTCTGATCGCACGACACCCAAGAATGATTAAGGAGCAAGTCTCATGAGCGGAGCCCAGCGCGGACAGCGCGGTGGCGAGCGCCAGTCTGGTGACCGTCGCGGACGCGACAACGGTCGCAACCAGGCTGACAAGACCGCCTACATCGAGCGCGTCGTGGCGATCAACCGAGTCGCCAAGGTCGTGAAGGGTGGTCGTCGCTTCAGCTTCACCGCCCTCGTGATCGTCGGCGACGGTGAAGGTCTGGTCGGCGTCGGCTACGGCAAGGCGAAGGAAGTTCCCGCGGCGATCGCCAAGGGTGTCGAGGAGGCCAAGAAGCACTTCTTCAAGGTCCCGCGCATCCAGGGCACCATCCCGCACCCGGTGCAGGGCGAGAAGGCCGCAGGCGTCGTCCTGCTGCGTCCCGCCGCTCCCGGTACCGGTGTGATCGCCGGTGGCCCGGTGCGTGCGGTCCTCGAGTGCGCCGGCATCCACGACGTGCTGAGCAAGTCGCTCGGCTCGTCCAACCAGATCAACATCGTCCACGCGACCGTCGAGGCGCTGCGGATGCTCGAGGAGCCCGAGGCCGTGGCTGCTCGCCGTGGCATGCGGGTCGAGGACGTCACCCCGGCCGCGCTGCTCAAGGCGCGCGCCGAGGCTGCCGCGGAGGTGTCGGCCTGATGGCACAGCTCAAGGTCCAGCAGAAGCGTGGCCTGGTCGGTCTCAAGGCCAACCAGCGCGAGACGCTTCGTTCCCTCGGTCTCAAGCGGATCGGCGACGTCGTCGTGAAGGAAGACCGCCCGGAGATCCGGGGCATGATCAACACCGTCCGTCACCTGGTGACGTTCGAGGAGGTGGAGTGACATGACGCTCAAGCTGCACCACTTGCGTCCCGCTCCGGGCGCCAAGACCGCCAAGACCCGTGTGGGTCG
The DNA here is from genome assembly GCF_031844425.1 of Microbacterium sp. ARD31. Classification (NCBI taxonomy): domain Bacteria; kingdom Bacillati; phylum Actinomycetota; class Actinomycetes; order Micrococcales; family Microbacteriaceae; genus Microbacterium; species Microbacterium sp. ARD31. The sequence goes on from NZ_JAUZVE010000027.1 coordinate 13,190, forward strand.
CGGTGAGGGCTCCAAGGGCAAGACGGCCGGCCGCGGTACCAAGGGCACCAAGGCGCGCTACCAGGTCCCGGTCGCCTTCGAGGGTGGCCAGATGCCGATCCACATGCGCCTGCCCAAGCTGAAGGGCTTCAAGAACCCCTTCCGCGTGGAGTTCCAGGTCGTCAACCTCGACCGCCTCGGCGAGCTGTTCCCCGACGGTGGTTCGGTGACGGTGGCCGACCTGGTCGCCAAGGGCGCCGTCCGCAAGGGCCAGCCCGTCAAGGTCCTGGGCCAGGGCGACATCTCCGTCGCCGTCCAGGTCAGCGCCGACGCGTTCTCGGCCTCCGCCAAGGAGAAGATCGAGGCCGCAGGCGGCACCGCGACCGTGGCCTGAGGCCACACCTCGCACATTCGGTGAAGGCCCGGCCGCACAGTGGGAACTGTCGGCCGGGCCTTCGTCGTTAGCGGGGGAGCGGGTCCCTCCTGCGACTTGTTAGGCTTCCCCGGGCCCTTCGCCGTACGACGGTGAGGGTCTCTCGTCCGCCCGCCCCACCAGGCCGGGCACCCATACGAAAGAGGAACCAGTGCTAGGCGCGTTCGCCAACGCTTTCCGGACCCCGGACCTGCGGAAGAAGCTCCTGTTCGTCCTGCTGATCGTCACGATCTTCCGGCTCGGCTCCCAGGTGCCCACCCCGGGTGTCCACGTGGCCAACGTCCAGGCCTGCATCAGCGACCTGGAGGAGGGCGGGCTCTACAGCCTGATCAACCTCTTCTCGGGTGGTGCGCTGCTCCAGCTCACCATCTTCGCGCTCGGGATCATGCCGTACATCACGGCCTCCATCATCCTCCAGCTGCTCGTCGTGGTGATCCCACGGCTCGAGGCGCTGAAGAAGGAGGGCCAGGCCGGTCAGGCGAAGATCACGCAGTACACCCGCTACCTCACCCTCGGACTCGCGGTCCTGCAGGCCACCGGCATCGTGGCCCTCGCGCGCAACAAGGCGCTGCTCCAGGGCTGCGACCGCGACCTGCTGCACGACGACGGCACCACGACCTTCCTCGTCATGGTCGTGACCATGACGGCCGGCACCGCGGTCATCATGTGGCTCGGTGAGCTCATCACCGACCGCGGCATCGGCAACGGCATGTCGATCCTCATCTTCACCCAGGTGGTCGCCACCTTCCCGGCGTCCCTGTGGAGCGTCCAGACCTCCAAGGGCTGGGTCGTCTTCAGCATCGTGATGGTCATCGGCCTGATCCTGGTCGCGGCCGTCATCTTCATCGAGCAGGCCCAGCGCCGCATCCCGGTGCAGTACGCCAGACGGATGGTCGGGCGCAAGATGTTCGGCGGAAACTCGACCTACATCCCGCTGAAGGTCAACCAGGCCGGCATCATCCCGGTCATCTTCGCCTCGTCGCTGCTCTACCTCCCGGCGATGGCCGTGCAGTTCAACCCGGAGAGCAAGAACCCGGTGCTGGACTTCATCGGCACCTACCTCGTCGGCGGCGACCACCCGCTCTACATGGCGGCGTACTTCCTGCTCATCATCTTCTTCACGTACTTCTACGTCTCGATCACCTTCAACCCCGTCGAGGTGGCGGACAACATGAAGAAGTACGGCGGCTTCATCCCCGGGATCCGGGCGGGCAAGCCGACCGAGGACTACCTGTCCTACGTCCTGTCCCGCATCACGTTCCCTGGAGCGCTCTACCTCGGCCTCATCTCGCTGGTCCCGCTCGTCGCCTTCGCGATGATCCAGGCCAACCAGAACTTCCCGTTCGGCGGCACGTCCATCCTGATCATGGTGGGCGTCGCGCTCGACACGGTGAAGCAGATCGAGAGCCAGCTCCAGCAGCGCAACTACGAAGGATTCCTCCGTTAATGAGACTCATCCTCATGGGCCCGCCGGGTGCCGGCAAGGGCACCCAGGCCCGCTACGTGGCCGACCACTTCGGGGTCCCGGCGATCTCCACCGGTGACATCTTCCGCGCCAACGTCTCCCAGGGCACGCCGCTCGGGGTCGAGGCCAAGCGCTACATGGACGCCGGCGAGTACGTCCCCGACGAGGTCACCAACCGGATGGTGCGCAACCGCATCGACGAGGCCGACGCCGCCCCCGGCTTCCTGCTCGACGGCTACCCGCGGACCCTCGCCCAGGTCGAGGAGCTCGACGGGATGATCGAGTTCACCGGGCACCGCCTCGACGCGGTCGTCGTGCTCACGGTCGACGCCGAGGAGCTCGTGCAGCGGCTGCTCCACCGCGCGCTGACCGACGGTCGCGCCGACGACACCGAAGATGTCATCCGGCGCCGCCAGGAGGTCTACACCGAGCAGACCGCCCCGCTCATCGACGTCTACCGCGCGCGCGGGATCCTCGTCGAGGTCGACGGCATGGGCGAGGTCGACGAGGTCACCAAGCGGATCTTCGCCGCCCTCGACGACGTCGCGCAGAGCTGACCAGCGCCGGAGGACAGGCCATGGCGTTCCGCGACCGCGGGCTCGAGATCAAGACGCCCGAGCAGATCGACCTGATGCGGGTCGCGGGCCGGCTGGTGGGGGAGACCCTCGAGCTGCTCCGCGAGGCGACCCGACCGGGCGTGACCACGCTCGACCTCGACACGCTCGCGGAGACCCACATCCGCGACCACGGCGGCATCCCGTCGTTCAAGGGCTACAGCCACCCGCCGTTCCCGGCGACGATCTGCGCCTCGGTCAACGACGAGGTGGTCCACGGCATCCCGGGGCCCCGCACGCTCGCCGAGGGTGACGTGATCTCGATCGACTGCGGCGCGATCGTCGAGGGCTGGCACGGCGACGCCGCGATCACGGTGCCCGTGGGCGACGTGGGCGACGACGTGCGCGAGCTCCTGCGGGTCACCGAGGAGTCCCTGTGGCGCGGCATGGCCGCGGCGCGCCTCGGCGGCCGGGTCACCGACATCAGCCACGCGATCGAGACCTACGTCCGCTCCCAGGGCCGCTACGGCATCCTCGAGGACTACACCGGGCACGGCATCGGCACCGAGATGCACATGGCCCCCAACGTGCCCAACTACGGCCGCCGCGGGCGGGGACCGTCCATCGTGGAGGGCCTGGCCCTGGCCGTGGAGCCGATGGTGACACTGGGCAGCAAGCACACCGAGCTGCTCGAGGACGAGTGGACCGTCGCCACGGTCGACGGCTCCCTGTCGGCGCACTTCGAGCACACCTTCACCGTCACCGCCCAAGGTGCCTGGGTGCTCACCGCCCTCGACGGCGGCAAGGCGAGTCTCGCCGAGCTGGGCGTCCCATTCGGCGGACGCTGAGGCCCGTTTCGCGCCCCTCCCTCGGGGCGTGACAGACTGGCCCGGCTGGAGGGGAGTATTCCCCGACGGTGGTGCCGTCATCACGGCGTCGCGCGAGCGGCTCCCGGTGCCACTGGTTCGCCCATCTAGGTGAGCGGAAGAGACCTCCGGTGGACGCGCGCTGCGCGGACGCCGAAACCCACCTTCATCCCCTAGGAGCCATCAGCGTGGACGTCCCCACCTGGGTCTGGATCGCCACCTTCGCGGTGACCATCGTCATCTTCACCTTCGACCTCGTCATCGTCGGCCGCCGGCCGCACGAGCCGAGCATGAAGGAGTGCGCGACCTACCTCTCGATCTACGTCGGCCTGGCCATCGTCTTCGGCATCGGCGTGTGGTTGACCTGGGACCACCAGCACGGGCTGGAGTTCTTCTCCGGCTGGCTCGTGGAGTACTCCCTGTCGATCGACAACCTCTTCATCTTCATCATCATCATGGCGAAGTTCGCCGTGCCCAAGGAGCTCCAGCAGTACGCCCTGATGATCGGCATCGTCATGGCCCTGGTCATGCGAGCGATCTTCATCGCCGTCGGCGCGGCCGCGATCAGCAACTTCAGCTGGGTGTTCTACGTGTTCGGACTGTTCCTGGTCTACACGGCGTTCAAGCTCGCGAAGGAGGGCGGGGAGGACGAGGACGACGAGTTCGAGGAGAACAAGCTGGTCGCCTTCGTCGAGAGGCGCTTCCCGGCCACGTCGGAGTGGCACGGCAAGAAGCTGCTCGTGAGCGGTGAGACCGCGGGGAAGATGATCACCCCGATGTTCATCGTGATCCTCACCCTGGGCACCACGGACCTGCTGTTCGCCCTGGACTCGATCCCGGCGATCTTCGGCATCACCAAGGAGCCCTACCTGGTGCTCACGGCCAACATCTTCGCGCTGATGGGCCTGCGCCAGCTCTACTTCCTCATCGGTGGCCTGCTCCAGCGCCTGATCTACCTCTCCTACGGCCTCGCGTTCCTGCTCGCCTTCATCGGCGTGAAGCTCTTCTTCCACGCGCTGCACGAGAACGAGCTGCCCTTCATCAACGGCGGCGAGCACCTCGACTACGCCTGGCTCGAGATCCCGATCTGGCTCTCGCTGGTCGTCATCGTGGCCACGCTGGCCGTCACCGCGGTGCTGTCGCTGTGGGCGTCGAGCCGGATGACCCCGGAGCAGCAGGACGCCGCCACCGGGCCCCGCCGCGACTGGGAGGACGACTGAGAGCTGGTGCCGTGACCGGCACCGGACCTCAGGACACGCACTGGCTGACGCTGGGGGAGCTGTCGGACCCCCGCGTCATCCGGAGGTCGAGGCACACCGACTCGGTCGTGCGCACGAGCAGCTGCTTCTCGGTGGTGGTGCCGTACTCGGCGATGTCGTCGCGGTAGTAGCTGAACTCGTCGCCCTCCCTCACGCGGACCGGCGGGTTCCATTCGAACAGCACCCCGCGCGCCGTACGACGACCGGTGAGGGTCGGTGCCTCGGTGAGCACGTCGGGCGACAGCGGGGACGGCGTCACCGACGTGCTCGGCACCACGACCCCCGGGTCCTCGTCGGGACCGCCGCCGAGCACGACGTACCCGAGGACGGCGGCCAGCAGGGCGGCTGCCACGCCCGCCCACACCAGCCGGGACACGCCACCGCGCTCGTCCTCGCCGTCGGGTGTCGCGGGGGCAGGGTCCTGGGCGGCGATGCGACGCGGGCCGCTGGCCGAGATCACGGTCACCGGCTTCATCGCGGTGGCGTCCTCGGGGGCGTCGGGGACCTCCGGCGGGGCGACCGAGGCGTCGGGGCGGTCGCCCTCGACGGCGACGGCCGTGCGCGCCCAGCCGGCGGCCGACTCGATGCGCTGCAGCGCCCGAGCGAGCTCGAGGGCGCTCTGCGGACGGTGCTCGGGCTTCTTGGCCAGGCACTGCTGCAGCAGCCGGTCGAGGGCCGGCGGGACGTCGGGCCGCTGGGTGGCGGGCGGTGCGGCGTGCAGGATGCGGGCGCTCAGCGCGCGGGTGGAGTTGTCGCCGGAGGGGATCGAGAAGGGCGAGCGTCCGACGAGGAGGTGCCAGATGGTGGCGCCGAGCGAGTAGACGTCGGAGGCCACGGAGCCGTTGGAGCGGCCGTCGAGCAGCTCGGGCGGTGACCACGGGTAGGAGATGCGGACGTCGTTGTCGCCCTCCACGTCGGCCATGTGCCCGGCGATGCCGAAGTCGGTCAGGGCGGGCTCGTGGTAGGTCGTGACGAGGACGTTGCTCGGCTTGATGTCGCGGTGCAGGATGCCCGAGCGGTGGGCGGTCTCGATCGCGCTGGCCAGCTTGATGCCCGTGGAGACCGCGTCGACCGGCGCCATCGGGTTCGAGCGCACCCGGACCCCGAGGTCGGGGGGCGGGCAGTAGCGCATGACGAGGAACGGCCGCCCGCCCTCGGCGGTCACGCCCGCGGTGATCACCGAGACGATGTAGGGGTGGTCGGCGAGGCGGGCCATCGCGTTGGCCTCGGCGGTGAACAGGTACTTCTCGCGGTCGGTGAGCGGCACGTCGGGGCGCACGACCTTCACCGCGACGCGCTGGCGCGGCCACTGCTGCTCGTAGAGGAAGACGTCGGCGAAACCGCCGCTGCCCAGGTGCTCGACGAACGCGAACCCGGGGATGACCGGGGCGCTCACCGGCCCACGGCCCCCGTCTCGAAGCGGACGGCATAGACGTGGGCCATGTCCAGGACGGTACCGGGTTCGAGGACGTAGGCGTCCCCGGGCCGCATCCGCTGCGGCTCGCGGCCGGGCAGGGCGATGGTGGTGCCGCCGCGACTGTCGAGGTCGCGGGCCACGACGTCCCAGCCGTCGAGCTCGATCTGGAGGTGCCGGCGGGAGACGAAGGAGTGGTCCTTCGGGAGGTGCACGAGGTGCGGCCAGTCGGTGCTGCCGTCGGCGGGCGCCGGCTTGCGACCGAGGACCACGCCGCGGTCGAGCGGCACGACCTCCCCGGTGGGCAGGCGCAGGCCGCCCAGCGGCGGACGCTCGACGCGTCGCGGCTCCTGCGGGGCGACCCGCTGGTGGCAGACCCGGCACTGGGGTGCGATCGGGGGAGTGAGGTGGCCGAGCGGGCAGCTGACGGCCAGCACCGTCGGGACGCTGCTCTGGTCGAGGTGGGCGGGGCGGTGGGTCGTGGCGCCGTCGTGGTCGTCGGCGGGGTCGCCGCCGAGGTCGCCTCCCGGGTCGGGGGACCGGTGCGGCTCGGAGGGCTCACGGATGGTCGTGTGGGTGCCCTCCTCGATGCGCGCGACCATCAGCGGGTCCGGCTCGGAGGTGTCGGGCAGGGCGCCGGTGTCCTCCACCGGTCGCAGCACGCGGGTGCGGGGCGGCGGCCCATCGGGACCCTTGGCGGCGAGGATGTCGGCCGGGATCCCGTCGATCAGCGCGGCCGGGGCGGGCGGTGGCTCGGCCTCCTGCGCACGGGTCACCGGCGCGGTGCGGGCCGACAGCGGCTTCAGTTCGACCCGGTCGGCGCCCACCACGCCGCCGACGAGCCGGCGCGTCGTCGGCACGTGCTCCGGGTCGTCGCCGCCGTCGAGGCTGAGCACCCGGGAGGGTCCCGCGAGGCGTACGTGGCCGGTGCCGCGCGACAGCGTCGAGGAGGCCCCGGAGGTGAAGTCGACGATCGCGAGCCCCGGCGGGTCGCCGTCGAAGTGCTTCTCCACGACGGCCATCACCCGCTCGACGACGGGGGCTCCGGACGGTGCGGTCATGGCCAGCACGTCCCAGATCTCCTGGACGACGTGCTCGTCACCGGGATCGGTCAGCAGCACCCAGTGCGCGCCGCTGCCCAGAAGCACCCCGTCCCCTGCGGCGTACCTCGCCTCCACGATCAACGTCGGCTCCCCTCGTCCACGCCCACGCGCCCATCATCACCCATCACCCACCGGCGGCGCACGCCGTGCCGACTTGTCCGAACCTTGACGCGATACATACCCTCCTGCTGGGTGACTGCGGCGGGCACGTCACTCGTGGGCCAAGGGGGGCTGGCGTGACACGGACGTCGTTCGTGCGTCGACACCGCGCGGGCATCGCGTCGGGTGCCGCGCTGGCCGTGGCTGCATCCGCGCTCGTGGCGTACGCCATCACCGCCGATGGGTACAAGAAGCACGAGGCCGAGCTCAACGACGGCGGCGTGTGGGTCGTCAACGGGGCCAAGGGCTGGTCGGGCCGGATGAACAAGCCCATCAACCAGCTCGACGGCGTCGTGCCGAGCCAGGACGGCAAGGCCCGCCTCGACGTCGTCCAGGACGGTGCCGCGGTCGTGACGATCAACCGCGACGCCAGTCGCGGACAGGCCATCGAGACCAGCCGACTGGAGTCCCAGGACGGCGGGGCCGCAGCGGTCCCCAGCGCCGGCGACATCGGCATGGGCGGGGGCACCCTCGCGAGCGTCGACGCCGAGACGGGTGACGTCTGGGCGGTCCGCTACGACGACCAGGTGGGCCGTCCGGTGATGAGCGGCATCGACCGGCAGGCCGACCCGCTCACCGAGACGGGCAAGGACGCCGCCCTCGCCGTCGCGCAGGACGGCACGGTCGTCGTGACGTCCGCCGACGAGGGCACCGTCACGACCCTCTCGCCCCGGGGCGCCACGCTCGGCAAGGCCCGCACCAGCGACCTCCCCGGCGATGCCGGGCAGGTGGACGCGGTCACCACGGTCGGCGACCGGATCGTCACGCTCGACACCGACGCGGGGGTGCTGCGCGTCCTCGACGGCGCCACCGTCCCCGTGCCGCCCCGCAGCGAGCTCCAGCAGCCCGGCCCCGCTGCCGGCGCCGTGCTCGTGGGCGCACCCGACGGCCTGCTCAGCATCGACCTCGGGTCCGGCGACGTCACCACCATCTCCACCCGGTCCGGCACCGCCGTCGCGCCGGTCCGCCTCGGCGCGTGCGTGTTCGGCGCCTGGTCCGGCGGCCGGGGCGCCGTGACGGTGCAGTGCGGCTCCGAGGTCGTCACCGACGAGCGGCTCGGCGGCGACGCCACCAGCCTGGCCTTCCGGGTCAACCGCGGCGAGATCGTCCTCAACGACGCGGTGAGCGGCACCGTCTGGGACGTCCAGCAGGAGCACCCGGTCAAGATCGACAACTGGGAGGCCTTCACCTCGAAGAAGAAGGACGACGAGGAGGACGAGAAGGACGAGAACCAGAGCGAGGCCGACCGCAGGCCGCCGCGGGCCAAGCCCGACGCGTACGGCGTCCGTGCCGGGCGCACCACGGTCCTCCACCCGCTCGACAACGACTCCGCGCCCGACGGGCGACTGCTCAGCATCGTCGACGTCGACCAGCCGGGCGGCGGCGCGCGGGTCGAGATCAGCCCCGACGGGCAGACCCTCGTGCTGCAGATGCCGGAGCAGGGACGCGCCGCGAGCTTCGAGTACTTCATCGACGACGGCCGCGACGGTCTCTCCGCGCACGCCGCGGTCACCGTCGACGTGCGCGAGCCCGGGCAGAACGAGCCGCCGGACGTGCGCCAGGGCTACAAGAAGCCGACCTACAAGGTGCCGCACGGCGGCGCCCTCGACGTGCCGGTCCTCGCCGACTGGCGCGACGACGCCGACGGCGACACGCTGCTGCTCGACTCCGCCCAGGCCGTGGGAGGAGCGGAGACGGGGGCGGTCGCCCGGACCACCGCCGACGGCCGGATCCGCTTCACCGCCCCGACCACCAGGGCCGACGGCCAGCAGCTGGTGCGGGTCGACTTCGCCGTGACCGACGGGCGTTCACCCGCGGTGAAGCGCTCGATGACCTTCCAGGTGCAGGCGCCGCAGGACCAGAAGTCCTTCCCCCCGACCGCGCAGCCCGACGTCGTCCGCGGCGAGGTGGGCAAGCCGATCAAGATCCGCCCGCTCCTCAACGACCTGCCCGGCTCCGACCCGGCCACCCCCAACGCCGAGCTCGTGCTGGGCGGCAAGGTCCCCCAGCAGCCGGGGGCGAAGGTGGTCTCGGACCTCGACGCCGGCACCCTGACGTTCACGGCGGACCGCCCGAACACGTACTTCCTGAACTACGACGCCGGCTACGGCAACGCCGACCTCGACCAGGGCACCATCCGGGTGGACGTCAAGCCGCGGCCGAAGCGGTCCGCGGACCCGATCGCGATGCCCGACACCCTGACCGTCTACGACCAGGCACCCGGCGTGGTCGACGTGCTCGCCAACGACCTCGACCCCGCCGGCGGGCTGCTCGTCGTCACCCAGGCCTCGGCCGACCGGGCCGGACAGCTCGACGTCGCGATCATCGACGGCCGCTGGCTGCGCATCTCGGCCCTCCAGCCGGACCTCTCGCCGATCACCCAGACGGTGTCGTACACCATCAGCAACGGTCCGAACTCCGGTGTGCGGGGCGAGGTCGTGGTCACCCAGCGGCCCGCCCCGGCCGACAACACGCCCATCACGGTGGCCGACAAGGTCGTCGTGCGCGCCGGCGCGTCGGTGTCTGCACCCGTGCTCGACAACGACATCTCGCCGTCGGGCGACCGGCTCACCCTGGTGAGCGACCTCGTCGACGCCGACGTGCCCGGCCGGCTCGAGGTGGTGGCGCCCATCGACGTCACCGGCGACGTGGGCACGGCGTTCGTCTCCGGCCGGATGGTGCGCTACGTCGCCCCGGCCAGGATCGCGGAGCGCGACACCTTCACGGTCCCGTACGTCGCCCGCAACCTCGACGGCAAGCGCGCCACCGGCCGGCTGCAGGTGACGGTCGTGCCGGCCGACGACCCCAACGACCCGCCGGAGCCGCCCACGCTGGAGGGCCGCGCGGTCTCCGGCGACACCGTCAAGGTCCGGGTGCCCGGGGTCGGCGTCGACCGCAACGGCGACCCGGTCACGGTCACCGGCATCACCTCGGCCCCGCGGCTGGGCCGCATCGTCTCCTTCGGCGGCAACTTCCTGGAGTACCAGGCCTACCCCCGCACGGTCGGCACCGACGAGTTCACCTACTCCGTCGTCGACTCCGAGGGCGCCTTCGCGACCGGCACGGTCCGGGTCGCGGTCGTCGCGCCCGGCCAGCCGCAACCGCCGCTCGCGGTGGAGGACCGGCTGACCGTCGAGCCCGGGCGCACCGCGACGTTCGACCCGCTGGCCAACGACTTCGTCGCGCCGGGCGACGCCGTCGACGTGCGGCTGCTCAGCGGCCCCGACGGCGCCGAGCTCGACCCCAGGACGAACCTGGTGACCGTGCCCGCGCCCGACGACCCGGCGGCGGAGCCGGTGGTGATCGTCTACAGCGTCACCAACGGGTTGAGCGAGTCCCGCTCGACGATGACGCTGGAGACCGCCGAGGACGTCAACAACCCGCCGATCGTCTACGACGCGTTCGGTCGCGCCGGTGACAGCGGCAGCGTGGTCGTGGACGTGCTCGAGGGGGCGTACGACCCCGACGGGCCCGCCGAGGACCTCGAGGTGGTCGACGTCGGCGGTGGCGCGCGGATCATCGACGGCGTGGAGGTGCGCGCCGACCGTGGCTCCGCACCGCAGGTCCTGCCGTTCGAGGTGCGCGACGGGGACGGCGCCGCGGCCACGGCGTCGGTCTACGTCCCGCCGACGGGCACCGGCCTGCCGTACGTCGTGCCGGGAGCCCTGATCGAGCTCGACCCAGGCGACACCGTGACCGGCAAGATCACCGACTACGTCGAGGCGCCCGACGGCGCCGAGGTGCGCCCGGCCTCGGGGCGGCGCTCGTACTCCGCCTCGCCCGCCTCGCTCACGGCCGGACCGGACGGCGAGAACCGGTTCTCGTTGTCCGCCCCCGCCTCCTACCGCGGCCCGGGTGCCCTGCTGGTCGAGGTCACCACGGCGACCGACGCGAGCGGCAACGAGGACACCTCGACGACCGCGGACGGCGCGACCGTCCTGCTGTCGATCCCCGTCTACGTCGGCGACAACGTGCCGTCGCTGGAGTGCCCCACGACCGTGGTCCCGATCTCGGCGGGGCAGCGCTTCGACCTCGACATCGCGACCTTCTGCAAGGTCTACACCGACGACCCGCGCGACGCGGCGGGCCTGGAGTACACCGCGGAGTGGAGCGAGGGCCTCGACGGCCTGGACCTCGGCAGCCCGGAGGGGTCCGTGGTCGCGGTCACCGCGGACGACACCGCCACCGAGGGCGGCGAGGCGGTGCTCGCCGTGCGGGCAGGTGACAGCAACACCGAGGTGGTGCGCTTCCGGCTGGCGCAGGCGCCCTCGCCGAGGCTGCTGCCCATCAAGGTCGACACCATGGAGGCGGGGCAGACCCGCACCTACGACATGCGCGACTACCTCACCGGCGGCGTGGCCGACCCGGACCCGACCATCCTCTCGGTCGACAGCATCGGCAACTCCGGCGTCCGCGCGAGCTTCGAGGGCAGCCGGTTGACGCTGACCGCCGCGAAGGACGCCCGCGGCGTGCAGGCCGGCTTCCGCATCGTCGTCAGCGACATCTCCTCCGACGACCCGCCGGCCTCGCGCCGTGCGGAGGGCCGCACCCAGTTCCAGGTCGTGGGCACGCCGTCACCGCCGGGCGAGCCGCGGCCCTACCGGAAGTTCGACCAGGAGGGCACGGTCACCATGTCGTGGGCCCCTCCGGACGACGACGGTGGCGCGCCGATCCTCTACTACTGGGTCCGCGAGGAGCGCTCCGGGGACAAGCAGCGGTGCGACACCAACGAGTGCGTCTTCCGCGGTCTCGAGAATGGCCGCAACTACAGCTTCCGGGCGGCCGCGGTCAACCGCGTCGGGCAGAGCGAGTGGAGCGGCCTGTCGCAGTCCGCCCAGGCCGACACCGCTCCCGGGCGCGTCCAGAACATCCGGATGACCGACCGCGGCGACGGCACCATCACCCTCGCCTGGGACAAGCCGGCGACGAAGACCTCGAAGATCCTCGACTACACCATCACGTGGGTCGGCGGGCAGGCCGTCGTGGGCGGCGAGCAGGAGTCGTACACCGCCGTGGGCCTGGACAACAACGAGAAGTACGTCTTCACGATCAAGGCGCACAACAAGGTCGACTACTCGCTGCCGCGCTCGTCGCCCGAGATGCAGCCGCTCGGCACGCCGCCGGCACCGGCCGTCCCGACGGTCACCGACCTCGAGTCGGGGGCCAACCAGACCAACCTGCGCATCGCCTGGCAGGCGGTCCTGCCCGAGGGCCCGGGTCCGACCGTCTACACGGTCACCTACAGCAACGGGCAGACCACCGGCGCCGTGCCGGGCTGCCAGAGGATCGCCTCGCTGACCTGCACCCACGCGGGCGTGCCGTACGACGGCCTCGTCTACACCTACCGCGTGACCGCGGCCAACATCACCAACCGCTCGCAGCCCAGTGACGGTGTCTCGATCGAGGCGGTCGGCCGCCCAGCCGCGTGGGGCGCGTTCCAGGTGTACGGCACCGGCAACAACCAGGAGGCGGAGATCCAGTACACCGTGCCGGACGCCCGCGGTGCGACCAGCAAGGTCGACATCCTGGTGGGCGGCCTGGTCCAGCGGCAGTTCCCGCAGCAGACCGGACCGAACACGATCCGCTTCCCCGTGCCGAGCAACGAGCAGCCGTACCCGGTCCAGCTCCGGGTCTGCAACGAGAACGCACCGGCCGGCTGCACGCTGAGCGGCCAGCAGAACGTCCAGACCTACGGTCCGCTGGGTGGGATGCTCGACGACGTCGGGGCGCCCACGGTGAACGGCAAGTCGCTCACCTGGACCATCACCGGCTCCAGCAACGGCGACCCGGCGGTGCTGGACATCTCGGTCGACGGGCGGGTGGCGCAGACCGTCAACCTCACGGGCGTGGGCCGGTTCTCCCAGTCGTTCACCGCGTCCACGGCGAACTTCGAGCAGGACATCAGCCTGTCGGTGACGCTGCGGGACACCTCGCCGGGGAACCGCGGCACGGACAGCTCGTCGCGCCGCGACCAGAGCGGTCCGCCCCCGGCGCCGGCCATCACGATCGCCCGCAAGGCCTGCAACGACAGCAGCGACAGCGCGGCCCCTGCCTGCACGTTCAAGGGCAACCCGCAGGGCCCGCTGCTGAGCGGCTGCACCGACGCGACCTGTGGCTTCCTCGTGATCGGCACGACCGACATGAACCGCCGCTACACCTGCAGCATCAGGAACTCCGTGCAGGGCGACACGTCGCGGACCTTCGACAGCAACGGCCAGCACGTGACGGACGTGTACTACCGCGTCGGCGTCCTGGACGTGACCTGCGACGAGATCGGCGGCAACCGGGAGGCCGGCTTCGTCTCCCGTGACTGGAAAGACCTGGCGGTGATCCCGTGAGTCCCGACCGCGCCACCTACGAAGGAGCAGCATGACGATCAGCCACGAGCAGGCCGAGTGGTTCAAGTCCACGTTCGACCAGCTCACCGACAACATGGAGAAGGCCGTGCTCGGCAAGCGCCACGTGGTGCGGCTGGCGCTGACGTGCCTGCTCTCGGAGGGCCACATCCTGCTCGAGGACTTCCCCGGCACGGGCAAGACGATGCTGGCGCGGGCGCTGGCCAACACGGTGCAGGGCAGCCACGCCCGCATCCAGTTCACGCCCGACCTGCTGCCCTCCGACGTCACCGGCGTCACCGTCTACGACCAGCACAAGGGCACCTTCGAGTTCCACCCCGGCCCGATCTTCCACACCATCGTGCTGGCCGACGAGATCAACCGTGCCTCGCCCAAGACGCAGTCCGCGCTGCTCGAGGTCATGGAGGAGGGCCGCGTCACCGTCGACGGGGTCGCGCACCCGGTCGGCAGGCCGTTCCTCGTCATCGCGACGCAGAACCCCATCGAGCAGGCCGGCACCTACCGCCTCCCCGAGGCGCAGCTGGACCGCTTCCTCATGAAGACCTCGGTCGGCTACCCCGACCGTCAGGCCACGGTCGAGCTGCTCAACAACGCCGCCGTCCGCGACCGGGCCGCCCTCGTCACCCCGGTGATCACCGCGGCCACCATCGCGCAGATGAGCGGCCTGGCCGACGAGGTGTACGTCGACCCGGCCGTGGTCGGCTACGTCGCCGAGCTGGCCGAGGAGTCGCGCCGCCAGCCGCACGTCAAGCTCGGGCTCTCGGCCCGCGGCTGCCTGGCGTTCGTCCGCGTGGCCAAGACCTGGGCGGCCGCCGACGGTCGTGACCACGTCGTGCCCGACGACATCAAGGACCTCGCCGAGCCTGTGCTCTCGCACCGCCTGCTGCTCGACGCGGAGGCCCAGTTCAGCGGTGTCGACGTGCAGACCGTGATCTCGCGCCTGCTGGACGCGGTCGCCCCGCCGACCGACCGCGTGGGGGCCTAGCACTCCCATGAGGCAGCGGTTGAACGATGCGCTCGAGGTCATCAAGCCGATCGGCTGGCTGGTCCTCGGGCTCGGCCTGGGCGCGGCGATGGTCGCCACGTTCACGGCGTGGCGCGAGCTCGCCGTGCTCGGCACCGCGTGCCTCCTGCTGCTCGTCCTCGCCGTGCCGTTCCTGCTCGGGCGGACCTCGGTCTCGGTCGACCTGAGGCTCCAGCCGGAGCGGGTGGCCGCTGGCGAGTCCGTGGCGGCCGGCGTGCTCGTGGTCAACCGCGCCGCGAGCCGCCTGGTGCCCACCACCCTCGAGGTGCCCGTCGGGTCGGCCGTCCACCGCTACGGCATCAGCTCGCTGGCTCCCGGCGCCGCGCACGAGGAGTCGTTCACCATCCGCACCGAGCGCCGGGGCGTGATCACCGTGGGCCCCGCGATGACGCGCCGCGGCGACCCGGTCGGGCTGTTCTCCCGCGACATGGTCTGGACGCCGGTGCGGGAGGTGCTGGTGCGCCCGCACCTGATCCCGATGGAGTCGTTGGGGGCCGGTCTGCTCCGCGACCTCGAGGGCGTCTCCACCGACGCGGTCAGCCAGAGCGACCTCGCCTTCCACGCCCTGCGCGAGTACGTCCCGGGCGACGACCTGCGGCACATCCACTGGCGCTCCTCGGCGAAGGTGATGGCCTCGACCGGCGAGTCAGCGCTGCTGGTGCGCCAGTACCTCGACACCCGCCGCAGCCACGCCACGATCGTGGTGGACGACCAGGCGTCGGCCTGGGCCGACCCGGAGGACTTCGAGACCGCGATGGCCGTCGCCGCCTCCATCGCCGTGCGCGCGGTGCTCGACGAGTTCGACGTCTCCTTCGTGTGCGGCCGGCACGCCTCGACGGGCTCCGACGGCCACCTGGCGCTCGACGCGGTCTGTCGCGCCGAGCTCGGCGACCGCGGGCTGGTGGAGTCCGGCCGCCAGGCCAGCTCGCTGGCGCCCGACACCAGCCTGGCGTTCTTCGTCGGCGGCAGCGGCACCGAGTTCACCGACGTGCTGAGGGCCGCAGCCGCCTTCCCGCCCGAGGTCCGGCGCTTCGGGATCGTGGTCGACCCCGAGGGCAACAGCCGCGTCACCGAGACGGGCGGGCTGCCCGTGCTGCACCTGGCCGCCAAGGAGGACCTCGGCGGCCTCCTGCGCTGGAGCGTCCGGTGAGCGACTCCCGCGCCCGCCGCACCGCGGCCACGACCGGCACCCGGACCCGCGTCCGGTCCCACCCGCTGCTGCCCGACCGCCACTCCTGGGTCGACATCGCCTTCACCCTCGCACTGGCCGGGGTGGCCCTGAGCGCGTTCGGCTCCTCCTTCACCGGGTCGTCGTACCTCGTGGTCGGGATGCTGGGCGCGCTGGTGGCCGTGGCGGTCACCCACCTGACCCGGGCGGCGGGCTGGCCCGTGCTGTCGGCCGTCGCGATCTGCCTGGTCGTGTTCTTCCTGCTCGGCGGACCGCTGTGCCTGCGCTCGCTCGGCGACGCCGCGGTGCTGCCGGGCGCGTCCACGCTGGGGCGGGTGGCCGACGAGGCGATCTTCGGCTGGAAGGACCTGCTCACCACGCTGCCGCCGGTCGACGGCGACGGTCCGCTCCTCGTGCTGCCGTGGCTGTCGGGGATGGTCGCCGGACTCACCGGTCTCGGCCTCGCACACCTGCCCGTGCGCCGCGCCTGGCTCGCGGCCGCGCTGCCCGTGGTCGGCATGACCGTGGTGCTGTCCGCCGTCCTGGTCGTCGGCGTGCGGCACCCGCAGTCGCTGCTCGTGCAGGGCACGGTCTACGCCGCCCTGGCCCTCGCCTGGCTGGCGCTCCGGGCCCGACGGGCCAGTGCCGCGGTGCAGGGCGGCAGCACGTCCTACGTCCGCGCCGCCGGTGCCGTGGTGATGCTCGCCCTCGCGGCCGGGCTGGCCTTCCCGGCCAGCGCCTGGATGGCGGGCACCGACGCCGACCGGACCGTCGCCCGCAACTGGGTAGAGCCTCCCTTCGACATCGGGCGCTACCCCTCGCCGCTCGCCGGCTTCCGGAAGTACATCGACCTCCAGGGCGGCGAGGACGACAGCAACGTCTACGACAAGGCGCTGTTCGACATCGACGGCGTCGCGCCCGGCACCCTCGTCCGCTTCGCGACCATGGACCGGTACGACGGCATGGTGTGGGGGGCGACCGACGACGCGCTGCCGGGCGCGGCCGACGACTCGTTCCAGCGGGTGTCGTCCACGATCGACAACCCCGTGGAGGGCGACGAGGTCGAGGTCACCGTCACGCTCGGCGAGGGCTGGTCGGGCGTGTGGCTGCCGACCGTGGGTGCCCTGCGCTCCATGCACTTCGAGACCGCCGACGCCCGTGAGAAGGCTGAGGTCTTCCGCTACAACCTCGCCACCTCCACCGCCGTCGTGCCGAGCGGCCTCCAGCCGGGCGACCGCTACTCCTTCACCGCGGTCGAGCCCGACGACGAGCTCACGCCGGAGACGGTCGGATCGGCCGAGGTGACCGCCCTGCCGCCGGGTGCCGCGTTCATCCAGGGCCCCACAGAGAAGTGGACCGAGCAGGCCGGCAGCGACCCCATGGACCGCGTCTTCGCGGCCGCCGACCACCTGCGCTCCGAGGGCAGGTACTCCGACGGCGTCGGCCGCACCGAGCGCATGTACGTCGGCGGCCACAGCGTGTGGCGCCTGTCCGACGAGTTCGTCAACGCTCCGCAGATCGTCGGCAACGACGAGCAGTACGCCGCGACCATGGCGCTGATCGCCAACGACATCGGCGTCCCGGCGCGGGTCGTGCTCGGAGCCACGGTCCCCGAGGGCGGCCGGGTGATGGGCCGCGACGTGTCGGCGTGGGTGGAGCTGCGCGCCGCGGACGGCTCCTGGCGCACCCTGCCCACCGACGCCTTCATGTCCCGCACGCCGCCGGCCGACCAGGTGCCGGAGACCAACACGCCGATGTCCGGCACGGTCATCCCGCCGCCCAACCCGATCCCACCCCCGTCCGACGCGGGGGAGCAGAGCGACGCCGACCTCAAGGAGCGCAAGGCCACCCGCAAGAAGAGGGCCGAGCAGGATGAGGGGCTGATCCCGGGCGTGCCCGGCTGGGTCGGCACCGTGGTGAGGTACGTCGGCCTGCCGCTCCTGCTCGCCGCGCTCGTCCTCGGTGCGATCGTCGCCTTCAAGGCCTGGCGCCGGCACCGGCGCCGGAGCGCGGAGTCCCCGTCGGCCCGCTTCGTGGGCGCCTGGCGTGAGCTCGTCGACCACGCGCGCGACCTCGGACAGGTGGTGCCGCTCGGCCCCACGGTGACCCGGCGCGAGCAGTCGGCCGGCATCGTGTCCGGCCAGGCCGGTGCCCTCGCCCGCCGCGCGGACAGCTTCGTCTTCGGCCCGAGCGCTCCCGAGGCGGCCGCGGCGGCGACGTACTGGGAGTCCATCGACGCCGAGCGCCGGGCCATGTCGCAGGAGGTCGGGCGCTGGCAGCGGCTGCGGGCGGCGGTCAGCCTGCGCTCGCTGCGCCGTACGCCACCGCGCGGCGCGGCCGCCGGTGCGGAACCGGGGGAGGGGCGCGCCGCCGACGGCCGGGTCCCCGGCGCGCTCGGGCGGCTGCGCAGCCTCGCTGATTGGCGTTCTCGAGGGGCGCCTGACTAAACTGGTGCGTCGGCCCAACGTGGGCTGTGTTTCGTGGTGCCTCGCGGCTGCCCGGAATCGTGACCGACTCGTCCAGCGTGACGGATCGGCGTGTGCCCGGGAAGAGGCTCCCGGATCCGCCCACGAGGTCCACCGGCCACCTGCGAGCAGGAGCCGGGCGGTTCCCGGGCCACGGTAGACAACGAGACAACAGATTGTGGAGGACATGCCGAAGAAAGAAGGCGTGATCGAGATCGAGGGCACCGTCGTGGAGGCCCTTCCCAACGCCATGTTCCGCGTGGAGCTGGCCAACGGGCACAAGGTGCTCGCGCACATCAGCGGCAAGATGCGACAGCACTACATCCGGATCCTCCCCGAGGACCGGGTCGTGGTGGAGCTCTCGCCGTACGACCTCACCCGGGGTCGCATCGTCTACCGCTACAAGTGACCAGCCAGCCGAGTAGCAAGGAAACGTTGACATGAAGGTCAACCCCAGCGTCAAGCCCATCTGTGACAAGTGCAAGGTCATCCGCCGTCACGGCCGGGTCATGGTCATCTGCGAGAACCCCCGCCACAAGCAGCGGCAGGGCTGATCGCTGCGGCCGGCTCCGCCGTCCGCACCGATCAGGGCACGACCAGCACAACTGAATCACCACACAACGTGATCGCTAGGCCAGGCGCCGCCTGAGTCGAAGTCACCTCCGGAGCACCGGCCGGAGCCCACCCGAGGCGGGATGGGACGCGACACGAACCGAAACCGATGCGAGAACAGACAAGGAAACCGCCACATGGCACGCCTCGTTGGTGTTGACCTCCCGCGCGACAAGCGCATCGAGGTCGCCCTCACCTACATCTACGGCATCGGCCGTACCCGCGCCCAGCAGCTGCTCGCTGCCACCGGCGTCGACCCGAACGCCCGGGTCCACACGCTCGGTGACGAGGAGCTGGTCAAGCTTCGCGACGAGATCGAAGCCAACTTCAAGATCGAGGGTGACCTCCGCCGTGAGGTCCAGGCGGACATCCGCCGCAAGATCGAGATCGGCAGCTACCAGGGTCGTCGCCACCGCATGGGCCTCCCGGTCCGCGGCCAGCGCACCAAGACCAACGCGCGCACCCGCAAGGGCCCCAAGCGCACCGTCGCCGGCAAGAAGAAGGCCAAGTGACCGCACGCCTCACGGCGTCTCACTGACCTCTTCCCACGAAGCTTCCAGACCAGAACCTCACAGGAGTTACTGAATGCCTCCCAAGAGCCGCGCGACCAAGGTCCGCCGCAAGGAGAAGAAGAACGTCGCCCAGGGCGAAGCCCACATCAAGAGCACGTTCAACAACACCATCGTCACGATCACCGACCCGACCGGTGCGGTGATCTCGTGGGCCTCTGCCGGCACCGTCGGCTTCAAGGGCTCGCGCAAGTCCACCCCCTTCGCCGCCCAGATGGCTGCCGAGGCCGCCGGCCGTCGCGCCATGGACCACGGCATGAAGAAGATCGACGTCTTCGTCAAGGGCCCGGGCTCGGGTCGTGAGACCGCCATCCGGTCGCTGGGTGCCATCGGCCTCGAGGTCGGCACCATCCAGGACGTCACGCCCACCCCGCACAACGGATGCCGGCCGCCCAAGCGCCGCCGCGTCTGACCCGAGACTGAGAAAGAGAGACTGAAACATGGCCCGCTACACCGGTCCCATGACCCGCAAGTCGCGCCGTCTCGGTGTCGACCTCGTCGGCGGCGACGCTGCCTTCGAGAAGCGTCCCTACGCCCCCGGCCAGCACGGCCGCGGCCGCATCAAGGAGTCCGAGTACCTCCTGCAGCTGCGTGAGAAGCAGAAGGCCCGCTTCACCTACGGCGTGATGGAGAAGCAGTTCGTCCGCTACTACAAGGAGGCCAGCCGTCGCCAGGGCAAGACCGGCGACAACCTCCTGCAGCTCCTCGAGTGCCGCCTCGACAACGTGGTCTACCGCGCCGGCTTCGCCCGCACGCGCCGCCAGGCCCGCCAGCTCGTCGTGCACGGCCACTTCCTGGTCAACGGCAAGAAGGTCAACATCCCGTCCTTCCAGGTCAGCGACCACGACATCATCGACGTGCGCGAGAAGTCGCTCGAGATGACGCCCCTGATCGTGGCCCGTGAGACCCACGGCGAGCGCGTCGTCCCGGCGTGGCTCGAGGTCATCCCCTCGCGGATGCGCATCCTCGTGCACCAGGTCCCGGTCCGCGCGCAGATCGACGTGCCGGTCCAGGAGCAGCTCATCGTGGAGTACTACTCCAAGAAGTGACTCACTGTCGGTGGTCGTCCGATGCCTCGGGCGGCCACCGACGCCCCTCTTCCACACCACTCCTCACCATGTTCGGATCCGTCAAATAGCGGGTGGATCCGGAAAGGAAAAACTCCGTGCTCATCGCTCAGCGCCCCACCCTCACGGAAGAGACCGTCGACGAGTTCCGCTCGCGGTTCGTCATCGAGCCCCTGGAGCCGGGCTTCGGCTACACGCTCGGCAACTCCCTGCGCCGTACGCTCCTCAGCTCGATCCCGGGCGCCTCGGTCACCAGCATCAAGGTCGACTCCGTCCTGCACGAGTTCTCGACCATCGAGGGCGTCACCGAGGACATGACCGAGATCATCCTCAACCTCAAGGGCATCGTCGTCTCCTCCGAGCACGACGAGCCGGTCGTGATGTACCTGCGCAAGTCCGGCGCCGGTGACGTCACCGCCGCCGACATCACCCCGCCCGCCGGTGTCGAGGTGCACAACCCCGAGCTGAAGATCGCCACCCTGTCCGACAAGGGCAAGCTGGAGATGGAGCTCGTCGTCGAGCGCGGCCGCGGCTACGTCTCCGCGGTGCAGAACAAGGGTGCCGACAACGAGATCGGCCGCATGCCGGTCGACTCGATCTACAGCCCCGTGCTGAAGGTGACCTACAAGGTCGAGGCCACCCGTGTCGAGCAGCGCACCGACTTCGACAAGCTCGTCATCGACGTCGAGACCAAGCCGTCGATCCGTCCCCGCGACGCGATCGCCTCGGCCGGCAAGACCCTCGTCGAGCTGTTCGGCCTGGCCCGCGAGCTCAACGTCGAGGCCGAGGGCATCGACATCGGCCCGTCGCCCGTCGACGAGCAGCTCGCCGCTGACCTCGCCCTCCCGGTCGAGGACCTGCAGCTCACGGTCCGCAGCTACAACTGCCTCAAGCGCGAGGGCATCCACACCGTGGGTGAGCTCATCTCCCGCTCGGAGCAGGACCTGCTCGACATCCGCAACTTCGGCGCGAAGTCGATCGACGAGGTGAAGGCCAAGCTCGTCGAGATGGGCCTCTCTCTCAAGGACAGCGCGCCCGGCTTCGACCCGCACGCCGCCCTCGCCGCCTACGGCGACGATGACGACGACGCCTTCATCGAGGACGAACAGCTCTGATCTCCCGACCCCGATCACCGGGGTCGTCCACCAAACCGACCGGCGTCCGTCGGTCGTCTACCCGGGTACCTGACACGGCCCGAGAGAAAGTAGGCACCACATGCCCAAGCCCAAGAAGGGTCCCCGCCTCGGCGGCAGCCCCGCCCACCAGCGCCTGATGCTGTCGAACCTGGCCACCGCCCTGTTCGAGCACGGCCGGATCACCACCACCGAGACCCGTGCGCGCCTGCTGCGCCCGGTCGCGGAGAAGCTGATCACCAAGGCCAAGCGGGGCGACCTGCACAACCGTCGCGAGGTCCTCAAGACCATCCGCGACAAGTCGGTCGTGCACACCCTGTTCACCGAGATCGCCCCGACCTTCGCGGAGCGTCCCGGCGGCTACACCCGCATCACCAAGATCGGCCCCCGCAAGGGCGACAACGCCCCCATGGCGGTCATCGAGCTGGTGACCGAGGCCTACAACCCCAAGGCCCCCTCGACCAAGAAGACCGAGAAGGCCGCCGCTGCCGCGCCGGCCGCCGAGGCCGCTCCGGCCGAGGTGGAGGCCGAGGACGTCGACGGTCAGACCGAGGTCGTGGACACCGAGGCTGCCGACGTGGAGACCGCCGAGGCGCAGGCCCAGGGCGACGCCGCGGAGGTCACCGAGGAGCCGGCCGCCGAGGCCGACGCCGAGGAGCCCGCTGCGGAGTCCACCGAGGACGACGCCAAGGCCTGATCCAGGTCCTGTCACGAGGCCCGTCACCCCGTTGGGGTGGCGGGTCTCCGTGCGTCACAGGGTCGCCAGCACGGCGGCGGCGTCGAGGCTGCGGGGAGCACCCCCGGTGGTGGCGAGGTGGCGGGTGGCGGCGACGACCGCCTCGTTCACCGGGGTGGGTACGCCGAGAAGCCGGCCCTGCAGCACGACCTCGCCGCTGAGGTAGTCGATCTCCGAGTCGCCGGTGCCGCGCCGCAGGCTCTGCCAGGTCGAGCCGCCGCGACGCTCCAGGTCGGGGCGGCGCCGGAGGATCGTGCCGCGCCGCGCTGTGTCGTCCTCCGCGGTCACGACCGACAGCCCGGCCGCGGCGAGCACCGCCTCGCCCTCGGCCAGGGCACGCTCGGCGAGCTCGTCGGCGGCCGGGCCCTGGGCGAAGGACGCGTCGACGCCGTTGCCGAGGTTGGTGAGGAGCTTGCGGCGCTTCCAGGCGAGGACGTCGTCGCGCTCCTCGCTCTCGATCCCGGCGCCACGGAGGTCGGCGCGGACGGCCGCGGTCGTGGCGTCGGTGCCGCCGGGGACGCGGCCGATGTCGAGGATCGCCGGCGTGGGGTGGCACGCCGCCACGACCACCCCCGGCTCGAGGTGCGAGGCGGGCAGCATCACGCACACGGCGTACGTCCGGGCGAACAGGCGCAGCACGGCCACCTCGGTGGCGATGCCGTTGGTGGCGCACACCACCGGGGTGTCGAGGGGGGCGTGACGGCGGAGGTCGTCGAGCGCGGTCGCGACCTGGTGCGACTTCACGGCGAGCACGACGACGGTGTCGTCGGTCCACGCGACGTCGGCTGCGGTGTCGGTCGCCGGGACGTCCACGACGTGCCGGCCGTCGCCGGCGTCCAGCACCAGCCCGCCGGCCCTGATGGCCTCCAGGTGCGCACCCCGGGCCACCAGCGTGACGGCGTTGCCGGCGCGGGCGAGCGTGCCGCCGACGACTCCTCCGACGGCGCCCGCGCCGTAGACGACGTACCTCATGCCCCCGACCCTACGAGGGGGACGGCGGTCAGCGGCGCACGCGGAACCGGAGGTGGAGGACGCGGTCGCCCTGGACGACGACGTGGGGGTCGTCGAGGAGGTGCTGGGTGTCGATGGCGCCGAAGTAGCGCTTGCCGGTGCCCATCACGACCGGCACGAGGTCCATCGCGACCTCGTCCACGAGGCCGAGGGCGAGCGCCTGGCCGCCCACGTCGCCCGCGGCCACGGAGACCGTCCGGTCGCCCGCCAGCTCCCGGGCGGTGGCGAGCGCGCGGGAGACGTCGTCGACGAAGTGGTAGGACGCCTCCGGGTGCCAGCCCTCGGGACTGGGCCGGTGCGACACCACGACCACGTGGTCACCCGTGGGGGGACGCCCCTCCCAGCCGTTGGTGATGTCGAAGAGGTGGCGGCCGATCACCATGGCGCCGACGGCGTCCCACACCGGTCGGACGTGGTCGTACGACGCCTGCGACACCCGCAGGCCGCCGGGCGCCGGGTCGTCCATGTCCTGCGCGGAGAGGGGCCGGTCGCCGTTGAAGTACCAGTCGAACAGCGGGCCCGGGTCGTCGTGCGGGTCGGCGATGAACCCGTCCAGCGAGACCACGTTGTGCATCACGACGGTGCTCATCGCGTGCCTCCGTCACCGGCGCGCCAGGTCGGGTCGCGGCCGATGAACCCCATCAGCCTGTCGACGGCGGGAGCGTCGTCCGGCACCGGGACCGCCGGTCCGTACTGACCGGAGTCGCGCAGGAGCTGCTCGATGGGCTGCATGCCGGCGAGCATCCTCGCGGCGTGGTCCTCGTCGAGGGCGGGGTCCAGGCCGCCGGCGCGGGCGAGGTCCCAGGAGTGCATGAACACGTCGGCGGTGTAGAACGTGTCGACGGCTTCGGCGAGCCGGTGGGTGCCGGCGCGGGGGTGGGTGAACGACTCCTCGCCGCGCTCCTCGAGGAGGGCCTGCACCGCCTCGGTCTGGTGCTGCCACGCGGACTGCGGGTCGTCGGACACCGCCGGACCGGCGGGCAGCTCGATCCCGCCGCCGGACAGGAAGCCCGGGAACCACTCGACGAGGTGCGCGACGACGTCGCGTGCGGTCCACCCGTCGACGGGCGAGGGGGCCGACCAGTCCGGTGTCCGCGCGACCAGCCGGCCGAAGTCCCCGGCGACGGCCGCGTGGCGGTCGGCCGGGTTCTCCGCGAGCGCCATCAGATCGCGCCCTCCGCGAGGAGGCGGTCGATGGCGGCGTAGCCGTCGTTGACGCCGACCTCCATGCCGCTGCGGAGCCAGGCGTCGCGACCCTCGAAGGAGTCGCACAGGCTGAATGCGTGCAGGCGGGTGCGGCCGTCGCCGAGGTCCTCGAAGGTCATGGTCTCCAGGGACACCGCGTCGGGCATGCCGTCCCATGTGAAGGTCTGCACGATGCGGTCCTCCCGCACGGTGTGGAAGCAGCCGTGGAACGAGGTCTCGAAATCCTCACGGCCGTCGGTGCCGCGGGCGGTGTAGCGCCAGCTGCCGCCGTCGCGGGCGTCCCAGTGGGTGATGTCGGCACCCACGCCGTCCGGGCCGATCCACTGCGCGTAGAGCTCGGGGTCGGTGTGCGCCCGGAACAGCTGGGCAGGTGTGGCGGCGAAGTCGCGCCAGACGTGGATCGCGGGGACCTTCTCGTCGGGCTCGATGGCGGCCTCGGCGTAGCGGGTCGTGGTGTCGGTGGACTGCACGGTCATGATGCGGTTCCTTCCTGCGGGTGGGCGGTGGGGTCCTCGGCGTCCTGCATCCGCGCGAGCACGGCGTCGAGGCGCGCGAAGCGCTCCTCGGCCTGTCGGCGGTAGCGCTCGATCCAGGCGGTCATCAGGTCGAACACCTCGGCTTCCAGGTGCACGGGCCGGCGCTGCGCGTCCCGGGTCCGGCTCACCAGGCCGGCCTCCTCCAGCACCTTGAGGTGCTTGGAGACGGCCTGGAGGCTGACGTCGTACGGCGCGGCGAGGTCGTTGACCGTGTGGTCGGACTCCGTCAGCCGGGCCACCATGTCGCGCCGGGTGGGATCGGCGAGGGCGGCGAAGACGCGGGAGAGCTGGTCGGTCACGAGGCACCTTCTTCAACTGATCGGTTGAATAGAAGGTAGGACGATGGCCGGCCTTTGTCAACCATCAGGTTGACCAAGGCTCGGCCCGCGGCGGCGGCGTCCGTCGGGCAGCCGCCTAGGATCGTGGGGTGCGCCTGCGGATCGACTGTGCCTATGACGGCGCCGACTTCTCCGGCTGGGCCGCCCAGCCCGGGCTGCGCACCGTCCAAGGCACCCTGGAGGCCGCCCTGGCCACCGCGCTGCGTCTGGCGGAGGTCCGGGTCACGGTCGCCGGGCGCACGGACGCCGGCGTGCACGCCCGCGGCCAGGTCGCCCACCTCGACGTCGAGCCCGGCGTGGTGACGGCGTCCGCCGGTCGGTCGAGCGACCCGCCGCTGGAGGCGCTGGCCCGCCGGGTCGACGGCATCCTCCCGCCCGACCTGCGCGTCCGGCGGGTGTGCGAGGCGCCGCCGGGCTTCGACGCCCGCTTCTCCGCGGTCTGGCGGCGGTACGCCTACCGCGTCGCCGACACCCAGGGGCTCGCCGACCCCCTCGTGCGCGGCTTCGTGCTGTCCTGGGGCCGCCCCCTCGACGTGGGGGCGATGAACGAGGCGTCCGTCCCCCTGCTCGGGCTGCGGGACTTCGCCGCCTTCTGCAAGCAGCGCGAGGGCGCGACCACGGTGCGCACCCTGCTCGACCTCTCGTGGCGCCGCGACGACGCGGGGCTCGTCGTCGGCGACGTGCGCGCCGACGCGTTCTGCCACAACATGGTCCGGGCGCTGGTCGGCAGCCTCCTCGCCGTCGGCGAGGGCCGCAAGCCGGTCGGCTGGCCCGCCGAGGTGATGGCCGGGCGCCGGCGCGACGCCGGCGTGCGGGTCGTCCACGCGCACGGCCTCACCCTCGAGGAGGTCGGCTACCCCGACGACACCGAGCTGGCCGCGCAGGCCGACCGAGCCCGAGCCCGACGAGAGGCGATCGATGCCTGAGCACTACTTCTCCGCCGACCCAGCCGTGCCGTTCGAGCGGGAGAGCTTCACCGCCGAGCTGTGGGGCCACGAGCTGACCTTCGAGACCGGCTCCGGCGTCTTCAGCCGGGGTCACCTCGACCACGCCACCGCGGTGCTCTTCAAGGAGCTCGAGGCGCCGGTGCAGGGCCAGTTCCTCGACCTCGGCTGCGGCTACGGCGTCATCGGGCTCGCCATCGCGAAGGCGGTCCCGCTGGCCAACGTCACCGCCGTCGACGTCAACGAGCGGGCCCTGCTGCTGGCCAACGAGAACGCCCGCGCGGCCGGCCTCGACTCACGCTTCGTCGCCTGCACGCCCGAGCAGGTGCCGGGCAACCAGGTCTTCGACGAGATCTGGTCGAACCCCCCGATCCGCATCGGCAAGGAGGCGCTGCACGAGCTGCTGCTGACCTGGCTGCCGCGGCTCGCGCCCGGCGGGCGGATGGTGATGGTGGTCGGGAAGAACCTCGGCGCCGACTCGCTCCAGCGGTGGCTCACCGACCAGGGCTGGCCGACCGAGCGCCTCGCCAGCAGCAAGGGCTTCCGGGTGCTGGAGACGCGGCGCGCCGGCTAGGGCCTCCCGTCCACGAACATCCGCAGCCGCGTGTGCGTGCTGCCCGGGTCCTGGGGCAGGTGCCCGTTGACTGCCCGGCAGACCCAGCCGAGCCGCATCGCGACCCGGGCGGCGTCACGCAGGTCGACACCCGCGTAGCGCTCCTCGAACGGGCGCAGGTACGCCGCGAGGTGGGGCTCGAGGTCCTCCGAGCCCTCCTCGTCGTCCACGCCCCACGCGATGACGCCCTCCAGCGTCACCGACAGCGTGAAGAACGGGTGGGAGACGCACGCGTCGCCCCAGTCGAGGACGTGGGCGCGGCCGTTCGGCACGAAGACCTGGCCGTCGTGCAGGTCGTCGTGCTGGACGGTCTCGCGGATGCCGTGGGCCGCCAGCCGGGCGCACAGCTCCTCGATCACCTCGGGCCCGGGCAGCCGCGGGTCGGGGTCGACCAGCTCCTCCAGCAGGTCGGCGTACGCGTCGGGGAGGGTGGACAGCCGTCGGTCGGGCAGCCCGAGGGCGAGCAGGGCGTCGACCTCGTCATCGCACGCGAGCTGGATGCGGGCGTAGGCCTCCAGCACCTCGGGCCAGCGGTCGAGGCTGCGTTCCTCCGCGACGACCTCGCGCAGTCGCGGTGCCATGTCGCTCATCAGCATCCAGCCGGTGGTGGGGTCGAACGCCATCGGCCGGGCGACCCGCTGTCCCGAGCGGGGTGCGAGGAACGCGGTGACCGCGGCCTCGTGGCGCATCGTCTCGTCGTTGGCCTTGAACCACACCACGGCGTCGCGCGTCGTGACCCGCATGACCGTCGACCAGTCGGTGACGTGCGTCTGCTCGATCCGCAGCACCGGTCCTGGGAGGGTGTCGTCGAGCTGCTCGTGGATCCAGGCGTGCGCCGCGGCCAGGAAGGCCGGCTCGCGCCACCGCTGCTCGAGGTCGGACATGGCGAGCATTCCAGCCGGTGCCGGGGTGTGGGGGCAACGGATTTCAGGCTGGGCGGGTCGCGACCAGGACGCCGATCTTGTCGATGCGGTGCTCGGGGTTGTCGAACTCGTCGGCCCAGTAGTTGCCGGCCGCGTGGTCCTCGATCGTGGCGCAGGTCGACAGCGTGATCATCGCCCGGGTGGCCTCCTGGCCCGGCCGGCCCGGCACCTCGGCCCGCTGGGCGCGGAGGGAGGCGGGCTCGCGGAACGACGTCCAGCGGGTGCGTCGCACCTCGTAGACGAAGACGGTGTCGCCGGTGCGGACCAGGATCCGGTCGCCACGGCGCAGGGACGGCGAGTACCGCAGGGGAGCGGGACCGGTCAGGCGGTGGCCGGTGACGATGTAGTTGCCGACCTCGCCGGGTCCGGTGCCGCCACGGGGGCCGCGCGGTGACGCCATCTCACCGGCGTTCTGGATGTCGGTGCCGGGGGCGTCGTCGGGGGACCCGGGATAGCGGACCACCGGGAAGTCGCGCAGCCCGATCGCGGGGACCGAGACGAAGGAACGCCGCGGCTCGGGTCGTGCGGGCTCCGGCTCGGGCTCCGGGGTGGACGACGGCGACGGGGCGGACGACGCGCTGGGAACGGGGTCCGTGGTGGGGGAGGAGCTCGGCTGCGCGGGCGCCGACGTCGTACGACGCTCGCCGGGCGCACCGCGGCGTGGCTCGTCGGCGGCGCAGGCCGCGGTGGCCGCGACCGCCGCCGCGGCCACGAGACATCCTGCGAGGACGCCGATCCGGCCTGCCACCCGTTCCACGGTACGCAGGCGCTGGTCGTCAGCCGAGATGGACGGGCAGGCGCTCCACGCCGTGCACGATGGCGAGCTCGGTGAAGCGCAGGTCGGCCGGGTCGCAGGCGAGGGTGAGGTCGGGGAACCGACGGGCGAGGGCGACGAGCGCGGTGCGCAGCTCCATCCGGGCCAGCTCGGCGCCGACGCAGCGGTGCAGGCCGTGGCCGAAGGCGAGGGTGCCGGGGGCTGCCGAGGTCGGGTCGAAGCGCGCGGGGTCCGCGTGTCGCGCGGGGTCGCGGCCGGCGCCGGTGAGCGAGACGAGCACGATGTCGCCCTTGCGGAGCACGCGGTCGCCGACGGTGACCTCGTGCCGGGCGACGCGGGGGAAGGCGACCTGCACCGGGCAGACGAAGCGCAACAGCTCCTCCACGACCCGGTCCACCTCGTGGGGCTCGCCGCGGCGCAGCGTCGCCCACGCGTCGGGGGACTGCAGGAGCACGTAGGTGCCGAGCGAGAGCATGCTCGCGCTGGTCTCGTAGCCACCGAGGAAGACGCCGTCGGCCAGCCCGCCGAGCTCGACGTCGTCGAACTCGTCGCCGTGGTCGGCGACCATCCGCGAGACCAGGCCCTCGGGCAGGTGCGGCGCGCGGCGCTCGGCGGCCACCAGGTCGATGAGGTACTGCCGGGTGCCGGCCGCGGTGTCGAAGATGCCGGCCCCCGCGTCGCGGAGGTCGAACCGGGCGGCACCGCGGCGGCGGAACTCGTCACGGTCCACCTCCGGCATGCCGAGCAGGTCGCAGATGACCCCGAACGGCACGGTGAACCCGAACCGGCGGACCAGGTCGACCTCCGGCCCGTGCGCCGCCATGTCGTCGAGGGCCGCCTCGACCACGCGATCGATGTCGGCCTGCAGGTCGGCGAGCCGGCGCCGCGTGAAGTACGGCGTCAGCACCGACCGCAGCCGCCCGTGGTCGGGCTGGTCGGTCATGCCCAGGCCGCCGATCCGCTCCGCGGGGGCACGGTCCTGGCGGCCGATCAGGCCGCGCACGTCGTTGGCGAAGGAGTCGGAGTCGGCGAGCACCGCGCGGGCGACGTCGTACCCGGTCACGAGCCAGACGCGGACACCGAGCAGGCGGACCAGGGGCACCACGTCGCCGCTGACCCGGCTGGCCTCCAGCCGGGCGACCGGGTCGACCCCGTCTCGCTGGAGCGGGTACCGGACCCGCGCCGGGATGCGGCGGCTCGAGGTGACCGCGACGCGAAGTGCCCGGGTCCGGAACGAGGTCGTCATGGTCCAAGTCCACCCGTTCGGCGCGGCCTGCGCCATCGGGATTCTCCCCGGCCATCACCCAGGTCCGCCTCGGGGTGACCCCCGGACGCCCCCACCCGTTCGGTCCAGGCGGCAGGATGGGGCCCATGGCCTACGACGCAGCCTCCGACAGGTACGACGACGCGACCGGCACGCCCTACCGCTTCACCGGCAGGAGCGGACTGAAGCTGCCGGCCCTCTCGCTCGGCCTCTGGCAGAACTTCGGGACCGACCGTCCCGAGGAGACGCAGCGCGCGATCCTGCGTCGCGCGTTCGACCGCGGCGTCACCCACATCGACCTGGCCAACAACTACGGCCCGCCCTACGGCCGTGCCGAGGAGAACTTCGGCCGCTACCTCAAGGACGACTTCAAGCCCTACCGCGACGAGCTCGTCATCTCGACGAAGGCGGGCTGGGACATGTGGCCAGGCCCGTACGGCCAGGGCGGCGGCTCGCGGAAGTATGTCCTGGCCTCCCTCGACCAGTCGCTGGCGCGGCTCGGGCTCGACTACGTCGACATCTTCTACAGCCACCGCTTCGACCCCGAGACGCCGGTCGAGGAGACGATGATGGCGCTGGACACCGCAGTGCGCTCCGGGCGCGCGCTCTATGCCGGCATCTCGTCGTACTCCGCGGCGAAGACGCGGGAGGCGGCCGGGATCGCCCGCGACCTGGGGACGCCGCTGCTGATCCACCAGCCGTCCTACAACATGCTCAACCGCTGGGTCGAGGGCGGCCTGCTCGACGAGCTGGAGCAGCAGGGGATGGGGTGCATCGTCTTCTCGGCCCTCGCGCAGGGGCTGCTCACCGACCGCTACCTCGACGGCGTGCCGGCCGACTCGCGCGCGGCCCGCGACGACTCGACGCTGACCGGGCTGAACGAGGAGGTCCTCGACCGGGTCCGGGGGCTCGACGAGATCGCCTCCCGACGGGGACAGAAGCTGGCCCAGCTCGCCCTCCAGTGGGTGCTCCGCGACGACCGGGTCACCAGCGCGGTCATCGGCGCCTCCAGCGTCGAGCAGCTCGACACCAACCTCGACGCCCTCGCGTTCGCCCCGCTGACCGACGACGAGCTGGCCGAGATCGACCGCTACGCCGTCGAGTCGGGGATCAACCTCTGGGCGAAGCAGACCGAGGAGTGAGCGCGCCGCTGGGTCCGACGCGCGTCGTGGTCGTCGGTGCGGACGCCGCGGGCATGTCCGCCGCGCACCAGGCGCTCCGCACGGCGCGCCGCACCGGCCGCGAGCTCGCGGTCACCGTCCTCGACCGGGGCGCCCACACGTCGTACAGCGCGTGCGGGATCCCGTACTGGATGGCCGGCGAGGTGGGCAGCGGGGACGACCTGGTGGCGCGCACCGCGGAGGAGCACCGCGCGGCCGGGATCGACCTGCGCCTGGGCGTGGAGGTGGTCGCGGCCGACCTGCGCGGGCGCACTCTCACCACGGGCACGGGCGAGGTCGTCGGCTTCGACGAGCTCGTCGTGGCGACCGGTGCCCCGGCCGTGGTGCCCGACTGGGCCCGGCGCGACGACGGGTCGCTGCACGGCCGGGTCGGGGTGGTGAAGACCCTCGACGACGGCGCCGCGTGGCTCGATCGGTTCGCGGCCGCCGGTGACGACGCGCACGTGGTGGTCGTGGGGGGCGGCTACATCGGCGTCGAGGTGGCCGAGACCGCGCTGCGACGCGGCCTCGGCGTCACGGTCATCACGCGGGGCCGCGGGATGTCGATGCTCGAGGACGAGCTCTCCGACCGGGTCAACGCCGCCCTCGTCGCGGCCGGCGCCGAGCTGGTGCTGGGGTCCGAGGTCACCGGCCTCGACCTCGACGGCGACACCGTCACCGGCGTGCACTGGGACGGCGGGAGCCGAGAGGCCGACCTCGTCGTGGTCGCGATCGGCATCCTCCCGGCCACCGGGTTCCTCGACGGCGCGGACCTGCCGATGGCCGCCAACGGCGCGTTGCGCCCGGACCCGCACGGCCGGGTGGCCGAGCACGTGTGGGCGGCCGGCGACTGCTGCGAGGTGCGCCGCCGCCTCGACGACCAGTGGGTCTACCGCCCGCTCGGGACGTACGCCACCAAGCACGGTCGTGCGCTCGGCGACAGCCTGGCGGGCGGAGCGCTCGCCTTCGACGGCATGGTCGACACCGCCATCACCCGCTTCTCGGTCGGCGAGGTCCACCTCGAGATCGCCCGCACGGGCCTCTCGCGCGCCGACGCGGAAGCGGCCGGCCACGACCCGGTCGCGCTGCTCACCGAGGGCACGACCGCGAGCGGCTACATGCCCGAGGCCGAGCCGATCGCCATCTGGGTCATGGCCGACCGCACCACCCGGCGCCTGCTGGGGGTGCAGGTGGTCGGCGGGCACGGCGCCGGAAAGCGGATCGACACCGCCGCCGCGGTGCTCTGGGCCGGGGGCACCGTCGACGACCTGGCATGGATGGACCTCTCCTACGCGCCGCCCTTCGCGACTGCGTGGGAGGTCCTGCAGGTGGCGGCGCGGCGGGTCGCCGAACGGCTCTGAGCGGAGGACCTGCCTCCGGGTGGGGAGGGTCTCGCCAACGGCTGCGTCGCGGCCTACGTTGGGAGGTCGTCCCCACCGGACGAGCCGTTCGGCAATCACCCACTAGGAGATCCCTGTGAGCAGACATCTTCGGTGGTCCGTGGCGCTCGGCGCCGCGGCCCTTCTCCCGCTCGGAGTCCTCGCCCCCGTCGCCACCGCGACGTCCGCCGCCCCGAGCGCAGCACGCACCCACGCACAGCACGAGCTCGTCGAGGTCCCGGCCCGGGCCGCGCTCCGCGACGCCGTCGACCCCAGCGAGTGCACCACGACGCTCCTCGACGACTACATCGACGGCCTGCTCGCCGAGATGACCGACGAGCAGTTCGCCTTCCTGGTCGCCCACCAGGACGTCCTGCTCGCCATGCCGACCTACGAGGCGCTGTTCTTCGGCAGTCCCGACGACCCCGACTTCGCGCTCGACTCGCACGCCCGCCAGCTCACCAACACCTACCGCGACCTCCAGCGGTTCTGGGACATCGAGTCCGACGACATCCAGCTGATGGCCATGCACCCCGACGGCCTGCTCGACGCGGACCGGATCGCCGCGACGCTGACCCTGATGGTCCAGACCGGGGAGCTCGACCCGATGACGCCCGCCGAGATCACCGAGGAGGCCGAGACGGTCGCGGCGTTCATGCAGGCGCAGGGCGACTTCTACCTGAACCCGCTCTGGACGCTCAACGCGTACGCTTTCAGCGGGGAGGGGGAGAGCGACCCGGTCATCGCCGCGCTGCCCGACAAGCTGGTCTTCGGCGACGGCATCCTCGAGGCCTACGACGCCATCGGGCTGGGCGACGTCGGACCGCGGGTGATCATGGCGCACGAGTTCGCCCACCACGTCCAGTACGAGCTCGGCACCTTCGACAGCGGACCGAGCGACCCGGCGGAGGCCACGCGGCGCACCGAGCTGATGGCCGACGCGATGGCGTCCTACTACGCCACGCACAAGAAGGGGCTCGCGCTGAACCGCAAGCGAGTGGCCGACGCGCTGCTGAGCTTCTACACCGTGGGCGACTGCCAGTTCGCCAGTCCCGGCCACCACGGCACGCCGCTGCAGCGCGAGCGTGCCGCGGACTGGGGCGCCGACCTGGCGGCGGCCGCGAGGCCGCGCAGCATGGTGCTGCCGGCCGAGACGGTGGTCGAGCTGTTCGACGCCGCGCTGCCCGGGATCGTCTCCGGCAGCTGACCCGCACCACCACCGCCCCCGGCCACCGGCCGGGGGCGGTGTCGCGCGACGCACAAACCCCTTGCCGCCCTCACGACAATGAGCCCATGGACCTCGAGATCCTCCCGCTCGCGCAGCGCCCGGACCTGATGGACGTCTTCTGGGACATGGAGACCTCGTGGCCGGAGTTCATGAAGCACGACCCGATCGGGAACTCCTACTACGCCTGCCTCGAGGAGTACTTCCTCGACTACGTCCTGGTCGCCCTCGACGGCACCGGACGGATCGTCGCCAAGGCGTTCAGCGCACCGTTCCGGCTCCCCGACGGCGACCTGCCCGACAACGGCTGGGACTTCGCCCTGCGCAACGCGCTGCTCACGCGCATCTGGGGAGAGGAGCCCGACGCCGTCACGGCGGCGGAGATCGCCATCGAGCCCGCGCTGCAGGGCACGGGCCTGTCGGGCGTCATGCTGGCCGCGCTGCGCGACAACGCCGGGCGGCTCGGCCATCGCGAGCTGCTGGCCCCGGTGCGGCCCAACGGCAAGACGGACGTCCACGAGCCGATGTCGGCGTACGCCTTCCGCACCCGCGACGACGGCCTGCCGGTCGACCCGTGGCTGCGCGTGCACGTGCGTGCCGGCGGCGTCATCGACCGGGTCGCCCCGCGCTCGATGGTCATCCCTGGCACCGTCGAGGAGTGGCGCGAGTGGACGGGTCTGCCGTTCGACACGACCGGGCCCGTCGAGGTGCCGGGCGCGCTGGCTCCGGTGATGTGCGACGCCGAGCACGGCGTCGCGGTCTACGTCGAGCCGAACGTGTGGGTCCGGCACGCCACTGGGGTGTGAGGCTCAGGCGCCGTCGATCGCCTTGCGCACCTCGTTGACGCACAGCGCGAGGAAGGCCAGGGCGCACAGCACCATCAGCACGTTGGAGTGCAGCTTGTTGCGCCACTCCGCGGGCGTGCGGTCGGTGTTGAGCAGCCAGATCAGCGTCACCGCGAGGAACGGCATGAAGAAGGCGCCGAGCACGCCGTAGGCCAGGATCAGCCAGACCGGCTTGCCGAGGAACATCATCGTCATCGGCGGGAACGTCAGCCACAGGATGTAGGCGCGGTACCACTTCCCGCCCGCACGGGCGTCCTCCGCGGGGCCGTTCGTCACGTGGGTCACGAAGTCGGCGAACATCAGGCTGACGCCGTTCCAGACGCCGACCAGCGACGACATTGCGGCCGCCCAGAAGCCGAGCAGGAACAGCTTGCCCGCCCAGTCGCCGTACCGGTCCTGCAGGACGACGCCGAGGTCGAGCAGACCGGCGTCGCCGGACTCGATCGCGACGCTGGTGGAGTACAGCAGCTCGGCGCCGACGACGAGGGTGGCGAGCACGAAGATGCCCGTGACGACGTAGGCCACGGTGTTGTCGATTCGCATGACCCGCATGTAGCGCGGGGTGCTCCAGCCCTTCTCGCGCAGCCAGTAGCCGTAGGCGGCCAGCGTGATCGTGCCGCCGACGCCCCCGGCGAGGGCGAGGGTGTTGACCAGGCCGTCGTCCGGGATCCGCGGCGCGAGGCCGGTGAGCAGCTCACCGAGGTTGGGCAGCGTCAGCAGCGCCGCGCCGACCATCGTCACGAACATGACGCCGACGAGCGCGGCGAGGACCTTCTCGAACACGCTGTAGCGACCGGTCCACACGAGCACGAGACCGAGCAGGCCGGAGAGGATGCCCCACCAGGTCGTCGAGAGCCCGCCCAGCAGCCCCTGGAGGGCGAGACCGGTGCCGGCCATCGCGGCGGCGCCGTAGACGAACCCCCAGACCACGATGTAGGGCCCGAAGTACCAGGTCGTCCACGCGCCCAGGCTGCGCCAGCCCTCGAAGATGGTCCGTCCGGTGGCGAGCGAGTAGCGGCCCGCCCCCTCGACCAGCACGATCTTCATCACGCAGCCCACGACCACGCACCACAGCAGCGTGTAGCCGAACTTCTGACCCGCGATGAGGGTGGCGACCAGGTCGGCCGCGCCGACGCCGGTCGCCGCGACCACGAGGCCCGGTCCGATGATGCGCCACCGGGGGACGGTGCTCTGCTCGGTCGAGGTGGTGTCAGCCATGACCAGCACCCTAACCCCGGTCTAGACCGTTGCCGGGCGGCTGCGGTGGCGATAACCACGCGACGCGGGACGGGGCGGCTTGCGAGAATCCTCCGCGTGGGACACGTGGACGTTGCCGGGGTCAGGTACGAGCTTCCCGACGGGCGGGTGCTGCTCGACGACGTGAGCTTCCGTGTCGGCGACGGCCAGAAGGTCGCGCTCGTCGGCGCCAACGGCGCCGGCAAGACCACGCTCCTGCGCATCGTCACCGGCGACCTCACGCCCCACGCCGGCGTCGTCACCCGCTCCGGCGGCCTCGGCGTGATGCGACAGTTCGTCGGCCACGGAGGTGGCGACGAGACGGTTCACGACCTGCTGCTCAGCGTCGCTCCGCCCCGCGTGCGGGCCGCGGCCGAGGCGGTCGACGCCGCCGAGCTCGCGCTGATGGACACCGACGACGAGGCCAGCCAGATG
Source organism: Microbacterium sp. ARD31 (assembly GCF_031844425.1). Taxonomy (NCBI): domain Bacteria; kingdom Bacillati; phylum Actinomycetota; class Actinomycetes; order Micrococcales; family Microbacteriaceae; genus Microbacterium; species Microbacterium sp. ARD31. Next base: position 49,442 of record NZ_JAUZVE010000027.1, read on the forward strand.
GCGTACGCCACCGCGCTCGGTGAGTACGCCGACGCCGGCGGGTACGACGTCGAGGTGACGTGGGACGTGTGCACCACCGCGTCGATGGGCATGCCGTTCGACCGGGCGCGGCACCGCCTGCTGAGCACCCTGTCGGGCGGCGAGCAGAAGCGGCTGGTGCTGGAGTACCTGCTCCGCGGGCCCGACCAGGTGCTGCTGCTCGACGAGCCCGACAACTACCTCGACGTCCCCGGCAAGATCTGGCTCGAGGACCGGATCCGCGAGTCGCCCAAGACCATCCTGTTCATCAGCCACGACCGCGAGCTGCTGAACAACACCGCGACCCGGATCGTCACCGTCGAGCTCGGCAGCGCCGGCAACCTGGTGTGGACCCACCCCGGGGGGTTCGCCAGCTACCACGAGGCGCGCAGCGACCGCTTCGAGCGGCTCGAGGAGATGCGCCGGCGCTGGGACGAGGAGCACGCCAAGATCAAGGCGCTGGTGCTGCGGCTCAAGATCAAGTCCGAGTACAACGACGGCATGTCCTCGCAGTACCGCGCCGCCCAGACGCGGCTGAAGAAGTTCGAGGACGCCGGGCCCCCGACCGAGCAGCCGCGCGAGCAGCAGGTGACGATGCGGCTCAAGGGCGGTCGCACCGGCAAGCGCGCCGTGGTCTGCACCGACCTCGAGCTGACCAACCTGATGAAGCCCTTCGACCTCGAGGTCTGGTACGGCGAGCGGGTCGCCGTGCTGGGCTCGAACGGGTCCGGCAAGTCCCACTTCCTGCGGCTCCTCGCCGCGGGAGGCAGCGACCCCGACATCGAGCACCGGCCCGTGGGCGACCCACCCGCGCCGGTGGCGCACACCGGCAACGCGAAGCTCGGGGCCCGCGTGCGCCCGGGGTGGTTCGTGCAGACCCACGAGCACCCGGAGCTGGTCGGCCGCACCCTCCTGGAGATCCTGCACCGCGGCGACGGCCGCCCGGACGGGCGGGCCGGCATGGGCCGCGAGGCGGCGAGCCGGGTGCTCGACCGCTACGAGCTCGCGCACGCGGGGGAGCAGACCTTCGAGTCGCTCAGCGGCGGCCAGCAGGCGCGCTTCCAGATCCTGTTGCTCGAGCTGTCGGGCGCCACGCTGCTCCTGCTCGACGAGCCGACCGACAACCTCGACGTGCAGTCGGCGGAGGCGCTCGAGGCCGGGCTGGAGGCCTTCGAGGGGACGGTGCTCGCCGTGACCCACGACCGGTGGTTCGCCCGCGGCTTCGACCGGTTCCTGGTCTACGGAGCGGACGGCGAGGTCTACGAGTCCGACGGTCCCGTGTGGGACGAGGGCCGGGTGAGCCGCGCGCGATGACGCCGGACATCTCGCCACTCGATCCCGACGACGACGCGGCGCTCGCCGCCTGGCACCACGTCTACCTCGTCTCCGCCCGCCACGAGCTCGGCGAGGTGGCGACGCCGTGGCAGCGCGAGGAGGTGCGCGCGATGCTGCAGGACACCGGCTCGCGCGCCCGCAGCCTCGGCTGGTCGGCCGTCCTCGACGGCGAGACGGTGGGGGCGGGCTGGCTGCGCACGCCCCTCCTCGACAACCTGGCGCTGGCCGAGCTCGACGTGCACGTGCTGCCGTCGGCGCGGCGGCGCGGGGTGGGCTCGGCGCTCCTCGCGCGGCTGGAGTCCGAGGCCGCGGCCCGCGGACGGCGGGTGATGACCGGGCTGGCGTCCTGGCCCTACGACGCCGGCTCGGCCGGCACCGGTGCCTCCGGACCGGAGTTCGCCCGGGCGGTCGGCTTCGAGCTCGCGCTGTCGGAGGTGCAGCGCGAGCTGGCGCTGCCCGTCGAGGACCGGGTGCTCGCCGGGCTCGCCGACGACGCCGCCCGCGCCCACGGGGCGTACACCCTGCGGTCGTGGTCCGGGCCGGTGCCCGACGACCTCCTCGACGGGTGGGCGCGGCTCACCTCGACGCTCGTCACCGAGGCGCCGACCGGCGACCTGGAGGTCGAGCAGGAGGCGGTGAGCACCGACGCGGTCCGCGAGCAGGAGGCGATGCTCGAGCGACAGGGTCGCACCAAGTACAACACCGTCGCGCTGTCCGCCGACGGCGACCTGGTCGCCTACTCCGACCTCGCCACGACGATCCACGAGCCCGGCCGGGCCTACCAGTGGGGGACGCTGGTCCATCCCTCGCACCGCGGCCACCGGCTGGGCGTCGCGGTCAAGGTCGCGAACCTCCGGCTGCTCCAGGCCGAGCGCCCCGACATCGTCCGCGTGACGACGTACAACGCCGAGCTCAACCGCCACATGATCGGGGTCAACGAGGCGATGGGCTTCCGACCGGTCGCGCGGCTGGGGGACTTCCAGAAGAAGCTGGGCTAGCCAGCCTGTGCGGCGACGGCCGCGAAACGGTCCAGGTACAGCGGCCAGCCGTCGGCGGCGTCCACGCCGTCGCGCAGGGACTCCCACCCGTCCCCATGACGTTCGAGGTGCCGGTGGATGAGCGTGACGCGGGTGCCGTCGCCGTCGGCGGTGAAGGTCACCTCGACCTCGCTGACGCGGTCGGAGTCGTCGGTGGTCTGCCAGTCCGGGCCGATGTTCCAGCTGAACGTGAACCGGTTCGGAGGGTCATAGGCCAGGACGGTGCCCCACTGGCACTGGGTGCCGTCCGTTCCGAGGTCGATGATGCCGCCGCCCACATGCGGTTCGACGACGGTCTCGGCGATGGGGACGGCGAGCAGGTTGTGCTCGCGCGGCTTGATGCGGTCGAGCTGCAGGAACGCGTCGAACGCTGCCTGCGGCGGCACCGCGACAGTCACCTCGTGACGCAGCTCGGATTGCGGTTCGTTCTGAGGTTCGCTCATCGGTCCTCCTGGGTCAGGGTGTCGAGCTGGTGGAGCGTGGAGCTCCAGAACGCGTCGAGCTCCCGCCGGTAGCGGGCCAGGCGGGCGGCATCGAGCGAGTACACCCGCCGCGTCCCCTGCGCCTCGTCGTGCACGAGTCCGGCGTCCTTCAGCACCTTCAGGTGCTGGCTGACAGCAGGGCGGCTCACCGGTAGCTCGTCCGCCAGCTGGGTGACCGAGCACGGGGCAGCGGAGAGCCGTTCCACGATGCTGCGACGGGTGGGGTCGCCGAGGAGCGTCCACGGGTCCAGCGGTGCGTCCGATGCGTAAGCGGTCACGAACGGTAAGTTACGACTTACCAAGAGGGCTGGTCAAGGACCCGCTACAGGTGGGCCCGGGCGGTAGGGACGACAGGGGCCGGCTCAATCCACCGAGCCGTCGTGCTCGCCGAGCTGCACGGCGTGCCCGGCGCGGATGCTGGCCGCCACCTCCTCGAGCTCGGTGTCGGACACGGCTGCCAGCCCCCGGCCGTGCAGCTGCTCGCGCAGGGTCTGGAGCACGTCGACGTCGGGCGTGCGGGCGTAGCGCGTGGCGGTGGCGTCGATCGCCTCCTGGGCCACGTCCTGCACGGGCGCGCCCAGGTCTCCGTGGATCTCTGTGAACTCCATGCAGGTCCGGTACCCCGGTGCCGCGATCCGATCCGGCTCACGATCGCTCAGGTGAAGGCGCTGACGCCGGTCTCGTCGCGCCCGATGATGAGCTTCTGGATCTGGGAGGTGCCCTCGTAGAGGGTCATCACCCGGGCGTCGCGGAGGTACTTCGCGACCGGGAAGTCGTCGACGTAGCCGGCGCCGCCGTGGACCTGGACGGCGTTGTTGGCCGCGCGGACCGCGGCCTCGGAGGCGAACAGCTTGGCCTTGGAGGCGGCCACGCCGTGGGGTTCCCCGCGGTCGATGAGCGCGGCGCACCGCCAGGCGAGCAGGCGGGCGGCGTCGGCGTCGACGGACATGTCGGCGATGAGGTCCTGCACGAGCTGGAAGGACGCGATCGGGCGGCCGAACTGGGTGCGCTCGGTCGCGTAGGCGACCGATGCCTCGAGGCAGCCCTGGACGATGCCGACGCAGCCCGACGCGACCGCGAGACGCCCCTTGTCGAGGGTGCCCATGGCGATCCTGAAGCCCTGCCCGACCTCGCCGAGCCGCGCGCTGTCCGGCACGCGGACGTCGTGGAGGAACAGCTCGGCGGTCGCCTGGCCCCGCAGCCCCAGCTTGCCCCGGACCTCGCGGGCCTCGAAGCCGGGCGTGTCGGTGGGGACCAGGAACGCCGTGACGCCGCGCGGGCCGTCGTCGCTGGTGCGCGCGAAGACCAGCGCGACGTCGGCCCAGGTGCCGTTGGTGATGAACAGCTTCTGCCCGTCGATCACCCAGTCCGCGCCGTAGCGGGCGGCGCGCGAGGTGAGGTTGCCGGCGTCGGAGCCGGTGCCGGGCTCGGTGAGGCCGAAGCAGCCGAGCCTCGTCGCGCTGGCGAGGTGCGGCAGCCACTCCTGCTTCTGCTCCTCGGTGCCGTGGGCGAGGATCGACTTGCCCACCAGTCCGCTGCTGACCGAGACGATGCCGCGCAACGCCGAGTCGGCGCGGCCGAGCTCCTCCATGGCGAGCGAGTACGTCACGTAGTCGCCGCCCACGCCGCCGTACTCCTCGGGGATGGTGAGCCCGAAGAAGCCGAGCTCGGCCATCTTGGGCACGATGGCGAGGTCGACCGCCTCGTCGTGGTCCCACTGCATGCGGTGGGGGACCGCCTCGCGCTCGAGGAAGTCCCGCGCCAGCGCGCGGAAGGCCTCCTGCTCCTCGCTGAGCGACAGGTCCATCAGCGCTGCCTCACGCGAGCGCGTCGACGAGGTCGTGGTCGTCGACGCGCGACGCCAGCCGCGCCAGGTGGTGGCCGCCGTTGCCGAGCCACTGCTCGAGCACCTCGAGGTGCGCGGTGCCGACGCCGACGGTGTACTCGGCCGTCATGCCGATGCCGCCGTGCAGCTGGATCGCCTCCTGGCCGACGTGGCGGCCCGTGCGGCTGATGACCAGGCCGACGCGGTCGGCGGCGTCGGCCACCGCCGCCGGGTCGCCGCCGGCGATGGTCATCGTCGCCCAGTCGACCATGCTCTGCGCCAGCTCGAGGGAGACGTACATGTCCGCGGCCCGGAAGGTGAGCGCCTGGAAGGTGTTGAGGGTGACGCCGAACTGCTTGCGGCTCGTGAGGTAGCCGGTGGTCGCGCGGACCTGGGTCTGCATCACGCCGAGCGCCTGGTTGGCACCCATGATCCGGGTGAGGTCGCTGATCGTCGCGATGCTCGCGCCCAGGTCCCGGCCCGGCTCGCCGAGCGGCGTCGCTGCCGTGCCGCTGAGGCGGACGGTGGCCGCGCGGGTGAGGTCGGCGGCGACGTAGCCGGTGCGCTCCACGTCGTCGCCGGCGACGAGGAAGGCGCCGGTGCCGCCGCCGGGCAGGGCCGCCGTCACCACGAGGCGGTCGGCACGGGCTCCGCCGACGACCGGGTCGGCGACCCCGTCGAGGGTCCAGGAGTCGCCCGCGAGCGAGGCGCGCACGCCGTCCGTCCCCGAGGTCCAGCGCGCCCCGGGCGAGGTGTCGGCGGCGGCGAGCACGATCTCCCCGGCGCTCAGCCGGCCGAGCAGGTCGGCCCGCTGCTCCGGGGTGCCGAGCGCGGCGACCAGCCCGCCGGCGTGCACGACGCTGGAGAGGTAGGGCTCGGGCGCGAGCACGCGGCCGAGCTCCTGGCACACGATGCCGATCTCGACGGGCCCGGCGCCCACGCCGCCGTCGTCCTCGCTGAAAGGCAGGCCCAGCACGCCCATCTCGGCGAGGCGGCCCCACAGCGCCTCGTCGAAGCCCGGGTCGGCGGCCACGGTGCGGCGCCGCGCCTCGTGGTCGGCGTACGCCGTCGCGAGGAGGCCGCGGACGGCCTCGCGGAGGGCCTGCTGCTCGTCGTCGTAGGTGAAGTCCATGGTCGGCTCCTCAGGGGGGCGGGCTCAGAGGCCCAGGATCGTGCGGCTGATGATCTGGCGCTGGATCTCGTTGGACCCGCCGTAGATCGACGCCTTGCGGAGGTTGAGGTAGGTGGGCGCGGCCCGTCGCGCCCAGCCGGCCTGAGGGGAGTCGTCGTCGGCCCGGGCGGCCAGGGACGCCGGTCCGGCGAGGTCGAGGGCGAGCTCGCTGACGGCCTGCTGGAGCTCGGTGCCGCGGAGCTTCAGGACGGAGGACGCCGGGTGGGGCGCGCCGTCGGTGGAGTGCGCGACCACGCGCAGCGCGGTGAGCTCGAGGGCGAGCAGGTCGGTCTCCAGCTCGGCGATCCGGGCACGTACCAGCGGGTCGTCGAGCAGGTCGCCGGCGTTGGCCTTGAGCGCGGCCAGCGCCCGCTTGGTGGCGCCGACCGGCGCCACGCCGACCCGCTCGTTGCCGAGGAGGAACTTGGCGATCGTCCAGCCGCCGTTGAGCTCGCCGACCAGCAGGTCGCCGGGCACCCGGACGTCGGAGAACCACACCTCGTTGACCTCGTGGCCGCCGTCGATGAGCTCGATGGGACGGACCTCCACCCCGGGGGTCGTCATGTCGATGAGCAGCATCGAGATGCCGGCCTGCTTCTTCACCTCGGGGTCGGTGCGCACGAGGGTGAAGATCCAGTCGCCGTGCTGTCCGAGGGTCGTCCAGGTCTTCTGCCCGTTGACGACCCAGTCGTCACCGTCGCGGACCGCGCTCGTCCGCAGGCTCGCCAGGTCGGAGCCGGCGTCGGGCTCGGAGAAGCCCTGCGACCACCAGATGTCGAGGTTAGCGGTGGGCGGGAGGAACCGCTCCTTCTGCTCCTGGGTGCCGAAGTGCGCGATGACCGGGCCGATCATGGAGGCGTTGAACGCCAGCGGGACCGGCACGCCCGCGCGCTGTATCTCCTCGTGCCAGAGGTGTCGCTGCAGCTCGGTCCAGTCCTGCCCGCCCCACTCGACCGGCCAGTGCGGCACGGCGAGGCCCTCGGCGTTGAGGATGCGCTGCGACTCGACGATCTGGTCCCTGGTCAGGTGGCGCCCCTCGAGCACGGTGTCCCGGATCTCCTGGGGGACCTTGGTGGTGAAGAGCTCCCGCAGGCGGTCACGGAACTCGGCGTCGGCGGGGCTGAGCTCCAGCTGCATGTGACTCCTCGGGTGGGGTGGGTGGCCCCATCATGTCGGTTGCCCGGTAACGGGTCAGCCGTTCGTGGCGTCGCTGTCCAGCACGAGCTGGGCGGTCTGCTCCTCGCCGTCGCTGGTCCAGGTCACGCTCACCGTGTCGCCGGGGCGGTAGGACCGGATCGTGGCGACCAGCGAGTTCGCGTCGGAGATGCGCTGGTCGTCGACCTTGCTGATCACGTCGCCCGGGGCCAGCCCGGCCTTGTCTGCGGTCGACCCGGGCGTCACCTCGCGCACGACGGCGCCGGTCTCGTCGGGGGTCTGGGGGTCGCCGACCTGGATGCCGAGCCGGGCGTGGGTCGGGGTCTCGCCCTTGGCCATCTGGTCGACGATCGGCATGACCTCGTCGATCGGGATGGCGAAGCCGAGACCGATCGACCCGGCCTCGCCCGAGCCGTACGGCGACTGCGAGGCGGCCGTGCGGATCGAGGAGTTGATGCCGATGACGGCGCCCGTCATGTCCACGAGCGGCCCGCCGGAGTTGCCGGGGTTGATCGCGGCGTCGGTCTGGATGGCGGGGTACGTCGTGGAGTTGCCCTGGTCGTCCGAGCCCACGTTGACCGGGCGGTCGAGCGCGCTGACGATGCCGCTGGTGACCGTCGCGTCGAGGCCGAACGGCGAGCCGATCGCCACCACGGCCTCGCCGACGCCCAGGTTGGCCGACTTGCCGATCGTGGCCGGCGTGAGGTCCGAGACGCCCTCGGCCTTGATGACGGCGGTGTCGGTGAGCGGGTCGGTGCCGAGGATCTCGGCGTCGGCGCTGGTGCCGTCGTCGAAGGACACCCTCAGCGAGCCACCGGCCTCGACCGTCTCGACCACGTGGTTGTTGGTCAGGATGGTGCCGTCGGCGGTGAGCACGATGCCTGACCCGGACGCACTGCCCTGGGAGCCGGTGACGTCGATCTTGACCACGCTCGGCAGCACCTTCTGGGCGACCGACTCCACGGAGCCGTCCGCGGCCGGCTCCTGGGTCTGGCTGACGGTCGAGGTGGACGGGGTCCGGGTGCTCGCCGTGGCTGCCGGGTCGTCCTGGGTGGCGTCCCACAGGGCCGCCCCGCCGATCCCGGCGCCGCCACCCACGAGCAGCGACGTGGCGACGACCATCGCCGCCAGGCCCGTGCGCCGTCGGCGCGGCGCCGGCGGCTCCTGGGCACCGACACCCCCGCCGGACCCGCCACCGGACCACTGGGTGGTGGCGTGCTGGTAGGGGTCCTGGCCGGGCTGGTGAGCCGGGCCTCCGGGCTGGTGGGGGGTCTGGTGGTCGCTCATGCCTCCGAGCGTGCGCCGCGACCCTGTGGATGCCCTGAGAACGCGCTGGGAAGGTGCAGAGACCTCGCCGGTCCGCGGTGCGGGGATGCCGGCGCGGATCATCGAGGCAGGTCCGGGAGGGCCAGCCACTGCGCCCAGGTGAGGTCGCGTCCGACGTACCGCGGGCGCTCGAGCGGCCACGCCTCGGCGATCCAGCGCGGCACCAGGTCGTCGAGGGCCTGCTCGAGCTCGGTGCCGACGCACTCGTCGACGACCCACCAGGAGATCTCGGCGTCCGCGCCCGGCTTCTCGGGCGGGTCGATGTAGACGCACCCGAGCAGGGCGGTCTCGTCGGTGTCGAACAGGGCGTAGTTGAAGGACTCGTGGGTCTCCATCTCCGCCGCGTGGCGGGCGAGGTCGGCCCGGTCGGCCTCGGCCGACATGTCGGCCGGCGGCCAGCCCCAGGCCTCCCCGTAGATGCTCCACAGGCGCTCGCGGGACCCCATCACCGCGACCATGTCGAGGTCGGTGTCGTCGGGGCTGATCGGTCGCAGGTGGTGGCCGAATGGGACCTCGACCCGGGTCGGGTGGCGGAAGTCCGCGGGGAGCCAGGCGGCGGTGGCGGGCTCGGTGTCGTTCATGGGTTCCTCTCGATCAGCCGGCCAGCGCCGGTGCGCCGGCGAGGCGGCGCAGCGCGGCCAGCCCGCGACTGGTGTTGGACTTGACGGTGCCGGGCGAGCAGCCGAGCACGACGGCGGTCTCGGCGACGCTCAGGCCCTCGTAGAACCTGAGCGCCACCGCGGCCCGCTGCTGGGCCGGCAGGTCGAGGACGAGGCCCCACAGCTCGTCCTCGACCTCCGGCACGGCGGTGTCGGGCCCGATCCGCTCCGGCAGGGTGTCGGTGGGGCGCTCGTCGCGCCGCCACGGCTGGCGCTGCCAGCTGACGTGCTGCCGGGTGATGGTGCGGCGGACGTAGGCGTCCGCCGCGGCCAGGTCGCGGATCGCCTCCCAGTGGGGGAGCACCCGCACCAGCGAGGCCTGCAGGAGGTCCTCGGCGGTGTGCGGGTCGCCGGCCACCATCCGCGCCCAGCGGAGCAGCGCGGGCCGGCGCGCGGCGACGTACGACGCGAAGCTGGACCCGTCGTCCGTGGCGGCGACGACCCGCAGGTGCTCGGACACTCAGGCCTCGCTGGTCCGGAGCAGCCCGAGGGCCACGACGGTCAGCCAGACCGGGCCCGTCATGCCGGCCATGTACTGCGCCGGGCTGACGAGGAAGAACGCGGTGAGCCCGCCGAGGACGACGCTGGTCCAGCCGATCCAGCGCGGGTAGGCGCCGCGCCGCAGCGACGCCGCGGCCAGGGCGAGGGCCGTGAGCCCGGCCCCGCCCCACAGCCACGGCACGGTGCCGATCCAGTGGCCGAAGAACGTCACCGACTCGGGAGCGATCGCGCCGTCGGGTGCCTGGAAGGCGAACGCGAACTCGGTGGTCAGCCCGGCTCCCATCAGCTGGGCGACGGCGACGAGGCCCAGCCCGCCGGCGGCGACTCCGGGCAGCAGGCTCTCGGTGCCGGTGCGGCGACGCAGCTGGCGGTGCAGTCCGGCGGCGAACACCACCAGGAGCGCGCAGGAGACCATCGTGGCGGTGTGGAAGACGAGGAGCTGGGGGACCAGCTCCGACATGGCGTCGGCGACCTTCTGCGGGTCTCCGTAGTTGTCCTCGTCGTAGACGGCCCCGCTCATCGAGCTGCCGACGATGGAGGCGATTCCGGCGAGGCCGGCCCCGACGCCGGCGAGGACCCAGCCCCTGCCGGGGCGGGGTGCTGGCGGGTCGGACGGGTCGTGGGTGGACGGGCTGACAGGGTCGAGCGTGGCGCTCATGGCGGCTCCAGGTGACGTTCCGGCTGACGTGGCGGCACCGGTGTGCCGCCCGACCAGACTCGGGCCGGTGCTGCCCGCCCCACCACGCACAGCAGCGAGTGTGCGGGTGGTGTGCGGGTGGACGTCGCGGACGCAGGCGGCCGGGCTCAGCTGCCGCCGAGCGGTCCGCTGACCATCGCGGCGGCCTCGCGCGGGCTGAGCCCGCGGCCGGTGTCGAGCGCGTCGTCGTACCGGTCGTCGCCGAGGTGGCCGCGTGCGGCGGCGGCCGCGGCGGCGATGGTCGCCGGGTCGGGCCGGTAGTAGCCGTAGCCGTGCGAGCCGAGCGACTCCCGGATCGCCTGCGCCGCGCCCAGCACCAGCGGCACCCGGGCGTGCTGCCCGGCCGCGGCCGCCAGCACGGCGCTGGCGTCGAGGAGGTAGGCCAGGTTGGCCTGGTCGCCGGTCTCCAGCGAGAGCCGTACGCCCTCGTCCAGGTGGCGGTGCGCGGCCGCGTGGTCGCCACGGACCAGCTCGACCTGGAAGAGGTTGTAGAGCGCGATGTAGGACGTGAGGCGGTCGCCACGGCGGTGCGCCGAGCCGAGCCCCGCCTCGACGAGCGGCACCGCGGCTGCGGGCTCGCCGCCCAGGAGCGCGACCGTCCCGAGCCACACGTGCGACAGGGCCCACGTCCACTCGGCGGCGGGACCGCCCTCGTCGGCGTGCCCGACCGCCCGGGTGAAGTGCGCCTCGGCAGCCGCCAGGTCTCCCCGGGCCAGGGCGTAGAGCCCGGTGCCGGCCACGGAGTTGGCGAGGATCACCGGGTCGCCGTCCGCGTGCTCCGTGGCGCGCTCCCACCACGCCCGTGCCGCGGGCAGGTCGTCCATCGCGAAGGCCATGGTCGCGGCGGCGAGCGCCGCGCGGGCGTGCACCGGGCCGTCCGGCAGGCCGCGGGCGAGGACGTCCTCGGACAGCCGGCGACCGTGTGCGAGGTGGCCCCGCAGCCACCAGTACAGCCAGAGCGCCCACGTCACCCGCGCCGCGGACTCGACGTCGCCCGCGGCCAGCGAGCGCTCGACGGCCGCGGTGAGGTTGGCGTGGTCGGCGTCGGCCCGCGCGAGCGCGGCGACCTGCCCGCCGTCGAGGTAGCGCGGGGACACCTCCTCGGCGAGCTCGAGGAAGTGGGCGGCGTGCGCGGCGGCGGCCCGGTCCCACTCCGCCTCCTCCTCCAGGAGCGAGCGGGCGTACTGCGAGACCGGCTCGAGCATCCGGAAGCGGCCGTCGCCGGCGACGACGAGGGAGTGGGCGACGAGGGACTCGAGGAGCTCCACCACGGGTCGCCCGTCGGCGAGGAAGCGCGCGGCCACGCCCTCGAGGTCCTCGAGGGTGGTGCCCCCGACGAACACGCCGAGGAGCCGGAGCAGCGCCTGCTCGTCGGGGTCCAGCAGCCCGTGGCTCCAGTCGAGCGTCGCGCGCATCGTGCGCTGCCGCGCCGGCAGGTCGCGCGGGCCGGACTGGAGGGCGCCGTCGAGCCGGTCGAGGAGGGCGGACGGCTCCAGGAGCCGGGCGCGCGCAGCGGCGAGCTCGAGCGCCAGGGGGAGGCCGGCCAGGCGCGTGCAGATCGCCTCGACGGCCGCCGCGTCCCCGGGCCGGGACCCCCAGCCGGGGTGGACGGACTCCGCCCGGTCGAGCAGCAGCCGTACGGCCGGTGAGTCGGGCTGGTCGGGGGTGGGCAGGGCGAGCGGCTCGACGGCTAGCTCCGCCTCGCCCCGGACCCGCAGCGGTGCCCGGCTGGTGACCAGGACGGTCAGGTCGGGGGCCGCCTCCAGGACGGCCGCGACGTCGGGCGCCGCGTCGAGGAGGTGCTCGGCGTTGTCGAGCACCAGGAGCAGGTGTCGTCCTCGCAGGTGTGCTGCCAGCTCGTCGGCGAGCGGGGCACCGGGGGCGGGGGTGGCGTCCACGGCGTCGGCGACGGCGCTCAGCACCTGACCGGCGTCGTGCAGCGGGGCCAGCTCGACCAGGCGCACCCCGTCGGCGTAGGTGTCGGCGAGGGCCTGGGCGGCGGCCAGGGCGAGCCGGGTCTTGCCCACCCCGCCCGGGCCCACGAGCGTGACGAGCCGGTGGGCCCGCAGCAGGTCCCTGACCCGTACGACGTCCTCGTCGCGGCCGATGAGCGCAGTGGCAGGCGCCGGAAGGTCGCGCGGGCGCCGGGCCGGGGCGGAGTCGGTGGCCCGCCCGGAGCGCGTCGGCACGGCGGCCAGCAACCGGGCGCGCTGGTCCTCGGTGAGGTCGAGCGCGGTCGCCAGCGAGCGCAGCGTGTGGGGGTAGGGGCGGGTGCGGGTCCCGCGCTCGAGGGCGCTGATCGCGTGCGGGCTCAGGCCGGCCCGCTCGGCGAGCTCCTCCTGGGAGAGCCCGGCACCCTCTCGAAGGGCGCGCAGCAGCGAGGCGAGCGTGCTCGCTGCGTTGGTCCCCACCACACCTCCCGTGCTCCCGGCCCGGAGTGTAGTGAGCCGTGGGCACCACGGTCTGCAAGAACGGAGGCGGCGCACGCGGGAGCCGGGCTGAAAGATCTTGCAGCCATTGCAAGACCTCTCAGCAGCAACCTACTGTGAGCGACGCCACATTCCTCGGTCCACATCTCGGGAGTCCCCGTGCGCCGCACCCCTCGCCGCCCTCGTCGTACCATCCTCGGCCTCACGGGGCTGGCCACGCTCCTCGCGGGGCTCGCTCCGCTGGCGCCCGCCCGCGCCGACCACCGCGACGCCCCGCCGGCGACCGTGACCGTGGTCGGCAGCCTCCAGAGCGAGCTCGGCTGCGCGGCGGACTGGACGCCCGACTGCGCCCAGTCCTCGCTCGTTCGGCAGGACGACGGGAGCTGGGCGCTCATCGCCGAGGTGCCGGCCGGGTCCTACGAGCTCAAGGTCACCGTCAACGGCTCCTGGGACGAGAACTACGGCGCCGGCGGCACGGCCGGCGGGGCCAACATCCCGCTCGTCCTGCAGCAGCCCGCCCGGCTCCGGTTCGCCTACGACGACACCACCCACCGGGTCGCCGTCGCTCCCGCCGACCAGCCGTCACCGCGCCCGACGGCCGCGGACCGCCGCCTGGCCACGACGTCGCTGCGCGGACCGCTCACCCGCGAGAACTTCTACTTCGTGATGGCCGACCGGTTCGCCAACGGCGATCCGGCCAACGACGCCGGCGGGCTCGCGGGCGACCGGATGACCACCGGGCTCGACCCGACCCACAAGGGCTTCTTCCACGGCGGTGACATCCGCGGCCTGTCCGACCGGCTGGACTACATCGCCGGGCTCGGTACCACCGCCATCTGGCTCACCCCCAGCTTCCAGAACCGTCCCGTCCAGGGCACCGGCGACCAGGCGAGCGCCGGCTACCACGGCTACTGGGTCACCGACTTCACCCGCATCGACCCGCACTTCGGCACCAACGCCGAGCTGAAGGCGTTCATCGACAAGGCCCACGGCCGCGGGATCAAGGTCTTCTTCGACATCATCACCAACCACACCGCCGACGTCATCGACTACGCCGAGGTCCAGCCGGGAGAGCCGCACACCTACATCAGCAAGGAGGCCGAGCCGTTCCGCGACGCGTCCGGCCAGCCGTTCGACGACCGCCGCTACGCCGGCGGCGAGACGTTCCCACAGCTCGACGCCGCCGCGTCCTTCCCCTACACGCCGGTCTTCCGCAGCGAGGCCGACCGCACGGTCAAGGTGCCGGCGTGGCTCAACGACCCGACGATGTACCACAACCGCGGCGACTCGACCTTCGCCGGTGAGTCCTCCACCTACGGCGACTTCTCCGGCCTCGACGACCTGTTCACCGAGCGGCCCGACGTGGTCGACAAGATGACCGACATCTACCGGACGTGGGTGGACTTCGGCATCGACGGCTTCCGCATCGACACCGTCAAGCACGTCAACCTGGAGTTCTGGCAGGAGTTCGCGCCGGCGATCCGTGACCACGCCACCTCGATCGGCAACCGCGACTTCTTCGCCTTCGGTGAGGTGTACGACGCCAACCCGGCGTACCTGTCCACGTTCAGCACCGCGGGCCGGCTCGACGCGACGCTCGACTTCGGCTTCCAGGAGGCCGGCACGGGCTTCGCCAAGGGCGGGGCGACGACGCGGCTGCGCGACTTCTTCGCCGGCGACGACTGGTACACCGACGCCGACTCCAACGCCTACGCGTCCCCGACCTTCCTGGGCAACCACGACATGGGCCGGATCGGCACGTTCCTGCGCGGCACCGACTCCGTGCTCGAGCGCGACCGGCTCGCGCACACGCTGATGTACCTCACCCGCGGGCAGCCGGTCGTCTACTACGGCGACGAGCAGGGCTTCGTCGGCGACGGCGGCGACCAGGACGCGCGTGAGGACATGTTCGCGAGCCGCGTCGCCACCTACAACGACAACGACCTCATCGGCACCGACGCCACGACCGCCGGGGCGAACTACGACACCGGGCACCCGCTCTACCGCACCATCCGCGACCTGGCGCGGCTGCGCCGGACGTACCCCGCCCTCGCCGACGGCGCCCAGCTGCACCGCTACGCGTCCAACAGCGCGGGCGTCTACGCGTTCAGCCGCATCGACGCAGGGGAGCGGCGCGAGTTCCTCGTCGCGCTCAACAACGCCACGACGGCCAGGACCGTGACCGTCGCGACCGAGGTGCCGCGCGGCGGCTTCACCCGGGTCTGGCCGGCCGGACGGGCCGTGCTGCGCACCGACGAGGAGGCGCGCACCACGATCACCGTGCCGCCGCTGTCGGCGGTGGTCTGGCGCGCCGACCGTCGCATCCCCGGTCAGGGCACCGCGCCGGCGATCCACCTCGAGAAGCCGTCGGCGGGCGGGACCGTGGGCGGCCGCTCGCCGATCACGGTCGGCGTGCCGGACGGCGGCTTCAACCAGGTGACGGTCGCCTGGCGGCCCGCCGGGGCGACACAGTGGACGGCGCTGGGCACCGACGACAACGCGCCCTACCGCGTGTTCCACGACGTCAGCGCGATGCCCAAGGGCACGCTGCTGGAGTACCGCGCCGCGCTGCGCGACAGCAGCGGCAACCTGTCGGTCGCGTCGTCGTACGCCACCGTCGGCGACCCGGAGGCCGAGCCGACTCCCGGCGGCGGCGGAGGCGGCGGACCGGTCACCCAGCCCGGCGCGGTGTCCATGCCCGGCAGCCACAACAGCGAGATCGGCTGCCCGGGCGACTGGCAGCCCGACTGTGCCGAGGCACAGATGTCGCTCGACGCCGACGACCTGGTCTGGAAGAAGACCGTCGCGCTCCCGGCCGGCGGCTACGAGTACAAGGCGGCCCTCGAGAACAGCTGGGACGAGAACTACGGCGCGGGCGGAGCGCGCGGTGGCGGCAACATCGCGCTGACGCTCGGGGCCGCACGCGACGTGACCTTCTACTACGACCACGCCTCGCACTGGATCACCACCGACGCCAACGGCCCCATCGCCACGCTGGCCGGCAGCTTCCAGTCCGAGCTCGGCTGCCCGGCCGACTGGTCCCCCGACTGCATGCGCAGCTGGCTGAAGGACCTCGACGGCGACGGCACCTACACCTTCGCCGCGACCCTGCCGCCGGGCAGCTACGAGACCAAGGTCGCCCACGGGCTCTCGTGGGCGGAGAACTACGGGCAGGACGGCGCACCCGACGGTGCCAACATCCCGTTCAGCGTCCCCGCAGGAGGGGTCGAGGTGCTCTTCACTTACGACGTGACCACGCACCGGCTCCAGATCGCCACGCGGGCGGCCGGGGCCTCGCCCGACCTCACCAAGGCCAAGGCGCAGTGGCTGCGCCGCGACCTCGTCGCGTGGGACGTCCCCGACCCGGAGTCACGCCGCTACCGCCTGCACTGGTCGACCGCCGGCGACCTCGCCGTCGACGCCGAGGCCGTCACCGGAGGGTCCTCGCTCCCGCTGGCGTACGACCCCGAGGGCCTGCCCGACGACGTGCTCGCCGACTTCCCGCACCTCGAGGGCTACGAGGCGTTCCGGCTGGACCGGCGCGCGGCCCGGCGCGTGCCGGAGGTGCTGACCGGCCAGCTCGCGGTGGCGTCGTACGACCGGAGCGGCGCGCTGCACGACGCGACCGGGGTGCAGGTGCCCGGCGTCCTCGACGACGTGTACGCCGACGCCGCCCGCGCCGACCTCGGCGCCACGTGGCACGGCGGCCGGCCCTCGCTGGCCGTCTGGGCGCCCACCGCCCAGCGGGTCGCGGCCCGGGTCGCCGGACGCCAGGTGCCGATGACCCGGCACCGTGACGGCACCTGGCGCGTCAGCGGTCCCGCCGCGTGGCGAGGCGCGGCCTACACCTACGACGTGACCGTGTGGTCCCCGTCCGCGGGCGCGGTCGTCACCAACCGGGTGACCGACCCGTACTCGGTCGCACTGACCGCGAACTCCCGGGCCTCGCTGCTCGTCGACCTCGACGACCCGGCGCTCGCGCCGGCCGGCTGGTCGCGCACCCGGCCGCCGACGATCGCACAGCCGGAGGACCGCACCGTCTACGAGCTGCACGTGCGCGACTTCTCCATCGGCGACGAGACCGTCCCCGCGGCCGAGCGCGGCACCTACCTCGCCTTCACCCGCCCCGAGGCTGCCGGCATGCGCCACCTGCGACGGCTCGCGGCCGCGGGCCTCAACACGGTGCACCTGCTGCCGGCCTTCGACATCGCCACGATCGAGGAGCGCCGCTCGGCGCAGCAGGTCCCGGCCTGCGACCTCGCGGCCCTGCCGCCGGACTCCACCGAGCAGCAGGCGTGCGTCGAGGCCGTGCGCACGCGCGACGGCTTCAACTGGGGCTACGACCCGCTGCACTACACGACGCCGGAGGGCTCCTACGCCACCGATCCCGAGGGCACGCGGCGCACCGTCGAGTTCCGCCGGATGGTCCAGGGGCTCAACGCCGCCGGGCTCCAGGTCGTGATGGACGTGGTCTACAACCACACCGCCGCGTCCGGCCAGGACGAGAAGTCGGTGCTCGACAAGGTCGTCCCCGGCTACTACCACCGCCTGTCCGCGGCGGGAGCGGTCGAGACCTCGACGTGCTGCTCCAACACCGCCTCGGAGCACCGGATGATGGAGAAGCTGATGATCGACTCCGTGCTCACCTGGGCGCGCGAGTACAAGGTCAACGGCTTCCGCTTCGACCTGATGGGCCACCACTCGCTGGAGAACATGACCCGGCTGCGCGCGGCCCTCGACCGGCTCACCGTGGCGCGCGACGGCGTGGACGGGAAGGGCGTCTACCTCTACGGCGAGGGCTGGAACTTCGGCGAGGTCGCCGACGACGCGCGCTTCGTGCAGGCGACCCAGCGCAACCTCGCCGGGACGGGCATCGGCTCGTTCAGCGACCGGCTGCGCGACGCCGTACGAGGTGGCGGACCCTTCGACGAGGACCCGCGGGTGCAGGGCTTCGGCTCCGGGCTCTTCACCGACCCCAACGGTGCCGCGGTCAACGGGACCGCCGAGGAGCAGCTGGCCGACCTGATGCACGCGCAGGACCTGGTCAAGCTCGGCCTGGCCGGCAACCTGGCCGACTTCTCGTTCCGCGACTCCAGCGGCGCGGAGGTCGTCGGCTCCGAGGTGGACTACAACGGCCAGCCCGCCGGGTACGCCGCTGATCCCTCGGAGACCGTCACCTACGTCGACGCCCACGACAACGAGACGCTCTTCGACTCGCTCGCCTTCAAGCTGCCGCAGGGTACGACGATGGCCGACCGCGTCCGGATGAGCACCGTCTCGCTCTCGACGGTCGCCCTCTCCCAGGGCGTGGTGTTCTGGCACGCCGGCACCGACCTGCTCCGCTCGAAGAGCCTGGACCGCAACTCCTACGACTCCGGAGACTGGTTCAACCGGGTCGACTGGCAGCGCCGGGAGAACACCTTCGGCTCCGGCCTGCCGCTGCGCGCGGACAACGAGGCGAAGTGGCCCTACATGCGCCCGCTGCTCGCGGACCCGGCGCTCGACCCTGGACCGGAGGCGATGGACGCGGCCCACGCCCGCGCGCAGGACCTGCTGCGGATCCGGATGTCGTCGCGGCTGTTCCGGCTCGGCTCGCTGGACGACATCCAGGACAAGGTGTCGTTCCTCGACGCCGAGCCGGGCGTGGTCGCGATGCTCATCGACGACACCGTCGGCGACGACGCCGACCCCGGCCGCGACGGGATCCTGGTGGTGTTCAACGCCAGCCCAGACGCCCAGACGGTCGGTGGCACGGGTGCCGGCTGGCGGCTGCACGACGTGCAGGCCTCGGGCACCGACGCGGTGGTCAAGGGCAGCACGGTCGCCGCCGACGCGGTGACGGTGCCGGGTCGGACGACCGCGGTCTTCGAGCGCTGAGGATCCGTCCAGCCGGCCGTGGTGGTGGCACACCATCAGCGGCAGATGAGTGCGTTGCTCATGTCCTACATCAGCAGGTCCTCAACCGTTCGGACGACGGCCGCGTACGCGCCATCGACATCTCGAAACTCGGGGCAGAGGCTGTCGCCTTCTCCGTCGGCAACCCACACCACGTCAGCCCAGCCTCCGGTCCAAACGCAGACCTCGATCTCGTCGTCGCCGTAGTCGATACGGAGTCCAAGAGACTCAGGAATCTGAACGGCGCTCCGGTCCGGCGTGATGGGCTGCGGCCAGGAAGCCCGCTCGTCTCGCCAAGTGAGTGGCCCGACGCGAGCACGCTTGCGCCACTCAGGCATGACACCTTCCAGGCGGCGTGCCAGTTCGTCTAGGTCGACGTGGTGTTCCACGTAGCCATCGTGCACGACCGGCGCAGAACATACGTCCGCCTGCGCGGATCTCGGCAGATCCGCGCACTTCAGCGGCAGATCCGGACGCCGTGCTGTGAACTGGAAGCGACCCTGCGGTAGAAGAACGTCATGGTCCGGTTCCTGTTGACCCAAGAGGTCGCCGCTCACGACACCGCGGAGGTGTGGCCCGTTTATGAGTCGGTGTTTGGCGACTACTCCGACTGCGACACCTGGCGTCAGGCTGTGTGGGACAGGCACAGCGTGCGGGACGGCTTTCGTCTCGTCCGCGCCTACGAGGGCGAAGCCCTCATCGGCTTCGTCTACGGCTACACCGGTCACCGTGGTCAGTGGTGGACCGACAACGCCCAGAAAGTTCTGGGTCCTGAAGTTGCTGGCACGTGGCTCGGAGGGCACTTCGAGCTGGTCAGCATCGGCGTACTGGCCTCGGCCCGGCGTAGGGCTGTCGGTCGATCTCTCATGCGCGTGCTCCTAGAAGACCTCCCGCACGACCGCTGGCTTCTCATGACGACGGCTGACGCCGACGATCCGGCAAGGCGGCTCTACGCGTCCGAGGGGTGGCACGTCCTGGGTCCAGGGATCGGCGACGACACCGTGATCATGGGGCGCAGATCCGCGGTCACTGCGCCGATTGAGTAAGGCGCGCTCAGGCATGAGCGGACGCATCTCGGCGGCGGCCTATCTGCGTCGGTGGAACCTGAGGTCGCCGTTGGGGAGGCGGTCGGTGTGGTAGCCGGTGTCGTGGACCCGGTGGTGATGGTGGCTGCACAGCAGCACGGCGTTGGTGAGGTCCGTCGGGCCGCCGGCAGACCAAGGGTCGAGGTGGTGGGCGTCGCACCAGGTGCCGGGGGTGTCGCAGCCCTCGGCGCGACAGGTCCGGTCTCGGATCAGGAGCGCCTTGCGTTGCGCCGGGCTGAAGAGGCGCTTGGCACGTCCGAGGTCGATGGGCAGTGAGGTGCCGTCGAGGACGACGGGAAGGATCTTCGCGGTGCACGCCAGGCGCCGGGCTTCGCTGGCGGTGATCCGGTCGCCGGTGAGGTCGTCACCCGGCACGAGACCGGCGCCGATCAGGCCCGCAGTCGCGAGCTCGGCCTTCAGCGACGCAAGGGGGATCGTGATGACGACGGTCGTCGCATCGCCACCGTGGACCGGGAGCCGCGACGGGTCGGCGGCCTCGAGGAACTGGCCGAACGCGTCCCCGAGACGTCTCGGATAGGGCAGGCGCGTGAGTGGATCGGTGGTGGGCTCCTCGTGCTGCGCCCGCGGGTTGGTGAACGCTTCGAGGTAGGTCGCGAGCCCGGTCGCCACCGCGTCGGGCACGACCCCGGAGATGCGGGTGGTGCCGTCGCCCTGACGCCGCAGCGTGAGGCGGGTCTTGCGGGCGGCATCGGCCTCGAGGTCGGCGAGGCGGTCGGCCTCCGCGGCCTCGGCGATCTCGGGTGCCACGACGTCGAGGATCCGTCGGCCGAGCCGGCCGAGCTCCTTGGGTCCGAAGTCGTCGGCTCGGGCCACGAGGTGGGCCTCGGCCAGCGCGACCGTGGCGGAGTCGACTCGAGCCGGCAGCGCGTCGAGGGCACGACGGATCACCTGGGCCTGGTCGAGCGTGACCGTGCCGTCGCGCATCCCTGCCGCCAGGATCGGGCGCTCACGGTCCAGAGCTGATGCCAGAGCGAGGTCGGCGTGCGCGGCGCTGAACCGCGTACGTGTCTGGTGCGCCAGCCACGCCGCGGCGTCCTTCGCCCCGGTCGCGTCGGCCAGGGCGCCCGCGTCGGCCAGCACTCGCAACCGAAGCTCCGCCAGCTGCCCCTCGGCGCGCACCAGCTCGCACAGCGCGGTCGCCTTGTCGTCGGTCGACATGAAGGTCGGGTTCACGCCCGCGAGGCCCTTGAGGAGGGTCCGGATCTCGGAGACAGCAGCAACGACCGGGTGACTCACGGCTGGCCTCCCTTCGACGACGGGTCACCGCACGCGCCAGCACGCGTGGGGTCTACGGTCGTCGCTCCTGGAGGCCCGGCTCGCCGGACTATTACGTCACCCTCGCAACTCGCTCCGCTGACTCGGGATGGCGCACTGGTGACTTGTCCTGGTGGCCCGGTGATCGTTGGAACGTGCTGTCATTCTACCCGTGGAGGCTGAGTTGATCGAACACATGTTCGATCAAGTTCTTGTGCCGGTTTCGTCAAGGTCGGGACGCACGAACGCCCCCGGGCGATGCCGGGGGCGTTCGACGTACGACAGGCGGGTCAGCTCCAGCGCTCCGAGGCCGGGGTGAAGGTGAGCTCCCGGTCGCCGGTGTAGATCTGCTTCGGGCGGGCGATCTTCTGGTCCTTGTCCTGCACCAGCTCGGCCCACTGCGCCAGCCACCCCGGCGTACGGCCGATGGCGAACAGCACGGTGAACATCTCCGGCGGGAACTGGAAGGCCTCGTAGATCAGGCCGGAGTAGAAGTCGACGTTGGGGTAGAGCTTGCGCTTGACGAAGTACTCGTCCTCCAGTGCGATCTTCTCCAGCTCGAGGGCGATGTCGAGGAGCGGGTTGGTGCCGGTGACCTCGAAGACGTCCTCGGCCGACTTCTTGATGATCTTCGCGCGCGGGTCGTAGTTCTTGTAGACGCGGTGGCCGAAGCCCATCAGCCGCTCGTTGCCGTCCTTCACGCCGTCGATGAAGGCGGGGATGTTGCTCTTGTCGCCGATGCGGCGCAGCATCCGCAGCACCGCCTCGTTGGCACCACCGTGCAGCGGGCCGTAGAGGGCGCCGACGCCGGCCGCGACCGCCGAGTAGGGGTCGACCTGCGAGGAGCCGACCGAGCGGACCGCGTTGGTCGAGCAGTTCTGCTCGTGGTCGGCGTGCAGGATGAAGAGCACGTCGAGGGCCTTGACGAGGCGCTCGTCGGCCTCGAACTTCTGCTCGCTCATCTTGAAGAGCATCGAGAGGAAGTTGGCGGTGTAGCCGAGGTCGTTGTCGGGATAGACGTAGGGCTTGCCCTGCGCGTGCCGGAACGACCAGGCGCCGAGCGTCGGCATCTTGGCGATCATGCGGACGATCTGCATGTGGCGGTTGTCCGCGTCGCTGATGTTGCGGGCGTCGGGGTAGAACGTCGACAGCGCGCCGACGGAGGCCATCAGCATGCCCATCGGGTGGGCGTCGTAGCGGAAGCCGTGCATGAAGTTCTTGACGTTCTCGTGCACGAACGTGTGGTAGGTGATCTCGTGCACCCAGGCGTCGTACTGCTCCTTGGTGGGCAGCTCACCGTGGATGAGGAGGTAGGCGACCTCGAGGAAGTTCGACTTCTCGGCGAGCTGCTCGATCGGGTACCCGCGGTACTCGAGGATGCCCTTGTCGCCGTCGATGTAGGTCACCGCCGAACGGCACGAGGCGGTGTTGACGAAGCCGGGGTCATAGGTGGCCAGGCCGGGCTCGTCGTCGGTGAGGCGGATCTGCCCCAGGTCCTTGGCGGCGATCGTGTTGTCGGTGATCGCGATGTCGTACGTCTGACCGGTCCGGTTGTCGGTGACAGTCAGGGAATCCTTGGCCGCAACGTCGGTCACGTCGGCTCCTGTTCATACGTCTTTGTACGTCTGTGGGGTCCCCTCAACTTAGTCCGGCCTTCCTCGCGACCGCGAATCAGGTGTCCACCCACGGGACCGCCACCACGGATTCAGCGGCCCGCCACCCGGTCGGCCAGCCGCGCCACCCGACTGGTGCGCGGCAGGCCCGCGTCCTCGCGCCGGTCGGCGGCCCGGTAGAGGCGGTAGAGGGCGTGGACGCCCGCCCAACGCAGCGGCTCGGGCTCCCAGCGTCGTACGCCGTGGCCGGTCCACGGCAGCGCGGTCAGGTCGGTGTCGCGCCGCAGCACCAGGTCGCGGAGCGTGCGCCCGGCGAGGTGGGTCGCGGTGAGCCCGGAGCCGACGTAGCCCCCCGCGTGGCCCAGGCCGGTCGCCGGGTCGAAGGACACGCTCGCGCTCCAGTCGCGGGGCACACCCAGGACGCCGCACCAGGCGTGGTCGAGCGCGATGCCGCGCAGCGAGGGGAACAGGGAGGTGAGCGTCGCGCGGAGCGACTCCACGGTCCAGTCCTGCGTGCGGCCGTCGGCGTCGGTGCGCGAGCCGAAGCGGTAGGGGACGCCGCGGCCGCCGAGGGCGATCCGGCCGTCGGCGGTGCGCTGGGCGTAGCAGTAGGCGTGCGCCTCGTCGCCGAGCAGCTCGCAGCCGTCCCAGCCGACCTCGCGCCACTGCGCATCGGTCAGCGGCTCGGTGACCACGATCGCCGAGTTCATCGGCAGCCAGTCGCGGCGGTGGCCGGCGAGCCCGGCGGTGAACCCCTCCAGGCAGCGCAGCACGACGGGGGCGTGCACGATGCCGCGCTCGGTGACCGCGGCGCCGGGCTCGACGCGGAGCACGCGGGTGCCCTCGTGGATGCGGACGCCGCGCTCGCGCACCACCCGGGCGACGCCGCTGACCAGCCTGGCCGGCTGCACCCGCGCGCAGTCGGGGTCGAGGTGGCCCGACACCGCACCGGCGACCCGGATCCGCGCCGCCACCTGGTCGGCGTCCAGCTCACCGTCGAGCCGCTGGGCCTGTGCCGGCGAGCGGGCGACCGTCAGCACCCCGCTGCGCACGATGTCGGCGTCGATGCCCTCGCGCGCGGCGGTGCCGATGACCTCGTCGACCGTCGCCCGGAGCGCGGCGCGCAGCCGCGCGACCCCGTCCTCGCCCGCCACGGCGGCATACGCGCGCGGGCTGCCGGCGAGCTCGCTGGACAGCCAGCCGCCGTTGCGCCCCGACGCCCCGAACCCGGCGAACTCGGCCTCGAGCACGCGGATGTCGAGCGAGGGGTCGGCCGCGTGCAGGTGGTACGCCGCCCACAGCCCGGTGAGGCCGCCCCCGACGATCGCCACGTCGCAGGACGTGCCACCATCGAGCCGGTCGGTGGGGGAGGGCAGCCCGACCTGCTGCCACCAGAAGGACACCCCGCCGTTGCGCACGCGCCCATTGTGGTCCCGCGCCGTTTTGACCCCCGCGCTCGGCGCGCCGTAACCTTGCTGGTCGCGACTCCTGCCGCGTCCGTCCTCTCCGGGGGCGGGTGCAGATCCGGACGTCATCCCTCCTGAGCGGGGGAGCGATCCGGGCCGTGTTCGTCAGTCGTCGCAGCACCACCACCCGCCCCTCGTCCGAGGGACGGACCCAACGAACGAGAACGGGACATCGCCGTGCGCACGTACAGCCCCAAGCCCGCTGACATCCAGCGTGAGTGGCTCGTCATCGACGCCACCGACGTGGTCCTGGGCCGCCTCGCCGTCCAGACCGCCAACCTCCTCCGCGGCAAGCACAAGCCGACCTTCGCCCCTCACATGGACATGGGCGACTTCGTCATCATCGTGAACGCCTCCAAGGTGTCGCTGTCGGGGACCAAGAAGACCACCAAGATGGCCTACCGCCACTCCGGCTACCCGGGCGGCCTCTCGGCCACCCCGTTCGGTGAGCTCCTCGAGAAGGACGCCCGCAAGGCCATCGAGAAGGCCGTGTGGGGCATGCTCCCGAAGAACAAGCTCGGTCGCCAGATGCTGAAGAAGCTCAAGGTCTACGCCGGCCCCGACCACCCGCACGCGGCCCAGAAGGCCACCCCGTTCGAGATCTCCCAGATCTCCCAGTGACGACTGAGGACTCATACATGACTGAGAACACCACCGAGGTCGAGGAGACCTTCGAGACCGACGCCGACGGCGTTGCCTACACGTCCGAGAGCGACGCCTCGGCCGACACCCCCGCCCGCCCGGCCACCATCGCGCCCGCCGGCGCGACCGGCCGCCGCAAGGAGGCCGTCGCCCGCGTCCGCATCGTCCCGGGCACCGGCGAGTGGACCATCAACGGCCGCACGCTCGACAACTACTTCCCCAACAAGCTGCACCAGCAGATCGCGAACGAGCCGTTCGTGGAGCTGCAGCTCGAGGGCCGCTTCGACGTCATCGCCCGCATCCACGGCGGCGGCATCGCCGGCCAGGCCGGCGCCCTGCGCCTCGGCGTGGCCCGCGCGCTCAACGCCGTCGACGTCGAGGCCAACCGCCCGGCGCTCAAGAAGGCCGGCCTGCTCACCCGCGACGCCCGCGTCGTGGAGCGCAAGAAGGCTGGACTCAAGAAGGCCCGCAAGGCCTCGCAGTTCAGCAAGCGCTGATCCAGCACTGCCCCACGAGGCCCGCACCGTCGTCCGACGGTGCGGGCCTCGTCGCATGTGGGGGCACGTGCGGGCATGTGGGGCACCTCGCCCCTTCCTCGGTTCTGCGGGGACCCCGCGCGCCCCTTAGGCTCCGAGGTCATGACGCGACTCTTCGGCACCGACGGCGTCCGCGGCCTGGCGAACGCCAGCCTCACGGCCGAGCTGGCCCTCGACCTCTCGGTGTGCGCTGCGCACGTGCTCGCCGACCGAGGCGAGTTCGAGGGGCACCGCCCGCTGGCCGTGGTGGGCCGCGACACGCGCATCTCGGGCCAGTTCCTCGAGGCGGCGGTCGTGGCGGGGCTCGCCTCGGCGGGCGTCGACGTGCTCCTGCTCGGGGTGCTGCCGACCCCCGGCGTGGCCTACATGACTGAGCGGCTCGGCGCCGACCTCGGCGTGATGCTCTCCGCCTCGCACAACCCCATGCCCGACAACGGCATCAAGTTCCTGGCCCGTGGCGGCCACAAGCTCGACGACGCGATCGAGATCGCGATCGAGCAGCGGATGGGCGAGCCGTGGGAGCGCCCGACCGGGGGCGACGTTGGCCGGGTGCAGGTCTACGACTCCGCCGTGGAGGAGTACGCCGCCCACCTCGAGAGCACGATCACCCACCCGCTCGTGGGGCTCAAGGTCGTGCTCGACTGCGCCGAGGGTGCGGCCCACGCGGCAGGCCCCCGCGCCCTGGAGGACGCCGGTGCGACGGTGATCGCGATCCACGCCGACCCCGACGGGCTCAACATCAACGACAACTGTGGGTCGACCCACCTGGAGTCGCTGCAGGCGGCGGTGAAGGAGCACGGTGCCCACGCCGGCTTCGCCCTCGACGGCGACGCCGACAGGTGCCTGGCGGTCGACGCCGACGGCAACGTCGTCGACGGCGACCAGATCCTGGCGATCCTCTCGCTGTCGCTGCTCGAGCAGGGCCGCCTGGCCAAGGACACGGTCGTGGCGACGGTGATGAGCAACCTCGGCTTCGTGCAGGCGATGCGGGCCCACGACGTCGGTGTGCGCCAGACCAAGGTCGGTGACCGCTACGTCCTCGAGGCCATGAAGGTCTCCGGCTACAACCTCGGCGGCGAGCAGTCCGGGCACGTCATCCTCAGCGACCACGCGACCACGGGCGACGGCATCCTGACCACCCTGCACGTGATGGAGCGGATGGCCACGACCGGCAAGTCGCTCGCCGAGCTCGCGGCCGTCATGACCCGCCTGCCGCAGGTCCTCGTCAACGTCTCCGGCGTGGACAAGTCGCGCGCCGACGAGGACGCCGTCCTCGCGGCAGCGGTCGCGGAGGAGGAGGCCGTCCTCGGCGACCGCGGACGGATCCTGCTGCGCCCCTCGGGCACCGAGCCGATCGTGCGCGTGATGGTCGAGGCGCCGACCCAGGACGAGGCGCAGGGCGTCGCGTCGCGACTCGCCGACGTCGTGAAGTCCCAGCTGGCGCTCTGACGGATAACCGCATGCGCCCGGGCGGCGTGCGCCGCTACGGTCGCGGCGTGGTCGACATCGAGCAGATCAACCCACGCAACGAGGCGGCGCTGCGCGCCTGGTGGGAGGTAGGGCACGCCGCGACGTCGTACCGCCCCGGCAAGCCGTGGCCGGTGTGGGAGCAGAGCCGGGTCGCCCTGCCCGCCGAGAACCCCGAGCGCGGCATCACCCTGATCGGCGCCATCGACGGTCGCGAGATGGTCGGCGCCGGCCTGCTCACGCGCACCCTGCGCGACAACCTCCACTCCGCCATGGCGTTCGCCTACACGCGCCCCGACCGCGTGCGCGAGGGGATCGGCCGGCGCCTGGTGGGGGAGCTCGAGGTCGTCGCCGCCGGCGACGGGCGCACGACCGTGCAGAGCGAGGCCTACCTCCCACCGGGGGGCTCCGGCGTCCCCGAGGCGTTCGCCAGGGCCCTGGAGTACGACGTCGCCAGCCGCGAGTCGATCAAGGAGCTGACGCTCAGCGACTACCGCGCCCGCCGCGACGCGCTCGCCGCGGCGGCCCCGGTGCCCGACGGCTACCGCGTCATCACCTTCGACACCGTCTGCCCCGAGGAGCACCTCGAGTCCTTCGGCCGGCTGCTCGGGATGCTGATGTCCGAGGTGCCGCTCGGCGAGCTCGACCTCGAGGACTCGGAGTGGAGCCCGGAGCGGATCCGCGACGCCGAGCAGCGGCAGGTGGCGATCGGCCGGCACGTGCAGACGGCCATGGCCCTCGCTCCCGACGGCACCGTGGCCGGCGTGTCCGACGTGCGCGTCGACGACAGCGACCCGGCGTACGGGCAAGTCGGGATCACGCTCGTCGACCCGGTCCACCGCGGCCGCCGGCTGGGGCTCGCGTTGAAGGTCGCCACCCACGACCTGGCGGTGGCGACGTACCCGGAGCTGGTCACCGTCGACACCTCCAACGCCGAGGTGAACACCCACATGAACGCAGTGAACGAGGCGCTCGGCTACCGGACCATCGAGACGCTGCTGGAGCTGCAGAAGAAGCTGTGATCAGCGGGCGTCGAGTGCGGCGTCGTAGCCCTCGCGGGAGGCGAGGATCTGGGTCAGGTGGGTCTCGGCCCAGTCCGTGAGCATCGCGATCGGCGCGGTCAGGGAGGCGCCGAGGGCGGTCAGCTCGTAGTCCACGCGCGGGGGCACCTGGGCGTGGACCGTGCGGGTGAGCAGGCCGTCGCGCTCCATCGCGCGCAGCGTCTGCGTGAGCACCTTCGGTGCGACCCCGCCGATGCGGGCGCGCACCTCGGTGAAGCGCAGCGGTCCGTCCTCCAGCGCGCCGATGACGAGCACCGTCCACTTGTCGCCGATGCGGTCGAGCACGACCCGGGTCGGGCAGTCGGGGTCGAAGGCGTCGCCGCGGTCCATGGTTACCACGAGGTACTCATATCACGTTGAAGTCATCAGTTACCAGTGGTTACTGTCCAGCGCTGACAGCAGACCACCTCTCACGAAGGACTCCCCATGAAGATCGCAGTGTTCGGCGCCACCGGCATGGTCGGCTCACGCATCGCCGGCGAGGCCGAGGCCCGCGGCCACGAGGTCACCGCGCTGAGCCGCTCGACGGGCGCCGACATGGCCGACGCCGCCACGGTGCACGAGGCCGCCGCCTCCCACGACGTCATCGTCTCCGCCACCGGCCCGAGCCGCACCGGCGAGTCGCACGAGCCCTGGCTCGCCTCGGTCAGCACCCTCATCCAGAACGCCGGTGACGCGCGGGTCCTCTTCGTCGGCGGTGCCGGCTCGCTGCTGACCCCCGACGGCACCCGGCTGCTCGACTCCGAGGGGTTCCCGGAGGAGTACAAGGCAGAGGCCTCCTCCGGTGCCGCCGCCCTCGAGCTGTTCCGCGCCGCGCCCGACGCCGTCGACTGGACCTTCGTGAGCCCGTCGCCGGTCATCGCACCGGGCGAGCGCACCGGCAGCTACGCCACCGCGCTCGACACCCCGGCCGGCGACTTCGTCTCCGCCGAGGACTACGCCGCTGCCCTGGTCGACGAGATCGAGGAGCCGCAGCACCGCCGCCAGCGCTTCACCGTCGCCAGCGTCTGAGCAGCCGGGGCGTCCGGACAAGGGGGCTGTGGACCCCTCACATTCCGCCGGCCGGTGCCGACAGGAGGAGTGGACCGTACGGGCGGCGAGCCGCCCGTACGGCCCATCCAGTCCAGCACCGACGCCCCCGGAAGACCTCAGCGATGACGCACCTCCTCGGCCCTGCCTCCCTGCTCGCCTGCCTCGCGATCACGCTGCCCTCCACGGCAGCTGCATCCCTGGACGCCGCCGCGCCCGGTGCGGGCGTCGTCACCGAGAAGACCAGGGCGAAGAAGGCCGAGAAGGCGACGAAGTCCTCCGACCTGCTCGTCGGAAACGGCCGCGCCAACCGCATCAGCGGGTGGTCCGGCAACGACACCATCAAGGGCAGGGGCGGCGACGACCGCCTCGCGGGCAACGCCGACCACGACGCCCTCCACGGCGACGGCGGCGACGACGCGCTGCGGGGCGAGCAGGGCAACGACCTCCTGCGGGGCGGCCCCGGCCGCGACCTGCTCGACGGCCACGAGGGCCACGACACCCTCCAGGGCGAGGCAGGCGACGACACCCTCAACGCCGGAACGGGCGACGACGTCGTCCACGGCGACGACGGCAACGACACCATCAGCGGGCACCAGGGTGCCGACCAGGTCTGGGGCGGGGCCGGTGACGACGTCGTCGACGCCTACTGGGACGACGACGTCGTCCACGGCGAGGACGGCCGCGACACGATCAACGGCTCCGAGGGCGACGACGTCATCTTCGGCGGCCCCGGCGACGACAACCTCCCCGACCACTCCGGCACGGTCGGACCCGGTGGCAAGCACGGACCGGGCGGGCTCTTCGGTGGCCCCGGCAACGACCAGGTCCATGGCGAGGACGGCAACGACTTCGTCTCCGGCCACGACGGCGACGACGTGCTCGACGCCGGCACCGGCAACGACCAGCTCTCGGGCGGCAGCGGCAACGACCTCCTGGTCGACGGCACCGGCGACGACGTCGTCAAGGGCGACGAGGGCGACGACGTCCTCCTCCTCGGCGAGGGCGCGGACAAGGTCTGGCCCGAGGAGGGCAACGACGTCGTCTACCTCTTCGACGACGGGCAACCCGACGTCATCCGCTGCGACGACATGGACACCGACGCCCAGCGGGCGAACGCCGGGCTCGCCGACCAGGTGCTCTACATCGGGCCCCGGGATCCCCGCGACGTCGTCTGGGACTCCTGCGAGACAGTGCAGTCCATCGCGTACCTGCCCGCCGGGTGGCCCTACGGTCCGGTCGGCGGCGTCGCCGGCTGAGCTCAGAGCTTGCGGAGGCGGACGTACCTCACCGAGTGGTCGGCGTCCTTGCGGAGCACGAGGTTGGCGCGCGAGCGGGTGGGGGCGACGTTCTGCACGAGGTTGGGCTCGTTGATGGAGTCCCAGATCCGGGTGGCCTGGTCGACCGCCTCGTCGTGCGACAGCGCGGCGTACTTGCGGAAGTACGACGCCGGGTCGCGGAAGGCCGTCTCCCGCAGCCGCAGGAAGCGGTCGACGTACCAGCGCTTGATGTCGGTGAGGGCGGCGTCGACGTAGACGGAGAAGTCGAAGAAGTCGCTGACGGCCAGGCCGGTGCGCCCGTCGTCGCGCATCCGCGCCGGCTGCAGCACGTTGAGGCCCTCGATGATGACGATGTCGGGCCGCTTGACGACCACCTTCTCGTCCGGCAGGACGTCGTAGACGAGGTGGGAGTAGATCGGTGCCTCGACCTCGTCGCGTCCGGACTTGATGTCGATGACGAACTTCAGCAGCGCCTTGCGGTCGTAGGACTCCGGGAACCCCTTGCGGTGGAGGATCCCGCGACGCTCGAGCTCGGCGTTGGGCAGCAGGAAGCCGTCGGTCGTGACCAGCGCGACGTTGGGGTGCTCGGGCCAGTGCGCCAGCATCTGCTGGAGCACGCGGGCGGTGGTGGACTTGCCCACGGCCACCGACCCGGCGAGGCCGATCACGAACGGCGTGCGCGGCGGAGTGACCCGGTGCAGGAACTCCTCCTGCTCGCGGTGCAGTCGCGAGTTCGCGGCGACGTACAGGCTGAGCAGGCGCGAGAGCGGGAGGTAGACCTGCTCGATCTCGCGCAGGTCGAGCGCGTCGCCGAGGCCGCGCAGCCGGGCGATCTCGTCGGGGGTCAGGACGGTCTCCGCGGTCCCCGCGAGCTTGGCCCACGCGGCCCGCTCGAGCTCGACGTAGGGGGAGGCCTCGAACCTCGCCGAGCCGTTCGAGGGGCCGCCCGGGGAGCTGCCCTGGACGGGCGAGGGGACCTCGGACATGGGTGCGATTGTGGCACCGCGGCGCGATGCGGCCGTGCAGCGGCCTGCCGATAGACTTCGCGGCCATGTGCGGAATCGTGGGATACGTCGGTGCCAAGCCTGCCGAAGGCGTGGTGATCGAAGGCCTGCGACGGCTCGAGTACCGCGGCTACGACTCCGCCGGCATCGCCCTCGTCGACGACGGCACGATCGTCAGCGACAAGCGCGCCGGCAAGCTGGCCAACCTCGAGAAGGCGATCGCCGACGCGCCGCTGCCCCCCGTGACGACCGGCATCGGGCACACCCGCTGGGCCACCCACGGCGCGCCGACCGACCGCAACGCCCACCCGCACGTGGGCCGGGCCCGCCGGGTCGCGCTGGTGCACAACGGCATCATCGAGAACTTCGCCGAGCTGCGCTCCCGGCTGGAGTCGCAGGGCGTGGAGATGGCCTCCGACACCGACACCGAGGTCGCGGCCCACCTGCTCGAGGAGCAGCTCGAGGCGGGCGCCGACCTCACCGTCGCGATGCAGACCGTGTGCCGCGGCCTCGAGGGCGCCTTCACGCTCGTCGCCGTCGACGCCCAGGACCCGGACCGCGTGGTCGCGGCCCGCCGCAACAGCCCGCTCGTGGTGGGGATCGGCGAGGGTGAGAACTTCCTCGGCTCCGACGTCGCCGCCTTCATCGAGCACACCCGCGAGGCCATGGAGCTCGGCCAGGACCAGGTCGTCACCATCACCCGCGAGGGCGTCAGCGTCTCCGGCTTCGACGGCACGCCGGCAGAGGGCACCCGCTACCACGTCGACTGGGACCTGTCGGCCGCCGAGAAGGACGGCCACGACTGGTTCATGCGCAAGGAGATCTTCGAGCAGCCGCGCGCCGTGGCCGACTCGCTCCTCGGCCGCCGCAGCCCCGAGGGCCTGCTCCAGCTCGACGAGATGCGCCTGTCCGACCAGGACCTCCGCGACATCGACAAGATCATCATCATCGCGGCCGGCACGTCGTTCTACGCCGGCATGGTGGCCAAGTACGCCATCGAGCACTGGTGCCGCATCCCGGTCGAGGTCGAGCTCGCCAGCGAGTTCCGCTACCGCGACCCGATCCTCACGTCCTCGACCCTCGTCGTCGCGATCAGCCAGTCCGGCGAGACCGCCGACACCCTTCAGGCCATCCGCCACGCCCGCGTGCAGCGGTCCAAGGTGCTGGCGATCTGCAACACCAACGGCTCGACCATCCCCCGCGAGTCCGACGGCGTCATCTACACCCACGCCGGCCCGGAGATCGGGGTCGCCTCGACGAAGGGGTTCCTCACCCAGCTGGTCGCCTGCTACCTGCTGGCGCTCTACCTCGCGCAGGTCAAGGGCACCCGCTACGGCGACGAGATCGGCGAGGTGATGGACCAGCTCGACCAGATGCCCGGCCACGTCGAGAGGGTCCTCGGCAAGGCCGAGGAGGTCTACGCGCTGGCCCGCGACCACGTCGACAGCCGCTCGGTCCTCTTCCTCGGCCGCCACGCCGGCTACCCCGTCGCCCTCGAGGGCGCGCTCAAGCTCAAGGAGATCGCCTACCTCCACGCCGAGGGCTTCGCCGCCGGCGAGCTCAAGCACGGCCCCATCGCGCTGGTCGAGGAGGGCCTGCCGATCCTGTGCGTCGTGCCGCCCCGCGGCCGCGACCAGCTCCACGACAAGATGCTCAGCGGCATCCAGGAGGTGCGCGCCCGCGGCGCCCGCACCCTCTGCCTGGCCGAGGAGGGCGACACCACGATCGAGCCCTACGCCGACGTGCTGTTCACGCTGCCCCAGGTCCCGGTGCTGCTCCAGCCGCTGGTCGCGGTGGTCCCGTTGCAGCTCTTCGCGTGCGAGCTGGCCTCACAGCTCGGCCACGACGTGGACCAGCCCCGCAACCTCGCCAAGTCCGTCACCGTCGAGTAGCGCGTCCGGAGAGGAGCGGCACATGCCGGTCATCGGCGTCGGCATCGACGTGGTCGACATCGACCGCTTCGTGCAGTCCCTCGAGCGCACGCCGTCGCTGCGCGCGCGGCTGTTCACCGCGTCCGAGGCGACCCGGCCGCCGGCGTCGCTCGCCGCCCGGTTCGCGGCCAAGGAGGCGATGGCGAAGGCGCTCGGCGCCCCGACCGGGATGGGCTGGCACGACGCCGAGATCGTCTCCGAGGAGACGGGCCGTCCGCGCTTCGAGATCCGGGGCACCGTCGCCGCGCGCGCCGAGGCACTGGGCGTGGCGCACGTGCACGTCTCGCTCTCGCACGACGCGGGGATCGCCTCCGCCGTCGTCGTGCTGGAGGGCTGAGCGCGTGCTGCGCGCCCACACCGTCGAGCAGGTACGCCGTGCGGAGCAGGCCGCGATGGCCGCGCTGCCCGACGGAGCCCTGATGCAGCGTGCCGCAGCCGGCCTGGCGACCGCCGTGGTCGACCTCCTCGGCGGCGCCTACGGCCGCCGGGTGCTGCTGCTCGTCGGAGCAGGCGACAACGGCGGCGACGCGCTGTGGGCCGGCGCGCGGCTGGCCGCCCGCGGCGCACGCGTGGAGGCGCTGCTGCTGTCCGAGCACGCCCACGACGGCGGCCTGGCCGCGCTCCGGGCCGCGGGAGGGTGGGCCACCCGCGCGCTCGACGAGCTGGGCGACCCCGAGGTGGTGCTCGACGGCATCGTCGGCATCGGTGGACGCCCCGGCCTGCGCCCGGACGCCGTGGCCGCGCTGGAGCGCTTCGCCGCCGTGCCGGTGGTCGCGGTCGACGTGCCGTCGGGCGTCGACGTGGACACCGGCGAGCTCGACGGACCCCACGTGCGCGCCAACCTGACCGTCACCTTCGGCACCCACAAGGTCGCCCACCTCGTCGACCCGGCCGCCGCGGCCTCCGGGTCGCTGCACCTCGTGGACATCGGCCTCGACCTCCCCGACACGGCCGTGGAGGCCCTGCAGCCCGACGACGTGCGCGCCCTGCTGCCCCGCCCCGGGCCCGACGCCCAGAAGTACACCCGAGGCGTGGTCGGCGTCCGGGCCGGCTCGGCCACCTACCCGGGCGCGGCGCTGCTCGCCGTCGCCGGGGCCGGGTCCGGTCTGGTCGGCATGGTGCGCTACGTCGGCCCGGACGCCGTCGCCGACCGGGTGCGGACCGCCCACCCCGAGGTCGTGGGGGAGGGTCGCGTGCAGGCGTGGGTCGTCGGGCCCGGCGGGGGCGACGACGCCGCCGACATGCTCGCGGCCGCGCGTGCCGACGACGTACCCCTGGTGGTCGACGCCGACGCGCTGCGCCACGTGGACGGTCCGCTGCCCGGTGCCGTGCTGACCCCGCACGCCGGCGAGCTGGCCGCGATGCTCGAGGTCGCCCGCGAGGAGGTCGAGGCGCGTCCGCTCGAGCACGTGCGGGCCGCCGCGCAGCGGTGGGGGTGTGTGGTGCTGCTCAAGGGCCACCACACGCTCGTCGCCGACCCCGCCGGGCGGGTGCGGGTGACCACCACCGGCGTCCCGTGGCTGGCCACCGCCGGTGCGGGCGACGTGCTCGCCGGGCTCGTCGGCGCCCTGCTCGCCGCGGGCCTCGACCCCTTCGACGCGGCGTCGGTCGGGTCGTGGGTCCACGGTGCCGCCGCCACCGAGGCCGCGGGCGGCGGACCGCTGACCGCCAGCCGCGTCGCGGTCCAGCTCCCGCGGCTGGTGCGCGAGACGCTCGCCGCCCCCCGGTCGAGGTCTTTGCGATGATCGGGCCCATGTCCGATCCCGTGCCGCAGCGCGCCGAGATCGTCGTCGACGTCGCCGCGATCCGCCACAACGTGCGGATCCTCAAGGACCTCGTCTCCGTCGACGGCCCGGTCCAGCTGATGACGGTGGTCAAGGCCGACGGCTACGGCCACGGCATGGCCGAGGCGGCCGCCGCCGCCCGCGACGGCGGTGCGGACTGGCTGGGGGTCGCCACCCTCGACGAGGCGCTCGCGCTGCGCGCGGCCGGCGACCGCGGCCCGCTGCTCTGCTGGCTCACCGCACCGGGCGCGGACTTCGCGGCCGCCGTCGCCGCGGGGGTCGAGGTGACGGCGTACTCCGTCGCGGAGCTCGACGAGGTGGCCGCCGTCGGCGGTGCGCGGGTGCAGCTCAAGGTCGACACGGGCCTGTCCCGCGGCGGTGCTGCGCGGGCGGACTGGGAGGCGCTGTTCGCGGCCGCGGCGGCCCACGAGGCCGCCGGCCGGGTGCGGGTGACCGGCCTGTGGTCGCACCTCGCGGCCAGCGACGAGCCGGGCCACCCGGCGAACGACGCCCAGGAGTCGGCCTTCCGCGAGGCGCTGCGGCTCGCGGCCGAGGCCGGGCTCGACCCGGAGGTGACCCACCTCGCCAACTCGGCGGCGGCGATCCTGCGCCCCTCCGCCCACTTCGACCTGGTGCGCTGCGGCATCGCGTCCTACGGCCTCGACCCCGCACCCGGCGTGAGCCCGCGGCTCGGCCTCCGGCCGGCGATGACCGTGCGCGCCCCGCTGCTGATGAGCAAGGCCGTGCGCGCCGGCGACGGCGTCTCCTACGGCCACACCTGGCACGCCGAGGAGGACACCACCGTGGGCGTGGTGCCCGTCGGGTACGCCGAGGGCGTCCCGCGGGCTGCCGGCAACGCCGCGTCGGTGTGGGTGCAGGACGACCGGCGCCCGATCCGCGGGCGCGTGTGCATGGACCAGCTCGTCGTCGACCTCGACGGGGAGCTGCCGCCACCGGGCACCGAGGTCGTGCTCTTCGGCCCGGGTGACCTCGGCGAGCCCACCGCCCAGGACTGGGCGGACGCCGTCGGCACCATCAGCTACGAGATCGTGACCCGGATCGGCGGCAGGTTCGCTCGCCGGTTCGTCGACACCGAGGCGACCGAGGACGACGCCCCCGGTGACGCCCCTGAGGACCTGGAAGGAACCACCCGTTGAGCATCAAGGGCCGCATCTTCGGCTCCGTCGTCGGTGCCGCCGGTCTGGCCGCGGCCGCCGGCGCGGTCGGCATCGCCCGGCAGAACCGCATCATCGGCAACCGCGCGGCGGGGGAGCACGTCGCGTTCGGCGAGCTGCACAGCCCGGCGCGGGTGGTCGTGGCCGACGACGCCCTCGATCTCCACGTGGAGATCGACGAGCCCGCCGACTTCGGCGGCCGGCCGTCGACCGACGACGACCTGACCGTCATGTTCGTGCACGGCTACTCGCTGAACCTCGACTGCTGGCACTTCCAGCGCGCGGCCTACCGCGGCCAGGTCCGCACGGTCTTCTACGACCAGCGCAGCCACGGCCGCTCGGCGCGCTCCGAGGAGGACCACTGCACGATCGAGCAGCTCGGGCACGACCTCCGGCGCGTCATCGAGGACACGGTGCCGGGCCGGTGCGTCGTCGTGGGGCACTCGATGGGCGGGATGAGCATCGTCTCCCTCGCCGAGCACTACCCCGAGCTCTTCGGCGACAAGGTCGTCGGTGCCGCCCTGATCTCCACGACGGCGGGCGGCCTCGACCCGGGGCGCATCCTGTTCCCGATGCTGCCGCTCGGCCTCGGCGGCCGCTTCGTCGGCCGGGCGGTGCGCACCCTCGACATCGGTCACCTGCTCGTCGACCAGGCCCGCAAGTGGGGGCACGCGGTCGCCGACGTGGTGACCGACCGCTACGCCTTCGGCGACGACGTGCCGGCGAGCATGGTCGAGTTCGTCTACTCGATGCTCAACTCGACGCCCTTCGCCGTGGTCGCGGACTTCTACCCGGCCTTCGCGACCCTCGACAAGTTCGAGCACCTCGAGCCGCTCGGGCGCGTCCCCAC
This sequence comes from Microbacterium sp. ARD31, assembly GCF_031844425.1. Classification (NCBI taxonomy): domain Bacteria; kingdom Bacillati; phylum Actinomycetota; class Actinomycetes; order Micrococcales; family Microbacteriaceae; genus Microbacterium; species Microbacterium sp. ARD31. The sequence continues at coordinate 86,170 of NZ_JAUZVE010000027.1, forward strand.
GTCGGTCATCTGCGGCACCGAGGACAAGATCACCGGGGTCGGGCACAGCCGCAAGCTGCACAGCCGGATCCCGGGCTCCAGCCTCCTGGAGTGCGAGGGCGCCGGGCACATGGTGCTGCTCGAGCGCCACAAGGACGTCACCGCCGAGCTCGACGACCTGCTCTCGCTCGCGCAGGGGAGGGTGGCGTCGTGAGCATCGTCGTACGACGAGTCGGACCCGAGGCGGCCGCGGAGGTGCTGGCCGTGGTGCAGGAGGCATTCGGAGCCCGCCCGCCGCTCGACCCGCCGGCCGACGCGCTCGGCGAGGACGAGGCCTCGATCGCCCGCCTGCTGTCGGTGCGCGGAGGTCTGCTCGCCACGCTCGACGGCGAGCCCGTCGGCTGCGTCGTGCTCGACGTCCGCGACGACGTGATGGTGCTGCGGCGCTTCGGCGTGACGCCGCGGGCCCAGGGCATGGGTGTCGCCACCGCCCTCGTCGAGGCTGCCGTCGACGCCGCCACGGGTCGCTCGGCGGTCGTGGTGGTCGCCCGCGAGGAGCTGCCCGGGACCGTCGGCTTCTGGGAACGGCACGACTTCGTCGTCACCGGCCGGTCCAGCCCCTACGTCGAGCTCTCGCTCTGGCTCGGGACCACCTTCGACGCCCCGGACGCCGAGACCATGCGCGCGCTCGGCGAGCGCGTCGGGGCCAGCCTGGTCGCCGGCGACCTCGTCGTGCTGACCGGGGAGCTGGGCGCCGGGAAGACGACGTTCACCCAGGGGCTCGGGGAGGGGCTGCAGGTGCGCGGCGGGGTCACCTCGCCGACGTTCGTCATCGCCCGCGTCCACCCCTCGCTGGTCGGTGGCCCCGACCTGGTGCACGTCGACGCCTACCGCCTCGGCGGTCTCGACGAGCTCGACGACCTGGACCTCGACACCTCGCTCGACACCGCGGTCACCGTGGTCGAGTGGGGCGCGGGGCTGGCCGAGGGCCTCGCCGACGCCCGCCTCGAGGTCGTCATCGAGCGCACGGTGGGGCACGCCCCGGACGACGAGGCGCTCGACCCCCGCCGCGTTTCCCTCCGCTGGGTCGTCGGGAAGTAGCCTCGTCGCCGTGCTCCTCGCCTTCGACACCGCGACGCCGCTGGTGACCGTCGCCCTCCACGACGGTGACCGCGTGGTGGTCGAGCACTCCTCCGAGCAGCCGATGAAGCACGGCGAGCACCTCGCACCGCTGATCGCGCGCGCGATGGACGACGCCGGCATCGTCCGGCAGGACCTCACCGCGATCGCCGTCGGCGTGGGGCCGGGGCCGTTCACCGGGCTGCGCGTCGGCGTCGTCACCGCCCGCACCCTCGGCTTCGTGCTGGACGTCCCCGTCTACGGCGTGTGCTCCCTCGACGTGATCGCGCTGGAGGCCGTCGGGACCGGCGCGGCCGGCGGCAGCTTCCTGGTCGCCACCGACGCGCGGCGCAAGGAGGTCTACCTCGCGTCGTACGACGCCGACGGCGCGCGCCTCGAGGGCCCCGTCGTCACCCGTCCGGCCGACGTCGCGACCTCCGTCGAAGTGGCCGGTGCCGGACCCGGCCTCTACCCTGAGGCGTTCCCCCACGCGATCGCCCCCGACCGGCCCAGTGCCGGGTGGATGGCCCACGGCGTGAGCGCCGAGCTGGTGGAGCTGCTCGACCCCGAACCCCTCTACCTCCGGCGTCCCGACGCGGTCGCCGGCGCACCCAGAAAGCCTGTGTCGTGATCCGTCCCGCCACCCTGGCCGACCTCCCGGCCCTCACCGCCCTCGAGCAGGAGCTGTTCGGGATCGACGCGTGGGGCGAGGAGCTGGTGCGCCAGGAGATCGAGGGGCCGGGTCGGCGGTTCCTGGTCGCCGAGGACCTCTCCGGCTACGCCGTGACGATGACGGCCGGCGACATCGTCGACCTGCTCCGCATCGCCGTGCGGCCGGAGTCGCGTCGCACCGGCGTCGCCTCCGCCCTGCTCGACGCGGCCCTGGCCGACACCGAGGGCGCCTCACGGATGCTGCTGGAGGTGAGCGTGCGCAACGCCGAGGCCCTCGGCTTCTACGTCGCCCGCCAGTTCAGCGTGATCGACGTCCGCCCCCACTACTACCGCGACGGCTCCGAGGCGCTGGTCATGTGCCGGTGGCTCCCCGGGGCCGCACGCCAGCAGACCGAGACGACCCATGACTGACGAGCCGCTCGTCCTCGGGATCGAGACCTCCTGCGACGAGACGGGGGTCGGGATCGTCCGGGGCCACACGCTGCTGGCCGACACGGTCGCGAGCAGCGTGGAGGAGCACGCCCGGTTCGGCGGCGTGGTGCCGGAGGTCGCCAGCCGTGCGCACCTCGAGGCGATGGTGCCCACGATCGAGCGCGCCGCCGAGACGGCCGGGATCGCGCTCACCGACATCGACGCCGTGGCGGTCACCAGCGGGCCGGGCCTCGCGGGAGCGCTGCTCGTCGGCGTGGCCAGCGCCAAGGCGCTCGCCCTGGGTCTCGGCAAGCCGATCTACGGCGTCAACCACCTCGCCGCGCACGTCGCGGTCGACCAGCTCGAGCACGGGCCGCTGCCCGAGCCGTGCCTGGCGATGCTCGTCTCGGGCGGGCACTCCAGCCTGCTCGAGGTCACCGACGTGACCGTCGGCGTCGAGCCGATGGGCGCCACGATCGACGACGCGGCCGGCGAGGCCTTCGACAAGGTGGCCCGGCTCCTCGGCCTGCCGTTCCCCGGCGGTCCCCACATCGACAAGGCCGCGCGCAGCGGCAACAGCGTCGCCATCGACTTCCCGCGCGGCCTCACCAGCCGCCGCGACCTCGAGCGGCACCGCTTCGACTTCTCCTTCTCCGGGCTCAAGACCGCCGTCGCGCGCTGGGTGGAGACCCAGCAGCGCGAGGGCGTCTCGATCGACGTCAACGACGTCGCCGCGTCCTTCCAGGAGGCGGTGTGCGACGTGCTCACCCGCAAGGCGATCGACGCCGCGTCGAGCCGGGGCATCGACGACATCCTCATCGGCGGCGGCGTGGCCGCCAACAGCCGCCTGCGGGCGATGGCAGAGGAGCGCGCGGCGGCCCGGGGCATCCGCGTCCGGGTGCCGCGACCGGGCCTGTGCACCGACAACGGGGCCATGGTCGCCGCGCTGGGCGCCGAGCTCGTCGCGCGCGGTCGTACGCCGTCGCTGCTGGACCTGCCGGCCGACTCCTCGCAGCCGATCACGACCGTCGTCGCCTGAGCGCTCCCGTCAGTCGAGCACGCCGGGAGCGACGTCGTCGTCACCGAGCCAGTCCTGGTCGTAGACCAGGCTGTCGCGCTCGGTCGCGTCGCGCTCGCCCTTGCGACCACCACGACCGCCGGCA
>NZ_JAUZVE010000028.1:0-89282 GCF_031844425.1 Microbacterium sp. ARD31
CACTGTTGAGTTCTCAAGAATCAGACGCACCCGATCCTCCCCGGCTGGGCCGGTTCGGTCGCGGGGCAACCTGCAGAAACTTACCGGGCGCTTCGCTCACCGTCAAACTCGTGGGCTTGGCGCTTCGGTGGTGGTCGCAGCTGGTCTCCGCTTCAGCTGACCTTCTGGCCAGGAGGCGGCGCCGCTTGCGGCGACAGGAAGAACATTAGACGACCCTCCCGCGACATGCCAAACCGGGGTGGCCATCTGCGCATAGTCGCAGGTCAGCGGCCTGTACGACGCCGCGGCGCGGCCGGCCGGTAGGGACTCACCGTCGGGTCACCGGTCGCCCAGAAGCGCCATGGGCGGTCCGCGGCGAGGCGCAACCCCACACGGGGGCCGGTGCTGATCGAGGCGGGTGGCTCCCCCGCGGCCAGCTCGGGACGTACGCCGTTGTCGCCCAGGGTGATGCCGAGCGCCGTGCAGAGTCGGGCCGGTCCGCGCGCCAGGTCGCGGTCGCTGCTGCCCGGTCGGCGGCTTCGGGCGACGTCGTGCCCGGCGACCACCTCGCCGGCCCGGAGCAGGACCGCGCCCGGGTCGCCGTCGGGGCCGGTGACGAGGTTGGCGCAGTGGTGCATGCCGTAGATGAAGTAGACGTACAGGTGCCCCGGAGGGCCGAACATCACCGCGTTGCGATCGGTGCGCCCGCGGTAGGCGTGGGAACCGGGGTCGAGCGGGCCGGCGTACGCCTCGACCTCGGTGAGCCGCAGCGAGACGCCGCCGTGGGTGAGCACGGCACCCAACAGCCGCGGGGCGACCTCGAGCGGGTCGCCCTCAGCCCAGTCGGGCACGGTGGTCGGCGCTCAGGCCACGGAGCTCGTCGAGCTGCTCGCGGACGCGGACCGGGGCGGTGCCGCCGCGACCGGACCGGGAGGCGACGGAGCCCTCGACGGTGAGCACCGAGCGCACCTCGGGGGTCAGCGCCGGCGAGATCCCGGCCAGCTGCTCGTCGGTGAGGTCGGGCAGGTCGCAGCCGAGCTCCTCGCACCGGCGTACGCAGGCGCCGGCGAGCTCGTGGGCGTCGCGGAACGGCACCCCCTCGCGCACGAGCCACTCGGCGACGTCGGTCGCGAGCGAGAACCCCTGCGGGGCGAGCTCGGCCATCCGGGCGCGGTCGAAGGTGAGGGTGGCGACCATCCCGGTCATCGCGGGCAGCAGCATCTCGAGGGTCTCGACGGAGTCGAAGACCGGCTCCTTGTCCTCCTGGAGGTCGCGGTTGTACGCGAGCGGGAGCCCCTTCAACGTGGCCATCAGGCCGGACAGGTTGCCGATCAGGCGTCCGGCCTTGCCACGCGCGAGCTCGGCGATGTCGGGGTTCTTCTTCTGGGGCATGATGCTCGACCCGGTCGACCAGGAGTCGTGGAGCGTCGCGAAGCCGAACTCCCGCGTCGTCCAGAGGATGACGTCCTCGGCGAGGCGGGACAGGTCGACGCCGACCTGGGCGGTCACGAAGGCGAACTCGGCCGCGAAGTCGCGGGCCGCGGTGCCGTCGAGCGAGTTGGCCGAGGACCCGGTGAACCCGAGCTCGGCGGCCACGGCCTCCGGGTCGAGGCCGAGGGTCTGGCCAGCGAGGGCGCCGGAGCCGTACGGCGAGTCGCTCGCGACCCGGGCGTCCCAGTCGCGCAGCCGCTCGACGTCGCGCAGCAGCGGCCAGGCGTGCGCCAGCAGGTGGTGCGAGAGCAGGACGGGCTGCGCGTGCTGGAGGTGGGTCCGTCCCGGCATGACGGTCTCCTCGCCGGGGTCGAGGTGCTCCCCCGCCTGGGTGGCCAGGACGTCGACGAGGTCGAGCACCAGACCGGCGATGGTGCGGGCGTGGTCGCGGAGGTAGGCGCGGAACAGCGTCGCGACCTGGTCGTTGCGCGAGCGACCGGCTCGGAGCCGGCCGCCCACCTCCGGACCGACCTCCTCGAGCAGGAGCCGCTCGAGCGCCCCGTGCACGTCCTCGTCGGACTCGGCCGGACGCAGCGCGCCGGCGGCGTACTGCTCCCCCAGCGCGCCGAGCCCGCGGAGCAGCTCCGCGTGGTCGGCGTCGGTGAGCAGCCCGGCACGGTGCAGCGCGTTGGCGTGCGCCCGCGAGCCGGCGAGGTCGTAGGGCGTCAGCTGCCAGTCGAAGTGCGTCGACCGCGAGAGCCGCTGCAGCTCCGGCGACGGTCCGCTCGCGAAGCGACCGCCCCACAGCGATCCCTCGTTGGTGGTGCCTGCTCCAGCCATCAGTCGGTCCCGAACTCCATCGCCGCGTGCTCCAGTGCCGTCTCGTCGAACGTGTCCTCGTCCGCCTCCTCGGCCGGCGAGTGACCGGTGATCCGGTCGAAGCCGCCGGCCTCGATGGCACCGTAGAGGGTGCCGTTCTCGACCAGGACCTGGCCCTGGTCGAGCGGCTGGGCGGCGTAGAGCTCGAGCTTGGCACGGGAGTCGGCGATGTCGAGGTTGCGCATGGTGAGCTGGCCGATGCGGTCGGTCGGACCGAACGCGGCGTTCTCGGTGCGCTCCATCGACAGCTTGTCGGGGTGGTAGGAGAAGGCGGGCCCGTCGGTGCGCAGGATCGTGTAGTCCTCGCCGCGCCGCAGCCGCAGCGTCACCTCGCCGGTGACCAGCGAGGCGATCCAGCGCTGGACGGACTCGCGGATCATCAGCGCCTGCGGGTCCAGCCAGCGGCCCTCGTAGAGCAGGCGGCCGAGCTTGCGGCCCTCGTTGTGGTACTGCGCGACGGTGTCCTCGTTGTGGATCGCGTTGACGAGCCGCTCGTAGGCGATGAACAGCAGCGCCATCGCGGGCGCCTCGTAGATGCCGCGCGACTTGGCCTCGATGATGCGGTTCTCGATCTGGTCGGACATGCCGAGGCCGTGCCGGCCACCGATGGTGTTGGCCTCGTGGACGAGCGCGACCGCGTCGTCGTACGTCGTGCCGTTGATGGCGACGGGGCGGCCCTGGTCGAAGCGGATGGTGAGGTCCTCGGCCTCGATCGCGACCGACGGGTCCCAGAACTTCACGCCCATGATCGGCTCGACCGTCTCGAGCGAGACGTCGAGGTGCTCGAGCGTCTTGGCCTCGTGGGTGGCGCCCCAGATGTTGGCGTCGGTGGAGTACGCCTTCTCCTGGCTGTCGCGGTAGGGCAGGTCGCGCTCGGTGAGCCAGGCGCTCATCTCGTGGCGGCCACCGAGCTCGGTGACGAAGTCGGCGTCGAGCCAGGGCTTGTAGATGCGCAGGTCCGGGTTGGCGAGCAGGCCGTAGCGGTAGAAGCGCTCGATGTCGTTGCCCTTGAAGGTCGACCCGTCGCCCCAGATGTTGACGTCGTCGTCGTGCATCGCGCGCACCAGCATCGTGCCGGTGACGGCGCGGCCGAGGGGCGTGGTGTTGAAGTACTGGCGTCCACCGGAGCGGATGTGGAACGCGCCGCACGCCAGCGCGGCGAGGCCCTCCTCGACCAGCTGCGTCTTGCAGTCGACCGCGCGCGCGAGCTCGGCGCCGTACTGCATCGCGCGCGACGGCACACCGGAGATGTCGGGCTCGTCGTACTGGCCGATGTCGGCGGTGTAGGTGCAGGGCACCGCACCTCGGGCTCGCATCCACGCGACCGCCACGGAGGTGTCGAGACCTCCGGAGAAGGCGATGCCGACGCGCTCGCCGACGGGGAGGGAGGTGAGGACCTTGCTCACAGGGTGTCCTTTGCTGGTGGGGTGGCGTGGTGCGGGTGGTTGGCCAGGTCGAGGAAGCGCTGGGCGAGCGCGTCGCCGCCGGCGGGGTCGCGGCCGATGAGGAGGACGGTGTCGTCGCCGGCGATGGTGCCGAGGACGTCGCCGAGCTCGGCCTTGTCGAAGGCGCTGGCGAGGAACTGCGCGGCGCCCGGCGGGGTGCGGAGCACGACGAGGTTGGCGCTCGCCTCGGCGCTGACCAGGAGCTCGGCGCAGAGCCGAGCCAGGCGGTCGCGCCCGGCGGCCGACTCGCGCGGCGCCGCGACGGCGGTGCGGTCGCCGCCCTCGCCCGGAACGGCGTACACGAGGGCGCCGTCGGCGCTGCGGACCTTGACGGCGTCGAGCTCGACGAGGTCGCGGCTCAGCGTGGCCTGCGTGACGCGGACGCCGTGGTCGGCGAGCAGGTCGGCGAGCTCGGTCTGGGACCGCACGGGGTGGGTGGTCACGATGTCGATGATGCGGGCGTGCCGCGCGCCCTTCGTGACGGGCGCGACGGCGCTCATCGGTGCTCCAGCAGCCAGGTCAGCACGGCCTTCTGCGCGTGGCGACGGTTCTCGGCCTCGTCCCACACGACCGACTGCGGGCCCTCGATGACCTCCTCGGCGATCTCCTTGCCGCGGTAGGCGGGCAGGCAGTGCATGACGATGGCCTCCGGGTCGGCGTGGGCGAGCAGCTCCTCGGTCACACCGTAGGGCGGGAAGATCCGCAGGCGGTCCTGGGACTCCTCCTCGCGGCCCATGCTGACCCAGGAGTCGGTGACGACGACGTCGGCGCCGGAGACCGCCTCGACGGGGTCGGTGGTGATCGAGATCGAGCCGCCGGTGCCCTCCGCGACCTGGCGGGCCCGGGTGACGACGTCGGCGTCGGGCGCGAAGCCCTCCGGGGCACCGACCACGACGTGCATGCCTGCGGCCGCGCCGGCGAGGACCCACGAGTTGCCCATGTTGCAGGCGCCGTCACCCACGAACGCGACCCGCACGCCGGCGAGGCGGCCCTTGTGCTCGCGCACGGTCTGCAGGTCGGCCAGCAGCTGGCAGGGGTGGAACTCGTCGGTGAGCGCGTTGAGGACGGGTACGCCGGCGTGCTCGGCCATGGTGACGACGTCGCTCTGGTGGGCGGTGCGCCACACGATCGCCGAGGCCTGGCGGCCCAGGACGCGGGCGACGTCCTCGACGCCCTCGCGCGAGCCCATCGCGGCCAGGCCACCGTCGACGGTCATCGGGTTGCCGCCGAGCTCGGCGATGCCGGCTGCGAAGGACACCTGCGTGCGCAGGGTGGGGCGGTCGAAGACGAGCGCGACGGTGCGCGGACCGGCGAGCGGCTTGTGGTCGTAGGGCTCGGCCTTCAGCTTGTCGGCCAGGTCGAGCACCTCGAGCAGCTCGGCGGGTGACAGGTCGTCGTCGCGGAGGAAGTGGCGGGTCATGGGGTGGACTCCGTCTGGTCGTGGCGCGCCGCGGTGCGGGCGGTGTCGAGGATCGTGGGCAGTGCTGCGGCGAGCGCGTCGAGGTCGTCGGCCGTGATGACCAGCGGCGGCACGAAGCGAAGCCGGGTGGGGCCGGTGGCGTTGAGGATGAAGCCCGCCTCGCGGCCGGCCGTGACCGCGTGGGTGGCGTAGGGGCCGTCGAGCTCGGCGCCGCGCATCAGTCCGGATCCGGTCACCTCGACCACTCCGGCCTGGGCGGCCAGCAGCGTGGCCAGCTGGTCGCCGCGGGCTGCGACGGCCTGCAGCAGGCCGTCCGACGCGATCGTGTCGAGCACGGCGAGGGCCGCGGCCGCCGCGACCGGGTTGCCACCGAACGTGGTGCCGTGGTTGCCGGGCCGGAGCAGGATCGCAGCCGGGCCGCGCGCCACGGTGGCACCGATCGGGATGCCGCCGCCGAGGCCCTTGGCGAGGGTGACGACGTCGGGCTGCACGTCGTCGAGGAGCTGGTGGGCGAACCACGCGCCGGTCCGGGCGATGCCGGTCTGCACCTCGTCGAGCCACAGGAGGGCGCCGTGCCGGTGGGCGATGCGCTGGGCGGCGGCGAGGTAGCCGGCGTCGGGCACGACGACACCCGCCTCGCCCTGGACGGGCTCGAGGACGATCGCGGCGACGGTGTCGTCGACGGCCGCCTCGAGCGCGGCCACGTCGTCGTACGGGACGAAGGTGACGTTGCCGGGCAGCGGCTCGAACGGCTCGCGGTAGGCGGCCTTGGAGGTGAGCGCGAGCGCGCCCATCGTGCGGCCGTGGAACGAGCCGGTGGCCGCGACGAGGCGGGTGCGACCGGTGCGGCGGGTCAGCTTCAGCGCGGCCTCGTTGGCCTCCGTGCCGGAGTTGCTGAAGAACACGCGGGCGTCCTCGCCCCAGCCCAGCAGCGCGACGAGCCGCTCGGCCAGCGCGACCTGGGGCTCGGTGGCGAAGAAGTTCGACACGTGGCCCAGCGTCGCGAGTTGGGTCGACACCGCCTCCACCAGCGCAGGGTGCGCGTGGCCGAGGGCGTTGACGGCGATGCCGCCCAGGAGGTCGACGTACTCCTTGCCGTCGGCGTCCCAGACGTGCGCCCCCTTGCCGCGCACGAGGGCGAGCTGCGGCGGGCCGAAGGTGTTCATGACGGCGCCGGCGTAGCGGTCCTGGAGGGTGCTCATCACTCCTCCTCCTCGGTCGCGTAGGGCTTGCGCATCTTCGTCACGGCACCCGGGAGCACCTGGGTGCCGACCCCCTCGTCGGTGAAGATCTCGAGGAGCACGGCGTGGGGCTCGCGGCCGTCGACCACGGTCGCGCGCGGCACTCCCCCGGTGACCGCTTCGTAGCAGGCGCGCATCTTGGGGACCATGCCCGCGTCGAGGGTCGGCAGCATCTCGCCGAGCGCCTCGGGGCTGATCTCCTGGATGAGGTCGTCGGAGTTGCCGTAGTCGCGGTAGAGGCCCTCGACGTCGGTGAGGACGAGCAGCTTCTCCGCGCCCAACGCGACGGCGAGGGCGGAGGCGGCGGTGTCGGCGTTGACGTTGTGCACGCGGCCCTCGACGTCGGGGGCGACCGAGCTGACCACGGGGACCCGGCCCGCCTCGATCAGGTCGAGCACGGCCTCCGGCCGCACCTTGGCGACCTCGCCGACGAGGCCGAGGTCGACCTCCTCGCCGTCGATGACGGTGTTGGTGGGCTCCGCGGTGAACAGCCCGGCGTCCTCGCCGGAGAGGCCGACCGCGAGTGCGCCGTGCTGGTTGATCAGCCCGACCAGCTCGCGCTGCACCTGGCCCACGAGCACCATCCGGACGACGTCCATCGCCTCGGGCGTGGTGACGCGCAGGCCGCCGCGGAACTCCGACTCGATGCCGAGCTTGTCGAGCATCCGGGAGATCTGGGGACCGCCGCCGTGCACGACGACCGGCTTGAAGCCGGCGAACCTCAGGAAGGCGATGTCCTCGGCGAAGGCCACCTTGAGGGACTCGTCGGTCATCGCGTTGCCGCCGTACTTCACCACGATCGTCTGGCCGTGGTAGCGCTTGAGCCACGGCAGCGCCGCGGCGAGCGTGCGGGCCTTGGCGGGGTCGGGCCGGCGGGGGGACTGGACGGTCTGCGGGGTCGTGTCGCTCATGAGCTGTAGGCGCTGTTCTCGTGGACGTAGGCGTGGGTGAGGTCGTTGGTCCAGACGGTCGCACGCGCGTCGCCGGACTTGAGGTCGATGGTCACGCTGACCTCGCGGCCGGTGAGGTCGACCGTGGCGGGGTCCTCGGCCGGGGTCGAGCTGCGGCAGACCCAGACGCCGTTCATCGCGACGTCGAGGTCGGCAGGGTCGAACGCGGCCGTGGTGGTGCCGATGGAGGCGAGCACACGTCCCCAGTTGGGGTCGTTGCCGAACACGGCGGCCTTGAAGAGGTTGCTCCGGGCCACGCTGCGGCTGACCTCGACCGCCTCCTCCTCGCTGGCGGCGTGGAGGGTGGTGATGGCGATCTCGTGGTCGGCGCCCTCGGCGTCCTTGAGCAGCTGCATGGCGAGGTCGGTGCACGCCTGGGTGAGCGCTGCGGTGAAGTCCTCGGGTGTCGGGGTGATCCCGCTCGCGCCGCTGGCCATCACGGTCACGGTGTCGTTGGTCGACATGCAGCCGTCGGAGTCGAGCCGGTCGAAGCTCACCCGGGTGGCGGCCCGCAGGGCGGCGTCCAGGTCGGCGGCCGGGACGACCGCGTCGGTGGTGAGCACGACGAGCATGGTGGCGAGCTGCGGGGCGAGCATGCCGGCGCCCTTGGCCATCCCCCCGATCGACCAGCCCGGACCCTCGACGACGGTGTTCTTGCTCACCGAGTCGGTGGTCATGATCGCCTCGGCGGCACCCGGCCCCCCGTCGGCGGACAGGGCGACGGTCGCCGCCTCGACGCCGGCGAGCAGGTCGTCGCGGTCGTTGGCGAGGCCGATCAGCCCCGTCGAGCAGACCACGACGTCGATCGCGCCGATGCCGAGGCCCTCGGCGACCTTCTCGGCCACCGCGTGCGTGGTCTGGAAGCCCTTCGGGCCCGTGTAGCAGTTGGCGCCACCGGAGTTGAGCACCACCGCGCGCACGACGCCGTCCTTGACGACCTCCTGGCTCCACAGGACCGGGTTCGCCTTGCAGCGGTTGGCGGTGAACACGGTCGCGGAGTCGAACGTCGGTCCCTGGTTGACCACGAGGGCGAGGTCCTTCGCGCCGGTCGACTTCAGGCCGGCGGCGACGCCGGCGGCGGCGAAGCCCTGGGGGTGCGTGACGCTCATGGAGCCAGTCCGATCGTGGAGAGCCCGGTGGTCTCGTCGAGCCCGAGGGCGAGGTTCATGCACTGCACGGCGGCGCCGGCGGTGCCCTTGGCGAGGTTGTCGACGACGCCCACGGCGACCAGGCGCCCGGCGGCCTGGTCGACGGTCACCTGGAGGTGGACGGCGTTGGAGCCCAGGACGGACTGGGTCTGCGGCCACTGCCCGGCGGGGAGGAGGTGCACGAACGGCTCGTCGGCGTACGCCTTCGCGTAGACGTCGTACGCCTCGTCGGGGGTGACGGCCGCGGCTAGCGGGGCCGACACCGTGGCGAGGATGCCGCGGGGCATCGGCACGAGGACTGGGGTGAAGCTGACCTTGACGTCGCCCTCGTGGACCAGGCGGAGGTTCTGGACGATCTCGGGGGTGTGGCGGTGGACGCCGCCCACGCCGTAGGCGCTGACGTTGCCCATCACCTCGCTGCCGAGGAGGTGGGGCTTGGCCGCCTTGCCCGCTCCTGACGTGCCGCTGGCCGCGACGACGGTGACGTCGGGAGCGACCAGGCCGGCAGCGAGTGCCGGCGCGATCGTCAGCGTGGAGATCGTCGGGTAGCAGCCGGGGACGGCGACCCGGGTGGCGCCGCGGAGCAGGTCGCGCTGGCCGGCGAGCTCGGGCAGCCCGTAGGGCCACGAGCCGGCGTGCTGGCCGCCGTAGAACGCGTCCCACGCGGCGGGGTCGGTCAGGCGGAAGTCGGCGCCGCAGTCGATCACGACGGCGGCGTCCCCGAGTGCCTGGGCGATCGGAGCGGACTGCCCGTGCGGCAGGGCGAGGAAGACGACGTCGTGCCCCGCGAGCACCTCCACGATCGTGGGCTCCAGCACGCGGTCGGCGAGCGGGACGAGGTGGGGCTGCAGGGTGCCGAGTCGCTCCCCTGCGTTGGACCCGGCGGTGAGGGCACCGACCTCGACCTCGGGGTGGCCGAGAAGCAGGCGAAGGACCTCGCCACCTGCGTAGCCACTGGCGCCGGCGACGGCCACTGATACGGACATGTGCATGACTATACATGCTCATGCATGGGCACGCGACACCGGTCCTGGGTAAACAGCGCGCACTCCGTCCTACCACTCCCCTACGGTGCACGGGTGACCCGACTTTCCACCGAGAGCTACCTGTCCCACCTCCGCACGGAGTCCGCGCGGTTCCGTGAGGTCCTCGCCACGTGCGACCCACAGGCGCGGGTGCCGTCCTGCCCGGACTGGTCGGCGGCCGACCTGCTCTGGCACCTCGCCACCGTCCAGCGCTGGTGGGCCGAGGTGCTCGGGGCGCGGCCCGCGCGTCCGGAGGAGGTCGAGCCGCCCCGCCCGGAGGCCCACGACGACCTCCTGGCCGCATACGACGGCTGGTCACGCGACCTCGCGACCGCCCTGGAGGGTGCCGACCCGACCGAGGAGGCGTGGACGTGGTCGGACGACCACACGGTCGGCTTCATCCTCCGTCGCCAGGCGCACGAGGCGCTCGTCCACCGGGTCGACGCGGAGCTGGCGGCCGGGGTCTCCACCCCCATCGACCCGGCGCTGGCCAGCGACGGCGTCCACGAGGTCCTCGACGTGATGTACGGCGGCATGCCGCCCTGGGGCGGATGGACGCCGGGCGAGGGCCTGGTGCGGGTCGACGTGACCGACACCGGCGAGGAGTTCTGGCTGCGGTTCGGCGTCTTCGAGGGCACCGACCCCGACAGCGGCACGACGTACGCCGACGAGGAGGACTTCCACGTCGTGGCGCCGCCGGACGACGCGGACGTCGAGCCCGACGTCGTGGTCGACGGGACGGCCGAGGCGCTCGACCGCTGGCTGTGGAACCGGGCCGACGACACCGGGATCTCCGTCGCCGGGGACCCGGAGACCTACGCCCGGTTCCGGGCGATCGTGGGCACCCCGATCAACTGAGGCGGACGCCCCTGGGCCGTGAGCCTCCGGGAGGCTCACGGCCCACCACGATCGCGGGTGGTCCGCTCAGGTGCGCTGGACGGCGCCCGTCCGCTCAGCGGCGAGCGCGACGGCAGCGTCGCGGGCGGCCGCGGCCTCGCCCTCCTTGAGGGTCCGGTCGGCCGCGCGGAACCGCAGGGCGTAGGCCAGCGACTTCTTGCCCGCACCGACCTGCTCGCCCGTGTAGACGTCGAAGAGCCGGATCGACTCGAGCAGCTCGCCAGCCCCTTCGCGCAGGGCGGCCTCGACCTCGGCCGCCGGCACCGAGGCGTCCACCACGAGGGCGACGTCCTCCTTGGCGACCGGGTACGACGAGAAGGTCGGGGCCGGGCGCAGGTGGACCGCGAGCTCGAGGAGCAGGTCGAGGTCGACCTCCGCCGCCACCGTGCGCTTGGGCAGACCGAAGGCGGCGCAGACCGTGGGGTGGAGCTCGCCGGCGTGACCGACCACCTGGCCCTCGACCGACAGCTCGGCGCAGCGCCCGGGGTGCCAGGGGGCGACGCCGGCCGAGGTGGCGGAGACCTCCAGTCCCAGCGCCGCGGCCACGGACCGGACCGCCTCCACGGCGTCAGCCCACGAGACCGGTCGCGCCTCCCCCCACCAGCCGCCCGCCGTCTCGTCACCGAGGGCGACGAGAGCGAGGTGGAGGGGCTGGGCGGGCAGGGCCGCGTCGAGGGCGGCGAACTCCTCGTCGGTGGGCCGCCGGTCGACCGGCAGGATCGCCGCGGGTCCGGCGTCGCGCGGCAGGGTGACGGTCGCGGTCTCGAAGATCGCGACGTCGGGGTTGCCGTGACCGACGTTCCTGGCCGCCGCGCGCAGCACGCCGGGCAGCAGCGTGGTGGTCATGAAGCCGGCCTCGGAGCTGAGGGGGTTCGACAGGCGCAGGAGGTGGCGGCGCGGGTCGTCCTCGGGCAGGCCGAGCGCGTCGAGGTCGGTGGTCCCGACGAACGGGAAGCTCACCACCTCGACGTAGCCCTCGCCGGCGAGGGTGCGCCCGACCCGGCGGCGCAGCTGCTGCGCCCGGGTCAGCCCGCGGCCCGACGGCGGGGTGGGCAGCACGGAGGGCACCTCGTCGTACCCGACGAGACGGATGACCTCCTCGGAGAAGTCCTGCGCGTCGGTGAGGTCGGGGCGCCAGGGCGGCGGGGTGACCGAGAGCGTGCCCTCGTCCTGCACGACCTCGCAGCCGACCGCGCGCAGGCACTCGATGCTGCGCTCCTCGGTGATCGGCATGCCGGACACGCGGGCGGCGAGGTCGCCGGGGACGCGGACGACCGGCATCGCCGGCGGCGTGCCGACGACGGTGACGCCCGGGTCAGCGGTGCCGCCGCCGTGCTCGACGAGCAGCTCCACCACGCGGTCGGCCGCGGCCTCGCAGATGGTCGGGTCGACGCCGCGCTCGTTGCGCTTGCCGGCCTCGGACGAGATCTTGTGGCGCTTGCCCGTGCGGAACATCGACACCGCGTCCCAGTGCGCGGCCTCGACGAGGATCGACGTGGTGGTGTCGGACATCTCGGTGGTCTCGCCGCCCATGACGCCGCCGAGCCCGATGATCCCGGAGTCGTCGGTGACGACGAGGTCGGCCGGGTCGAGCACGCGCTCGGTGCCATCGAGGGTGGTCAGCGTCTCGCCCTCCCGCGCCCGTCGTACGACGATCGCGCCGCGCAGCTTGTCGGCGTCGTAGCCGTGGATGGGACGGCCGGTCTCGAGCATGACGTAGTTGGTGATGTCGACGGCGAGCGAGATCGGGCGCATGCCGGCGGCGGTGATCCGCTGCGTGATCACGTCGGGCGTCGGCGCGGACGGGTCGAACCCGGTGACCTTGCGGGCGACGAAGACCGGGCAGCCCTCGGCGTCCTCGACGACGACCGGGTGGCCCTGGTCGTTGGCCGGCGGGGTGTCGCGCAGGGCCGGGTCGCGGAAGCCGCTGGCCCCCTCGACCGAGACGAGCACCTCGCGCGCGATGCCGCGCAGCGAGAGCGCGTAGGCGCGGTCGGGGTTGATCTCGAGCTCGATGACCTCCTCGTCGAGGCCGAGCAGCGGGCGGACGTCCTCACCGGGGGTGCCGGCGTCCTCCGGCAGCACGATGATGCCGTCGTGGTCCTCGCCGAGGCCGAGCTCGCGCGCCGAGCAGATCATCCCGGCCGAGACGTGGCCGTAGGTCTTGCGGGCGCTGATCTCGAAGCCGCCGGGCAGCACGCCGCCGGGCAGCACGGTGACGACGAGGTCGCCGGGCTTGAAGTTGTGGGCGCCGCAGACGATCCCCTGCGGCTCGCCCGTGCCGTTGGCGTCACCCACGTCGACGGTGCACCAGTTGATGGTTTTGCCGTTCTTCTGCGGCTCGGGCTCCATGGTGAGGACGCGACCGACGACCAGCGGGCCGGTGATGTCCTTGCCGGGGCTGGCGACGGCCTCGAGCTTGAGACCCGTGAGGGTCAGGCGGGCGGTGAGCTCGTCGGTGGTGGTCCCCTCGGGGACGTCGACGTACTCCAGGATCCAGGACTTGGGGGCCTTCATCGCTCAGATCTCCGTTCCGAAAGCCGAGGAGAACCGCACGTCGCCCTCGAAGAGGGGACGCAGGTCCTCGAGGTCGTGGCGGAACATGAACGACCGGTCGATGCCCATGCCGAACGCGAAGCCGCTGTAGACCTCGGGGTCCACCCCACATGCGATGAGCACGCGCGGGTTGACCACGCCGCAGCCGCCCCACTCGATCCAGCCCTCGCCGCGACAGGTGCGGCAGGAGTCCGAGTCCACGCCCCTGCAGACGAAGCACTTCACGTCGACCTCGGCCGACGGCTCGGTGAAGGGGAAGTACGACGGCCGGAACCGCGTGGTGATGCCGTCGCCGAACAGCTGGGAGGCGAAGTGGTCGAGGGTGCCCTTGAGGTGGGCCATGGTGATGCCCTCGTCGACCACGAGGCCCTCGACCTGGTGGAACATCGGCGAGTGGGTGGCGTCGTACTCGTCGGTGCGGAACACCCGCCCGGGGCAGACGACGTAGATCGGCGGCTTGCGGGTCAGCATCGTGCGGGCCTGCACCGGGGAGGTCTGGGTGCGCAGCACGACGTGGTGGTCGACCGGCTCGGTCCAGAAGGTGTCCTGCATGGTGCGCGCCGGGTGGTCGGGCCCGAGGTTGAGCGCGTCGAAGTTGAGCCACTCGGCCTCGACCACTGGACCCTCGGCGACCTCGTAGCCCATCGCGACGAACAGGTCGGCGATCAGCTCGGACTGGAGGGTGAGGGGGTGCCGGCCGCCGCGCCGGCGCCGGGTGGTCGGCAGGGAGACGTCGACGGTCTCCTCGACGAGCATCCGCTCCTCGTGCTCGGCCTCGAGCACGGCCAGCCGGGCGGCGATGGCCTGGTTGACCGCACCGCGGGCCTGGCCGACCCGCTGGCCGGCCTCCTTGCGGGCCTGTGGCGGCAGTGCGCCGATCTCGCGGTTGGCGAGCGCGAGCGGGGAGCGATCCCCCGCGTGGTCGAGGCGCACCTGCTTGAGGGCCTCGAGGTCGGCGGCGCCGGCGATGGCGGCCAGGGCCGCCTCGCGCATCGCCTCGACCTGCTCGGCCTTGAGCGGGGTCACTTCGACAGGGTCGTAGTCGGTGTTGGGGCCGGACATGGCTCCCTTTCCAGCGGCGACAGGCGGTCGCCGCAGAGTCTAGAAGTGGATGAGCATCGGGTCGGACGGGGGCACTCCCCGGACCCGGTGACGTCAGCTGCCCGACGGACCAGGTCCGGGGCGCAGAAATCGCAGGCTCGTGTCCACACGCCCATGCTACTGGGCGAACGACTCCCACACGCCAGCGCATTCGTCGTCGGCCGTGCGCGGGAGGGCCGCGAGGTCGATGCGCCCGACGGCGTCCTGGGCGCGTGACCGCCCGAGGTTCCACGCGCGGGGGTCGTCCACGATCTCCGGCTCCAACCCGTTGTACGGCAGGAGCTGGAGCACGCAGCGCGACACCTCCTCGGGCAGCCGCTCCACGATGACCGGCGCCGCGTCGGACGACAGCGACTGGAGGTAGTCCAGGTCCAGGTCGCCCGTGGCCTCGTAGCGGTCGATGTTGCGCCCGGCCACCCATGCGTCCGGGTTGATGGCGGCCAGCCCGACGAGCGCCAGGGCTCCCGAGACGAGGGCGATCCGCGGCAGCCAGCTGCCGCGCCGGGCGACGCCGGCGACCATGATCGCGAGGACCACGAAGCCGAGCCAACCCTCGAAGACGTCGACGAACAGGCGCAGCGTGGTGAACCCGTAGGCGTCCTGGTAGACGCTCATCCCTCGCTGCGCCGAGGCGACGACGAGCAGGGTCAGCACGCACAGCAGGCCCAGCGAGGCGAGCAGCCATCGGCGGTCCTCCGGCGTGTTCCCGGCGCGACGCGACGCGACCCAGACGACGAGCACCGTGAGCGCGGTGGCGAGGGTGAGCTGGCCGAAGCCCTGGTGCACGAAGTCGGCGTAGGTGAGGCCGGTGGTCTCCTCGATGTAGTCGCGCCCACCGACCAGCGCCCGCGCCTGCGCGGCGATGAAGCCCAGGAAGACGCCGTCCACGACCAGCACCGGGACCAACCACTCGAACCGGTTGGCCAGGGGCGCCGGCCTCCGCGCCGCGAGCACCTCGACGCGTGAGGGGTTGAGCGCGAGGTAGGCCGCGCCGAGGGTCGCCGCGAAGACGAAGCAGGCGAGGAACGCGCGCCCGACGAGGTCGTTGAAGGTCAGGTTCGGCAGCAGCCGGTTCACCCAAGAGCCGAAGACGGGGTTGGCGCTGGCGAAGATCGTGCCGAACACCGCCAGGCCAAGCAACGACCACGCGGCCGTGCGCACGAGGGCCGGGGTGCGCGACCCGGTGCCGGCGATGCGCAGGGACCGGGCGAACCACGGGAGCCCGCGCAGCGAGGCGAGCGGCCAGGAGAGGCCCGACAGCAGGATGCCGGGCATCGTGCGGGCCCCGGTGACGCCGCACAGGAACACCGCGGTGGCCGCGACGAGGCACACGAGGTGGACCCACGACGCGTCGAGGAGCGTCATGGGCAGCACGAGCAGGAGCGCGAGACCGGCGCACAGCAGCGTCCACGGCTCCCGTCGTCGCCGAGCCGTCGCGAGGGCGGCGGTCCCGCACGCAATCGCGACGGCGGTCCAGCTGATGCCCACGTCGGTGAACGACAGTGCGAAGCCGGCGAGCAACCCGGCGGCTGCCGACGCGCCCACCGTGCGCAGGCCCGACGGCACGCCCTGCTCGGGCCAGAACCGGCCGAACAGGGCGTCCATGCCGGGCTTGCTGCTCGTGGGGACCGGTGGGAGCGGAGCCGGGGTGGGCGCGGTCGTCGTCGTGCTCATGGGGGACTCCGGGGTCGGCGAGGTGTCGGACGGGACAGGTGCGCCGACATGGGCGGCGGGTCGGACGGGCGCGTCGAGGCGCAGGCGCGCACCGCGACCGGCCGGGGGGTCGAGGAAGCGCAGGGTGCCGCCGTGGAGCTGCGCGACCCACCGGGCCACGGCGAGCCCGAGCCCGGTGCCCCCGGCGCCGTCGGTGCCGAACCGCTCGAAGACCCGCTCACGGTCCGCGGGCGGCACTCCCCCGCCCTCGTCGGTGATCTCCAGCCACCAGGAGTCCTCCTCTGTGCCCGCGAGGACCCGGACGTCGGTCCCGGGCGGTGCGTGGCGCGTGGCGTTGTCGAAGGCGTTGACCAGCAGCTGCTGGAGTCGCGCGGGGTCCGCGCGCACGACGAGCTCCTCGGGCACCGCGACGTCGAAGCTGCCCGTCCGCCCGGCCGAACTGACCTGGGCGACGGACTCCTCGACCAGCGACCGCAGCGCGACGTCGCGTCGGTCCAGCTCGACGACCCCGGCTTCCAGCCGGGACAGCTGCAGCAGGTCGTCGACCAGCCGGGCCAGGCGCTCGGCCTGGTCGAGGGCGCCGGCGAGGTGCTCCCGGTCGGCGGGGACGACGCCGTCGGCGAGGTTCTCCAGCAGCGCGGTCATCGCGGTCAGGGGGGTCCGCAGCTCGTGGGACACCGTGGCGATGAGGTCGCGGCGCTCGCGGTCGACCGTCGCGAGGTCCTCGGCCATGCGGTTGAACGCGGCGGCGAGCTGGCCGACCTCGTCGGTCGAGGTCGTCGTGACACGTCCGGAGTAGTCACCGCGGGCCATGGCGCGCGAGACCTCGGTCATCCGGCGCAGTGGCTCCACCATGCCGGCAGCCAGGAGCTGGGTGACACCGAGCGCCAGCGCGACGGTGACCGGCACGACGAGGAGCGGCTGCACGTGGGCAGCCGAGCCGAGCAGCGTGAGCAGCGCGGCCACGACCACCGAGGCCGCGACCAGGAGACCGAGCTTGACCTTGATGCTGGCGACCGAGTCGAGCGGCGTCGTCACGGGAGGTCCTCCAGCGCGTAGCCGACGCCGTGCACCGTGCGGATCCGCTCGGCCCCGACCTTGCTGCGCAGGGCCTTCACGTGGCTGTCCACCGTCCGGGTCGCGCTGCTGCTCGCCCAGGCGTCGCCCCAGTCCCACACCTCGCGAAGCAGCCGTTCACGCGTCAGCACCTGCCCGGACTCCCGGGCCAGGCAGAGCAGCAGGTCGAACTCCGTCGGCGTGAGGTGGACCGGCGCGCCCGCGACCGTCGTACGACGGGTGCCGGGGTCGATGCTCACGGCGCCCACCTCGACCACCGCGGGGCGCTGCTCGGCGAGCGCGGCGGCGCGGTCGACGCGGCGCAGCAGGGCCGAGACGCGGGCCACGACCTCGCGCATCGAGAACGGCTTGGTGAGGTAGTCGTCGGCGCCGACCCCGAGGCCGACCAGCACGTCGGCCTCGTCGTCGCGCGCGGTCAGCATCAGCACCGGCACCGGGCGGTCGGCCTGGATCCGGCGGCACACCTCCAGCCCGTCGAAGCCCGGCAGCATCACGTCGAGGAGCACCACGTCAGGACGCGCGGACGTCGCCAGCTCGACGGCGGACGGCCCGTCGAAGGCCTGTGCGACGTCGTACCCCTCGGCGCGCAGGCGCTGGGCGAGCGCGTCGTTGATGGTGCGCTCGTCCTCGACCACGAGGGCCGTGCGGGTGGTCGCCGAGGTGCCAGGAGTCATGGCACGAGGTTAGGAGGCCGACCGGGCGGGCAGCGGGGACGACTCGTGAAGGTTGTGTGGAGGTCGACCGGCTACTCCGGGCGCAGGTCCTCGCTCGGCCAGTCGACCATCACCCGCGCGCCGCCGCCGGGCGCGTCCTCGATCGTGACGCGGCCGCCGTGGGCGCGGGAGAGACCGCCGACGATGTACATGCCGAGGCCGCTGCCGCCGGACTCGCCGGTGGTCCAGAACTTCGTGAAGACACGGCGGCGCATCTCGACCGGGATGCCCTCGCCCTCGTCGTCGACCGTGATGCGTACGCCGGGCAGCTCGGGGCGGGCGGCCAGCCGCACCGCGACCTGGCCCTGGCCGTGCCGGACGGCGTTCTCGACGAGGTTGGTGACCACTTGGGTGAACTTGTCGGGGTCCGCGAACACCTCGGGAAGGTCGTCCTCGACCTCGAGGGTGATGCTGCGGGCGGTGCCGGCCTCGATCGAGTCGACCACGCGCCGCACCAGGACCTCGGCGGAGGACTCGCGCGGGTAGAGCTGGAGACGACCGGTGTCGATGCGCGCCACGTCGAGCAGCTCGGCGATGAGGCGGGCGAGTCGGTCGGCGTCGGCGTTGACGGTCGTGAGCATCAGCTTGCGCTGGTCGTCGGTGAGCTTGTCCCAGCGGTTCAGGAGGGCCTGCACGAAGCCCTTCACGCCGGTGAGGGGTGAGCGCAGCTCGTGGGCGACGGTGGCGACGAGGTCGGAGCGCTCCCGGTCGAGGAGGGCGCGCCCGCGCCCGCTGCGCAGCCCGACGGCGATGCCGGCGACCCGGCCGGTCCGTCCGTCGCGCACGAGGGTGGCCGTGGTCAGCACCTCCTCGCCGGACGCGTTGAGCCACGACTGCTCCGGCATGCCGCGCACGATCGAGATGCTCTCGAACGGACGGTTCACCCCCAGCCACGTGCGCCCGTCCTGGTCGAGGAGCCGGAGCACGTCCGCGAGGGGCATGCCGAGCGCCTCGTGCGGGTCGACGCCCAGCAGGGCGGCGCCCTGGGCGTTGAGCAGGGTCACGTCGCCGTCGCGGGTGGCGCCGAGGATCCCGTCGGGGTAGTAGTCCGCCAGCGAGCGCAACCGGCTCGGACTGTTGTCGACCCGGCGACTGAACTCCTCGGACACGTCGGCCACCCTAGTCGCGCAGGGGCTTGGGACGGCGCAGGCCCGCGGCACGCAGGGCGGCGACGAGCTGGCGCGAGCTGACGGGGACCGCGCCTGCCTCGACCATGGCGTCGTACCACTCCTCGGGGACGTCGTAGTGGTCGCGGTCCCAGCCCCGGGACGGGATGCCGTGCCGCTCGGCGAACGCGTGCGCCTCGTCGTACGACGTGTCGCTGGCGAGGTGGGACCAGAGCCGGTCCCACCTCGCCACGGCAGGTGGATCGATGAGGATCATTGACGAGGGAGGCTAGCCGGTCGGCCCGCCTCCCCTGCCCTCAGGCGTAGAACTCCCGGATCGCCCGCGCGAGCTCGACCGGGACCTCCATCGCGGCGAAGTGGCCACCCTCGGGGTGCTCGGTCCACGACACGATGTCGGTGTTGTCGCGCTCGGCGAAGGGGCGCATGGAGCGGAAGTCGTCGGCGAACACCGCCACCCCGATCCGGCCCTCGTTCACGCGCGGCTCGACCGCCTGCTCGGCGCGGTAGGCCTGCACCGCACCGCCGCTGCTGTTGGTGAACCAGTAGAGGCTCACCTGCGTGAGCACCTGGTCGCGGGTGACGCGTGAGGTGCCGTTGCCGAAGCTCTCGAAGAGCTCGTTGTAGGCCAGCTGGCCCACCGGCGAGTCGCTGAGCGCCGCCGCGATCGTGCGCGGTCGTGAGGCGTTCATGGCGGCGTACCCGTTGACGGTCTGGAACCAGCCGGCGAACTCCAGGGCGGCGTGGTCCTCGGGCGTCATCCGCTCGAACTCGGCCGGGTCGCCGGACGGGAAGGAGAACAGCTGGAGGACGTGCGCACCGAGGAAGCCCTCGGGGTCGAGCATCGCCAGCTCGCGCGCCACCACGGCGCCGTTGTCGGACCCGTGTGCGCCGTACGACGTGTACCCGAGGCCACGCATCAGCCGGTCCCACGCACGGGCGTTGCGCGCGGAGTCCCAGGCCCCGTCGCTGAGTTGCTGGCTGAAGCCCACCCCCGGGATGGTCGGGACGACGAGGTGGAACTGGTCGGTCAGGTGAGGGACGAGGTCGAGGAAGTCGACGAACGAGCCGGGGTAGGTGTGGAGCAGGAGCAGGGGCGTCGCGTCCTCGTTGGTGGAGCGGACGTGGACGACGTGGACGGTCTGGCCGTCGATCTCGGTCAGGAACTGGGGGTGGGCGTTCATCCGCTCCTCCTGCGCGCGCCAGTCGAAGTCGTGGCGCCAGTGCCGCACCATCTCGCGCAGGTACGACACCGGCGTCCCGGCCGACCAGTCGTCGGTGCCGGCGGTGTCGGCGGGCTCGGCGGCGTACCGGGTGTTCGCCAGACGGGCGTCGAGGTCGTCGACGGCGTCCTGCGGGATCGCCACCGTGAAGGGTCGGAAGGTCAGGTCGTCGGTGCTCTGGTGAGTGGTCATACGGGTACGGTAGGGACGAATCCGGCACACTTCGGGCCTGATTGAACCGACACCACCGAACGTCCTCCGGAGGCTGACATGTCGCTCCAGACCTCGTCCCGGCTCTTCGCCCTCCTCGGCCACCTGCAGGCGCGTGCGACGGCCACGGGGCCCGAGCTGGCCGCGTTGCTGGGCGTCGGCGAGCGCACCGTGCGCAAGGACGTCGAGCGCCTCCGCGAGCTCGGCTACCCCGTCGAGGCGGTGCGCGGGGCGGCCGGTGGCTACCGATTCGGCGACCACGGCCGCCTGCCCCCGCTCCTCCTCGAGGCCGACGAGGCGGTGGCGGTCGCCGTCGGTCTCGGCAGCGTCTCGGCCGTGCGCGGGATCGAGGAGGCCGGGGCGCTCGCCCTGGCGAAGCTGCAGCACGTGCTGCCCGACCGTCTGTGGCGCCGGGTCCGGGCGCTGACCGAGAGCACCGACGTCGGACCGGCCGACACCGGGACCAACGTCGAGGCGCCGGCGGTCGACGTGGTGCTCCTGGCGGACCTCGCCACGGCGATCCGCGACCGGGAGGGCCTGCGCCTGTTCCACCGGCCCGGCGGCGGTGGCGGCGAGGAGGAGCGACTGGAGTGCGACCCCTACCGCCTGGTGAGCTGGCAGCAGCGCTGGTACGTCGTCGTACGACAGCGACCCGACGGCAGGTGGCGGGCGCTGCGGGCGGACTGGGTCGAGCTGCGCACGCCGGGCGCCGGGCACTTCTCCCCCGCACCCCTGGAGGGCGGCGACTACGCCGCGTTCGTGCTGCGCGACGTGGCCTTCTCCGGCTGGAACGTGCACTGCCGCATCGCGGTCGACGCACCGGCCGAGGAGGTGCTGCGTCGGATCAACCCGACCGTCGGGGTGGTCGAGGAGGTCGACGCCGACCACTGCGTCCTGGTGACGGGCGCCGACAGCGTCGAGACGGTGGCGGTGTGGATCGGCATGCTCGGCCTGGACTTCCACGTGGCCGAGCCGCCCGAGCTCGTGGCCCACCTGCGCACCCTTGCGACGAGGTACGCCGCAGCCGTGCCTGCCGGGTAGCGCTCAGGCGCGCTGGGCGCGTGCGCTGGCGTAGAGGCAGACCGCAGCAGCGGTGGAGAGGTTGAGGCTCTCGGCGCGCCCGTGGATGGGGATGGCGACCCGGTGGTCGGCGAGGGCGGCCAGCTCGGGCGGCAGGCCCCAGGCCTCGTTCCCGAAGAGCCAAGCGGTCGGGCCGGACAGGTCGGCGTCGAAGAGCCCCACCTCGCCGGCACCGTCGGCCGCCAGCACGGTGAGCCCGCGGTCCTGGGCGGCCCGGACGGCCGCGGCCGCGTCGGGCTCCACGGCGAGGGGCAGGTGGAACAGGCTGCCCACGCTCGCCCGGACGGTCTTGGCGTTGTAGGCGTCGACGGACTGCCCGGCCAGCACCACCCCGTCGGCACCCGCGGCGTCGGCGGTTCGGATGACGGTGCCGGCGTTGCCCGGGTCACGCACGTCGGCGCAGACGGCCAGCAGGCGCGGCGCAGCGGCCAGGACATGGCCCAGCGGTGCGTCGACCGGACGGCACACGGCGACGACACCGGCGGGCGACACCGAGTCCGACAGCGACGCCAGCGCCCGGTCGTCGACCAGCGTGACGGGCGCGGCGCCGAGCAGGTCGGCGTACTGCTCGACCGCCTGCGGGGTCGCGAAGACCTCGACCACGCAGCCGGCGACGGACAGGGCGCCCTCGACGGCCTTCGGGCCGTCAGCGAGGAAGAGCCGCCGCTCGGCACGGACCGAGCGACGGCTCAACTTGCGGGCGTCCTTGACGCGAGCGTTGCTCGCGACCAGGGGGACGTCCATCTGGCTCAGGCGGAGACCTTGGGCGCGTTGACGTCCTCGGGCAGCGCAGCCTTGGCGGCCTCGACGAGCGCGGCGAAGGCCGGCGCGTCGTTGACGGCGAGCTCGGCGAGGATCTTGCGGTCGACCTCGATGCCGGCCAGGCCGAGGCCCTGGATGAAGCGGTTGTAGGTCATGCCGTTCGCGCGGGCAGCGGCGTTGATGCGCTGGATCCACAGCTTGCGGAAGTTGCCCTTGTTCTTGCGGCGGTCGTTGTAGCTGTAGACCAGCGAGTGGGTGACCTGCTCCTTGGCCTTGCGGTAGAGCCGCGAGCGCTGGCCGCGGTAGCCGCTCGCGCGGTCGAGGGTGGTACGACGCTTCTTCTGGGCGTTCACTGCGCGCTTCACGCGTGCCATGGGGTTACTCCTTGATGCAATGGGTTGAAGATCGGGACGGCGGCTGAGCCACCAGGTGGGACGAGGCTCAGATGCCGAGCATCTTCTTGGCGCGCGAGACGTCGGCCTTCTCGAGCTCGACCACGCCCGCGTTGCGGCGGTGCTTCTTGCGGCTGCCCGTCGTCGGCGCGGACGCGAACGCAGCGCCGGACTTCCGGCCGGCCTGCAGGCGCTGGATCTTGCCCGAGCCGGTCACCTTGAAGCGCTTCTTCGCGCCCGAGTGGGTCTTGTTCTTCGGCATGTTGTTCTCTCCTCTTCGGTGCTGCCCCGGCTCGTGGCCGGGGCGGCGGAACTCGTGGTGACGCAGGCGTCCTGGCAGGGCGCCCGCGTCAGGACGCTGTCGTCGGGGTGGAACTCAGACGTCGATGTCGGCGTCGAGGTTCTCGGAGCGACGACGCTCCTTCTTCTGGGCGACCGGCCCTGCGGCGTGCGCCGCCTCGCGCTCGGCGTCCTCCTCGGCCTTGCGGTCGGCACGTGCCTGCTCCTTGGTGGCGCGGGCTGCCTCGGCGTCGATCTTGGCGTCGGCCTTCTTCTTGTGCGGGCCGAGCACCATGGTCATGTTGCGGCCGTCCTGCTTGGGTGCGGACTCGACGAAGCCGAGCTCCTGCACGTCCTCGGCCAGCTTCTGGAGCAGCCGGAAGCCCAGCTCGGGGCGGTGCTGCTCGCGACCGCGGAACATGATCGTGATCTTGACCTTGTCGCCCGCACCCAGGAACCGCACGACGTGACCCTTCTTGGTCTCGTAGTCGTGCTTGTCGATCTTGGGACGAAGCTTCATCTCCTTGATGATCACGTTCGTCTGGTTGCGGCGAGCCTCGCGCGCCTTCTGGGCGTTCTCGTACTTGAACTTGCCGTAGTCCATGAGCTTGCAGACCGGCGGGCGTCCCTGCGGGGCGATCTCGACGAGGTCGAGGTCGGCCTCCACGGCCAGCTTGAGTGCCTGGTCGGTCGGCACGATGCCAACGGTCTCGCCGTTGGGTCCTACGAGCCGGACCTCGGGTACGCGGATCCGGTCGTTGATGCGCAGCTCGGTGCTGATGGGTCCTCCAGTGGTTCGGTGGGTGGGAGCCCCTCGCCCTCCCCGGTCGTCTGCGCCGGAAATGAACGATGGCTCCCGCTGGTTGCCAAGCGGGAGCCAGTCAGAACTCGTCCCCCTGCCGGGGGAAACTCTGGTGGCAACCGTCTCGCGACGGCTGCCTCACTGGGACCTGGACCCGACGATCTGTGGTGCTGGGCGATCGGTGCGGGTGGGAGACGGGTGCTGCTCGACTCCGCTTGGCGGGATCGGTGTCGCCGTGAAGCTGTGGCGGCACTGATCGGTCAACACCGAAGACTAGCCGATCATTCCGCCGAGGGCCCAATCCAGCCGTGCCCCTCCCCCAGCGCCACCAGGCGCCACCCCGCGGCGAGGCGGGCGAGGTCCTCCCCGTCGACGACGAACGTCGCCGGGCCGGCGAGGTCGACGAGCAGCGCCTCGGCACCGTCCTGGACCGCCGCAGTGGCCGCGGTCGCGGCCGTCACCGGGACCGGACGGGCCTGAGGGTCCCAGAGGGCCATCGTCTGGGTCGAGGTGAACGCGAGCAGCCCCGTGCTGCCGTCGGCGGCCCGGACCAGCACCGCCGCCATGTCGGAGGACTTGTCGTGGGCCAGACCCGCCTCGTCGTGCTCGACCTCGCCCAGGATGGCGACCACGGGCACCAGCAGCCGGGCGTCCTGCAGCACCGCGAGCGCCCGGCCCGACGTCGCCCGGCCGGCGTCGTGCTCGGCGAGGACCGCGGCGAGCACCGGGTCGCCGGCCCCGGTGTCGTCGGCGAACCCCGGGTCGGGGATGGTCCGCACCAGCGGGTCTGCGCCGTCCTGCGGCTCGTCGTGCTGCACGTGCGCCATTGTCCCGGACGCGTGGAGCGTTGTGGGACTCTGGGGCCGTGGAAGGGACAACCTGGGCCGCACTGACCGCCGCACTCACCGTCGCGGGTGCCATCTGGACGTGGATCGCGTTCCGCCGCAGAGGTGCGGCGAACGGCCTGCGGGCGATGGGCTTCACGTTGCTGCCTGCCGCCGCGTGGCTCACGGGCACGCTCGAGATGGTGGTCGAGATCGCCGGGTCGGTCACCGACTGGGCGACGAGTCTGGTCTTCGACGTGCGCACGTGGGTCGGTGTCGGCCTCGGGGGTCTCGCCGTGGTGCTGTGGGTGGTCAGCGGATTCATCCGTGACCGCCAGCTCGGTCGCGCCCAGTCCGGCACCGGTCCCGGCGACGCGGCCGGCAACCGGACAGGCGCCACGCGGCGGCGCGAGGAGCTGCCGCCCGCCTCCGCCGGGACAACCGGCGGGTCGCCGATCGACGACGACCTCGCCGACATCGAGGCGCTGCTCAAGAAGCGCGGCATCCAGTGAGCGACCACTTCGTCGACCGCAACCGCCTCTGGGCACGACTCAACGCCGCCGTCGCCGGGCTGCCCGAGCAGCCGGCCACCCCCACCGCCGTGGTCGACCTGGACGCCTTCGACGCGAATGCCGACGACCTGGTCCGCCGGGCGGCGGGCAAGCCGATCCGGGTGGCGTCGAAGTCGCTGCGCGTGCCGGCCCTCATCGAGCGCGCCCTGGCCCACGACGGCTTCGCGGGTGTGCTCGCCTTCACGCTCGCGGAGGCCCTCTGGCTCCACGAGACCGGCGTCAGTGACGACATCGTGGTGGCCTACCCGACCGTGGACAGCGCGGCGATCAGCCGGCTCACCGCGTCACCGTCGGCAGCAGCCGCGATCACGCTGATGGTCGACGACCCCGTGCACCTCGACCTGGTCGACGCGACGCGCTCGTCGCGCGCCGTACCGATCCAGGTCGCGCTCGACCTCGACGCCGGACTTCGCCTCGGCGGGCAGCACATCGGCCCCAAGCGCTCCCCGCTGTTCGACACCGGTGACGTGGTGGCGATGGCGCGCAAGGTCGTCGAGCGCGACGGCTTCCGGTTGGTCGGGGTGATGACCTACGAGGGCCAGGTCGCGGGCGTCCAGGACGACGTCCCCGACCAGCGCACGAAGTCCCTGCTCGTACGACGCCTCAAGCAGGCCTCGATGTCCCAGCTCGAGGTGCGCCGACGCGAGATCTCCGAGGCGCTGGCCGAGGTCGCGGAGCTGGAGTTCTGGAACGGCGGCGGGTCCGGGTCGGTCGAGGCCACGGCCGCGGACGGTGCGGTGACCGAGATCGCCGCCGGGTCCGGCCTGCTGGTGCCCGGCATCTTCGACCACTACGCGTCCTTCGAGCCCCGGCCCGCCGCGTTCTTCGGGCTCCGCGTCACCCGCAAGCCGACCCCGACCCTGGCGACCGTCCACGGCGGCGGCCTCATCGCCAGCGGCGCGACCGGCGAGGACCGGTCCCCGATCCCGTGGGCGCCGCCCGGGCTGCACCTGACCGGGCTCGAGGGGGCGGGCGAGGTGCAGACCCCGCTGACCGGCCACCCGGCGGCCCTCCTGGCGATCGGCGACCTGGTGTGGTTCCGGCACGCCAAGTCGGGCGAGCTGTTCGAGCACGTGCGCGACGTGCACCTGGTCCGCGGCGAGACGGTCACCGACGTGGTGCCGTCGTACCGCGGCTGCGACCGTGCCTTCTGACCCCTCCGTCGTCGCAGCAGCGGTCGCCGAGCGCGTCCTCGCCGCCGCGCCGACCCTCGGCCCAGGTCGGCTGGTCTGCGTCGACGGGCCCGCCGGGTCGGGCAAGACGACGCTCGCCGCGGCGGTCGCGGGCGTCGTACCGGGCACGCAGGTGGTGCACTGCGACGAGCTCCTGCAGGGGTGGCGCGGCCTCCCCGGCCTCGCCACCACCGTGCGCAGGATGCTGGCGCCGCTCGCGGCGGGCGAGCCCGGCCAGTGGGTCCGGTGGGACTGGTACGCCGACGCCTGGGCCGAGACGCACACGGTCGAGCCGGGAGGACTGCTCGTCGTCGAGGGCGTCGGGTCGTGGTCGCCCGGGATCGCCGAGCTGGTCGGGGTGCTGGTCTGGGTGGAGGCCGAGTCGTCCCTGCGGCTCGAGCGCGGGCTGGCCCGCGACGGCGAGGCGATGCGACCGCAGTGGGAGCAGTGGCGCCTCGACGAGGACGAGCTGTTCGAGCGGCTGGGCACGCGGAGGCACGCCGACCTGGTGGTCGCCACCGACGGCTGAGCGCACGGCGTTGCGCTGCCCGTCGTGCGGCACCTCAGGTGCATAGGGTGACCGGCATGGTGTCTCCGAGCGGTGAGCAGTACGAGATCGCGGCGGCCGGGTACGCCGCCGTGGTCACCGAGAGCGGTGCCGCCCTGCGGACGCTCAGCCACCAGGGACGCGACCTGGTCGACGGGTTCGGCGAGGACGAGATGTCCACCAAGGGCCGTGGCCAGCTGCTGATGCCGTGGCCGAACCGCATCCGTGACGGCCGCTACTCCTTCGGCGGCAGGGACCTCCAGCTCGGCCTCACCGACCCGGGGACGCGCACCGCGTCCCACGGCCTCGCGCGCTGGGCCGCGTGGACGGTCGAGGAGCACACCGCGACGTCGGTGTCCCTCGTCTACCGCGTCATGGCGCAGTCCGGCTACCCGTGGGCGGTCGACCTGCACGTGCTGTACGACCTCGGCGCCGACGGCCTCGTGGTCACCCAGACGGCGACCAACCTGTCGCCGGAGCCGGCGCCGTACGCGAGCGGCGCGCACCCCTACCTGCGCGTGGGCGACGCGATCGAGGGCATCGACCTGCGGCTGCCGGCCCGGGAACGGGTCGTCGTCGACGACCGGAAGCTGCCGACCGGCACCGAACCGGTCTCGGGCGAGGACGACTTCACCTCCCCGCGCCGGATCGGCGACCTCGAGATCGACGCCGGGTTCGGCGCCCTCGTCCGCGAGGAGGGTCGCGCCACCGCCACGCTGGTCGACCCGGCGACCGGCCGCGGCGTGGCGCTGTGGGTGGACGATAACCACCGGTGGCTCCAGGTGTTCACGCCGCCCGCCGACGGGCCGCGTCCGGGGATCGCGATCGAGCCGATGACCGCGCCGGCCGACGCCTTCAACTCCGGCACCGACCTCGTCACCCTCGCGCCCGCCGGCTCGCCGGGCGACGAGCTGTCGGTGTCGTGGGGCATCCAGGCCATCTGAGTGCCCCGCACGGGCTCAGCTGCCGCCGGTCTCCCGGTCGATGAGCTCGCGCACCGCACGTACGCCGTGGACGGCACGCCGACCGTCGGACCCCTGGAATGCCATCGCCGAGATCGTCGTGCCGTCGGCGAGGTCGAGGGTCGCCCACGGCGCGCCCTCGGGCAGGTGGATGGCGATGACCTCCTCCCAGGCCAGCCGGCGGGTGCGGAAGCCGTTGACGACCACGAGACCCGCCCCCTCGGCGGTCACCCGCGCACGCCCCAGGGCCCAGCCGCACACCGCGAAGCCGGCGCCGAGGAGGACGAGGGTCAGGCGCTGGAGGAAGCTGAACCGGTCGCGCACCGAGGCGTCGAAGCCGAACCACGCCGCCACGCAGACCACGACGAGCATGAGGCCGAAGCCCACCACTGCGATCCGGACGCCGAGCGGTCGCCAGGTGTGCGGCAGCGACGGCAGCGCGCGGGCCGCGCCCGACCCGCCGGGTCCGTCAGAGCCGGCAGGCATGGATGTCCGTGAGGAGGATGGCGCGAGCGCCGATCGAGTACAGGTCGTCCATCAGCCTCTGCGCGCCCGTGCGCGGCACCATCACGCGGACCGCGACCCAGCCGGCCTTGCCCAGCGGCGAGATCGTCGGCCCCTCGCGCCCGGGGGCGAGCTGCGTGGCGCGGTCGAGGTTCGACTCCTCGATGTCGTAGTCCATCATCACGTAGCTGCGCGCGACCAGGACGCCCTCGACGCGGCGGCGGAAGATCTCGAAGTCGTCGGGCACCACGCCGCCGCGGGTGATCAGGACGGCCTCGGACTCGAGGATCACGTCACCGAAGACGGCGAGCCCGGCGGCGCGCAGCGTGGAGCCGGTCTCGACGACGTCGGCGATGACGTCGGCGACGCCGAGCTGGATGCTCGTCTCGACGGCGCCGTCGAGCCGGGTGACGGTCGCGTCGATGCCGTGCCGGAAGAGGTGGTCCTCCACCACCCCGACGTAGGACGTCGCGATCCGCAGGCCGGAGAGGTCCTCCAGCGAGGAGTAGCGGCCCGCGGGCCCGGCGAAGTGGAAGCGCGAGCGACCGAAGCCGAGGCTCATCACCTCGTCGGCCTTGGCGCCCGAGTCGAGGAGCAGGTCGCGGCCGGTGATCCCGACGTCGAGCGTGCCCTCACCGACGTAGAGCGCGATGTCGCGCGGACGGAGGTAGAAGAACTCGACGTCGTTCTCGGTGTCGACGAGCGCCAGCTCCTTGGCGTCGGAGCGCTGGCGGTAGCCGGACTCGCGCAGGATGTCGGTGGCGGACTGGGACAGCGACCCCTTGTTGGGGACGGCGATGCGGAGGGTCATGAGGTCACCTCAGAGGTGGGCGTAGACGTCGTCGAGGGTCAAACCGGAGGCGAGCATCAGCACCTGGGCGTGGTAGAGCAGCTGGCTGATCTCCAGCGCCGTCGCCTCCTTGCCCTCGTGCTCGGCGGCCATCCAGGACTCGGCGGCCTCCTCCAGCAGCTTCTTGCCGATGGCATGGACGCCGGCGTCCAGCTGCTGCACGGTGCCGGACCCCTCGGGGCGCTCCGCGGCCTTGGTGGACAGCTCCGCCCACAGGTCCTCGAACGTCTTCACGAGGGACAAGCCTACGGGTGGTCGGGCGACCCCTGCGCGCCCGACCACCCTCGATGAGACTCAGCCCACCATCACGCCGCGACGCCGAAGTACGGGCAGAGCACGGCCCAGTCCGACGACGCGATGCCGGCGATGTCCATCTCGCCGCTCGCGGCGTCGAACGTGACTCGCCCGGCGTCCTTGATGACCCATCCCTCGCCAGCGAGGGTGACGGTCCACCGCCCGCCCGTGGAGGTTTGGTCGCCGGTGACGAAGTCGAACACGATGCGGTCCACGCCGCTGCCCGTGATCGTCCGGCCAGTGGTGGAGTGCGAGGCGCCACCGGCGTACTTGAGCATGAGGACCATGCCGGTGACGCTCCCGTCGGCGTCCACCACGTCCTGCATGGAGTACCTGTTGCGACGCGGGTCGGTGGGCATCGCGGAGAGGACCTGCGAGCCGTCGGAACAGGTGGCCAGGACGAGACCGGCGTGACCCTCGATCGGCTGCCAGTCGCGGGCCTGTGCAGAGGTGGCCGGAACGATCACGGCCATGACGGTGAGAGCCGCCGCAGCGGCGAGGCGAGAGAGGTTCACTGGAATGCTCCTTCACGAGGTGCCGGGCCGGTCCCGGTGGCAGGAGCACATCTCTCCCCGGTCGCAGTCGACTCACGAACCGGTCACGGGCACGTCTCCCGCCACGCGCGGCCGGGATGGATCACCGCCCACTCGTCCTCGCTCAACTGGCGGCCGGCGATCTCGCACGCGCGGGACACCCAGCCCTCCGGGTCGAGCGCGAGGTCGCGCGCTCTCCCGCCCCTGCTCGTGCTGCCGCCCTCGAACCACGCCCGAAGCTCCCCGTCCGATCCCGACAGGAAGCCGGGAACGTTCTCCTCGGTGACCGGCAGACCGATCGGCGACCACGTGCGGACGTCCCACAGCCGCACGTCACCGTCGGTTCCCAGGCTCGCGACGACGTCTCCCACCTGGACGACGTCGATGACGAACCCGGCCGACACCTCACGCGGGGGGGCCACGGGCGACAGCGTCGACCCGTCGAGGAACAGCAGCCGGCCGTCGAGCCCACCAACGACGAGGTCATCAGCCACCCAGCCCAGGGCGGTGGCTCGTTGCGCGGTCGCCGAACGGCTCCCCAGCGGTCGGACGGCGACTTCGGTGCCGGTGTCCACGTCGAGGACGAGGAGGTTGCCGTCGCGGGACACGGCGGCCGACCGGCCGTCGGCGCTGACGCGGGTCACGCCCTCGGGCGCACGCAGGCGCTCGAGCTGGAGCGGCTCACCGACGATCGTCCCGTCGCGCAGGTCCACCACCGCGACGCCGGCCAGTCCGTTGACCACGGCCCGCGTCCCGTCCGGTGTCGCCGCGACCGCGACGGGTGCCCACGGCGTCTCGACGACGTGCAGGAGATCACCGGTGTCGGCATCCCAGACCGCGACGCTGCCGCGGTCCTCGACCAGCCCTCCAGGACCGAGCTCTGTGACGGCGCCGAGCGCCACGCTCCCGTCTCCGCTCATCGCCACGCTCCAGGGCTGGCACTGGCAACCGCTGGGCATGGGGAGCGGGTCCGACGCAGCACCGCTCCTCCCGTCGAGGAGGTACGCCTGGTTCAGGTCGGTCTCGATGACGTCGAGGGCGACCGCACGCAAGCCGTCGAGGCTCGCCTGTCCGGTGAACGGGCTGGCACCGAGGTCCATCGATGACAGCAGCCCGTCCGTGCTGCCTAGCGTCCAGGCCGACAGCAGGCCGTCGCGACCCGCCGACCAGAGCACCTGACGGTCCGCACCTGCCACGACGGGCGCCATCACCGCACCGTTGTGCGCTCCGGTGAGATCGCGCAGGAGACGACCGCGGCGGTCCCGCACCTGCACCGTCTCGCCGGCACCGATCACGAACGTACGCCCGTCGGGTGCCCAGTCGACACCGTCGTCGAAGGAGCTGACGGTCATCTGCTCCCCCCGGGGCTCGAAGGTCCGGGAGTCGCGCAGGCGGAGGCGGACCAGGTCGGGCTGGGAGCGGTCGGCGGTCAGGACCACCTCGCCGTCCGGCGATACGCTGGGGACCGAGAAGTCAAGGGTGCGCACCCGCCCAGGTCGGTCCAGGTCGAGCACGTGTCCCACGTCGAGTGGCGCCTCATAGCTCACCCGCCCGTCAGGCCAGGCGCGCAGCAGGCTGGGGTAGGGCCCCGGACGAAGGGCCAGGGCCCGGCGCACCCGTCCCCGGGGGGAGACGGTCACCAGGTGGGTCGGCGTCAGCACCAGCGCCCGGCCGTCGGCCAGCCAGACTGCTTCCAGCAGGTCAGCCTCCCCGGCCCCGACGACAGCCTCGACGTCACCAGGGGCGAGGGACCACATGGTGCGCCCCGACCGGTCGTCCCAGAGCTCCACGCCCGTCCCGCCGGCGTCGTTCCAGAACGTGACGAGGAAGCCGCGCTGACTCGCGTCGAGGGTGAGGACGTGCCCGGCACCCGGGACGTCACGCGTCCACAGCTGTTTGCCGCTGTCGGCGTCGACCCCGATGACGCGTGGGTCGAACTCGGCGACCGCGACCACCCGACCGTCGTGGCTGGCGTGGGCACGGAGGAAGGGCGTCTCGGCCCGACGCTGGCGCAGCAGGTCAGGTGTGCGGGCCAGCAGGCTGAGCAGCGCACCGTGGGTCTCCGAGCCGGGCTCGGTCCGCACCGCCTCCACCGCTTGCAGGAGGGCGAGGTCGAGCTGTTCCTCGTTGAGCGAGGCCGCGGCCAGTCGCCTGGCGTCTGCTGCGACCGCTGCCTCCGCCTGGCGGTCACGGGCCTCGGCTGCCTGCTGCCTGCCGACTGCCGCCAGGACCCCTGCCACCAGGGCCACCAGCAACAGGACCGTGCCGATCACCACCAGCATGCGCAGCCGGCGGTTCTGCCGCTCCCCCTGTTCCGCGCGCTGCTCGGCCTCGAGCCGCTCCGCGTCCAGCACCGCCTCGCCCGCGGCGAGGAAGTCGCGCTCGACGGCGGTCGTCTCGTCGGGGTAGGCCGTGACCACGTCCAGCGCCGCCTGCAGGCCCGCTCCTCGCCAGAGAAGACCCGGATCGCGGTCCTGGGCCTCCCACTGCCCGGCCGCGACTGCGAGGCGGTGCTGGACGGTGCGGCTGCTGACGTCGTCAGCGAGCCACGCCGCGAGGCGCGGCCACTCCCGGAACAGCGACTCGTGCGCGACCTCGACCGCGTCGTGGGTGAGGGTCAGGAGCCGGGCGCCGGCGAGTGTGGCGGCCACGCGGCGGGTGGGGCCGGGAAGGCCGTCGAGCTCCGCCAGCGCCACCCGGCGACGGACGACCTCACCCGTGCCGGCGCGCCCGGCGAGCCGCAGCAGCACGACACGAGCTGCGGCACGATCTGCTTCCGGGAGCTGCTCGTAGGCTTCCTCGGCGAGGTGCGCGACCGCACCGGCCAGGCCGCCGATGGACACATAGTCGGCGTAGGTGAGCCGACCGTCCCGACGTCGCTCCCAGAGCTGGAGGAGCGAGGTCGAGAGCAGCGGCAGCAGGCCCGGCTCCTGCCCGGCGTCGTCGGTGAGCGTGTCCGCGAGGCCGGTGTCGAGCGTCAGCCCCGACGCACCGGCCGGCACCTCGACCATCCGCCGCACCTCCGCGGCGCTGGGCGCGCCCACGAGGAGTGTGGCGTCGCGGGCGAGCTCGGCGATCCCGGCATGGTCGGCAAGCCGAGCGAAGTAGTCCCCGCGGACCACGAGCACCACGCGGGCGTCGGTCTCGTGGGCGATGCCGACCAGCGCGTCCAGGAACGCCTCGCGCTCACGGTCGTCGTCGCACGCGGTCCACAGCTCCTCGAGCTGGTCGACGACGAGCACGGTCTGCCGGGTGTCGTCGTGGTCACCCTGATCGGCGAGCCTCAGGAGGAGGTCTCCGAGGGTGGGCACGGACTGGGCAGCGCCGAGCGCGACCGCGGCGAGCTCGCGCATGGGAGCCGCGCCCGGACGCATGAGCAAGGTGGTCCAGCCCGAGCTGCCGGGGAGGGCGCCCTCCTCGAGAGCGCCGAGCATTCCTGCCCGCACGAGCGAGGACTTGCCGCTCCCGGACGCGCCCACCACGACCACGAGGCTGTCGGAGGACAAGCGGGCGAGCAGCTCGGCTGCCAGCCGTTCCCGACCTGCGAACCACGGTCGGTCCGCGACGTCGTACGTCTCCAGGCCCCGCCAGGGACACACATCGGGCGGGAGCGCGCGCCGCGGGCCGGCGGTCTGCAGCGCGTAGATGCCCTCGACGAGGGCAGCGCGGCCACCTCTCAGCGCGGTGCGTGCCGCCGCCACCGAGACGCTCTCGTCGCGCACGACCGCCAGGCCCTCGGCGCGGGAGACCATCGGCACGACCGCCTCGGAGGGGGCCGCGGCGGATTCCTCGGGGAGCACCATCAGCCCGGGGTCGTGCGCCAGCACCTTGGCGTGGAGGTCGCGCAGCTGCGGGCCGGGGTCGACCCCCAGGTCCTCGGCCAGTCGGGCCCGCGCCCGCTCCAGCGCACCGAGCGCCTCACCCTGCCGGCCGGCGCGCACCAGCGCGAGGACGAGGACACCCCACGCCCGCTCGCGCCACGGGTGCTCGGCCACCAGTTGCTCGAGCTCGGGGACGGCGACCGAGGACCGGCCGAAATCGACCTCCGCGGCCCACCGGTCCTCCCGAGCGCTCACCCGCAGCGCGTCGAGACGCTGCCGCTCCGCCCGCCCGAAGGCCGCCTCCTCGAAACCGGCATAGGCCGGGCCGCGCCACAGGGCGAGGGCCTCGCGCAGCGTGGCTGCCGCCTCTGCCGGGCGTCCCGCGTCGAGGGACTCGCGCCCGGCAGAGACGAGATGGGCGAAGAGATGGGCGTCCACGTCGTGCTCGCTGGCGACAAGGCGGTAGCCGGCGCCTTCGGTCACCACGATCGTGGGAACCCCACGCCGCTCAGGCTCGAGCGCGTTGCGCAGCCTCAGGACATACGTCTGGAGGGCCTTGCCCGGCGCCCGGGGCGGATGGTCTCCCCACAGCGAGTCGCTCAGCTCGTCGACCGTGACGACGCGACCTGCTGCCGAGACGAGATGGGCCAGGAGCGTCCGCTCCTTGCCGCCGACGACGTCCACGGACCCGCGTGGGCCGTGCACCACGAGGGGACCGAGCACGCTGAAGCGCATGGCGAGATGGTAAGGACGCACGACGACCCTCGCGGCGAGTTTGGCCGAACGCTCAGCCCACGGTGACCAGGTCGACCAGCCGCTGCAGGCGTTGCCACCGGTCAGCCACGCTGACGGGGTCCGCCCGGCGTCCGAGCGGTCGCGCGCCGACGCTGACCACGAGCACGCGCCCGCGAGTCCCTGCCGGGAGGAGCGCGAGCACAGCGCCGCGAGCGTTGATGCACGAGTGGTGCGCGGCCTCGGGCGAGTCCACCGGCGACCCGCAGACCTGGACGGACCCGTGCACCAGGACTGCCGGGTGGCGACGTCCCTCCAGCTGGACCGGCCGCAGAGTGCGGACCGTGACCTCTGGCTGGGCCCGCAGCCACGCCAGGACTCCGCCGCCGAGCGCCTCGAGGCCGTCCGACGCCATGGCGCTGGAGACGACGGCGAAGGCACCGCCGCTGTAGCGGAAGTGGCCGGGCCCGAGGTGGAGGTAGCCCACGCCGACCCAGTCCACGTCCCAGCCCTGCGGCACTGCGATCCGCGCCGTACCGAGGGCCGCGCGACGCGGGGACAGCCGCCGCGCTGCCACGGCGTCCACCAACGGAGTGGCGGCCGTCGGCCCCCCGGTTGCTGGTGCCGGTGCCGCGGGAGCCGGCGCGGCGGCCGACGGAGTACCGGCGGACGGCGGCGTCGCACCGGGTTCAGCGCCGGGGGTGCACCTGGTCAGGACCAAGGAGGTCACGAGACCGCCGAGCGCTGCCGCGATCCGGACGGGACGGGACGAGGGTGAGGAGAGCATGCGACCACGGTCGGATCGGATGGTCGCGGACCGCTCACGGTCCGGTCACGGCGGTCGTCAGCTACGGATGCTCCGCAACACCCGCGCCGTGTCGAGCGCGGCCGCCGTCGCCTCCCAGCCCTTGTCCTCGGCCGAGCCCTCGAGCCCCGCGCGGTCGAGCGCCTGCTCCTCGGTGTCGCACGTCAGCACGCCGAACCCGACCGGGACGGCGTGCTCCACGCTGACCCGCGTGAGGCCGTCGGTCGCGGCCGAGCAGACGTAGTCGAAGTGCGGGGTGCCACCGCGGATGACGACACCGAGGGCGACCACGGCGTCGTACCCCTCCCGGGCGAGCGCGGCCGCGACGACCGGCAGCTCGAAGGTGCCCGGCACCCGGTGGACCTCCGGCTCGCCGATGCCGTACGCCGCCAGCGCGCGCTCGGCGCCGGCGACCAGGCCGTCCATCACCTGGGTGTGCCAGCTCGCGGCGACGACGGCGACCTTGAGGCCGCTCGCGTCGTAGGGCTGCGAGGTGGGTGCTCCGGCGCCGCTCATGCGCTCTCTCCGTCCGGGTCGGTGGCCGGCGGGTGCTCGGCCTGGTGGTCGGTGGCCAGCTCGACGGCGAGCTGGGGCAGGTCGTGCCCCATCCGCTCGGCCTTGGTGCGGAGGTAGGCCTGGTTGTGGGTCGTCGGGTGGACGGCCAGCGGCACGCGCTCGGCGACCTGGATGCCGAAGTCCTCGAGGCTGGCGGTCTTGTCTGGGTTGTTGGTCATCAGCCGCACGGACGTGATGCCTAGGTCGCGCAGCACCTGGGTGGCGGTGCCGTAGTGGCGCGCGTCGGCCGGCAGGCCGAGGTCGAGGTTCGCGTCGACGGTGTCGCGGCCGCCGTCCTGGAGCTGGTAGGCCTGCAGCTTGGCGACCAGGCCGATGCCGCGGCCCTCGTGGCCGCGGAGGTAGACCACCACTCCCCTGCCCTCGGCGACGATCGCCTCCAGCGCGGTGTCGAGCTGCGGGCCGCAGTCGCATCGCTCGCTGCCGAAGACGTCGCCGGTGAGGCACTCGCTGTGCACCCGTGTGAGCACGGGCGCGTCGCCGGAGACGTCCCCGTGGACGAGGGCGACGTGCTCGCTGTCGTCGATCGTGATGCGGTAGCCGTACGCGGTGAACTCTCCGTGCCGGGTGGGCAGGCGGGTCTCGGCCACCCGCTCGACGTGCCGCTCGTGGCGCCGGCGATAGCGGACGAGGTCCTCGATCGAGATCATCGCCAGGCCGTGCTCGTCGGCGAACTCGCGCAGCTCGGGGGCGCGCTTCATGGTGCCGTCGTCGTTGACCACCTCGACCAGCACGCCGGCCGGGGTCAGCCCGGCGAGCCTGGCCAGGTCGACGGCCGCCTCGGTGTGCCCGCGCCGGACGAGCACGCCGCCGTCGCGGTAGCGCAGCGGGAAGACGTGGCCCGGCCGGGTCAGCTCCCACGGCTCGGTCGCGGAGTCGGCGAGCGTGCGGGCGGTGTGGGCGCGGTCCGCCGCGCTGATCCCGGTGGTGACGCCGTCGCGGGCGTCGACCGAGATCGTGTACGCAGTGCGCAAGCGGTCCTTGTTGTGCGGGGTCATCAGCGGGATCTCCAGCCGCTCGAGCATGTCGCCCGGCATCGGCACGCAGATCACCCCGCTGGAGTGACGGATGGTGAAGGCCATCAGCTCCGGCGTCGCCTTGGCGGCGGCGAAGATGATGTCGCCCTCGTTCTCGCGGTCCTCGTCGTCGACGACGATCACGGCCCTGCCGGCGGCGATGTCCTCCACGGCCCGTTCGACGGGGTCGAGGCGGACGCGGGTCGGGGCCTCGCTCATGCCGGGACCGCCTCGTCCTCGTCCACGGTGCTGGTGTCGACGACGGTGCGCGCGTCGCGCAGCCAGACCACGAAGCCGATCACCACGAAGACGGCGTAGAAGAGGTACATGCCGGCCGTCGGGTAGTACTCCGCCTGGATCAGCGTGGTCACGCCGACGATGTCCACGAGGATCCACACCAGCCAGAACTCGACCCAGCCGCGCGCCATCCCGTAGGTCGCCAGCATCGAGCCGGCGAGGATCCACGCCTCGGTCGTCGGGCCCCACGACCCGAGCACCTGGGTGAGCAGGACGTAGGCCGCCGCGTAGCCCACGACGCCCAGCGCGAGCAGCTGCCCGCGCTCGCCCCACGTGGCCCACCGGGGCGCGATGGCGCCGCCGTCGGAGGCACCGCCCGCCTTGCGGACCTGCGACCACCGCCACCAGCCGTAGACGGAGACGACGGCGAAGAAGACCTGCCGCCCGGCCTGGCCCCACAGCGGCTCCTCGATGTGACCCGACAGCTCACCGGTGGCGAAGACGGTGAAGAGCAGGACGTTGCCGACGAGACCGAT
This sequence comes from Microbacterium sp. ARD31, assembly GCF_031844425.1. Classification (NCBI taxonomy): domain Bacteria; kingdom Bacillati; phylum Actinomycetota; class Actinomycetes; order Micrococcales; family Microbacteriaceae; genus Microbacterium; species Microbacterium sp. ARD31. The sequence goes on from NZ_JAUZVE010000028.1 coordinate 37,387, forward strand.
CGGCCACGCCCACACCAGGCGCTTCATGCCGAGGATGGCGCTGGCGAGGCCGAACAGGTTGCCGATCACCTCACGGGCGCCGAGCTCGCCGCCGGGCACGGCGATGGTGCCGTTGACCAGCCATTCGAGGAGGGACATCACGATTCCTTGCTGTGGGTGGGGGTGTAGGCGCCGAGCAGCTTCTCTACGTGCTTGGCGATGACGTCGGCCTCGAGGTTGACCAGGTCGCCGACGCGGCGCGAGCCGAGCGTCGTACGGGCGAGGGTCTCGGGGATGAGGCTGACGGTGAAGCTGGACTCCCGGGCCTCGACGACGGTCAGGCTGACGCCGTCGACGGTGATCGAGCCCTTGTCGACGAGGTAGCGGGCGAGGTGCGGGGGCAGCGAGACCTCGACGACGTCCCAGTGCTCGCTGGGCGAGCGGGAGATCACCTCGCCCACGCCGTCCACGTGCCCCTGGACGATGTGCCCGCCGAGGCGCTTGTCGACGGTGACCGCTCGCTCGAGGTTGACCCGGTCACCGGGGGCGACGCCGGCGAGCGACGTCTTGTCGAGGGTCTCCTGCATGACGTCGGCGGACCAGCGGCCGAGGCCGAGCTCGGAGACGGTCAGGCAGCAGCCGTTGACCGCGATCGAGTCGCCGGGACCGGTGCCCTCGAGCACGGTGGACGCCTCCACGGTGAGCCGGATGGCGTCGCCCTGGTCGGTGACCTCCGCGACGGTGCCGAGCTCCTCGACGATTCCGGTGAACATCTAGCTCCTCCTCGATGGGCGGCTCATGGTGAGGCGCACGTTGGTGTCCTCGCCGTCGTGCCCCTGCAGCACGGTCACGTCGGTGACGTGCAGGTGCAGGGCGTCGGCGATCGTGGTGATGCCGAGGTCGGCGACCGCGCTCGCCCCGGCACCGAGCAGCATCGGGGCGACGTAGGCGACGACCTCGTCGACCAGGTCGGCCTGCAGGAACGCGCGGGCGAGCGTGGGCCCGCCCTCGAGGAACACGTGCTGGCGGTCCAGGGCGAACAGCGTGGCCAGCGCCTCGCGGGGCTCGCGGGTGCGCAGCTGCAGCGTCTCGGCGCGGTCGTTGAAGACGCGGCGCCCGAGCGGGATGTCGCGCATCCCCATCACGGCCCGCAGCGGCTGGTGGGGCAGGGGATCGCCCACCTCGTCGCGCACGGTCAGCTCGGGGTCGTCGACGGCGACGGTGTTCGTGCCGACCAGCATGGTGTCGCAGAGCGCGCGCAGGCGGTGCGTGTCGAGCCGGGCGGCCCTGCTCGAGACCCAGCGGCTGGTGCCGTCCGCCGCCGCGCTCCGGCCGTCGAGGGTGGTCGCGAACTTCCACGTCACGAACGGCCGCTGGTGGGCGATCGCGAAGGTCCACGTGCGGTTGATCGCCCGAGCCTCCTCGACCATGACCCCGCCGACCACCTCGATCCCGGCGTCGCGGAGTCGTCCGGCGCCGCCGATGGCGACCGGGTTGGTGTCGGGCTGGGCGAAGACGACCCGGGCGACCCCGGCGGCGATCAGCGCCTCGCTGCAGGGCCCCGTCCGGCCGGTGTGGTTGCACGGCTCGAGGGTGACGACGGCGGTGGCACCGCGCGCGGCCTCGCCGGCCTCGGCCAGCGCGACGACCTCGGCGTGCGGGCCGCCTGCCCTGCGGTGGAAGCCTTCCGCGACCGTCGTACCGTCCGGCGCGAGGAGCACGCAGCCCACGCGCGGGTTGGGGCCGAGCGGCACGCCCGGAGTCACCGCGAGCTCGAGGGCACGCCGCATGGCGCGGCGCTCTGCCTCGCTGGTCGTCATCTCCGCCTCCGGTCCGTCGACGCGGACTCATGGGGGGCGGGTTGACGCTGCGCGCCCTCCCTCAGGAGCGAGGGACGCGGAGCCGTCTGCGTGCGCTTCTCATCCGGACTTTGACCGTCGGTCCAGGAGTTCCACCTGGTCAACCGGCCACTGGCTGTGGCCGGGTCGCGGACTGTGACCGCCGGTGCGGAGTTTCACCGCCCCCAGAGCACGCTTGCTCTTCGTGGAGGCAACTGTGCCACAGCCCCGCGCATTCCCTCACCGGTGCTCGTCGGTGACGTGCGCAACACTTCCGAGGCCCCCGACGGCGTCGGCTGCCACGACGACGAGGACTGGCGCGGACCGGAACGAGCACCACGCGGTGCCCGACGTGCCACACTCCGGTCATGTCGACGGCCACGAGGAGTCCACACCGACCGGGGCTCGCGAGCGTCTCCGTCACCGCGCTCGCCTTGGCGGCAGGTGTGCTGGGCGTGACGGTGTGGCGCGCGGACCAGTCCGGGACGGAGACCGTCAGCTGCCTGTCAGGGGACCGCACCATCCAGTGCACCCTCGGCGACGGGTCGGACGTGTCGGTCCCGCTGGACGTGGCGTGGACCGACGCCAAGAGCCAGCTGCACCAGGACGGTCGCCCCGACTGCCTGCCGCCGAGCGGCCGCGGGCTCGAGGGTCCCGTGCGCGTCCAGTGGACCGAGGTCGACGTCGAGGGCACGCAATGGCGACAGGTGGTCTGGGTGGGCTGCTGACGCCCTTGGACGCCGTCTCAGACGTCGTCGAGGAAGCGGTCGAAGACCCGCGCACCGAACTCGAGCGCATCGACCGGGACCCGCTCGTCGACACCGTGGAAGAGCGCGGTGAAGTCGAGGTCGGCGGGCAGCCGCAGCGGCGCGAAGCCGTAGGAGCGCATGCCGAGCCGGCGGAAGTGCTTGGCGTCGGTGCCGCCGCTCATGAGGTACGGGGCCACGACGGCGTCGGGGTCCTCCGCCAGGAGGCTGCGCGTCATCGCGGACACCAGGTCACCGTCGTACGGCGTCTCCCACGGGTCCTGCTTGGACTCGAACTCGAACTCGACGCCCTCGCCCGCGAGCTCGCGCAGCGTCGCGAAGAACTCGTCCTCGTAGCCCGGCAGGAAGCGGCCGTCGACCGTGGCCTGGGCGTCGGTCGGGATGACGTTGGTCTTGTAGCCGGCGCGCAGCATCGTCGGGTTGGCGGTGTTGCGGATGACCGCGCCGACCATCCGGGCCGCGTCGCCGAACTCCTCGACGAGTGCCTCGGCGTTGTCGGGGGTGGCGGGGGTGCCGGCGAGCTCACCGATGGTCGCGAGCAGCACCTCCATCGTCGGCGTCAGCCGCACCGGCCACTCGTGGGCGCCGATGCGGGCGACGGCACCGGCGAGCCGGGTGACCGCGTTGTCGTCGTTGATCATCGAGCCGTGGCCGGCGCGTCCGCGCGCGGTCAGGCGCATCCAGGCCATGCCCTTCTCGGCGGCCTCGATCAGGTAGACCCGACGCCCGCGGACGGTCGCGGAGAAGCCCCCGACCTCGCCGACGGCCTCCGTGCAGTCGGCGAGGAGGTCGGCGTGCTCGTCGACCAGGACGCCGGCGCCGTGGTGGCCGCCCGCCTCCTCGTCGGCGGTGAAGCAGAGGACGAGCTCGCGGTCGGGCACTGCGCCCGCCGCTGCCCGGGCACGCACGACGCTGAGCAGCATCGCGTCGAAGTCCTTCATGTCGACCGCGCCGCGACCCCAGACGTGGCCGTCCTTGATCTCCCCGCTGAAGGGGTCGACCTGCCAGTCCGACGCCTCGGCGGGTACGACGTCGAGGTGGCCGTGCAGCAGCAGCGGCGGGCGTCCGTCGCCGCCTCCCCACCGCGCCACGACGTTCGCCCGGCCGGGGCGGCCCTCGATGACCTGCGCCTCGATGCCGACCTCGTCGAGCAGGGTGGCGACGTGCTCCGCGGCCTTGCGCTCCCCCGGTCCCTCGTCGGTGCCGTAGTTCGAGGTGTCGATGGCGATGAGCTGCTGGCACAGGTCGACGACCTCCGCAGCGGGGTCGTAGGAGCGGTCCTCTGGGCTCTGTCCGGGCGCCTGTTCCATGCCGTCCATCCTGCCCCACGAGCAAGCACCAGCCCCGATTCGTCGGTGCCGAGCGGCTTTGCTACTGTTCTCCAGCACTCGTCCGGGTGGCGGAATTGGCAGACGCGCTAGCTTGAGGTGCTAGTGCCCGTATTAGGGCGTGGGGGTTCAAGTCCCCCCTCGGACACAGGGAAGAACCCCAGGTCATCGACCTGGGGTTCTCTGCTTCTCCGGCGCAACCTGCAAGGGCCGGGCCGCGTCTGTAGTACGACTGGCCGACCCGCGGCCACGCTCCCGGGAGTCGCCCATGCGCCGCACCGCCACCGTCCTGACCTGCCTCCTGCTGGCCGCCGTCGGCCTCCTCGCTCCCGCGTCCTCCTGGAGCGCTGCTCCCGCCGAGTCGGTGCGCACCGTGACCTACAAGGGCTCCGGCGCCACCGTGACGCTCGACCACCTCGACCGCATCTCGCGCACCTCCCCTGCGTTCCAGCACTTCGTCGAGCGGAGGCTCACCCGGCTCTGGAAGTCGAACGACCCGCGCCCGAGGTGCCGCACGGCCGCGACGATGGTCGTCAAGACCTGGCGCTCGGACGGATTCGCGCTCGTGAGCAACATGGGCAACTTCGCCCCGTGCCCGGCCGGCGGCTGGGTGCAGATCGCGGTCCACACCGACACCGGATGGCGCACGCCGGTCCGCCTCGGCGCGCAGGAGCCGTTCCGCTGCCGGGTGCTCGGCTCCTTCGAGGTGCCCGGAGCCATCGTGCCGGACGGCAGGTGCTTCGCCGGCGACGAGCTGGTGTCCTACGAGGAGTGGCTCGCGGGCCGCTGACCCCGTGAGATCTCCGGGACCTTGGTCCCGGAGCCCGTGGCACCTCGCCCCTGCCGCCCGGCGCCTCCTCGCTGGAGGCTGGGAGCAGGAAGGCGGGTGGCCGCATGAGCACCACGATCGAGCGCAGCCCGAGCCTGCGCGGGCCCGTCTGCAGCGCGCCGCGCGCCGCGGTCGTACGTCGCCTCGTGGGCGGCTTCTTCCTCGTCATGGCCGGCATCAACGCCGGCATCGTGGCCGCCGACCCGCAGACCTACCGCCCGTTCGCCGACGGTGCCTACTGGTCGTTCGTCACCACCACCTGGCACGACCTCGTGATGCCGCACGCCCGGGTGTGGTTCCTGCTGCTCGCCGGCGGTGAGCTGGTCCTCGGCCTGCTCCTGCTCCGTGGCGGACGTGCCGCCCGCGCCGGGTGGGTCGGGGTGATCGCCTTCCACGTCCTGCTGATGGCGTTCGGCTTCGGCATCTGGACGTGGAGCCTGCCCGCGCTCGCCCTTCTCCTACCTGCTGCCCGGGCCGACTGGACGACCCTGGCCGGAGCACCTGCAGCGGTGCCGGACGGGCCCGCGCCGCCGGAGGTGGTCCTCGTCGCCGGTGGCCTGCGCCGCACGCCCGTCCTGCTCGGGTCGACGCTGGCGCTGGCCACCGCCGTCGTGGCGGCCTCCGCCTACGGCCTCCTCGCCGAGACGCCGTACCGCTCGCTGCCGGAGGCCACCGTCCTCGGCGCCCGCGCGCAGGACGCGTGCAGCCTCGTCGTGGCCGTCCTGCTCCTCTGGCTGGTCCGGCGGCCGATGCTGTCGCCGGCCGCCGACCTCGCCCGCCTCGGCCTGCTCGGCTACCTCGCCTACAGCTACCTCATCTACGTCACCGGCGTCCCGATGAACCGCGCCTTCCTGGTGTACGTCGTCATCGTCGCGCTGTCGGTCGCCGGGCTGGCGGCCGGGCTGGCGCGCGTGGCGGTGCAGGCCGTGCCGACCAGCGCCGCCTCGCGGGGACTGGTCCGTGGCACCGGGTGGATGCTCGTGACGACCGGCGTCCTGTTCGCCGGACTGTGGCTCTCCACGCTCCTGCCGTTCGCGCTGGGTGGCGCGCGCCCGGACCCCGAGGGCGTGGGCGGTACCCCCTACCCGGTCTTCTGGCTCGACCTCGCGATCGTGCTGCCGGCGATCGTCGCCGTCGGCGTGCTGCTGCTGCGCGACCGACCCGCCGGGCCCCCGCTGGCGGTCGTGGCCCTGATCAAGGTCGTGACCCTGTTCACCGCCCTCTGGGCGGGTCCGGTGGTCGCGCTCGTCACCTCGACAGAGGTGCACCTCGGTCCGGACGCCGGCCCCAGCATCGTCCTGCTCGCCGTCAGCGGCTGGCTCGCCAGCCGGTGGCTGTCGTCGTTCACCCCACCACCGCACTGAGGAGCCAGCCATGTCCACGCTCGTCGTCTTCGAGTCCTACTGGGGCAACACCGAGACGGTCGCCCGCGCCGTCGCGGACGGCATCGGAGGGCCCGTGGAGGTCGTGGGCGTCGCCGACGCCCCCACGCCACTCCCCCACGACGTCGACCTGCTCGTGGTCGGTGGACCGACGCACGCCTTCGGGATGACCCGGGCCACCACCCGCCGCGACGCCGTCAAGCAGGGAGGCCGGCCGGGCCACGAGGAGACCGGGATCCGCGAGTGGCTGGCGGAGCTGGCGCCGGTCCCCGGCCTCGACGTCGCGACCTTCGACACGAGGGCCTCGTCGGTCCGGCGGCTGCCGGGCTCGGCGGCGCGGGGCGCGGCCCGGAGCGTGTCGCACGGGCACGTCGGCCGGGTCGTCGGCACCGAGTCGTTCTACGTCGAGGACACGCCCGGCCCGCTGCTCGACGGCGAGGTCGAGCGGGCGCGCGCCTGGGGCGGCACGCTCCGCGCCTGAGGACTAGGCGGCCGCCCGCCGCGCCTCACGCTCGCGCCGCCTCCGCAGCGAGGCCGGCAGGGTGAGCAGGAGGGCCAGGGCGATGCCGACGAACATGCCGATGGAGTTCGCGGCGACGTCGCGGGGGTCGGAGACCCGGCCGGGGATCGAGCGCTGCACGCTCTCGATCATCGACGTCAGCACGATGCCGGCGGCGAGCGCGACCAGCCAGAGCCGCGATCCCACGAGCAGCAGCAGGAACACCCCGAGCGGGACGAACAGCCCGATGTTGGCCAGGAACTCGATGCGGTCGACGTTCAGCCGGCTCGTCAGCGCATCGAGCTCGGGATAGCGCTCGAGCCGGGCGAGGACGCGCAGCGCGAGGTCTTGGTAGTCGGGCTGGTCCTCGGCGGGGGTCAGCGTCACCAGGCCCACGAACCCGAGGTAGAGGAGGGTCAGCAGGCTGAGGAACGGATGTCGGTGCAGCACGCCACCATCTTCCGGGAGGCACAAGGCATCGCCCCAAACGGCACGGGAGCGCAGCGACCGTCGGTGCGGTCGGCGAGGCTGTCCTCCATGACCCGCGTCCACCTCTCCCGCCTGCCGGGTGAGCGTGTCCTGGTCACGGACGCGGCCGGCGACGTGGAGGTCCTGCTCGCCGACCTGCCGGGCCTGGTGGGCGACCGCGAGGCCCGCGACGCACCGCGGTGGGTGTGGGACGACACGGCGCGCTGGTACCCGTTGCTGCTCGCGGCCGGGGTGCGGGTGCGGCGCTGCCACGACCTCCGCCTGTGCCGCGCCGTGCTGCGCCGGGCGCCCGCCGTCGACGGCCGGCTCCTCCGGGGCGCCGACTCCGAGACGTGGGACCACCTCGGACCGGCGGTGCCGGCCGACCCGGCGCTGTTCAGCGCGGACGACACGGCCGAGCACCTCCGGGCGGACGTGGAGGACGACCGGCAGCTCGCGGCGGTCGCCGCCTCGCCCGACGCCGTACGCCTCCGGCTGCTGCTGGCGGCCGAGTCGGCCGGCGCGCTCGCCGCCGCCGAGATGACCCACGCCGGCGTGCCGTGGCGCGTCGACGTGCACGAGCAGCTGCTCGAGGAGCGGCTCGGCCCCCGGCCGCCGCGCGGCGCCCGGCCGAGGCTCCTCGAGGAGCTCACCGCTGACGTACGACGCCTCCTGCACGCCCCGGGCCTCAACCCCGACTCCCGGCCCGAGCTCCTCGCGGCACTGCGTCGCGCCGAGGTGGAGGTGCCCGACACCCGGGCCTCGACCCTGCGCCGGGTCGACCACCCGGTGGTCGAGCCGCTGCTGCGCTACAAGCAGCTCGCCCACCTCTTCCAGAACAACGGCTGGGCGTGGATCGACCAGTGGGTCAGCGACGGACGGTTCCGGCCGTCCTACCAACCCGCCGGCTCGGCCACCGGTCGCTGGTCCTCCAACGGCGGCGGCGCCCTGTCGTTCCCCGTCCAGGTCCGCTCCGCCGCGGTGGCCGACGAGGGATGGGTCCTGGTCGTGGCCGACGTCGCCCAGCTCGAGCCGCGGGTGCTCGCGGGCATGAGCGGCGACCGTGAGCTCGCCCGCGCCGCGCGCGGGGCCGACCTCTACCAGGGCATGGTCGACGCCGGGGCCGTGGGAAGCCGTCAGGACGCCAAGCTCGGCCTGCTCGGTGCGATGTACGGCGCCACCAGCGGCGAGAGCGGTCGCATGGTCGCCGGGCTGACCCGGCGCTACCCGCAGGCGTTCGGCCTGGTCGAGGACGCCGCCCGCGCGGGCGAGCGCGGCCAGGTCGTGCGCACGTTGTTGGGGCGCGGGTGTCCCGCGCTCGGCGGATCATGGGACGAGTCGCCCGACGGCCCGCCGGCCGACCTCAACCAGCAGGACCGGCACCGGCGCGCGTACGGCAGGTTCACCCGGAACTTCGTGGTGCAGGGCACGGGCGCGGAGTGGGCGCTGTGCTGGATCGCCGAGCTCCGCAACCGGCTCTGGGAGCTCGGCGGCACCGGGTCGCTCGAGGCTCGTCCCCACCTCGTGTTCTTCCTGCACGACGAGGTGGTGGTGCACTGTCCCGCCGAGCTGGCCGAGGCCGTCACGCGCGAGGTCGTCGGCGCGGCGGCGACCGCCGGCGCCCTGCTCTTCCGGCACGTCCCCGTGGACTTCCCGCTCAACATCTCGGTCGTGCGCTCCTACGCGGAGGCCGGCAAGCCCGGGGAAGCCGAGGCTGGTCCGCCCGCCACGCCCGACCTATCGTGAGCAGATGAGCCAGGGAGACGGGGACAGCGCCGCGCAGGGGATGGTCGACATGTTCGACGAGGGGGCCGGGCCGGGTCCGGTGTGCCGCGTGTGCGGCTCGCTCGTCGCCCCGGACGAGCTCTACCGCCAGGCGCACTGGGACTGGCACGAGGCGTCCAACGGCGCCTGACGCGCCCTAGGCCCCCTGGCCGAGCGGCTCGATCTCCCCACGTTCGACGAGCTCCTCCAGCGCCAGCCGGCAGCCGGACGACCAGCCGCCCGCGCCGTCCTCGAAGGACACGACGGCCTCGCGCGCAGTCGTCCGGCCGGCCACCCGCCCCGGCGTGGTAGGAGCAGCCGCCTCCGGCCGCCACCGAGCCCGGCTCGTGGAGTGCGGGGTCGAAGGTCTGGGACAGGTGTTGCGCCATGGTGCACCTCCGTGTCCACAGTGCCACTGCCCGGCGTCCGCACGTACCACCCCTGTGGGCCTTGTCTCACCGCCAGCGCGGAACTCGCGCGCCGGGTTGCTCGATGCCGAGATTCTTGATGTGGTCGCCGGATGGCCACAGGAATCGAACACCCACGCGACCTGCCCACACCCGACGACATCCACCCCGCCCTCGACGCCGCCATCGAGCCGAGCGCGCCACGCGAGACCGGGCTCGACAAGCTCGTCTTCGGCGTGACCGCGGTGGTCAGCCTGGCGTTCCTCGTCTGGGGGTTCGTCAGCACCGGCAGCCTCGCCGACGCCTCCGCGAGCGGCCTGGGATGGACGATGGAGAACACGGGCTGGCTCTTCGTGCTGACCTCCAGCGCCTTCGTGGTCTTCGTGATCTGGCTGGCGCTCGGCAAGTTCGGCAACATCCCGCTGGGTCGCGACGACGAGGACCCGGAGTTCCGGACCATCTCGTGGGTCGCGATGATGTTCAGCGCCGGGATGGGCATCGGGCTGATGTTCTACGGCGTCTCCGAGCCGATCACCCACTTCGTGACCCCGCCGCCGGGCACCGGCGAGCCCGGCAACCCCGAGGCCGCGCAGACCGCGATGGCGACCACGATGTTCCACTGGACGCTGCACCCGTGGGCGATCTACGCCGTCGTCGGCCTGGCGGTGGCGTACGGCGTCTATCGCAAGGGGCGCCTCCAGCTGATCAGCTCGGCCTTCGAGCCGCTCCTGGGCCGGCACGCGCACGGGCTCGGCGGCAAGGCGATCGACATGTTCGCCATCTTCGCGACGCTCTTCGGCTCCGCCACCTCGCTCGGCCTCGGCGCGCTCCAGATCGAGTCCGGCCTGCAGATCGTCGCCGGCCTGGGCGACACCGGCAACGCCGTGCTGGTCGGCATCATCGCCGTGCTCACCGCCGCGTTCGTGCTCTCCGCGGTCTCTGGCGTCGCCAAGGGCATCCAGTGGCTCTCCAACATCAACATGGTCCTGGCCGTCGCGCTGGCACTGTTCGTGTTCGTCGTCGGGCCGACCGTCTTCATCCTCAACCTGGTGCCGACCTCCATCGGCAGCTACGTCGCGGACCTGCCGATGATGGCGGCCCGCACCGCGGCCGAGGGCACCGAGACCAGCGACTGGCTGTCCAGCTGGACCGTCTTCTACTGGGCCTGGTGGCTGTCGTGGACGCCGTTCGTCGGCATGTTCATCGCCCGCATCTCGCGCGGTCGCACGATCCGCCAGTTCGTCACCGGCGTCCTGCTCGTCCCGAGCCTGGTCAGCGTGGTGTGGTTCTGCATCTTCGGTGGCGCCGCGATCGACCTGCAGCAGGCAGGCACGGACATCGCCGGCGCGGGCGGACTGGAGCAGCAGCTCTTCACCACCCTCGAGTCCTACCCGCTGGCGACCGTCTCCAGCATCGCGGTGATGGTGCTGGTCGGGATCTTCTTCGTCTCCGGCGCAGACGCGGCGTCCATCGTGATGGGCTCGCTCTCCGAGCGCGGCACCATCCACCCGAGCCGCCCGACGGTGACCTTCTGGGGCGTCGCCACCGGCGCGGTCGCCGCGGTGATGCTGCTCGTCGGCGGCGCGGACGCGCTCAGCGGCCTCCAGACCATCACGGTGATCGCCGCCCTGCCGTTCGTGCTGATCATGGTCGGCCTCGCGGCCGCCCTCGTGAAGGACCTCGGCCAGGACCCGATGGTCGTGCGCCGCAAGTACGCGCTCGAGGCCGTCGAGGCCGCCGTGATCACGGGTGTCACCGAGCACGGCGACGACTTCATCCTGTCCGTCGAGCGCGACCCCGACGCCTGACGGCCTAGGGTCGGGCACATGGTGGCACCCCTGCGCATCGGCTTCGTCACCGGCGCGACCCCGGACAAGTGGGCGCGCCACTGGCGCGAGCGCCGGCGCGAGCCGCTGGAGCTCGTGCCGGTGACGGAGGCCGACCAGCTCGACGGCGTGCGCGACGGCACCCTCGACATGGCCATCGTGCGCCTCCCGGTCGACCGCGAGGGGCTGCACCAGGTGCGCCTCTACGACGAGCTGCCGGTCGCCGTCGCGTCCAAGGAGCACGTCCTCGCGGCCGCCGACGAGGAGGTCACCACGGCCGACCTCGTCGACGAGCAGCTCGTCCGTCCGCACCCGAGCGGGTGGACGCCCACCGCCGAGCAGCTCGACTGGCCGCCGATGACCGAGCAGGAGGCGATCGAGACGGTCGCCGCCGGCACCGGGGTGGTCATCCTCCCGATGTCCGTCGCGCGACTGCACCAGCGCAAGGACGTCGTGACCCGGGTCGTCTCCGACCTCGAGCCGACCACCGTCGCCCTGGTGTGGCAGGTCGACCGGGACGACGAGGTCACCCAGGCCTTCGTCGGCGTCACCAAGGGACGGACGGCCAACACCTCACGCTGACGACGCTCCCCCGCGACGCCCGAGCGACGCCAGCGCCTGCCCCAGGAGCAGCAAGGGCAGCGACGCCGCCACCACCAGGGGCGCCGCGATGACGAGGCCGACGAGGAACAGTCCGCTCTCGTCCTCGCTCGACCACCAGAGGAAGAGGGTGACGAGGGTGGACAGCACCGCGGCCGCCGCCGGCCACAGCAGCCGAGCGCCGCGGGGCGCAAGGGCGCCGGCGAGCACGCAGCCCACCGCCACGGTGGCGAACCAGGCCACGTGCTGGGCGTCTCCTGCCTTCCCGTCGCTCCACGAGATCCACGCCGCCCAGGCCGCCGGCGGCGCGAGCAGCGCCACCACGGTCGAGGCGGTCACCGACGTCGAACGTGTCGTCACCATGGGGCGAGTATCGAGGGTGTCACCCCGGCCCGCCTGAGGTCCCGTGCTCAGCCGTGCCGGTACAGGACCTCGGCCCGCAGCCACTCCCCGAGCACGCGCGCCGACGACTCGACCAGGCTCGACCAGTCGAGGGCCGACTCGTCCGCCGCGTCGGAGACGTGCTTGACGAGCCGGACCGGCACGCCGAGGTCGCGACAGGCGTACGCGACGGCGTACCCCTCCATGTCGACGAGGTGGGCCCGCTCGGCCAGGGCGTCGCGCACGGCCGGGTCGCTCACGAACACGTCGCCGGTCGCCAGCACCACCTCCGACTCCCCCACCTCGAGGCGTTCCTGCGGGTCGTAGCCGAGGGCGCGGACCACGTCGGCGCTCAGGTCGTGGTTGAGCACCGTGCCCGGCTCGAACACCCCGGACAGCCCGGGACGGAGGGCGCCGGCCGTGCCGATGTTGACCACCGTGAGGCCGGCGAGGTCGTCGTACGCCGCCAGGGCACGCGCGGTCGTGACGGCGGCCGCGACCTTCCCGAGGCCGGTGATCACCAGGGGCAGGTCGGCCGGGACGTGCGCGGCCTCGGCCGCGGTGGCGGAGACGACCAGCACGTGTGGCGTCACTCGGCGTCCCGGTGCTTGCCGATGCGCGAGTGCGGGGTGGCCATGACCGCCTCGATGCGGTTCTGGTCGTAGACCTCACCGAGCCAGTCGAAGAGCCCGCGCAGCACCCCGGGGTCGGCGACGTAGTCGTCGTAGTGGACGCGGTAGGCCGCGTCGCCGAGGCCCTCCGCGGTCGTGAGGATCTTCTCCTCGATCGCCCGCACCTGCGAGAGGGGGTCGTCCTTGTGGGTCCAGTAGTTGCTCGCCGCCACGTCGTCCACGTTGCGGGTGTTGACGACGAACCGCGCCCCCGGGAACACCTGGCGCAGGAACTCGACGTACTCGGGCAGGTCGGCGTCGTACCAGCGGATCTCCTTGTAGCCGCTGACCCGCGTGTCGTGCTCGGGGCGCAGCAGCGTCGCCTCGGCGAGGGCGCGGATGTGCTGGAGGGACGCGATCTCGGGGAAGCCCTCGATGCCGAACCACGGGTGGGTGGGCTGGCTCGCCCGGCGCGGGTCGACGCGCGCCTTCTCGGCGAGCCCACTGCGGTGGAAGTCGTAGAGGTGCCGCATGGCGTGGCGGTTCTCCCCCCGCAGCAGCCAGCCGGGGATCGAGTTGAGGATGCCCATCAGCAGGGTCGAGCCCGACCTGCCGTAGGTCATCACGAACACGTGGTCGAGATCGCGCACGTCCGTCACCAGGACTTCTCGAGGGGCCGCCCCTCGTGGAAGCCGGCCGCGGACTGGACACCGACGAGCGCGCGCTCGTGGAACTGCGCGAGGTCGCTGGCGCCGGCGTAGGTGCAGGAGGACCGCACCCCGGAGCAGATCTGGTCGATGAGGTCCTCCACGCCCGGGCGGTCGGGGTCGAGGTACATCCGCGAGGACGAGATGCCCTCCTCGTAGAGGCCCTTGCGGGCCCGGTCGTACGACGACTCGGCCGCGGTGCGGTTGGCCACCGCACGGGCCGAGGCCATGCCGAATGACACCTTGAAGGGGCGGCCGTCCGCGTCGTGCATGAGGTCGCCCGGGGACTCGTGGGTCCCGGCGAACCACGAGCCGATCATCACCGACGAGGCCCCGGCGGCCAGGGCCAGCGCGACGTCGCGCGGGTGTCGTACTCCCCCGTCGGCCCACACGTGCCTGCCGAGCTCGCGGGCCTGGGTCGCGCACTCGAGGACCGCGGAGAACTGCGGGCGCCCGACGCCCGTCATCATCCGGGTGGTGCACATCGCACCCGGGCCGACCCCGACCTTGACGATGTCGGCGCCCGCCTCGATGAGCGTGCGGGTGCCCTCGGCCGACACGACGTTGCCGGCCGCGACCGGGACCTCGGGCGACAGCGCCCGGACGGCCTGCAGGGCCTGGACCATCCGGTCCTGGTGACCGTGCGCGGTGTCCACCACGAGGCAGTCGACGCCCGCCTCGAGCAGGTCGGCAGCGCGTTCCTTGACCTCGCCGTTGACCCCGACGGCCGCGGCGATCCGAAGCCGGCCCGCGTCGTCGACGGCCGGCGTGTAGAGCGTCGCGCGCAGCGCGCCGAGGCGGGTCAGCACGCCGACCAGCTCGCCGGCCTCGGACACCGCGACGGCGAGCGGCGCCTTGGCGCGCTCGATCGCGTCGTAGACCTCGCGCGGCTCGGTGCTCGCTGCGACGGTGACCACGGAGCGGTTCATCACGGCCTGGACCTGGGCGAAGCGGTCCACCTCTGCGCAGTCCGTCTCGGAGACCACGCCGACCGGTCGACCGTCCTCGACCACGACGGCGGCCTTGTGGGCGCGCTTGGGGATCAGCGACAGCGCCTCGGCGACGGTCTGGTCGGGGCGCAGCTCGATCGGGGTGTCGAACACCCGGTGGCGCTGCTTCACCCACGCCACCACGTCGGCGACGACCGGGATCGGGATGTCCTGCGGGATGACGGTGATGCCGCCGCGGCGGGCGACCGTCTCGGCCATCCTCCTGCCGGCGATCGCGGTCATGTTGGCGACGACCAGCGGCAGGGTGGCGCCGGTGCCGTCCGAGGTGGCCAGGTCGACGTCGTAGCGACTGGCGACGGAGGAGTGGCGCGGGACCATGAAGACGTCGTCGTAGGTGAGGTCGTGGCCCGGGGTGTCGTGGAGGAACTGCACTGGCCGGAGTCTACGCAGGCGCGGACACCGGGTCGGGCGCCGTCACGGCCTCAGCCGTGCACGGCTGCGGCCTCCTGCAGTGCCCGCCAGGTCCGGTCCACGTCCGCTACCGTCGTGCGCCAGCTGCCGACGGCGAACCGGATCGCCGCCCGTCCGTCGACCGTCGTGTGACTGAGGTAGGCCTCGCCGGACGCGTTGACCGCCTCCATCGCCGCGAGCGTCTGCTCGTCGCCGGACCGCAGCCGGAGGACGACCAGCGAGAGCGCCGGCTCGGTGACCAGCTCGAAGCGGTCGTCCGCGCGCACGAGGTCGGCCACGTGCTCGGCCAGCGCGACCCCGCTGCGGACGTGGGCCCGCAGCCCGCTGAGGCCGTAGGTGCGGAGCACCGCCCACAGCTTGATCGCCCGGAAGCGGCGGCCGAGCTGGGGGTGCCAGTCGCGGTAGTCGACGACCTCGCCCGACGCGGTGGCTGCGTTGCGGAGGTACTCGGGAAGGATCGAGAGCGCGCCGGTGAGCGCGGCGCGCTCGCGCACCCAGAAGGTGCTGCAGTCGAACGTCGTGAGCAGCCACTTGTGGGGGTTGGTGACGAACGAGTCGGCCGCCTCGACCCCGGCGAGGTGGTCGCGGTGCTCGGGGCAGACGGCGGCGACGCCGGCCCATGCGGCGTCGACGTGCAGCCACACGCCCCACTCGCGCACGACCTCGGCCACGGCCGCGATGTCGTCCATCGCTCCCGTCGAGGTGCTGCCCGACGCGACGTGGACCATGACCGGGCGCAGCCCCGCCTCCACGTCCTCGACCATCGCGGCGCGCAACGCACCGACGTCGATGGCCTGGGTGGCCGGGTCGACGTCGATGGTCCTCACGGCGTCCTCGCCCAGCCCGGCCATCATCGCAGCCTTCACCAGCGACGAGTGGGCCTGGGTCGAGCCGTAGACGCGCCACCCCTGGACGCCGACGCCGTGGACGCGTGCCTCTCCCCCGCTCGCGCGGTGCAGCGCGGAGAGCAGCGCGGTGAACGTCGCCGTCGACGCGGTGTCCTGGATGACGCCGCCGCCAGGCCCGTCGCTGCGGAACGCCGCCGGCAGCCCGAGCGCCTCGGCGAACCAGTCCAGCACCACCTGCTCGACCTCGGTCACGGCCGGGCTGGTCGCCCAGATCATCCCCTGGGCCCCGATGCCGCTGGAGATCAGGTCCCCGAGGATCGCGGCGGGGGACGAGTTGGCCGGGAAGTACGCGAAGAAGCGCGGGTGCTGCCAGTGCGTCAGCCCGGGTACGACGACCCGGTCGAGGTCGGCCAGCACGGCGTCGAACGGCTCGCCGTCCTCCGGGGCCGACGCGGGCAGCTGACGTCGTACGCCACCGGGGGCGACCTGGGAGCGCACGGGCAGCTCGTCGAGGGAGGCCCAGTAGTCGGCGATCCAGTCGATGGCCGCATGACCCTGGCGGCGGAACTCCTCGGGCGACATGTGGGGTGCGTCGGCTGGCAGGTCGGGCATGGTCCGAACGTACCGGTGCGGATCGGGTGCTCGTACTCAGCACCGATCGGGTAGTCGCGCAGATCCCCTCGGCCCGCGCCGCGAGCACGCTGCTGCCATGACCTCCAAGAACGACTCCACCGCCAAGAACACCGCCGCCTTCGCCGCCCAGGCCGCCATCTCGTTCGGCGCCGCCCTGTTCGCCATGCTGGTCGCCATCTACTTCATGAGCGCCGACCCGTGGATCAAGGGGTTCCTCGCCCTCGGCACGCTCTACCTGACGACCTCGACGTTCACGCTCGCCAAGGTCGTGCGCGACGCCCAGGAGGACCAGCGGGTCTTCCACCGCCTCGACCAGGCCCGCGTCGACAAGCTCCTCGCCGAGCACGACCCCTTCAAGAACGTCTCCTGATCTGCGCACGAAGCCCCTCTCGGGACCTCCGGGAGGGGCTTCGTCGTGACCACCCGGTGGTCGAGGTGCGAGGAGCGCCAGCGACGAGCCTCGAGACCACGCACGTTCGTGTGGTTTCGAGGCTCGCTGCGCTCGCACCTCAACCACCGGCTCAGGCTCGCTGCGCTCGCACCTCAACCACCAGGACGAGGTGGCGTCATGACGACCCGGCGTCGGCGGCTACTTCAGCTCGGAGCTGGTGAGGCCGAGGACGCGGCGGGCCACGATCAGCTGCTGGATCTGCTGGGTGCCCTCGAAGATGTCGAGGATCTTGGAGTCGCGGGCCCACTTCTCCAGCAGCTCGGCCTCGCTGTAGCCGAGGGTGCCGCACAGCTGGACGCAGGACAGCGTCACGTCGGAGCCGACGCGGCCCGCCTTCGCCTTGGCCATCGAGGCCTCCAGCGAGTTGGGCAAGCGGTTGTCGGCCATCCAGGCCGCCTGCATCATCAGCAGCTGCGCGCCCTCCCAGTCGGCCTCGAGCTGGAGGAACTTCGCCGCCGCGGCCGACTGGCTCTGGGCGGGCCGGTCGTAGTCGATGACGACACCCGCCTGCTCGAGCAGGTCGCGGGTGAGGTCGAGGGACGCGCGGGCGCACCCCACGGCCATGCCGGCGACCAGCGGTCGGGTGTTGTCGAAGGTCGCCATCGCGCCCGCGAAGCCCGATCTGGTGTCGATCTCCGGGGAGCCGAGGAGGTCCTCGGCCGGCACGCGGCAGTCGGTGAACGTGATCGCTGCGGTGTCGGACGCGCGGATCCCGAGCTTGTGCTCGAGCCGCTCGACCTTGAGCCCGGGGTTGTCCTTGCGGACCAGGAACGACTTGATCGCGGCCCGGCCGAGCTCCTTGTCGAGGGTCGCCCACACGACGACGCTGTCGGCACGGTCGCCGGAGGTGACGTAGATCTTCTCCCCGTTGATGACGTACTCGTCGCCGTCCTTGACTGCCGTGGTGGTGATGTTGGCGGAGTCCGAGCCGGTGCCGGGCTCGGTGATCGCCATCGCCGCCCACGTGCCCTTGTAGCGCTCGAGCTGCTCGTCGTTGGCCACCGACGCGATGGCCGAGTTGCCCAGGCCCTGGCGCGGCATGGACAGCAGCAGCGCGGTGTCGCCCCAGCACATCTCGGCGATCGAGAGCACCGAGGCGAGGTTGGCACCGTTGCGGACGGTGCCGTCGTCCGCCGCGCGCTCGTCACGTCGTACGCCGCCGGCGCCGGCGCCGCTGGTCGCGCCGGTCTCGCTGACGCCGTCGATCAGCGCGGCGAGCATGTCGAGCTCCTTGGGGTACTCGTGCTCGGCGCGGTCGTACTTGCGGGAGATCGGGCGCAGCATGTTCATCGCCAGCTGGTGGGCCTGGTCGATGAGCGCCGCATGCTTCTTCGGGGTCTCGAGGTTGATCGCCATCAGATCATCACCGCGCCTTCCATCACGCCGACGGCCCGCAGGTCGCGGTACCACCGTTCGACCGGGTGCTCCTTCACGAAGCCGTGCCCACCGAGGAGCTGCACGCCGTCGAGGCCGATGCGCATGCCCTTCTCGGTGCACAGCTGGCGGGCCAGGCCGACCTCGCGGGCGAAGTCCTGGCCGCGGGCGGCCCGCGAGGCCGCCTTCCAGGTGAGCAGGCGCATCGCCTGCAGCTCGATGGCGATGTCGGCGACCATGAACGCGACCGACTGCCGGTGGCTGATCGGCTCGCCGAACGCCTCGCGCTCGTTGACGTACTCCTTGACGTGGTCGAGCACGGCCTGGCCCGTGCCGACCGCGAGGGCGCACCAGGCGAGCCGCGAGAGACGTACGCACTCGGTGTAGGCCGTCCCGTCGGTGTCGCCGAGCAGCGCCTCGGCCCCGACGCGTACGCCGGTGAGGTGCAGGCGCGCGAGGCCGGCGGCGCGCACGCCCATCGAGGGGTCGGCCTCGACCTCGAGGCCCTCGGCGCCGGACTCCACGAGGAAGAGCGCCGGGGTGCCGTCGAGCGACGCCGCGACCACGAACAGCTCGGCCTCGGCGCCGCGCACGACGGCGGACTTCACGCCGTCGAGCACGAAGTCGTCGCCGTCGCGCAGCGCCGTGGTCGACAGGGCGAACGGGTCGAAGAGGACCGTCGGCTCGGCGATGGTCAGTGCGGCCACCGGGACGTCGTCACCGGTGAACGAGGGCAGGTAGGTCTGCTGCTGGGCCTCCGTGCCCCAGAGGCCGATGGCCGTGGCGACCGCACCCGGCGCGAGCGTGGCGACGGCGAGGCCCATGTCACCCTTCGCCAGCGCCTCGGCGACCAGCGTGCCGGCCATCGCCGAGCGCTCCTCCATGATGCCGCCCAGGGACTCCGGCACCCCGAGCCCCGGCAGGCCGACCTCCTGTGCCGCGCGGAGGACCTCCACGGGGGCGGCGCACGCCTCGTCGGCGTCGGCGGCGGCCGGGCGCAGCACCTCGGCCGCCAGCTCGGCGACCACGTCGACGAGCATCTGCTCGTCCTCGGTGGGGGTCAGGTCGAAGACGCCGCGGGAGGCCGCCGGGGCCGGCCGCTCGCCGTCGGTGCGACGCCCCGCCCGGGCGAAGGTCCGCCCGGCGGCCGTCGCCACCCGGAAGCCGTTGCGGGTGGTCGAGTAGACGACGTGCTCGGTCTGGCGCCGCAGGCCGACGCGGTCGATGAGGTCGCTCTGCGCCAGCCGGTTCACGGCGGCGACGGCGAGGCCGATGGGGTCGCGGGTCTCCCGGGAGGACAACCCGTGGCGCCCGCCCGGCCGGAGGCTGTTCATGATGGACATGACGAAACTGTAACTCTGAGTTACACCTTTCGCCAGAGGCCGACCCGTGCTGCCAATCACTCCCCCACCACCTCGCTAGGATCCACCGCATGCCCGACGACGAGCAGACCGTCCACCCCGATGTCCGGGCGCCGCACGGCCCACTCCCCGAGGGTGGCACGGTCCGTCCCATCACGCGGTGGGGCACGCCCGTCATGCACCGGCCACAAGCTCCCGTGACGTCGTACGACGACGCGCTCGCGACGCTGGCCGCCGACATGGTCGCCACGATGTACGCCGCCGACGGGGTGGGGCTCGCCGCCTGCCAGATCGGCGAGGACGTCGCGATGTTCGTCTTCGACTGTCCCGACGACAGCGGCGAGCGCACTGTCGGCGTGGTCTGCAACCCCGTGCTCACCCTCCCCGAGGGCAAGGAGCGCCACCTCGAGGACGACGACGAGGGCTGCCTGTCGTTCCCGGGGTCCTTCGAGCCCTGCGCACGTCCCGACCGCGCGCGCGTCGACGGCACCGGGCTGGACGGCGAGCCGGTGAGCTTCGAGGGCGACGGGCTGCTCGCCCGCTGCCTCCAGCACGAGACCGACCACACCCTCGGCACGGTGTTCGGCGACCGCCTGTCGGCGAAGTCGCGCAAGCGACTGACCAAGAAGCACGACGCCGCCGCCGAGGACTACCCGCTCACCTGGCCCGCCGAGTGAGCGGCCGCCCGACATGCAGGACCTGAGGATCACGCGGGAGAACGCCCGCTTCCAGCAGTGGGAGGCGCTGCTGACCAACCGCACGAAGCGGCACCGTAACCGGGAGTTCCTGGTGCAGGGCGTCCGCCCGATCACCCGTGCGGTCGAGGAGGGCTGGACCGTCCGGGCCCTGCTGCGGGCCGACGGGCCGGGCTCGGCCTGGTCGGACGACCTGTGGGCGACGACCGACGCCGAGCGCGTGGTGCTCGCGCCCGACCTCCATGCCCGGCTCAGCGGCCGCGAGGAGGGCGCCGAGCTGGTGGCCGTCGTCGAGATGCCCGAGGACGGCGTCGCCCGGCTCGGCGAGTCCGCGCGGCCGCACGGGCCCGTCGTGGTCTTCGACCGGCCGGCCAGCCCCGGCAACATCGGGACGCTCGCCCGGTCCGCGGACGCCTTCGGCGCCTCGGCCCTCGTGGTCACCGGCCACGCCGCGGACCCCTACGACCCGCAGGCCGTCCGGGCGAGCACCGGTTCGCTGTTCGCCCTGACCGTCCTCCGGGTCCCCGCGCACGGCCCGGTCGTGGACCACGCCCACACCAACGGCTACCGGATCGTGGGCACCGACGAGCACGGCACTGCCCTCGCCGACGCACCGCTCGACGGCCGCGTCGTGATCGTGGTCGGCAACGAGACGCACGGCATCTCCTCGGGCTGGCGTGCGGCCTGCGACGACATCGTGAGCATCCCGATGGTCGGCAGCGCCTCGTCGCTGAACGCGGCGGTCGCCGGCTCCATCGTGCTCCACGAGGCCCTTCGCCGGCGCGGCTGACGGGGGAACCATGGACGCGGTGCTCGACTGGGTCGTGCTGGTCATGCGGACCGTCGGCTCGCCCGGCGTCGGGCTGGCCACGGCGCTCGAGACGGTGTTCCCGCCCGTCCCGAGCGAGCTGGTGCTGCCGCTCGCCGGCTACACGGCGAGCCAGGGCCACTACGGGCTCGTCGCCGCGATCGCGTGGGCGACGGCGGGGTCGCTGGCCGGCGCGCTCCTGCTCTACTGGCTCGGCGCGGCCTGGGGGCTCGACCGGATCTGCGCACTCGCCGACCGGGTGCCGCTGATGCACGCCCGCGACGTGCGCAAGGCGGTGTCGTGGTTCGGCGACCACGGACGGACCGCGGTGTTCGTGGGCCGGCTCGTGCCGGGGGTGCGCAGCCTGGTCTCGATCCCGGCGGGCGTGGACCGGATGCCCCTGGCGACGTTCTGCCTCTACACGACGGCCGGCAGCCTGGTGTGGAACGCCGCCCTGATCCTCGCCGGCTACGAGCTCGGCGCGCAGTGGCACCGCGTCGAGGCGTACGTCGGCAGCATCGGCAACGTCGTCTACGTCCTGCTCGCGGTGGCGCTGGTCGTCGTGGTCGCCCGGCGGCTGCGGCACCGCGTGGTCCACGGGACCGTCACGGAGGGCGGCACGGGGACCGGCACCGACGGGGGCGCCGGGGTCAGCGACGCGCCGCGACGTAGCAGGCCACCGCGCTCGCCGCGGCGACGTTGAGCGAGTCGATGCCGGCCTGCATCGGGATGATCGCGCGGCGGTCGGCGGCGCCCTCCCAGCGCGCGGAGAGCCCGTGCCCCTCCGAGCCCAGGACGAGGGCGAGCCGGTCGACGCCGTCGACGGCCTCCTCGATCGGCACGGAGTCCGCCGAGAGGGTGAGGGCGACGGTGGTGAACCCGCGCCGCGACAGCTCCGGCAGGGCGTCGTACCAGTCGGGCAGGCGGGTCCACGGCGTGCTGAACACCGCCCCCATGCCCACCTTGATCGAGCGCCGGTAGAGCGGGTCGGCGCAGCGCGGCGCGAGGAGCACCGCGTCGAAGCCGAGGGCGGCGCCGGATCGGAAGATCGCGCCGACGTTGGTGTGGTCGACCACGTCCTCGAGCACGAGCACCGAGCGGGCCCCCTCGAGCACCTCGTCGACGGGCGGGAGCGGACGACGGCGCAGCGAGGCCAGGGCTCCGCGGTGCACGTGGAAGCCGGTCACCTGTTCGATGAGGTCCTCCGACAGGACGTAGCAGGGGCCGTCGCTCGCGGCGAGCACGTCGTGCAGGCCCTCGAGCCACCGCGGCGCCATCAGGAAGGAGCGCGCCGCGTAGCCGCCCTCGACCGCACGGCGCACCACCTTCTCGCCCTCCGCGAGGAACAGGCCGTGCTCGGCCTCGAGGTGCTTGCGGAGCTCGACGTCGCGCAGGTCGCGGTAGTCGGCGAGGCGCGGGTCGTCGGGGTCCGTGAGCTCGACGACCTCGACCCCCCGGGCGTCAGGCACGACCCTGGACGTGGTCGGCGTAGTGGGAGGGTCGGGCGACGGCCACGACGTCGCCGATCACGATGATCGCCGGCGGCACCACCTCGTGCGCCGCGAGGTCGTCAGCCAGGGAGCCCAGCGTGGTGAGCACCGTGCGCTCGGTGGGCATGGTGCCGTCCACGATCACCCCCACCGGCGTCGACGCGGGACGCCCGCCCTCGACCAGGGTGGCCGCGATGGCCGGTGCGTTGTCGACCGCCATCAGCAGCACCACGGTGCCTCGCATCCGGGCGACCGCGCCCCACTCCACCAGGGAGTCCGGGTGACCCGGCGGGATGTGCCCCGAGATGACCGTGAACTCGTGCGCCACCCCACGGTGCGTCACCGGGATGCCGACCCGCGCGGGAACGGCGATGGCGGAGGTGAGCCCGGGTACGACGGTGACGGGCACGTCGGCCGCCGCGCAGGCCAGGAGCTCCTCGAAGCCGCGGCCGAAGACGAAGTTGTCACCGCCCTTGAACCGCACGACCCGCTTGCCGGCGCGCGCCCGGTCGACGATCACCTCGTTGATGTAGTCCTGCGAGGCCGAGCGTCCGCGGGGCAGCTTGGCGACGTCGATGAGCTCGACGTGCGGGTCCAGCTCGTCGAGCAGCTCGCGCGGCGCGAGCCGGTCGGCCACCACCACGTCGGCGGACGCCAGCGCGTGGCGCGCCGCCACCGTGACGTACTCGGGCTCCCCCGGCCCCCCGCCGACCAGCACCACGCCCGGCGTGCGGTCGAGGGCGTCGGAGGCGGTGAGGTGGCCGTCGCGCAGGGCGGTGACGATGTCGTCGCGCAGGGCCGCGGACTTGCGCGGCTCGCGGTTGCCGAGCACGCCGACCGTGACGCTGCCGTGGTGCCCGACGGCCGGGGTCCAGGCGGTGCCGCCGAGGGCGTCGTCGGCGCGGACGCAGAACGTGTGGCGCGCCTCGGCCGCGGCCACCACCCGGGCGTTGACCTCGGGGTCGTCCGTGGCGGCGACGACGTACCAGGCGCCGTCGAGGTCGGACTCGGTGAAGTCGCGCAGCACCAGCGTGAGCTCGCCCGACAACCCCTCGATCGCCGGCGTCACCTCGGGGCTCACCACGGTCACCGCCGCCCCGGCGGCCAGGAAGGCCGGCACCCGGCGCTGGGCGACGTGTCCACCGCCGACGACGACCACCGAGCGGCCGGTGAGCACCAGCCCGGCGAGGTAGGGGTGGGCCGCCGGCGAGCTGTGGTCGGTCATGGGCACATTGTCCCTACCCACCGCGTGGGCCCGATCGCTAGGTTCGAGGAATGAGCACAGGCATCGAGCGACCCGTCAGCCCGAATCCCTACGACTACCTCCCGGCGACCGAGTCCTTCACCGTCACCAGCGACGACGTCACCGACGGCGCGCCGCTCAAGGACGACCAGGTGGCCGACAAGGGCAACACCTCGCCCCAGCTGAGCTGGTCCGGTGCGCCCGAGGGCACCCAGTCCTACGTCGTCACCTGCTTCGACCCCGACGCACCGACCCCCAGCGGCTTCTGGCACTGGTGCCTGGTCGACATCCCCGCCGACGTGACCTCGCTGGACACCGGCGCGGCGTCCGGCGACCTGCCCGGCACCGCCTTCCACGTGCGCAACGACGGGGGCGAGGCGGGCTTCATGGGAGCGGCCCCGCCGGAGGGCGACCAGCCGCACCGCTACTTCTTCGTGGTCCACGCGGTGAAGGACGCCACGCTCGGCGTGGACGAGTCCGCCTCGAACGCGGTGGTCTCCTTCAACCTCGCGTTCAAGACCCTCGGTCGCGCGATCATCCACGGCACCTACCAGCACTGAGCGCTGCACCCCGCTGCCGCGGCCCCCACCAGGGCCGCGCGGCACCCGGAGGCCCCTCCGGTCCGGACCCGACGCGGTCCAGACCAGAGGGGCCTTCTTTCGTCATTCCGCTCATGCGGCCCCGCGCCGACCGCTTTCATTCCTCCAGGCGGTCCTCCGACGCTTTCCCGACGAATGTTGACGAAGCGGAGGCGTGCCGCCGGCACCACGCGCAGGGAATCGACTTCCTACACAACTTCGTCGTACTCTCAAGCGGCAATCTTGCAAGATTCTCTCAAGATTCGCGTCCCACCCCCACCCCGCGGATCTTCCCCCGGAGGAGCCCCCCGTGCAGTCCCGACCCGTCCCCCTGCTGGCGACCCTGGTCGTCGCCCTGACGGTGCTGGTCGCTGCCCCGGCCACCGCCCGCACCGCGACCTGGCCGGTCGCCACCGGCGCCCTGGCGGCCGCGAACAGCGCCAAGGACGTCAGCAGCCTGTCGATGGACGAGCTCGAGGACCGGCTGATGGCCGAGATCAACCAGGCCCGTGCCGCCAACGGCCTCACCAAGGTGTGGGTCTTCGACGCCTGCACCGACCGCCTCGCCGAGCAGTGGGGCGAGCGCATCGCCCGCACCGGCCTGTTCGAGCACCGCGACCAGAACGAGGTCATCAACCGGTGCGACAACTCGTGGGCCGGCGAGACGCTGGTCCGCGGCTCCGACCTGACGCCCCGGGCGATGGTCGACCTCTGGCTCGACTCCCCCGGTCACCGCGCGATCCTGCTCAGCCCGCGAGCCAAGCGCGCCGGCATCGCCGTCACCCGCGACTCGCAGGGACGGATGATCGGCGTCGTCAACCTGGTCCGCCACACCTGACCTCCTCCACCGGCCCGCCGCGGCCCGGGGTGCACCGCACCTCGCCGGTGTGAGACGATCCCCGGCCCCCTCTCCACGAGGTGGTGTCCGGGGATCGATCGCGTCGAGGGGGAAGTCGGATGCTGCACGTCGCCGTCGCGACCCGCACGTTCCGGCGCTACTCCACCTACCGCGCCGCCACCCTCGCCGGGATCTTCACGAACTCGGTCTTCGGCATCATCTACTCCTACGCCTACCTCGCGCTCTGGGACGCCAACCCGACCGCCGGGGGCTACGACGCGCGCGACGCGGTGACCTACGTCTGGCTCGGCCAGGCCCTGCTGATGACGATCGCGCTGTGGGGAGGCGGCACGACCGACGACCTCGCCGAGCGGATCCGCACCGGCGACGTGGCCATCGACCTGTACCGCCCGGTGGGCCTCGTCGGGTGGTACCTCGCCGCCGACCTCGGCCGGGCGGCCTACCACCTCCTCACGCGGGGCGTCGGGCCCACGGTCATCGGCCTGGTCGTCTTCGACATCGCGCTGCCGGCCTCGCCGCTGGCCGGTCTCGCCTTCGCGGTGTCGCTCGTGCTGGCGGTCGTGGT
Organism: Microbacterium sp. ARD31; assembly: GCF_031844425.1. Taxonomy (NCBI): domain Bacteria; kingdom Bacillati; phylum Actinomycetota; class Actinomycetes; order Micrococcales; family Microbacteriaceae; genus Microbacterium; species Microbacterium sp. ARD31. Next base: position 63,099 of record NZ_JAUZVE010000028.1, read on the forward strand.
GAGCTTCGCGGTCCGCTTCTTGGTCGCCAGCACCGCCTTCTGGCTGCTCGACCAGTCGGGCGTGAAGGTGATGAGCGGGGCGTTCGCGATCTTCTTCAGCGGGATGATGCTGCCGCTGGTGCTGTTCCCGGGCTGGCTCGGCACGCTCGCGCAGGCGCTGCCGTGGGCGTCGTACCTCCAGGTCCCCGCGGACATCTGGCTGGGCACGCACACCGGCTCCGGCCTCGCCACCGCCCTCGGCTTCCAGGTCGCCTGGGCGCTCGTGCTGCTTCTCGCGTGCCAGGCGGTGCTGCGGCTCGCGACCCGCAAGGTGGTGGTCCAGGGTGGTTGACCTCGCCGCGACGGCCGGCGGGCACGCGCGTGCCTACGGCCAGATCGCCTGGCTCTGGATCCGGGCGGCCTGGCAGTACCCGACGTCGTTCGTGCTGCTCGCGATCGGCAACGGGCTGATCACCGGGCTGGACTTCGTCGGGCTCTGGATCATGTTCGCGCACCTGCGCGACCTCGCCGGGTTCTCGCTGTCCGAGGTGGCGCTGCTCTACGGCAGCGCCTCCCTCGCGCTGGCGGCGGCCGACACCGCCATCGGCAGCGTCGAGCGGATCGGCACCTACATCCGCACCGGCCGGCTCGACCAGATGATGACCAAGCCCGTGCCGCTGCTCGTGCAGGTGTGCGCCGACCAGTTCACCCTGCGGCGCCTCGGCCGGCTGACGCAGGCGGCCGTGGTCTTCGGCTGGGCCTGCACGTACGTCGACTGGACGCCGCTGCGCGCCCTGGTGGCGGTCTCGATGCTGGTCAGCGGCGCACTGGTGTTCTTCGGGCTCTTCGTGGGGTTCTCCTGCATCCAGTTCTGGACGACGGACGCCAGCGAGTTCGCCAACGCGTTCACCTACGGCGGGGCGACGGTCACCCAGTACCCGCTCAGCATCTTCCCCCGGGAGGTGCTGGTCGGACTGACCTTCGTCATCCCGGTCGCGTTCGTGAACTGGTACCCCTGTCTCTACCTGCTCGGGCGCACCGACCCCTTCGGCATGCCCGACGCCCTCCAGTTCGCCTCTCCCGTCGCCGGCGTGCTCACCATGGCGCTCGCGCTGCTGGTGTGGCGCTCGGGCGTCCGCCACTACACCTCGACCGGGAGCTGACCATCTCCGCCACCATGTCCTCGCCGCAGCCGCTCATCGACGTCCACGACCTCCAGCGCACCTTCGACGTCCGCCGTCAGGTGGAGGGCCGGCGGCGCCGCACCCGCGAGCAGGTCCAGGCCGTCCACGACCTCACCTTCTCCGTCACCGCGGGCGAGATGGTGGGCTACATCGGCCCGAACGGCGCCGGGAAGTCCACCACCATCAAGATGCTCACCGGCATCCTCGTGCCGACCGGTGGGCGGGTCAGGGTCGCGGGCCTGGACCCCAGCCGCCAGCGCGTCGAGCTGGCCCGGCGCATCGGCGTGGTCTTCGGGCAGCGGTCGACGCTGTGGTGGGACCTCCCGCTGCGCGACTCCTTCGACCTGCTGCAGAAGATGTACCGCATCCCGCCCGCGCGCTACCGGGAGAACCTCGACCGGTTCATCGACCTGCTCGACCTCGGCGGACAGCTCGACACCCCGGTGCGCCAGCTCAGCCTGGGCCAGCGGATGCGGGGCGACATCACCGCGGCACTGCTGCACGACCCCGAGGTGGTCTACCTCGACGAGCCGACCATCGGCCTGGACGTGGTCAGCAAGGGTCGGCTGCGCGAGTTCCTGCGGGCGCTCAACGCCGAGCGCGGCACCACCCTCCTGCTGACCACCCACGACCTCCAGGACATCGAGGCGCTGTGCGACCGGGTGATCGTGATCGACCACGGCACCGCGGTGTACGACGGCTCGCTCGCCGGGCTGCACGCGCAGGGCGGCTCGACGCGCACCCTCGTCGTCGACCTGGTCGACGAGGCCGGGCCGATCGAGGTGCCGGGCGCGACGGTGCGCAGGGTGGAGGGCCCGCGCCAGTGGCTGTCCTTCCCGGCCGAGGCCAGCGCCGCGCCCGTCGTGGCCGCGGTGGCGGCGGCGTACGACGTCGCGGACCTGTCGATCCAGGAGCCCGACATCGAGGACGTGATCCGCGACCTCTACTCGCGCGGCGCCTGAGCGGAGCTCAGCCGGCCAGGCCGGGGTGGTTCTCCGCGTCCCGCTCGGGCGAGGTGAGCGGCAGTCGCTCGAGCACCAGCAGCGCCCGGTCGTCGTCGCCGCGCGGCACCTTCTTGAGCACGCGCTTGGGCATTCCCGTGAAGCCGCGCGCGTCCACCGCCTGCAGCGCTTGGTCGCGGAGCCAGTCGATGCCGTCGTCGAGGTCGCGGTCGGACGTCTCCACGACGCCGTCGGTGTAGAACATCAGCGCCTCGCCCGGCTGCAGGCGGCCCCGGCTGGGCGTGAAGTCGGCCTCCTCGATGACCCCCAGCGCCATCCCGCGGGCGTTGTCCACGGTCCAGCCGCGCTGGCCGAGGTGCCAGTGCAGCGCGGGCGGGTGCCCGGCGCTGGTGATCGTGTAGTCCCCGGTGACGAGGTCGACCTTGAGGTGCACCGCGGTCGCCAGCGACTCGTCCGACTCCTGGCGCAGCAGGAAGTGGTTCGCGGCGGACATCAGCTCGGCGGGCGGCAGCGCACCGATGAGGCCGCCGAGCGCCCCGGCGAACTGGAGCGCCTGCGGGCCGACGGACGTCCCCTTGCCGCAGACGTCGACCAGCGCCATCTCCAGCCAGCGGCCGTCGCGCAGGTCGGCGACCAGGAAGTCACCGGCATAGCTGGGGCCGTTCGCGGTGATCGTCGCGGACTGCGAGCGCCACCCCACCGGCAGCGGCGGCACCACGCCCTGGCGCTGGAGCCGGTCGCGCAGCTGGGTCAGCACCGCCTCGCTCAGCGCCATCGGCAGCCCGGACCGCTGGCGGCTGGACTGGTAGAGCACGAGCACGGCACCGAGGGAGAGGATCAGCAGGCCGAGGACCGCGCGCTCCCCGACCAGCCCGGACTCCACCGAGCTCCAGACCGCAGCGGCGATGACGCACGGCGTGAGGACCAGGAGGGGCCCGAAGCGCAGCAGCATGACGCCGAGCATGAGGTAGAGGAACCACAGCGTGACGGGCACGGACGTGCCGGCGAGCAGGACGGGCGTCATGGACAGCCCCACCATGCCGATCAGCAGGCCGAGCAGGAAGAGCTGGCTGCCGCGGGACCCCGTGCGCCAGCCCTCGATGCGCTGCTGGACGTACGAGGAGAACCCTCGGACCATGCTCCCTCGCGCGCTCGACACCGGCCAAGACTAGAGCGGCGCCCGTGACAGCCGAGGCCTAATGGGGAAACTGTTGCCGCACCGTGAACGTCCTCACAGCAGCCGTGGGGACGCGCGGTTCGGACCTCTCGGCTCGATAGTCTCGGCCCATGTCGCTGGTCCCCCTGCAGGCCGACCTCCTCGGCCCTGACTACCGCGTCGAGACCTTCTCCCTGCCGCCCGACGAGGAAGGCCCGGTCGTCGCCACGCTGGTGACGCTGGCGCCGGAGCAGCCGAACGGACGGGCGGTCCTCCACGTCCACGGGTTCGCCGACTACTTCTTCCACACCGAGTACGCCCGGTGGTGGGCCGACCGCGGCTACACCTTCTACGCGATCGACCTCCGCAAGTACGGCCGCTCCCTGCGCGAGCACCAGACGGCCAACTACGTCGCCGACCTCAACGAGTACTTCGGCGAGATCGACCTCGCGTGGTGGCGGATCACCCAGCGCGACGGACACCGCGAGGTCGTGGTCTCGGGCCACTCGACCGGCGGGCTGACCGTGTCGCTGTGGGCACACGAGCGGCGACCGGCCGAGCTCCTCGCCCTCGTGCTCAACTCACCGTGGTTCGACATGCAGGGGGCGGCCTGGCTGCGAAGCCCGGCGACCCGCGTCGCCCTCGACCGCATCGGCGGCAGCCGCCCGCTCCAGGAGATCCCACGCCGGATCAGTGGGGTCTACGGACGCACGCTCCACCGCGACCACGGCGGCGAGTGGGACTACGACCTGGCCTGGAAACCGCTGGAGTCCCGCCCCGTGTACGTCGGCTGGCTCAGGGCCGTGCGCCGCGGGCACGCCCAGCTGCACGCCGGCCTGGACGTGCGGTGCCCCACCCTGGTCCTCTCCTCGGCGCGCTCCGCCTTCGGCGACGACCTCGGCGAGGACGCGTTCACCCACGACATCGTGCTCGACGTCGCGCAGATCCGGCGCTGGGCCTCGTCGGTGGGCCGGCACGTCACCTCGGTCGCGATCGACGGCGCGATGCACGACGTGGTCCTGTCCCGCCCCGAGGCCAGGGCCCGGGCGTACGCCGCCCTCGACACCTGGCTGCGCGCCTGGGTCGAGACCCCCTCAGACGAGCAGGGCGACGAGCGCGGTCAGGCCGACGAGGGCGATCACCGCGCGTAGCAGGTTCGGTGCCAGCCGGCGACCGACCGTCGCACCGACCTGGCCGCCGACGACGGAGCCGAGCGCGATCAGCCCGGCGACCAGCCAGTCGATGTCCGCCACCGCGACGAAGACGAGCGCCGCGACCGCGTTGACGATCAGCGCGAGCACGTTCTTGGTGGCCGTGTGCCGCTGCAGCGAGTCGGCCACCCCGATGCCGAGGATGGCCATGAGCAGCACGCCCTGCGCGGCGCCGAAGTACCCGCCGTACACGCCGGCCAGGGCCACGGCCGGCCACACCCACCACACGCCGTGGTCGGGGATGCCGCCGCGCGACTCGGCGCGGGCCGCGACCGCCCGCTGGATGCGGGGGCCGAAGATCACCAGCAGCACCCCGAGCAGGATGAGGGCCGGGACGATCGCGTCGAAGGCCGCGGACGGCAGCCGGAGCAGCAGCAGCGCGCCGGCGATCCCGCCGAGCAGGGAGGCGACGCCGAGGCGGAGGGCGCGGCCGCGCTGGCCGGCCAGCTCGCGGCGGTAGCCGACGACGCCGGACATGCTGCCGGGCACCAGGCCCACGGTGTTGCTGACGTTGGCGGTCACGGGAGGTACGCCGAACGCGAGCAGGGTCGGGAACGTGATCAACGTCCCCGACCCCACCACGGTGTTGATGGTGCCGGCCGCCACTCCGGCGAGGGTGACCAGCACCATCTCGAGTGGACTCATGCGATCGGACTCACTGGCCGGCGGGTGCCCCCGGGTCGAGCGGGTCGACGGCGCCCCCGGAGCCGGAGGCCGGGTCCGTCGTGGACGAGGGCAGCGACTTGCCGGGGTTCGCGGCGCTCTCGGCCTCGGCGATCGCCTGCTGCACGGCCTCGCTCGTCGCGCGCGTCTCCGGGTCGTCGGACCCGCGCGGCAGCTGCGGCTCGGACGCGCCCATGTCGACCCGCTTGCGGGGCGTGGCGTCGCGCGGGATGCCGGCGACCTCGTGGATCGAGGAGCCGAGGCCCTCGAGCGCCTTGGTGATCTCGGAGGGGATGACCCACACCTTGTTGGCGTCGCCCTCGGCGATCTTGGGCATCATCTGGAGGTACTGGTAGGCGAGCAGCGACTGGTCGGGCTGGCCGTCGTGGATGGCCTGGAAGACCGTCTGGATGGCCTGGCCCTCACCCTGGGCGCGCAGGATCTGCGCCTCCCGGTCGGCCTGGGCGCGCAGGATCTGCGACTCGCGGTCACCCTCGGCGTTGAGGATCGCCGACTGCTTGTTGCCCTCGGCGGTCAGGATCGCGGACTGCCGCTGGCCCTCGGCGGTGAGGATCAGCGCCCGCTTGTCGCGGTCGGCGCGCATCTGCTTCTCCATCGCGTCCTTGATGGACGGCGGCGGGTCGATGCCCTTGATCTCGACCCGGTTCACGCGGATGCCCCACTTGCCGGTCGCCTCGTCGAGCACCCCGCGCAGCCCGTTGTTGATCTCCTCGCGGGAGGTCAGCGTCTGCTCGAGGTCCATGCCACCGACGATGTTGCGCAGCGTGGTCATGGTGAGCTGCTCGACGGCCTGGATGTAGTTGGCGATCTCGTAGGTCGCGGCCACCGGGTCGGTGACCTGGAAGTAGATGACGGTGTCGATGGACACCACGAGGTTGTCCTCGGTGATCACCGGCTGGGGCGGGAAGCTCACGACCTGCTCCCGCAGGTCGATGAGGTAGCGCACCTTGTCGATGAACGGCACGACGATGTTGAGGCCCGCCGGCAGCGTCTGCTTGTACTTGCCGAACCGCTCGACGATGGCCGCGCGCGCCTGGGGCACGATGCGGACCGTCTTGGCGAGCAGGACGACCACGAACAGGACGACGAGCAGGAACAGGACCAGCAAGGCGGTCGGCATTAGGTCTCCCCCGATCTGTGTGGGTCTGCGTGTGGAGCTCGTGTGGTGCTGGGTGTGTGCTGGATGTGCCGGCGGCCGCGCGGCTCAGGGCTCGAGGGTGGCCACCGGGTGGACGTAGGCGGTCGCACCCTTGATCTGGAGGATCTCGACCGTCTCGCCCGGTGCGATGCGGAGGTTCTCGTCGTACGGCAGTGCGCTCCAGATCTCGCCGCCCGCCCGGATCCGGCCGGCCGAGAGACCGGTGATCTCCTCGGTGACCAGGCCGCGGGTGCCGACGAGCTTGCCGTGACCGAGCGCGAGCTCGGGACCGCTGTGCAGGCGCTTGACGAAGGCGGGCCGGACGAGCGCGAGCATCGCCACCGACGTCGCCAGCGCGGCGATGACCTGGACGGCGACGGGCAGGCCGATGATCGCCGCGATCATCCCGACCGCCGCTCCGGCCGCGAGCATGGCGAGGATCAGGTCGAGGCTGAACATCTCGGCCACGCCGAGGACGATCGACAGCGCCAGCCAGCTCTCCCACAGGTGGTCGCGGATCCAGTCCATGGCCAGACCCTATCCACTCACGGCCAGCGGATTCAGCGCGACGGGCGGCGGCGCGCGGCGAAGCGGTCGTTGGCCCGGCTGAGCAGCAGCGGCATGGCGAAGGTCTCGGAGAGCGACGCCTCGGTGACCACGTCGTCGACCGGCCCTGCGTCGACCACCCGGCCCTCGCGCAGCAGCAGTGCGTGGGTGAACCCGGGCGGGATCTCCTCGACGTGGTGGGACACCAGCACCGTGGCCGGGGAGTCGGGATCGAGGGCGACCTCGGACAGCGTCGCCACGAGGTCCTCGCGGCCGCCGAGGTCGAGTCCGGCGGCCGGCTCGTCGAGCAGGAGCAGCTCGGGGTCGGTCATCAGCGCGCGGGCGATCTGCACCCGCTTGCGCTCGCCCTCGCTGAGCGTCCCGAACGTGCGCTCGAGCAGGTGGCTCGCCCCGACGTCGGCGAGCAGCCGGGCCGCGCGGTCGTGGTCGAGGTCGGCGTACTCCTCGCGCCAGCGGCCGACGACGCCGTAGGACGCGGAGACGACGACGTCCTTGACGAGCTCGTCGCGCGGGATCCGGTCGGCGAGCGCAGCGCTCGTCAGGCCGATGCGCGGACGCAGCTCGAAGACGTCGGTGGTGCCGAGCACCTCGTCGAGGATCCCCGCGACACCGGAGGTGGGGTGCAGCTGGGCGGCCGCGACCTGGAGCAGCGTGGTCTTGCCGGCGCCGTTGGGACCCAGCACCACCCAGCGCTCGTCCTCCTCCACCAGCCAGCTCACGTCGTCGAGGAGCAGGGTCCGGCCACGGCGCACCGTGACCCCCGCGAACTCGATGACGGCGACCATGCCGGTCACCCTATCCAGCGCGCCGCGCGCGGCCGTGACCAACACGACGGTCGACGACCGGCGAGTAGCCTCGCCCGCGATGTCCGCGCACCCGTCATCCTCCTCATCCCCCGCCTCCCCCGCCCTGCCGCACTCCGCCGCCCTGGCGTGGTGGCTCACCGCATGGCTGCGGGGGCACGAGCAGACCGACCACGTGCTCGACGTGCTGGCCGCGGACACGCACCTGCTCGAGGGCGGTTCGGCGCTCGACCTGCTCGCCCGCGCACGTGCCACCGGGGCGGCGTACGCCGGTGTGGCGCTGCCCGTCGACGGCGACCCGCTGGGCCTGGGCGGCCCGCGCCCCTTCAACGAGGCGGCGCTCGAGGCGGGACAGGCCGTGGTCGCCGGCACGCTCGGGCTGGTGCCGGTCGAGCAGGCGGACACCGTGCAGTGGCGGGCCTTCGAGGCCGCCCCCCGCCAGGTCCCTGACGTCGGCGAGGCGGACCGGGCGCTGCGCGAGACGCTCCTCGGCGCGGCCGGGGACCTCGCCGAGCTCGACGTGGCGCGGTGGCGCCCCGAGGCGGCGGACGCGTTGATGAACCTGCACCACCGCCCGAGCCTGGCGGCACCCCTGGGCACGCCGCCGCGGTGCGTCGACCTCGCGGCACGCGGCCTGCAGGCCTGGGCGATCGTGGACCTCGCCCTCGTCGACGACGGCGGGGCGCTGTCGTCCTACGAGGTCGAGCGACGGCGCGGCCTGCTCCAGCCGCTGGCACGCAGCGCCCGGCGGGCCGTCGTCGCGGCCTGCTCCCCCGAGGTGTGGCCGCCCTCCTGAGCGAGGGTCGGTCAGTGCTCGCCGGCGCTGGCCCACACGCCGAGCACGTTGCCGCTCGAGTCGGCGAAGAGGAATCGCCGGCCCCCGGGGAAGTCGTAGGGAGCCTCCGTGACGGTGCCGCCGGCGGCCTCGACCGCCGCGACGGTGGCGTCGAGGTCATCGGAGTACAGCAGCACCAGGGCGCCGCCGGGCCCCGTGGGACCGGCGGGGTTGAGGCCACCGATTTCCCCCTCACCCGCGGGGTCGCGGATGCCGGAGTAGTCGGGGCCGTAGTCGTTGAACTCCCACCCGAAGGCCCGGGCGTAGAAGTCCTTGGCGACCGCGAGGTCGCTGGCGCCGAGCTCGATGTAGTCGATGGTGTGGTGGATCTGGCTCATGCCGCGACGCTACGGCGCAGCACCGACAACGCGATGGGAGCTGCCGGCGCCGGGCGTCAGCTGCCGTACTGGCCGCTGCCGTAGGGAGGCGGCGTGGTCGGCGGCTGGTAGGTGCCGGGCGCGCCCTTGGGGTTGGGGCCGTACTGGTTGTCGGACGTGGAGTCGGTGCAGAACCACACGATGAGGATGATCCAGCCGATGATCGGGATGAGGCCGATGAGGATCCACCAGCCGTTCCGGCCGGTGTCGTGCAGGCGGCGTACGCCGACGGCCAGCGACGGCAGGAACAGGACCAGGCCGACGAGCGTGTTGACGAGCCCACCGCTGGTGTTGTCGTAGTCGGTGCCGAGGAACGCGTCGAGGATGCTGGTGACGATGCTGACGAGGAACGTGAACAGCGCGAAGTACCAGTACTCCGAGCGCCGGGCACGCCCGGAGAAGTCGACGAACTTGGACAGACAGGTCCGGATGGCCGTCATGAAGTCCATGGAAACCCCCTGGTCGGGTGGCGACCCGTGGCCCGGGCAGCCCGCGCCTGCAACGTAGGGCATCCGCAGCCTCCGGGCCAGCACCTCGCGGTGCGGTGCGACCGCTGCGCGGACCGGTCCCGCTGCCGACGGGCGACCGGACTAGCCTTCGGACCACCATGGAAGACGAGCCGAAGACGCTGCTGGTCACCCTCACGGGCAAGGACCGACCGGGCGTCACGTCCGCGATGTTCGACGCGCTCGCCGCCGCCGGTGTCGAGGTCGTCGACATCGAGCAGATCGTGCTGCGACGCCGGCTGCTGCTCGGCATCCTGGTCACCGCGCCGCGCGACTGGAAGAAGCTGCGCGACGTGATCGAGCGCACCGCCGCCGAGCTCGACATGACCGTCGAGGTCGACCGCGGCGCCGGTGACAACCGCAGCCGTGGCGGCGACCGGTCGCACATCACGCTGATCGGCAGCCCCCTCAAGGCCTCGGCCGTGGCCGCGGTCGCGGGGCGGATCGCCGACTCCGGCGCGAACATCGACCGGATCGAGCGGATGGCCCGCTACCCGGTGACGGCGATCGAGCTGCACGTGTCGGGGGCCCCCGCCGACACGCTGCGACCGCTCCTCGCCGCCGAGGCGGCCCGGCTCGGCATCGACCTCGCCGTCCAGCGCGAGTCGCTGCACCGGCGCGGGGTCCGGCTGATCGTGATGGACGTCGACTCCACCCTCATCCAGGGCGAGGTGATCGAGATGATCGCCTCCCACGCCGGCCAGGAGGCCGAGGTGGCGCGCGTCACCGAGGCAGCGATGCGCGGCGAGCTGGACTTCGAGGAGTCCCTGCGCGAGCGGGTGGCGCTCCTCAAGGGCGTGCCGGCCAGCGCCCTGGACGAGGTCTACGACTCGATCGTCCTCGCCCCCGGGGCCCGCACGATGGTGCGCACGCTGCGCCGGCTGGGCTACCGCTTCGCGATCGTCTCCGGCGGCTTCACGCAGATCACCGACCGGCTCGCGGCCGAGCTCGGCATCCACTTCGCCCGGGCCAACGAGCTCGAGATCGTCGACGGCCTGCTGACCGGTCGCATCGTCGGCGACGTGGTCGACCGCGCCGGCAAGGCGGCCGCGTTGCGCGAGTTCGCGGCCGAGGTCGGCGTGCCGCTCGACGCGACGATCGCCATCGGCGACGGGGCCAACGACCTCGACATGCTCAACGCGGCCGGCCTCGGCATCGCCTACAACGCCAAGCCGATGGTGCGCGACGCCGCGCACACGTCGGTCAACGTCCCCTACCTCGACACCGTCCTCTACCTCCTCGGCATCTCGCGCGAGGAGATCGAGCAGGCGGACGCCGAGGTCGGCATCGTCACGCCGTCGCCGCCGCTGCTGGACTGAGCCTCCCCACAGCGACGCAACCGTCCACCTCGGGGTCGGTCACGACCTCCGTCGCCAGGCCGGCCCGCTCCAGGGCCTCGGTCGTCAGCGCGACCTGTCCGGGACTCGTCTCCACGACGAGCACCCCACCGGGCGCCAGCCAGCGCGGCGCCCCGAGGGCGAGTCGGCGGTGGAGATCGACCCCCTCCTCGCCGCCGTCGAGCGCGGCACGCGGCTCGTGCTCGCGCGCCTCCGGCGGCATCGACGCGATCCGTCGGGTGGGGACGTACGGCGCGTTGGCAGCGAGCACGTCGACCCGGCCGGTGAGGTCGACCGGGAGGGCGTCGTACAGGTCGCCGAGGTGGAGGCGGGCCGTCGGCGCGTTCTGCCGGGCGCAAGCGAGGGCGGGCTCGCTGAGGTCGGCGGCGTGCACCTCGCCCGCCCCGTCGAGGACTGCCGCCACCGGCGCGACCCCGCAGCACATCTCGACCACGACCGGGCGCTCGACGAGGGCGGCTCGCGCGAGCGCGGTGCGCGCCAGCAGCTCGGTACGACGCCGCGGCACGAAGACGCCGGGCGCGACCACCAGGCGGCGACCCAGGAACCCGACCCAGCCGAGCACGAGCTCGAGCGGCTCGCCGGCGACCCGGCGCGCCACCAGCGCGTCGAGCTCCGAGGCGGACCCCGCCGCCTCCTGCAGCAGGGCGGCCTCGTCCTCGGCCCACACGCAGCCGGCCGCCCGCAGCCGGGCCACCACGGCCTCGTCGGGCGGGGGCGTCACCCGTCGCCGACGTGGAAGGACGTGAGGCGGCAGGTGCCCGGCCCGACCGTGGTCCAGTCGCCGCCGAGGGTGAACACCGCCAGGCCGGACGTCGGGAAGCCTCGCGTGATGAGGGCGGTCGTGGCGTCGGCGTCGCCGTCGCCGTCGTCGAGCAGCTCGGCGACGTAGGCCATCGTCGGGTTGTGCCCGATGACCAGGAGGGTCGTCGTGGCGGGGTCGGTCTCGCGGAGCAGGTCGATGGCGGCGTCCGGCCCGGCGGCGTAGAGGGCGGAGGAGAGCTCGGGCTCGAGGTCCCATCCGGCCCCGTCGGCCACGGCCGCCCAGGTCTCCTGCGTGCGGAGGGCGTCGGAGACCAGCGCGGCGTCGGGGTCGACGCCCTGCTCGCGCAGCCAGCGACCGGCCTCCGCGGCGTCGGCGCGTCCCCGGGGCGCCAGCGCTCGCTCCCGGTCGGAGGGACCGGTGGCCTCCGCCTTGCTGTGGCGCATCACGACGAGTCGTCGCACCGCGCTGCTCGTTGACTCCTGCATCCCCCAACCCTTCCAGCCGCTAGCCTGCCTGTCATGCCCAACGGACCACTCATGATCATCGGTGGTGCCGAGGACAAGGTGCGCAAGCCGACCATCCTCAAGCACTTCGTCGCCCTCAGCGGTGGCCGGGACGCACGGATCGCCGTCATCCCGACGGCCTCCTCGCTCGGGCGCGAGGTCGTCGACGTCTACGACGCGCTGTTCACGAAGTTCGGGGCGGCCAGCGTCGACGCCGTACGTCCCGAGACGCGCGACCAGGCCCACGACCCCGCCCTCGTCAAGGCGCTCGACGACGCGACGGGCATCTTCATGACCGGCGGCAACCAGCTCAAGCTGTCGTCCGTCGTGTGCGGCACGCCGGTGGGTGAGGCGATCCTGCGCGCCCACCAGCGTGGCGCCGTCGTCGCCGGGACCTCGGCCGGTGCGAGCATCCAGTCCTCGCACATGGTCGCCTTCGGCGTGGGCGGCTCGACCCCCAAGCAGCGGATGACCCAGGTGGCCGCCGGGCTCGGTCTGGTCGACACCACGGTGATCGACCAGCACTTCGACCAGCGCAACCGCTACGGCCGCCTGCTGATGATCGTCGCCCAGAGCCCGCAGCTGCTGGGCATCGGCGTCGACGAGGACACCTGCGGGCTCGTCGAGGTGGTCGACGGCGACTCCGTCATGCGGGTGATCGGCAAGGGCGCGGTGACGGTCTTCGACGGCGCGCGGATGGTCTCCAACGCCTACGAGGCCAAGCGCTCCAGCCCGCTGCTGGCCAGCGGGGTGGTGTTCCACGTGCTCCCTGAGGGCGCGGCCTTCAACCTCACGACCCGCGCGCTGGTGCCGCAGGAGCCCGCCGTCGATCCCGAGGAGGCGGTCGAGCTCGCCGAGGCGAGCCGCGACCTGCGCCAGCTCGCCCGCGACATCGCCGCAGCCGACGCGACCCCCGAGGCGATCAAGCGCCGGCTCAAGCTGCGACGTACGCGCTCGCCCCAGACCCCCGACCCGACCCAGGGAGACCACTGATGAGCGAACGGCCCACGCCGGACCTGCAGATCGTCGACACCCGCGTCTACCGCGGGCCCAACGTGTGGTCCTACGACAAGTCGATCCACCTGGTGGTCGACCTCGGGTCGCTCGAGCAGTTCCCCTCCAACACCATCCCGGGCTTCTCCGACGACCTCGTCGCCATGCTGCCCGGCCTGCGCGAGCACTCGTGCTCGCGCGGGCGCCGCGGCGGCTTTCTCGAGCGGCTCAACGAGGGCACCTGGCTCGGGCACGTCGCCGAGCACGTCGCGCTGGCGCTGCAGCAGCTCGTCGGCCACGACATCCGGCGCGGCAAGACCCGCCAGGTCAAGGGCCAGGTGGGGCGCTACAACATCATCTACGGCTACATCGACGAGAACGTCGGCCTCACCGCGGGCCGGCTCGCGGTCCGCCTCGTCAACCACCTCGTCGAGGGCGACCCCGACTTCGACTGGGAGGCCGAGCGCGACGACTTCATCCGGCGGGCCGAGCGGACGGCGTTCGGGCCGTCCACGCAGGCGATCGTCGACGAAGCGGTCTCGCGCGACATCCCGTGGATCCGGCTCAACCAGTACTCCCTGGTCCAGCTCGGGCAGGGCGTCCACGCCAAGCGCATCCGCGCCACCATGACGTCCGAGACGTCGTCGATCGCCGTCGACATCGCGTCCGACAAGGACCTCACCACCAAGCTGCTCGGGGCGGCCGGCCTGCCGGTGCCCAAGCAGGAGTCGGTGCGCAGCGAGGACCAGGCCGTCGCGGCGGCACGCCGGATCGGCTACCCCGTCGTGCTCAAGCCGCTCGACGGCAACCACGGCCGGGGCGTGTGCCTCGACCTGCAGGACGAGGACGACGTACGCGCTGCCTTCCCCATCGCCCACGGACAGTCGCGCCGCGGCAACGTCATCGTCGAGTCGTTCGTCACCGGCAAGGACTACCGCTGCCTGATCATCGACGGCCGGATGGTCGCGATCGCCGAGCGCGTGCCCGCGTCGGTCACCGGCGACGGGACGTCGACCATCCAGCAGCTCGTGGACCTCACCAACGCCGACCCGCGTCGCGGCGTCGGCCACGAGAAGGTGCTCACCCGGATCAAGGTCGACGACGCCGCCATCGAGGTGCTCGCCGACCAGGGCCACACCCTCGACTCGGTCCCGGCCGAGGGCGAGATGGTCAAGCTGGCGCTCACCGGCAACATGTCGACCGGCGGCATCTCGATCGACCGCACCTTCGAGGCGCACCCGGAGAACGTCGAGATCGCCGAGGAGGCCGCGCGGATGGTCGGCCTCGACATCGCCGGCATCGACTTCATCTGCCCCGACATCACCCAGCCGGTGCGCGAGGCCGGGGGCGCGATCTGCGAGGTCAACGCCGCGCCGGGCTTCCGGATGCACACCCACCCGACCATCGGCGAGCCGCAGTTCATCGCCAAGCCGGTGGTCGACATGCTCTTCCCGCCCGGCGCGACGTCGCGGATCCCGATCGTGGCCGTGACCGGCACCAACGGCAAGACGACCACCAGCCGGATGATCAGCCACATCTTCAAGGGCATGGGCCGCAAGGTCGGCATGACGTCCACCGACGGCGTGGTCATCGACGAGCGCCTGGTCATCCGGGCCGACGCGTCGGGACCACGCTCGGCGCGGATGGTCCTGCAGAACCCCAGGGTCGACTTCGCCGTGTTCGAGGTCGCGCGCGGCGGCATCCTGCGCGAGGGCCTCGGCTACGAGCGCAACGACGTCGCGGTCGTGCTCAACGTGCAGCCCGACCACCTCGGCATGCGCGGCATCGACACCGTGGAGCAGCTCGCCGACGTGAAGGCCGTGATCGTGGAGGCGGTGCCGCGCGACGGTCACGCCGTGCTCAACGCCGACGACCCGCTGGTGCGCGAGATGCGCCGGCGGTGCTCCGGGCAGGTCGTGTGGTTCTCCATGGAGGAGCCGGGGAGCGAGACCCGCGACATGATCGACGCGCACTGCCGTCGCGGCGGCAAGGCGATCGTGCTCAACCCCAGCGACCGCGGCGAGATGATGGTCGTGCAGCACGGCCGCCGGGAGATGCAGCTCGCCTGGACCCACCTGCTGCCGGCGACCTTCAGCGGCCGGGCGCGGATGAACGTCCAGAACGCGCTGGCCGCGGCCGCCGCCGCCTTCGCCGCCGGTGCGCCCCTGCACGACATCCGCCAGGGGCTGCGCACGTTCTCGACCAACTACTACCTCTCCCCCGGCCGCCTCAACGAGGTCGAGGTCAACGGCGTCAACGTGATCGTCGACTACTGCCACAACGCGCCCGGCATGAAGATGCTCGGCGACTTCGTGGACCGCGTCGGCGACTCGATCGCGTCCTCGCACGACCTGGCCCGCCCGTCGCGCATCGGCATCATCGCCACGGCCGGCGACCGCCGCGACCAGGACATGCGCGAGCTAGGGCACATCGCGGCCCAGCACTTCGACGTCTGCATCGTCCGCGAGGACGTCGCGCTGCGCGGCCGCGAGCGGGGCGAGACCGCCGGCCTCGTGCTCGAGGGGGTGCGCGCCGCGATGTCGGAGGGTGCGCGCTGCAAGCAGGCGGAGCTGGTGCTCGAGGAGATCGACGCCGTCCGCCACGCGATGAGCCGGGCCAACCGCGGTGACCTGGTCGTGGTCTGCGTCGACAAGCACGCCGAGGTGATGGCCGAGCTGGAGAGCTGGTCCGGCGACGCCCAGGCCGGCTCCGTCGCCAACCCCGACGCGCCGTCGGCCGACCCCGACTACTCCCCGCCCGTGGACTCCTGAGCCGCCCTGACCTTCGCGGAGAGGACCTCGGGCGTGTCGGCCGTGCCGCGGTGGGCGGCGATCCAGTCGTAGGCCTGCTCCCGCTCGGCGTGGCACATCAGCCCGACCACGTCGCCGGGCCGCGCCCGCTCGACGAGGGCGGCGAGGCACTCGACCTCGGTCGGGTAGGTGTCGATGTCCGTGACCTTCACGCGCGCCGCCCCTGCCCGGAGCAGGATGTCGATCTCGTCCATGGTGCGCCCGCGCAGGTAGTGCGCCTTGTGGCCGATCGCCACCACGTCGCTGCCCTTCGCGCCGATCTCGCCGAGCGCGTCGATCAGCTCGTCGGTGCGGTCGCCGACGGCGCCGAGGCCGAGGAGCAGCCGGGCACCGGGGCGGCGTACGCCCGCCATGATCTCCAGCAGCGCCTCGAGGCCCGCCTCGTTGTGGGCGAGGTCCATGACGACGGACACCTCGCCGGGCAGCGAGAAGAAGTTCATCCGCCCGGGGTTGTGCTCGGGGTCGGGCCGGAACGACGTCAGCCCGGCGACGACGTCCGCCCTCGGCAGGCCGATCGCGAGCGCGGCGGACGCCGCGGCCAGGGCGTTCTCGATGTTGAAGCGTGAGAGGCCGGCGAGCGTCATCGGGACGTCGACCAGCTCGACCAGCGGGTCGGGGTCGGTGCCCGGCGCGAGCACGGTGACCCAGCCGTCGATCACCGTCGTCGCGCGGCCGCCGTCGGTGAGCACCTCCCGGACGGCCGGCGAGTCCGGGTCGCGGCTGAAGATCCAGGGCTGGGCAGAGATCACGGCGCGCATGGCGAGGACCCGCGGGTCGTCGCCGTTGAGCACCGCCCAGCCGTCCTTGCGGGTGATCCGCGGGACGACGGACTTCACCTCGGCGAGCTGGTCGACGGTGTCGATGCCCTGGAGGCCGAGGTGGTCGGCGGTCACGTTGGTCACCACCGAGACGTCGTTGCGGGTGATGCCGATGCCCTTGAGCAGGATCCCGCCGCGCGCGGTCTCGGTGACCGCGAACTGGACGCCCTCGAGCCCCAGCGCGCGACTCGCGCCCGACGGGCCGGAGTAGTCGCCCGCCTCCACCAGGACGCCGTCGCGGTAGATGCCATCGGTGTTGGACCACCCGACGACCAGGCCACTCGTGCGCGCGATGTGGGCGATCATCCGGCTGGTGGTGGTCTTGCCGTTCGTGCCGGTGACCGCCACGACGGGAATGCCGGGAGTGATGGTGGTGGGTCGCTCTCCCCACTCGGCGTCGGCGACCTCCGCGGCCGCCGCGCTCACTGCCGCGTCGAGGTCCGGGGTCGGCAGCGCGTCGAGCGCGTGGGCGACGGCCTCGCCGAGTGCGCGCGCACGTCCGCGGTTGCGCCACGGGAAGGCCACGACCAGCACGTCGGGGTCGGACGTCGGGCGCACGCGCACCGCGAGCCGCCGTGTGCCCGCCTCGCTCGCGATCGCGCGCACCAGCCGCTCGACGGCCCGCACCGCGAAGCGGGCCCGGAAGCCGGACCCGGCCGCTCCGGGCCGCGTCGTGCGCAGCCCGATCCGGCGGGCGAAGCGCAGGACCGCCTCGTCGCTCGCCTCGGTGATGGTCGAGACGTCGAGCGTGAGCTTCACCGCGGCACGCGGGAAGTAGAGGTTGGGGCCTTCGAGGATGCGGAGCTCGACGAGGGAGGTCACCGCAGGAAACTAGCGGACCGCAGGCCCGCCCCCACAGGCCCGGTCAGAGACCCATCGCGTGGAAGCCGCCGTCGACGTGGACGATCTCGCCGGTGGTCGCCGGGAAGAAGTCGCTGAGCAGCGCGACCACGGCCTGGGCGGTCGGGGTGTGGTCCGACTCGTCCCAGCCGAGCGGGGCACGGTCCTTCCACGCCGACTCGAGGTCCTCGAAGCCGGGGATCGCCTTGGCCGCGAGCGTCTTCAGGGGACCGGCCGACACCAGGTTGCAGCGGATGCCCTCCGGGCCGAGGTCGCGGGCGACGTACCGGCTGGTGTTCTCCAGCGCCGCCTTCGCGACCCCCATCCAGTCGTAGGCCGGCCACGCGGTCGTGGCGTCGAAGGTGAGCCCCACGATGGAGCTCCCGCGCGTGAGCAGCGGCTTCGTCGCGACGGCGAGCGACTTCAGCGAGTACGCCGACACCTGCACGGCCTGCGCCACGTCGTCCCACGGCCCGTCCATGAACTTGCCGCCGAGCAACGTCTCGGGGTTGCCGTAGGCGATGGAGTGGACGACGCCGTCGAGGCCGTCGACGTGCTCGCGGACCTGGTCGGCGAGGCCGGCGAGGTGGTCCTCGTCGGTCACGTCCAGCTCGAGGACCGGCGGCTCCTGCGGCAGGCGCTTGGCGATGCGCCTGGTGATGCCGAGCGCGCGGCCGAAGTTGGAGATCAGGACGGTCGCGCCCTGCTCCTGGGCGATGCGGGCGGTGGCGAAGCCGATGGAGCTGTCCATCGTGACGCCGGCGACGAGGATGCGCTTGCCGTCGAGGATTCCCATGTGCGTGTGTCCTTTGCTGTCGCGTGCGGTCGCGGTGGGGTCGCGGTGGGTCGGGGTGGGTCGGGTCGGTCAGTGGCCCATGCCGAGGCCGCCGTCGACCGGGATCACGGCCCCGGTGACGTAGGCGGCGCCGTCGGAGGCGAGCCAGGTGACCGCCGAGGCGATCTCGGCGGGCGAGGCGTAACGGCCCAGCGGCACCTGGGTGCGGATGGCGGCCTTCTGCTCGTCGGTCAGCACCTCGGTCATGTCGGTCTCGACGAATCCCGGCGCGACGACGTTGGTGGTGATCGAGCGGCTGCCCAGCTCGCGGGCCAGGGAGCGCGCGAGGCCGACCAGGCCGGACTTGGAGGCGGCGTAGTTGACCTGTCCGGCGGAGCCGAGCAGGCCCACCACCGAGGAGATCAGGATGATCCGGCCGCGTCGCTGCCGCAGCATGCCCTTGGCGGCGCGCTTGGCCAGCCGGAAGGTGCCGGTGAGGTTGGTGTCGATGACCGAGGACCAGTCGTCCTCGCTCATCCGCAGCAGCAGCGTGTCCTTGGTGATGCCCGCGTTGGCCACCAGCACCTCGACCGGGCCGTGCGCCTCCTCGACCTGGGCGAACGCCGCCTCGACGGCCGCGGGGTCGGTGACGTCGCACCGCACGTCGAGCGCACCGTCGGGGGCGCCACCGTTGCGGGTCGTCACGGCGACCTTGTCGCCGAGCTCGAGGAACGCCTCGGCGATCGCGCGGCCGATGCCGCGGTTGCCTCCGGTCACGAGGACGGAGCGGGAGGCGGGACTGGATCCGGGAGTCTCGGTCACGCCCACGACGCTAGTGATTACCGCTGGGTAGGAGGAATCACTCGTCCTCGAGGCGGAAGCCGACCTTCATGCCGACCTGGAAGTGCTCGACCTGGCCGTCCTTGGCCTGGCCGCGGATCTGCGTCACCTCGAACCAGTCGATGTGGCGCAGCGTCTGGCCGGCGCGCTGGATGCCGTTGCGGACGGCCTGGTCGATCCCCTCCGGGGAGGTGCCGACGATCTCGGTGACGCGGTAGGTGCGGTTGGTCATGGCGTGCTCCTTGACGTGGGGCGGGTGCTGCGGCACCGGACGCGGGTCGCGGCCGGACAGCGGTCGTGGGCGGCCGGGGCCAAGGCGGCCGGCCGTCCGCCGTCGAGCCTAGCGACGTACGATGGGGGCATGGCTAAGCACGACGCCGTACGCATCACCACGGCTCGCAGCAGCGCGGCCGAGGACATGAGGTCTCGCCAGCGCCGCTACGCGCTGTCGATGACCATCCGGCTGGTGTGCTTCGTCGCCGCCGTGGCGGTCGGCCCCGGCGCGCTCCGGTGGGTGCTGGTCGGTTGCGCGGTGTTCCTGCCGCTGTTCGCGGTCATCATGGCGAACGCCGGCGACCAGCGCGACGACGGATTCACGCTCCCGGACGGGCCACCCGCCCATGAACTCACGGCGGGCGAGGGCGACGACTGAGGAAAACACGTTCTTCGCGTGTCGCTGGCCGAAAGTTTGGTCTTCACCTATCGGCCGTGCAATGATCCCGGCAACGGCCGCAGCATCCCCCGTCTGCGGTCGTTTCGAAGTGCCGGACAGCTTCCCCCCGTGGCTGTCCGGCACTTCCCTTTTCCCCCTGCGCACCCACGGAGGTCACCGATGGAGCTCGACCGCGAGATCTGCTCGGCCAAGGGCTGCCAGGCCGACGCCGCGTGGGACCTGCTGTGGAACAACCCCAAGATCCACACCCCCGACCGGCGCAAGACCTGGCTGGCCTGCGACGACCACCGCGAGTCCCTCTCGGACTTCCTCGGCGCGCGCGGGTTCCTCAAGGAGGTCGTCGCGCACCCAGCGGGGTGAGACTGGCCGCGAACCGTCCACAGGCGGTCCGGAGACGGAGATCTCCACAGCCCCGTCAGCGGTCGCGACTGGTTGTCGGTGGCGAGCAGGAGCGTGGTCTGCATGCCCGAGTCGTCAAGGTCTCAGCACCCGATCCTCGTCGCGGCGACCGACATCCGCGCGTCGCTGAAGTCCGTCGCCGACTCCAACCCGACGTTCATGACCGTCGACGAGAAGGCAGCCGCGCTCGTCGAGCTGGTGCGCGCCGATGCCCAGCTGGCCGAGCTGCGCCTGCGGATCCTCGGCGATGCAGGGGACCTCGCCGAGTCGACAGCAGCACGTGACGCCGCTGGATGGCTCGCGCAGGTCACCCGCACCCGCTTCGCCGACGCTCGCGCTGACCTCCGTCTCTCGGCGGCGCTGGACCGCGATCGCCAGATGCTCGCCGCCGCGATGCGCGCGGGCGAGGCGACGCTCACGCAGGCACAGGTCATCCACCGAGCGCTCGAGGCGCTGCCTGCCTGCGTGGGCGCCGAGACCGTCGCCGCGGCGGAGGCGCACCTCGTCGAGCGTGCGGCCGAGTTCGGCCCGAAGGAGCTCGGCCGCATCGGTCGACGGATCCTCGACGTCGTCGCACCTGAGATCGCCGAGCAGGCCGAAGCCGCACGGCTCGCCGACCTCGAGGCCCACGCCTCCCGCAAGACCCGGTTGACCCTCCGGCGGCTCGGCGACGGGACCACTCGGTGCTCCGGCATCCTCCCCGACCACGCCGCCACCAGGTTCGCCACGTACCTCGAGGCGTACGCCAGCCCGCGCGTCGCCCGCGAGCCAGACACCTCCGGCGACGGTGACCCGCTCTCCCGACTCCCCCGCCCTCAGCGACTCGGCCATGCCTTCGTCCAGCTCCTCGAGTCCATGGATCCCGACCGCCTCCCGATCCACGGAGGCGACGCGACCACCGTTGTGGTCACGATCCCCGTCGCTTCGCTTCAGGCAGACCTCGCAGCGGCGGACCTGATCGGGGCCGGCCTCGTGCCCGGCGACGAGCTGACCGGCGACCGGATCACAGCCGGTCAGGCCCGCAGGCTCGCGTGCACCGCGAAGATCCTGCCCGCCGTCCTCGACGGCGACAGCGTGCCCCTCGACCTCGGCCGGTCACGTCGGCTGTTCACGCCTTCTCAGCGCAAGGCCCTTCTCATCCGCGACCGCACCTGCCGAGCCGAGGGCTGCGACGTCCCGGGCACCTGGTGCGAGGCCCATCACCTCCACCCCTGGTGGCAGGGCGGCGCCACCGACCTCCACAACGCCGTCCTGCTCTGCAGTCACCATCACCACCGCGTGCACGACCCGACCCACCGCAACGAGCGGTTGCCCGACGGGGACGTCCGGTTCCACCGACGCAGATAGAGGGGTGGCTCGAAGAACGCTCGGGCGCCGTCGAGGCGCCCGATTCGCCCACTATGACGCCGCCAGCACTTGCCGAGCTCGCGCCTGGCCCCTCGGTTGGAGGCATTGACGTCTCCTGGCTTCTGCAGGTGAAGAGTGTCTGCACAAGCTCCCGCTTAGTGATCCATCCACGGGCGCCTGGGCTCGCTGGGGTCGTAGCTCTTCGCGTACTCCAATTTCGCGCTACGTCCATGGCCGGGTCGTGCCGGCTCCCATTCTCGACGCCATTCGGCGTATCGCTGCTGGGCCTTGAGGTCGGTCCGTATGTCCGCGCTGATTGCTTCCTTTATGCCTTTTGCGCCGTTGAGGCCACCCTTGTCGACGGTCGCTCCGTACAGGAGTGCATGTTCTAAGCGCGCGCCAGAAAGCGACGCCCCCGTCAAGTCCGCGCCCCTAAGGTCTGCGCCTCGGAGATCAGCGTCCGTCAGATTCGCGCCGCGCAACACAGCACCTTCCAGGTCAACGCCCGTCAACTCAGCCTTCTCGAAGCTCGCTTGGCTGAAATCTGCGCTGGGCGCACGCGCCCAGGACAAGTCGGCGTGGTCGAATATGGCGCCGGCACCCCGCACGTCCATCATGTTGCTTTCCCAAAGATGGGCACTCTTGAAGTCGGCGTTTTCGAGCGATGCATTCACCAAAATTGCTTGGCGAAGAGACGTCGCGCGAAGTAGGCATCCCGATAGATTGGACTCACTCATGTCCACGCCATCCGCGAACTGGAAAGATTCGAGATTTCCGCCGGCGAAGTTGCTTGATCGCAGATTTACTGAGACCCACTCACCCTCGTAGTCCGACCGTTGGTCGACCGCCTTCCCAAGTTCAGTGAGGGCGGCCATTACATCGAGTGCTACCCCTGTGGCGGCAAGCCGAGTCCCGTCGCGGACGAATGCCGCCAGAACCTCGGTCACGGTCTGGCGGTCGCCTGGAGAGTCACGCGCTACCCTAGCCAGCGCGTATATGCCGCCTAAGCGGATACTCATGGATTCGCTACCCAACTGCTGGACTGCTTCGGTATATCGCCCAGTGGCGTTTGCATCTCTATCAAGTTGGTGCCGAAGGTGCGTGTACACCAGAGTGATGCCTGCACCCAATGCGCCCATGACCGCCAGAAGAGTGCGTCTCTCCTGCGTGATCGTATTGGCATACTCGGCCGCAGTTAGTCCCGCCCGGTCAACCAACAGCTCTGGAAGTTGGTAGAGAACTGCGCTGACCGCTAGCGCAAGCGTGGTGCCTGCCAGAATCCCATTCTTTAGGGGACTTGCTGCCTCGCTTCCGGCGAGAAACCCGGCTTGTCGTACCCACGACCGACGCCATTGAGGGCTTTGGATCGCGATCAATATGAGGATTGCCACGAAGGCATAGAAGATAAGGGAGGCGTCTGACAACCACTTAACGATAGTCGCCCACGGGAGTTCGACCCAAGCCGCATAGCCAGCCACGTAAATGAGAGGTGTCAAAAAGAGGAACAGCAATGCGAAACTTAGAGGCGCTAGGGTGTCGCCGACTTCAAAGTGTGTGTAATCGGCACGCCGCAGGACAACCATCGTGCCAAATCCAACTATCACCACAATTCCGAAAGTCCAGATTCCGCCAGAAAGCGCGTCTCTGCCAGCGCGGAGGAGATCGGTCTGGCCGTCCCATTCTAGGGTGGCCCCTATTGCAAGCCCGAGGCCAAGGGCCGCCCCGACGTAGATCGGCGCATCGCTTAACCGGTCGAAGAACTGGCCGATGGATAGGTAGGCCCAGACCACAAGATGGAAAGCGAGCCAAGTAAGCGGCAACAGTGCCCACGGATAGTGGTCTCGGAAAAACGAGAGTACGGGTGCCAGATCCTGGGCTTTCTGCACAAGTATCCAAGCCACTAAACCCGCAGTCACGCCGAGGCCAACCGCAAGCCACCGCGCCATCCGCAGGCTGGTGGGCGCCGCGTAACTCTCTTCGTCATACGAATCGTAGTAATCGTCCCTGTAGTTAGGACGACGCTCGCGAATGAATCCCCTCACGACGCCACCCTATGGTCACGTCCCGCCTCGGTGCAGTGGTCTGCTGATAGAGATCGGTGTCGGACCGACTGGCGCACTCCTCAAGTCGCAGGACTCGACGGCGCTTCCGTCTCCTGTACCCGGCCTACGCGGACAAGAACAAAAGCTTCGAAATCAACGTGCCTTCGTGGGTGCCGACGCCGAGCGAGAACGGCTCGTACGTCCCCTAGGGTGGGCGCATGGCTGAAGGCGACATGACGTTCCGAGCGGTCTTCCCTGAGTGGGACCGAGCGATCACGTTCGAGGACGTCCACGATCTACTGGCCCGCGTCGAGGCTTTGGTCTGGGTAGGCGTCGTCAACACTGAGCAGATGAGGCACGACCAACTGGGACGAAGCAAGGTCGGCCAGACGCTCGTTGAGCGCCAGACAATCCACTCTATCCGGTACGCCTCCCCGTTCGAGATTCTGTTCTCCATCACGGCTGCAACGGGCGCGGTGAGCGCCGCCGGCGTAGGACTCCTGTCGCTGTGGAACAAGTACCAAGACGCCCGCATGAAGACCGCGAGTGCGGACACCTTCGTCTCGGCACATCAGCTCATACGCGACCACTTGCAACTTCAGAACCAAGGCGGGTACGACGTTCGCCAAATCGACCTAGCTGCAAGCGCCATTGGGATGTTGGAGGTCTTAGAGCCGGTCGAGGACCAGGAATCGAGCTAGAACAGATCGACTGGAACCGTCTCGTCCGCACTCGCGAGAGCTGCGGAGGTCTCGTCAACCCTCCAAGCGAACTGAAGGTTCTGCTACACCATTCGGTGACACATCGGCGTGACCCATTCCGCCGCCAGCCGAGCGCGGCGCGCCACAGCACGCGAGTCGCGTCGTACAACGAAACGAACCCGCCTTGTCTGCAGCGTTCCCACTGCGGAGCGTGCCCGTGCCCGAGACGGCGAAGATGCGCTAGGAGCCGCCTCCGATGACGGCCCAGCGTATGACGTACCTTGCAGTCGTGAAGAGCGAGGATGGTGACCCACGAGCCCGCCCCTCTATGATCGATTGGGTTATGGGTGGCCTGATGTTTCTCGGGCTGGCCATTACATTGCACATCCTCTTCGGTCTTGCGAGTGGCTCGACGGCCGATTGGGTCACAGCGATTGCCACGGTCGCGGCGTTGGCGGCTGCGGCTCAGGCGGCTCAGGTTGCATGGCAGCAACTCAGGATGCAGCAGCGCAGCGCTGCTGAGCTCGCTGCGGAGCGCGACGCCGCCCAGGCCGGACTGGTTGCGGGGTGGGTCTCGGTCGTGCATGTTGCACGAAATGTGAGTACTGGTCGCGTCGTTGCGTTCACCGGCCTCGATGTCACTCTCCGCAACGCATCAGACTTGCCCGTATATCAGTTGCAAGGATGGATTCGCGACCGCAAGACCGGAGGATCGCTCGCGGAGGCTCCGTTCTCGATCCAAGTGCTGGAGCCGAGTGCGGAACCTGTCAGTGAGAAGCTGAGCATGCCCACCGGGACCATGCTGAGCGTGGAAGTCTTCGGCGAAATCGATGAAGAGGACCTGCCAAGCCAGTTCCACGTGGAGTTCGAATTTCGCGACTCGCTTGGTCGATGGTGGCACCGCGGGGGCCTTGGTAGATTGACCCGATCAGAGATGACGGCAACCCAAGGCGGTGCGTCACGCCGCGAATCTGCCAATCAGGCCGATACCGACGCGCGGGCACTTTTCGAGGCTAACGTCAATCGTGTGAATCAGAACGATGCAGATCAGCACCTCGCCGGTGTCGATCGTGCGGCTCTCGTCTTTGCGGCAAGTGCTGGTGCAGTCACTCTTGCGACGGGCAATGGAGCGTGGACCGCCTTCTCGTCCTTCGTTGGTCTCCTGCTTCTAGTACTCGTCCTCGGATTCCACAGGTCCATGCCGCAACTGCGCAGCATTCGTGCGCTTGTGATGCGACTTGCCTTCGGTGGGACCGTCACGCTCTGCCTCTACATCGTTGCGTCGTGGCCGCTCCAGGAGACTTGGGCCGACATCGATCAAGCCCCAGCTGGTCCCGCACTTGCAGCGATGGTGGGCGTCTCGATCGTCATCGCTGCGCTTGAGGGCGCGATCTCTCGATTCCTCAATTGGACGTTCTGAGACTGCTGTAGCCCATTTCGCCGCGTGTCAGCGTGGGTCGAACATCCGGATCTGGCGGTCAGCGGGGTGGTGGTCAGACCCACTCCGCGTCTAGGTCCTCTGCAGCTACCCGAAGCACTCCTTCGGTGAGCGCGACCTCGTGTTCGAAGCCCGAGCGGCTGGGAAGCAACTCGCCGAGAGGTACGGATCCGTGTAATCCGACGGACTCTGTCTCTGGGTCGAGTGTCAGGGTGATCACGTTCCGATAGGTCAGCGCGAGGCCGCGCTCGTGCTTCCACTCGTTGGCCGCGAACCGCACGGTGACAGCGAAGTCCGGGCCCCCCGCTCCACAGACAAAAAGATGCAGGTCCTTGATGCACTCGGTGCTGCTGAAATCGTAATGCCCCGGCGATTCCGCGAAGGCCCGCGTGCCCGGAGGTAGTTCCTCGCAAATGCTGAGCAGGACCGCGAGGTAGGGCCGAGGGTCCAGCCAATAGCCGGCTGGTTCCGACCGAATGACG
>NZ_JAUZVE010000029.1:0-83361 GCF_031844425.1 Microbacterium sp. ARD31
TTCTCTACCTTAGGATGACACCCGCGAACCCGTCAAACCCGACACGCCGGTGATCTCAAGAGATCGCGGGTGTGGGAGGTGACGACTGCGGGAGCGTCCCGATGCCCCGTCCTAGACCTGCGGTCAGACCCAATCGCAGAGCGACTGTTTCTTCTTGGAGGGGGTGGTTCGCCATCTTGAGGGCGGCGGGCCTTTCGGCCTCTCGCTCTTCCCTGTGGGGCGAACAAGTAATAAGTTACGCGGGGTTCGGGGACTGGGCAAATCAGCCCCGCATCCCGGGCGTGTCGGGCTCGCAGACCCGCTCAGCGCTTGTAGTTCGGCGCCTCGACAACGATCTGGACGTCGTGCGGGTGGGACTCCTTCAGACCGGCCGAGGTGATGCGCACGAACTTGCCGCGCGCCTTCAGCTCCTCGATCGTGCGGGCGCCCACGTAGAACATCGACTGGCGGAGCCCGCCGACGAGCTGATACGCCACGGCCGAGACCGGACCGCGGTACGCGACCTGCCCCTCGATGCCTTCGGGGATCAGCTTGTCGTCGCTCGGCACGTCCGCCTGGAAGTACCGGTCCTTCGAGTAGGAGGTCTTCTTGCCGCGCGTCTGCAGCGCACCGAGCGAACCCATCCCCCGGTAGAGCTTGAACTGCTTGCCGCCCTGGAAGACGACCTCCCCCGGGGACTCGTCGGTACCCGCCAGCAGGGAACCGAGCATGACCGTGTCCGCACCGGCGACGAGCGCCTTCGCGATGTCTCCCGAGTACTGCAGACCACCGTCGGCGATGATCGGCACGCCGGCCTCGCGCGCCGCGAGCGACGCCTCGTAGATGGCGGTCACCTGCGGCACACCCACGCCGGCGACGACGCGGGTCGTGCAGATCGACCCCGGCCCGACGCCGACCTTGACGGCATCCACTCCGGCGTCGATCAACGCCTGCGCGCCTTCGCGGGTCGCGACGTTGCCGCCGATCACGTCGATGTGGGCGAACGAGGCGTCGGCCTTGATCCGCTTGACCATGTCGATGACTCCGGCGGACTGGCCGTTGGCCGTGTCCACCACGATGACATCGACCCCGGCATCCCGCAGCGCCTCGGCGCGCTCCCAGGCGTCGCCGAAGAACCCGATTGCTGCGCCGACCCGCAGCCGGCCCTGATCGTCCTTCGTGGCGAGCGGGTACTTCTCGCTCTTGTCGAAGTCCTTGATGGTGATGAGCCCGGCAAGCTTTCCCTCGTCATCGATGAGGGGGAGCTTCTCGACGCGGTGGTGGGCGAAGAGCGCGATGACCTCGTTCGCCCCGATGCCGACCTTGCCGGTGACGAGGTTCTCGCTCGTCATGACGTCGCGCACCTTCGTCGTCTGGCGCTCGAAGCCCGAGACGAAACGCATGTCGCGGTTGGTGACGATGCCGACGAGGTGCCCCTCGTCATCCACCACGGGGAGGCCCGAGATGCGGTACTGCCCGCAGAGCGCGTCCACCTCTTCGATGGTCGCGTCGGGGGTCGTCGTGATCGGGTCGGTGATCATGCCCGACTCGCTGCGCTTCACGCGGTCGACCATGGATGCCTGGTCGGCGATCGACAGGTTGCGGTGGATGATGCCGATGCCACCCTCGCGCGCGATGGCGATCGCGAGGCGCGACTCGGTGACGGTGTCCATCGCGGCGGAGAGGAGAGGAGTCGCGACGGTGATGCGTCGCGTGACCCGGGAGGAGGTGTCGGCCTCGGACGGGATGACGTCCGTGTGACCGGGCAGGAGCAGGACGTCGTCGTACGTCAGTCCCACGAATCCGAACGGGTCGTTGTGCTCCATGTGCTCTCCTGCATCGAACGGCTTGTCTGAATTCTAAGGCGCGGGGCGCTGCTTTCATTCCCTCCGCCCGAGATAAGGGCAAGAGGCGGAGTGTCGATGGTTGCGGCAGGGAAACACAGCGGCAACAATCGCTGGATACGGTCGTGTGGCGCCGGGGGCACCCGTACCTCTGCGCGCTGACCATGCTTCAACCAGGAGGTGTCGGTGACGACCACCCGCTCTGTGCGCGCCCGCAATCGATGGCGACGCGCACTCGTAGCCCTCATCGCCGGAGTCTTCTCCGGCGCCCTGCTGTTCGGCCTCGCGAATCCCGCGATGGCCGGCACCCAGGATCCGGAGGATTTCCCTTTCGCCGTCCAAGGCAACGTCCGGGCCGCTGGTGAGCCCGTCGAAGGTGCCACGGTCGTCGTGACGGGCGGTGAATACACGGGTGAGGCGGAGACCGCAGCGAACGGATCGTGGCGCGTGCCCGTCCCCACGAAGGACGTGCCCTACACGGTCGAGCTCGTCGAGGACTCGCTTCCGGACGGCGTGAGCGCGCCCGACGGCTTCGCGTTCACGCAAGAGGTGGAGTTCGGCGCGACGAGCAACGTGACGCGCAACTTCACGCTGGGAGCGGCGGAACGGACGACGACGTCCTTCTTCGACCAGTTCCTGTCTCGAGCCGTGAACGGGCTCAACTTCGGTCTCATGCTCGCCCTCGCCGCGATCGGCGCCTCCCTCGTCTTCGGCACGACCGGTCTGTCGAACTTCGCGCACGGCGAGATGGTGACCTTCGGCGCACTGGCAGCGCTCTTCTTCTCCGTAGCCGTGGACATGCCGATCTGGATCGCGATCCCGCTCGCGGTGATCGTTTCGGGGCTGTTCGGATTCGGGATGGATGCCGGCCTGTGGCGGCCATTGCGACGAAAGGGCATCGGCACGGTCCAGCTCATGATCGTCTCGATCGGCCTGTCGCTGGCGCTGCGCTACGTCTTCCAGATGTTCGTCGGCGGTGGGACGGTCAATCTGCCGGGCGGAGCATCCGCAACGATCCCGGGGCTCGGCCCGATCCGGCTGACGGTGACCGACCTGATCAGCATGGGCGTCTCCATCGTCGTCATCGTGGCATTCGCCTTCTGGCTCATGCGCACCCGCATCGGTCGCGCGACGCGCGCCGTCTCCGACAATCCGTCCTTGGCAGCGGCAAGCGGCATCGACGTCGACAACGTCGTCCGCATCGTCTGGATCATGGCCGCTGCGCTCGCGGGACTGTCGGGCGTCCTGTGGGCTTACTTCCGCCCGGGGATCAAGTGGGACATGGGCACGAGCATCCTGCTCCTGGTCTTCGCCGCCATCACGCTGGGCGGTCTCGGCACCGCCTTCGGCGCGCTCGTGGGCGCGATCATCGTCGGCCTGCTCGTCGAGGTCTCGACGCTGTGGATCCCGTCTGATTTGAAGTACGTCGGCGCGCTCGTCGTGCTCATCGTCATCCTTCTGTTCCGTCCGCAGGGTCTCCTCGGGCGCCGAGAGCGAATCGGATAACGCCTCATGGACTTCCTCCAGATCCTCAGCAACACCGCGGCGCAGATTTTGTCGCCGGTCACCCTCGGCTTCGTTCTCGCGGCGATCGGTCTCTCCGTTCATTTCGGCTTCGCCGGCCTGCTCAACATGGGCGTCGCGGGCTTCATGGCCGTCGGCGCTTACGGCTTCGCGATCTCGACACTCACCTTCGGCCTTCCCTGGGCGGTGGCCGCCCTGATCGGCTTGGTCGGTGCGGTGCTGTTCTCCCTGGTCATGGGCATCCCGACTCTGCGTCTGCGAGGGGACTACCTGGCCATCGTCACGATCGCTGCGGCGGAGGTGGTGCGTCTGCTCTTCCTGACGTCCTCCTACCGCGAGGTGACGGGTTCGGCGGACGGCCTCTCGGGCTTCCAGCGCGACTTCCGCGCGAGCAATCCGCTGCCGCCGGGCCGCTACGGCTTCGGACCGTGGACGTATCAGTCCGACCAGTGGTGGGTCATCATCGTCGGCATCGTCGTCATCGCGGTCGTCGTCGCCTTCGTCTGGCTGCTGATGCGGAGTCCCTGGGGACGTGTCATTCGCGGGATCCGCGAAGACGAGGACGCCGTGCGCTCGTTGGGGAAGAACGTGTTCGCCTTCAAGATGCAGGCGCTCATCGTGGGCGGCGTGATCATCGCGGCCGGCGGAATCGTGACGGCGATGGGTACCAACGTGAACCCGAACGTGTACGTGACGTCGCAGACGTTCTACGTCTGGACGGCCCTGCTGCTCGGCGGCGCCGCCACGATCTTCGGCCCCGTGCTCGGAGCGGTGCTCTTCTGGGTCGTCCGCGCATTCCTGTCCAACCTCCTCCCCGCGCTCGTGAAGATCGGCTGGCTGCCCTTCCTCACCGCGGAGCAGAGCCAGATGCTCGTGTTCGTCCTGGTGGGTGTCGCCCTCATGCTGCTGGTCATCTTCCGACCGCAGGGCATCCTCGGAAGCAAGAAGGAGCTGACCTTTGTCCGCTGACGTCGCGCCCCCCGCTCCCCGTCCCAAGGCCACCGGCCTGCACAAGGGCGAGATCCGCCCCGGTGTGGAGAAGGTCGACCCGATCATCGTCGCCGACGGTGTCAAGCGAGTCTTCGGCGGCTTGACCGCCGTCGACGTCGACCACCTCGAGATCCCGCGGAATGCCATCACCGCGCTCATCGGCCCGAACGGTGCCGGCAAGACCACCTTGTTCAACCTGCTGACCGGGTTCGACAAGCCCAACGAGGGCACCTGGTCCTTCGACGGCCAGAACCTCGCCGGCATCCCGGCGTTCAAGGCCGCCCGGATGGGCCAGGTGCGCACCTTCCAGCTGACGAAGTCGCTGGGACTGCTCACGGTGCTCGAGAACATGAAGCTCGGGGCGCCCGGTCAGGGTGGCGAGACCATCTGGCGCGGCATCCTGCCGTTCCTCTGGCGCAAGCAGGAAGCAGCGATCGAGGACAAGGCCCGCGGCCTGCTCGCCCGGTTCAAGCTCGACGCCAAGGAGAAGGACTTCGCAGCGTCGCTTTCTGGCGGTCAGCGCAAACTCCTCGAGATGGCGCGCGCCCTGATGAGCGACCCGACGCTGGTCATGCTCGACGAGCCGATGGCCGGCGTCAACCCGGCGCTCACGCAGTCCCTCCTCGACCACATCCTGGATCTCAAGGACCTCGGGATGACGGTGCTCTTCGTCGAGCACGACATGCACATGGTCCGTCACATCGCCGACTGGGTCGTCGTGATGGCCGAGGGGAAGGTCGTCGCCGAGGGGCCGCCCGACACCGTCATGAAGGAGCAGGCCGTCATCGACGCCTACCTCGGGGCCCACCAGGACGTCGATCTCGGCGTCGTCACGGGCCGCTACGAGGGCGAGCTGACCACCGAAGCTCAGGAACTGATCAAGGAGCAGCACAAGCTGCAGGACACCGTCGAGGCGGATGCCACGACGCGCGCCGCGGAGGATTCGTCGGCACCCGGCACTCCGGGCTCGACGCGCGGAACGGAGGAGACCAAGTGAGCGACACCGCCGCATCCCCCGCGGGCGCGACTGCGACCGCACCTGCTCAGAACGTCGTCGAACTGCGGGATGTGCACGCCGGCTATCTGCCGGGCGTCAACATCCTCAACGGCGCCAATCTGACGGCCGCGAAGGGCGAGCTCATCGGGATCATCGGCCCCAACGGCGCCGGCAAGTCGACGATGCTCAAGGCGATCTTCGGACAGGTGAAGGTCCGCTCCGGTGCCGTCGTGCTCAATGGCGAGGAGATCACGGGCCTGCGGGCGAACAAGCTGGTGGCGAAGGGCGTCGGGTTCGTCCCGCAGACGAACAACGTCTTCCCGAGCCTGTCGATCGCTGAGAACCTGCAGATGGGTGCGTATCAGCGGCCGAAGGTCGTCAACGAACGCATCGACTTCGTGACGTCGATCTTCCCCGACCTCGCCAAGCGTCTGCAGCAACGGGCCGGTTCGCTCTCGGGCGGCGAGCGGCAGATGGTCGCCATGGGTCGCGCACTGATGATGGACCCCTACGTCCTCCTGCTGGACGAGCCGTCGGCCGGTCTGTCGCCGTCCCGCCAGGACGAGGCGTTCCTCCGCGTCTCGGAGATCAACAAAGCCGGCGTGACGACCATCATGGTCGAGCAGAACGCGCGCCGGTGCCTGCAGATCTGCGACCGGGGCTACGTCCTCGATCAGGGCCGTGACGCCTACACGGGCACCGGCCGCGAGCTGCTCAACGATCCGAAGGTCATCGGCCTCTACCTGGGGACGCTCGGCACCTGACCTCCCGAAGGACCCTTCGACGCCCCCGCCTTTCGGTCGGGGGCGTCGTCATGTGCGCACGGAATGCCGCCGGCGGACGTCGTCGACGGGCGGCATCCGCTCCCCTGTCGCGATGCGCCAAGCACCGGCCCGTCGCTGCAGGTGACGGCGCGTCGGGTGCACAGAGAACGGCCCCGGTCCGAGGACCGGGGCCGTTCTGTGATCGTCGAATCAGCCGACGTTGAGGAACGAGTAGTTGTTGTCCTCGCCGTACTGGAAGACACCGATGGATGCCTCCGTCGGGTCGCCCACCTCGTTGAAGGTGATGGGGCCCGAGACACCGTCGTAGTCGGCGACCTCACCGGCGTTGATGATGTCGGCGCACTCCGCATAGGTGGTGCACTTCGTGCCGTCACCCGAGCCGCCGGACACCTGCTGCAAGTGCGCAGCGACGTCCGGGCCCTCGCTGGAGCCGGCCTCGAGGGCAGCGAGTGCGAGGAGGATGACCGCGTCGTAGGACTCGGGACCGTAGGTGTAGTCCTTGAGCTCCTCGTTGCCCTCGCCCGTCCAGAACGCGTTGAGATCCTCGCGGAACGTGGCGATGCTGTCGGGGTCGACGGCGGGGTAGGTTCCCTTGGCGCCCGTCAGGGTGCCGGCCTCGAATTCGTCGCCGAAGTTCGAGAGGTTGCCGTCCACGAGGTACATCTTGTCCTTCGGGAAGTCGGCACCCACGAGCTCGGGGATGATCGTCTTCACCTCTTCGAACGTGATCAGCGCGATGGCGTCGGGGTCAGCCGCGAGGACGTCCTCGACCTGAGCCGAGAAGTTGGTGTCACCCGTGTTGTACAGCGACGCGGAGACCACCTCGCCGCCGGCGTTCTCGAAGGCGGCCTTCGTGAAGCAGGCGAGACCCGTTCCGTACGAGTCGTTGAGGATGATCATGCCGAGCGTCTCGGCGCCGTCGCCCGCGATGAGGTTGCCGAGCACCTCGCCCTGCAGGACGTCGGAAGGAGCGGTGCGCCAGTAGAGACCCTTGTCCTCGTAACCCGTGAAGGCGGCCGAGGTGTTGGCGGGCGAGAACTGGATCGCGTCGGCGGCGATGACCTGATCGATGAACTGCAGCGACGTGCCGGAGGACGCCGCGCCGATGATCGCCGTGGCGCCCGCGTTCAGCAGACGGGGGATCTCGGTCTCGTAGGCCTTGTTGTCGGTGTCGCCCGAGTCGCCCTGGACGAGGTTGATGGTCACACCCTTCGCCGCTTCGTTGACCTCAGCGGCAGCGAATTCAGTGCCGGCGATCTCAGGCGGGCCGAGGAAGGCGAGGTTTCCGGTGACAGGCAACGCGGTGCCGATGGTGAACTCGAGGTCGGTGGCGGGGCCCTCCGACGTGGAGGTGTACTCCGGGGTGTACGAGGCCGGTTCGGCCTCGTCGCAGTTGACCGGGAACTCGAAACCGGCCGGCTCGTTGGACGCGCCGCCGGACGCTGTGGGGGTCGAGGATCCGGCGCAGCCGGCCAGGACCAATGCGCTCGCGCCGACCAGGGCGATGGCGCCCATGACCTTTGCGGAACGCGAACGGGAGAGAACGCTCATTGTGCTCCTTGCTGTGGTGACACGGGTCAGTTCGGGACCAGCCCGGTGTGATCAACCTAGCGGCGCGCTCGTCTCCCCAATGTTGCCGTTCGTTAACGATGTGTAACGAGGTGGGCACGCTCCCATAACGGTCTCGGAAAGCGCGGTCAGACGGGGTCGGGCACCAGCGCTTCGGCGCGGGTCCGGTTGCGCCGGGACGACAGGAGCGAGTCCACCGTGAAGACCGCGACGGCGACCCAGACGAGGCCGAATCCGATCCAGCGCTCGAAGGGCATCGGCTCGCCGAGGATGAGCACCCCGGTGAGGAACTGCATGATCGGCGCGATGAACTGCAGGATGCCGACCACGGTCAGCGTGGTGCGGCGGGCGCCGGCGGAGAAGAACAGGAGTGGGACGGCGGTGACGGCCCCCGCCAGCAGGAGCAGGACGGTGTGCCCGGTCCCCTCGCGGCCCATCGTCAGTCCGGAGGTGACGCCGACGAGGACGAGCTGGAGGACGGCGATCGGCACGAGCCAGAAGGACTCGAGGGTGAGGCCGCTCACGGCATCCACCGACGGTCCGATCTTCTTCTTGACGAGACCATACGTGGCGAAGCTCGCCGCGAGGGTGAGCGCGATCCAGGGCACGCGGCCGACCGCGACGATGATCACGACGACCGCGACGCCCGCGATGCCGACCGCGACCCACTGCGCGGTGCGCAGACGTTCCTTCAGCACGATGACGCCGAGGAGCACGGTCGCGATCGGGTTGATGAAGTAGCCGAGGCTCGTCTCGACGACGTGACCGGTCAGAGTCCCGATGAGGAAGACCTGCCAGTTGACGTAGATGAGCAGGCCCGCCAGGAGCGTCCAGAGCATGAGGCGACGATCGCGCAGGATGACCCGCATCCGCCCCCAGCCGCGGGTGATCGCGAGCAGCGCGATGCAGAAGACGAGGCTCAGCAGGATGCGCCAGCCGACGACCTCCCACGGGGTCGTCGGATCGAGGCTGACGAAGTAGAGCGGCAGGAAACCCCACAGGAGGTAGGCCGAGAAGACGAAGACGCCCCCGAGGGACTTCTCGCGCGCGGCCTGCTCCGGTGTCATGAGCACAAGCCTACGACGGTCATGACAGCGGGCGCGTCATCCGCACTGCCGTCGATCGCCCGGATCCTGCCATCAACGGGACAGGGCCCGGATGCCGAAGCATCCGGGCCCTGCGCTGCAGTCGCTGCGTGTCAGCGGACGACGACCGCCAGGACGTCGCGAGCCGACAGGACGAGGAACTCGTCGGCGCCGAACTTGACCTCGGTGCCGCCGTACTTGCTGTACAGGACGCGGTCGCCGACGGCGACGTCGAGCGGAACGCGGTTGCCGTTGTCGTCGATGCGGCCGGGGCCCACGGCCACGACCTCGCCCTCCTGGGGCTTCTCCTTGGCGGTGTCAGGGATGACCAGGCCACTTGCGGTGGTCTGCTCGGCCTCGACCTGCTTGATGACGATGCGGTCTTCGAGCGGCTTGATGGAAACCGACACGGTCTACCTCTTTCTTGCTGGTGGGGTCCTGCTACAAGACTCATCAGCACTCGCTTACCGAGAGTGCTAACAAAAGTCTAGAGCGCGGTTGGCACTCATGCAACGCGAGTGCCAACACGATGACGGATGCCGCGACGCGCCATCCGACCGGGGAGACCTAGGCTGGCCGGATGGACAAGGCCGAGCTCACCGCCCTCCTGACCCCCCAGGGACTGCGGATGATCGACGAGGTCGGACCCCTGGCATCCACCGCCGAGGTCGCGGCGGCCGTCTCGCGGCTGCGTGCCGCCGGCCACTCCCCCGATCTCGTGTCGGCCGTCGTCGGTCAGGCGCACCTGCGGGTGCGTGCCGAGGGCAAGTTCGGTCCGTTCGCCGAGCGCATGCTGTTCACCCGCGCGGGACTCGAGCAGGCGACCCGCCTCGAGGTCGCCGCCCGGCACGCCGGACGGTTCCGGGCCGCGGGGATCACCCGCGTCGCCGACCTCGGATGCGGCATCGGCGGCGACGCCCTGGGACTCGCGGGCATCGGCCTCGACGTGCTCGCGGTCGACGCCGACGAGACGACCGCCGCCCTCGCCGCCTACAACCTCGCGCCGTTCGGCGACGCGGTCACCGTGCGGCAGGGCCTCGCCGAGGAGACCGACCTGGACGGCTGGGACGCGGTCTGGCTCGACCCCGCCCGCCGGACCGCGGGGCACAGCGAGACCAGCCGCACCCGGCCCGAGGACTGGTCACCCTCGCTCGACTGGGCGTTCGCCCTCGCAGAGCGGATGCCGGTGGGCATCAAACTCGGACCGAGCCTCGATCGCAGCCTGCTCCCCGACGACGTCGAGGCGCAGTGGATCAGCGTCGACGGTGCGACCGTCGAGCTCGTCCTGTGGTCGGGCGCGCTACGTCGCGACGGTGTGGCCCGCTCGGCGCTCGTGATGCGGGGCGGGGCCGCGGCGGAACTGACGGCGGCCGCCGACGCGCCCGACGAGCCGGTCCGCGAACTCGGCACCTTCCTCCACGAGCCCGAGGGCGCCGTCATCCGCGCGCGCCTGATCGGCGAGGTCGCCCGGGACCTGCAGGCGGGGATGGTGGCCGAGGGCATCGCCTACCTGACCTCGGATGCCGCCCTGACGAACCCGTTCGTGCAGTCGTTCCGCGTGCGGGAGGTCCTGCCGATGAAGGTGCCCGCGATCAACGCCGCCCTTCGCGAGAGGGGCGTCGGCACCGTCGAGATCAAGAAGCGCGGCGTCGACGTCGACCCGGCGCAGTTCCGGCGCAAGCTCACGCTGCGCGGCGACGCCTCAGCGACGGTGATCCTCACGAGGGTCGGCGAGGGGCGGGACGCGAAGCGGGTCGCTGTGCTCGCGGAGCGCGTCTGAGTCAGCCGGACAGGGCGCCCTGCGAGGCCGCCCACCACAGCCATCCGGCGCTGTAGGCGAGCGAGGCGATGCTCAGGCCGAGACCCCAGAACGCGGTCTCGCGCTTCTCCCACGGGCGTCGCAGCGCGAGGACCGCGAGGACGACGCCGATCACGCCGACCGGGAACCCCCAGCCGACGAAGCAGGCCAGCACGAGCGCGAGCGACCCGAACAGCAGCGACCAGCCGGCGCTGCGCGGCAGCACCGGCGCCGGGGGGATCCAGCGGACGTCCGGGGCGGCGGCCTCGGCGGGATCCGGGTGCACCGCGAGTGGCGGCGCGACGGGCAGCGGCTGCGTGAGCTCCCGACGGAAACCGCCCCGGTGCGCGCCGGGGAGCGCGGTGTCCGTCGGCGCGAGGACGACGTCGGGGGATGCCGCCTCGACGGCGGGGGCGGCGGGGGGCTCGTCCGCGGCAGGTGCGGCGGGCGGCGGCATCCGCTCGTCGCTCATGACGAGGGCTCCACCTGGATCGTCGTGACGGGCAGGGTCGAGTCGGCGCCGAACGCGAGGGTCGAGGCGGGGCGACCGCTCATGATGAGCTCGGACGCCAGCGCCGCGATCATCGCCCCGTTGTCGGTGCAGAGCGAGAGGGGCGGGATGCGGACGGCCACCCCCGCGGCCTGCGCACGCTCGAGCGCGACGTCGCGCAGGCGCTTGTTCGCGATCACGCCGCCACCCAGCAGCAGGCGGGGCACGTCGTGACGCGCGCAGGCGTCGAGCGCCTTCGTCACGAGAACGTCGACGACCGCTTCGCGGAAGGATGCCGCCACGTCGGGCACCGAGACGGGCTCACCGGCCGCCTCGCGCTGCTCGACCCAGCGCGCGACGGCGGTCTTGAGCCCCGAGAACGAAAAGTCGTAGCGGTGCTCGGCCATGTCGGACGCACGCGACATACCGCGCGGGAACCGGATCGCCTGCGGGTCGCCCGTCGCGGCAGCCTTGTCGATCTCGGGGCCGCCGGGATAGGGCAGACCGAGGATGCGGGCGATCTTGTCGAACGCCTCGCCGGCGGCGTCGTCCATCGTCTCGCCGAGCAGCTCGACGTCGGAGACGAGGTCGCGGACGAGGAGCAACGAGGTGTGCCCGCCGCTCACGAGGAGCGCGACGGTCGGGTACTCGACCTCGTCACCGGTGAGGATGTCGGCGGCGATGTGCCCCACGAGGTGGTTCACGGCGTACAGCGGTTTGTCGAGGCTGACGGCGAGCGCCTTCGCGGCGCCCACGCCGACCATGAGGGCGCCGGCGAGACCCGGCCCGCTCGTGACGGCGACGGCATCGAGGTCGCTCAGCGACACCTGCGCCTCGGCGAGCGCCGCCTCGATCGCCGGCTGCAGCGCCTCGAGGTGGGCGCGCGCGGCGACCTCGGGCACGACGCCGCCGTAGCGGGCGTGCTCGTCCATCGAGCTCGCGATCGTGTTCGAGAGCAGGGTGCGTCCCCGGACGATGCCGATGCCGGTCTCGTCGCAGCTCGTCTCGATGCCGAGCACCAGGGGTTCGTGCGTCATCTCAGCACCATCCTTCGGCGGCGGTCGGCGCCGCGGTGCGACGGGCGTCCCAGGCGACGAGGTTCAGCTGCATGACGATCGCGTCGACGTCGTCGGGCTGGTAGTAGCGCGGCCGGCGGCCCACCTCGGCGAACCCTTCGGACAGGTAGAGCGCGGCGGCTCCGGGATTGTCGGCGCGCACCTCGAGGAACACCTCGCGCGCGCCGCGGGACCGGGCCGTCGCGAGCAGTTCGCGCAGCAGCGCGCGGCCCCGGCCGTGACCCCGCGCGTCGGCGGCGATGGCGATCGTCTGGATGTCGGCATCCGCTGCGCCCTGCACGGCGCGCACACCGCCGTACCCGACGACGCGGCCGGCCTCGACGTCGACGACGTACCGGCCGTGAGGCGAGGCGAGCTCGCCCGCCATGAGGGCGTCGCTCCACGCGTCGGTCGGGAAGGACGCGCGCTCGAGGCGCATGATGTCGTCGAGGTCCGCGGCGGTCGCGGTGCGGAGGGTCACGAGCCGACCTTCTTGCGAGCGCCGGGGAGGGTGACGTCGGGGGCGCGCAGGTAGAGCGGCTCGCCGAGGGACTCGACCCGGCCCGCCGCGACCGCGCGCGCCGCGACGAGCGCGACCATCGCGCCCGGGATCGCCGTCACGTCCCGGCGCTCGGCGCCGTGCGCGGCGAGTGCGTCGTCGACGGCGTCGCGCGGGGTCAGGGTGGCCTCGGTCGCGCGCCGCGGGAGTCCGTCGTCGTCGATGCCGTCGTAGACGGTGTACGCGAACTCGCGGCGGCGGGCGTCGGTGACGACCGCGAACCGCGGCAGCTCGGCGAACGGGTCGGCGAGCAGCACCGCGAGAGCGGCCGCGTCGTGGCTGCGGACGGGGACGACCGGGATGCCGCGGCCCAGCGCGAATGCGCGCGCCGCCGCGATCCCGACCCGCAGCCCCGTGAACGGCCCGGGACCCATGCCCGCGGCCACGTGGGTCAGGGCGACGGGCTGCGGAGTGCCGGTCGCGCCGATGGGGCCGTGCGCGGCATCCGTCATCACCTGCTGCAGCAGGGAGCCGATGATCTCGGCGTGCCCGAGCGGGTCGGCACTGGCGACCTCCGCGCGCACCGCACCGTCGACATCGGTGACGGCGACGGCCGTGCCGAGGGACGTGTCGATGCCGAGGATCACAGGATCAAGGGTATCGGGAGGACGGATGCCGCGACGCGGCCGCCGCGGTCAGGGACGTCGCGTGACGGTGACGATGCGCGGTGCGGCGTCTTCGAGCTCGGCGGCGTAGGGGCCGGTCGTGCCGCAGGCGTTGTCGACGCCCGTGCCGCTCCAGCCGCGCTCGATCTCGAGCTCCCACCACGTGTCGACGAGGCCGTCGACCATGCCGCGCCCCCACTCGACGATGGTGACCGACCGGTAGGGGTCGAGGCCCAGGTCGTCGAGCTCGGCCGGGGAACCGAGCCGGTAGGCGTCGACGTGCACGAGCGCCGGGCCGCCGACCTCGGACGGGTGGGTGCGGGCGATCACGAACGTGGGGCTTTGCACGGGACCGCGGACCCCGAGGCCCGCGCCGATGCCGCGGGTGAGGGTCGTCTTGCCGGCACCGAGGGGACCCGTGAGGACGAGCAGGTCGCCGGCGCGCAGGGCGCCGCCCAGCTCGCGGCCGAGCCGCTCCATGTCCTCGGGCGAGGCGACCTCTCGGCGCCCCTCGAAGTGCTCCATCCCGGTCACGACCGCACCTCCCGTCGCGGCACGCGCGGGCCGATGCGCGTGACGATCTCGTAGTTGATGGTGTCGGCGGCGTCGGCCCAGTCGGTCGCGGCGGGCACGCCCGTCGCCGGGTCGCCGAAGAGCACCGCCTCGTCGCCCACTGCGACCGGCGCGTCGCCGACGTCGACGACGAACTGGTCCATCGCGATGCGTCCGGCGACGGGGAACGTGCGCCCGCCGATCGAGACGGGGCCGGCTCCCGAGGCCGCGCGCGGAACACCGTCGGCGTAGCCCATCGAGATCAGCGCGAGCGTCGACTCGCTGGCCGTGCGGTGCAGGTAGCCGTAGGAGACCCCCTGCCCCGCGGGCACGCGGCGGACAGCGGCGACCGCAGCCCGGAGCGTCATCGCGGGGCGCAGCCCGAGGTCGGCGGACGACCGGTCGGCGAACGGCGACAGCCCGTAGATCGCGACGCCGAGACGGACGCAGCCCAGGCGGGCCTCGGGCAGGTCGAGGGCGGCGTGGGATGCCGCGATGTGCCGCAACGGCGGACGGAGACCCGCCGCTTCGGCCGCCGCCTGGGCGACCGTGAAGCGCGACAGCGCCGTGCGGTCGTCGGCGGCGGACGTGTTGGAGAGGTGACTGAACAGGCCCAGGACCCGGATGAAACCGGCCTCCTCGAGGGCCGCCGCCTCGGCGAACACCGCGCCGTAGTCGGCGGGGGCGATGCCGTTCCGGCCGAGGCCCGTCTCGACCTTGAGCTGCACCGTGACGGGCCGCTCCCGCGACCCGGCCGCCGCGGCGGCGCGGACCTGCTCGAGGCTCGACACGCCGAGCTCGATGCGGGCGGCGGCGGCCTCGGCGAAATCCGCGCCCGGGGCGTGCAACCAGGCGAGCACGGGGGCGTCGATGCCCGCGGCGCGCAGCTCGAGCGCCTCGCCGACATCGGCGACCGCCAGGCGCGCCGCACCGCCGGCGAGGGCCGCACGCGCCGAGCGGACGGCTCCGTGACCGTACCCGTCGGCCTTCACGACGGCGATGACCTCCGACGCGGTCACCCGCGCGAGGTGCCGTACGTTGTGCTCGATCGCGCCGACGTCGATGACCGCTTCCCGCGCGACGCCCTCCGGCATCCGGGTCACGATCGCGCCTCCGCGACGACGTAGGCCGTCGCGAGTCCCGCGTCGTGCGAGAGCGACAGGTGCACGCTCGTGATGCCGCGGTCGGCGACGGTGGCGGCGGTCTCGCCCGACAGCGCGAAGACGGGGCGCCCCGAAGGTTCGGAGGCCACCTCGATGTCGGTCCAGTGCACGCCTTCGGACCCGCCGAGCGCCTTGATGAGCGCCTCCTTCGCCGCGTAGCGGGCGGCGAGCGAGTGCGGCTTGAGGGTCTGCTCGGCGGGCGTGAACAGGCGCTGCATGAGCTTCGGGGTGCGGGCGATCGACGCCTCGAAGCGCGGGATGTCGACGAGGTCGACGCCGATGCCGATGATCATGCCGCCTCCCCCTCGCCGCGCTCTACGGCATCAGATCAGGATATCCGGGGTGCGCGGCAGGACGTTCGCACGGCGCGGCCGGCACGTACTTCGGAGATCCGGCGCCGGTGTGCGAGGAGAAGGGCGGACTTTCCGCCCGGAGTCGCTCCGTGGCACCGATTTCTCCGCGGATGTTGCCGCCGCCGGGATCGGCCGCCGGGATCGGTCGACGAGATCAGCCGAGGGCGAGGCGGACGACTCGCTCGACGGCGTCGAGACCGGGCGAGAGCTGCGCGTCAGAGCGTGCGTAGGTCTCGCGGGAGCGGCCGTACGGGTCGACCACGTCGTCGTCGGCGGGATCCGCGGGCGGGAGGACGAGACCGCGCTGCCCCGACAGGACGGCGAGCGCGCCGCGCAGGCGGTCCCGCGGCTCCGCGCCGACCGCACCGGCCCGCAGCGCCTCGTCGGGGGTCGCCGCGGCGAGCCGCTCGAACTCACGGATCGTGAACGCTGTCCGCAGCTGCCCCGGGGCGAGCTCGACCACCGCGCGCCGGTGGTCGCGGTCCATGGCGAGCACCAGGTCGGGGCCTCGAAGGTTCGCCTCGGTCAGGTACCGCGATCCGTGGGCCGCGATCCGGTCGGCGGGCACACCGCGGGCGATCGCGAGCTCGGCGGCTTCAACCGGCATCCGCACCCCCTCGCGTGCGCGGATGCCCGCGCTCGTCGCCACCACGCCGAGGTCCGCGAGGCGCTGCTCGAGGACGAGCGCCACGAGCGGCGAGCGGCAGATGTTGCCCGTGCAGACGGTGAGGATGTGGATCACGCGGGGCCCTTCGAGACGGATGCCGCGACTCGCCCTCGCCCGAGTCTCCCCCTCGGTGCTCGGCGGGACGGTGGCGCGGGGGTGGGACGCGGACGGGCACCCGATACGGTAGGCCCGTGCAGGATCAGCTTAGCGACGGCCCCTCGTCCCCCGCGGCGGAGGCGGAGACCCCGATCGCCGAGCCCGAGCACCGCCCCGACGGCGATGAGCGGCGCCGCCGCGGCCGCCGCCGGCGCCGCACCGATTGGCGCCTCGGCGGCACCGGGGTGCGCCCCTGGAACGGCAGCCTGCTGGTCATCGCGCTGCTCAGCCTGGGCGCGGCGATCTTCGCCGGCTCGCTCGTGCAGCTGCTGTGGCGGTCGCCGTCGGCGCCGCTGGTCTCGACGGCGGTCCTGTGGGTCGGGATGCTGGTCCCCGTCGTGGTGGCGTTCCGCCGAGGACGCCCGGCCGGGCTGCTGCGCGTGCGCGGCGCGGACCTGATCTACGGACTCGCTCTGGGCCTCGGCCTGCGGGTGATCGAGGGATGGGTGTCGGATGCCGCGGCCCGCCCGTTCCCGTCCGCGAACCTCACCTCGTCGTGGCTGCTGACCGAGGCGATCCCGTCGGGGCTCGTCGGCCCGGTGGTCGAGGAGTTCTTCTTCCGCACCGTCATCCTCGTCGCGATGTACGGGCTGCTCCGTCGCACCGCGGGTCGCGCGGCGGCGGCGGTCGCGGCGGTCCTCGTCTCGACGGCGAGCTTCATCCTCATCCACGTCGTCGACGGCTCGCTGCCGCTCGGCGAGTCCCTCTCGGTGGGCGCCGTCGGCCTCGTCTGCGCGACCCTCGTCATCCTGACCGGTCGCATCTGGGGGGCCGTGTTCGCGCACATCGTCTACAACGCGACGGCGCTGCTCCTGATGGCGGCGGGCGCGGCGATCTCCGGCGGGCAGTGACACCACCCGCCGGAGCGCCGCGCATCGGTCAGGGGCGACCCATCCCGTAGTACGTCCATCCGGCGGCGCGCCACGCGGCGGGGTCGAGGGCGTTGCGGCCGTCGACGACGACGCGGCCGGCCGTGAGGGATGCCGCATGCTCGGGACTGAGCTCGCGCCGGTACTCATCCCACTCGGTCACCAGGATGACGGCGTCGGCGCCCGTCAGCGCCTCGTCGCGGTCGGCGACGTAGGTCAGATGAGGGTGCTGGCGGCGCGCGTTCTCGATCGCCTCAGGGTCAGTGAGGGTGACGCTCGCGCCGAGCCCGTGCAGACGGACGGCGACGTCGAGACCCGGAGAGTCGCGGATGTCGTCGGAGTAGGGCTTGAAGGCTGCGCCGAGGACGGTGACCTTCTTGCCGAAGAGCTCGCCGCCGAGGCCGTCCTGGACGAGCTGGACCGCGCGCTCTCGGCGCCGCATGTTGATCTCGTCAACCTCGCGCAGGAACGCGACCGATTCACCGCGGCCGAGTTCCTCGGCGCGGGCGGAGAAGGCGCGGATGTCCTTCGGCAGGCAGCCGCCGCCGAACCCGATGCCGGCGCCGAGGAAGCGGCGACCGATGCGGGCGTCGTGGCCGATCGCGTCGGCCAGCATCGTGACGTCGGCACCGGCGACCTCTGCGATCTCGGCCATCGCGTTGATGAAGCTGATCTTCGTCGCGAGGAACGCGTTCGCCGACACCTTCACGAGCTCGGCGGTCGCGTAGTCGGTCACGATGAAGGGCGTCCCCTTCGCGATCGACGGGTGGTAGACCTCGCGCAGCACCTGGGTGGCGCGCTCGCCCTCGTCACTGGCGGGAACACCCGCGACGAGGCGGTCGGGGTCGACCGTGTCCTGCACGGCGAATCCCTCGCGCAGGAACTCGGGGTTCCAGACGAGCGTCGCGCCCGTCGCGCTGACGCGGGGGGCGAGGGATGCGGCGGTGCCGACGGGAACCGTCGACTTGCCCGCGACGATGTCACCCTCGGACAGGTGCGGCAGGAGCGCATCGACGGCCGCGTTGACGTAGGTCAGGTCGGCCGCGTAGCCGCCCTTGACCTGGGGCGTGCCGACACCGACGAAGTGGACGGCTGCGCCCGCGGCGGCGGC
This sequence comes from Microbacterium sp. ARD31, assembly GCF_031844425.1. NCBI lineage: Bacteria > Bacillati > Actinomycetota > Actinomycetes > Micrococcales > Microbacteriaceae > Microbacterium > Microbacterium sp. ARD31. The sequence goes on from NZ_JAUZVE010000029.1 coordinate 18,152, forward strand.
GAAGTCGGTCGAGAAGGACAGTCGACCGGAGGCGATGCCCTCGGAGAGGATCTCGGACAGACCGGGCTCGAAGAACGGGGCCTCGCCGGCGGCGAGCGAGGCGACCTTCCGCTCATCCACGTCGATGCCGACCACCTCGTGGCCGATCGAGGCCATGGCCGCCGCGTGCACCGCCCCCAGGTAGCCGCATCCGATGACAGAAAGTCGCATCTCAGAGTCCCTCCACAGGCACGCCGTGTCTTCGGCGTGCCGGTCGTGTCTATCAGATTCCGATGACGACCATTTGTCGCGGAGGTGTCTTCGGACGCGGCGATCCTGTCAATCGGGGCGAGCACGCGCGTGACGCCGTGGGCAAGGATCGCTATCGTGAGCGGACAACTGCACGATCACTTCCGAGTTCTGACATCACCTCACCCGAAGAGGACGTCACGATGAGCACCTCCGCAGAAGGCGCCTCACAGGCCGGATCACCCTCGCCTGCGCACACCGAAGCACCTGTGTGAGAACCGGATGCCGGGCCGGCGGCACCCCCGCAGCCGTGGCCGTATGCGCTGTTCCGGTTCGCACCGTGGCAGCTGCGCGCCTGGGTCGACGAGGCGCGGAGCGCGTCGTTCGGGCCGGGACGGAACCCGGCCCGACTCACTCGACGGTGACGGACTTCGCGAGGTTGCGCGGCTGATCGACGTCGAGGCCCTTCGCCGTGGCGAGACCCATCGCGAAGATGTGCAGCGGGACGACCGCCAGGAGCGGCTCGAACAGCGGCGCGGCCAGCGGGATGCGCAGGACCTCGTCGGCGAACGGGAGCACCGACACGTCCCCCTCTTCGGCGACCGCGATCACGCGGGCGCCGCGGGCGCGGATCTCCTGGATGTTGGAGACGACCTTCTTCTGCAGCTCGGCCGCGCCGCGGGGCGACGGGACGATCACGAAGACCGCCTGACCGGGCTCGATGAGCGCGATGGGACCGTGCTTGAGCTCACCGGCGGCGAAGCCCTCGGCGTGGATGTAAGAGATCTCCTTGAGCTTCAGCGCACCCTCGAGGGCGATCGGGTATCCGACGTGGCGGCCAAGGAACAGGACCGAGTTCGTGTCCGCCATCCAGCCGGCGAACTGCTCGATGTGCTCCTGCTCGGTCTCGAGGACGCGCGCGATCTTCGCGGGGATCGCCTCGAGCTCACGGACGGCCTCTGCCGAGTCCTCGTGCGAGAGGACGCTACGCACACGACCGACGTGGAGGGCCAGCAGGTAGAGGGCGGTGATCTGAGCGACGAAGGCCTTGGTCGAGGCGACGGCGACTTCGGGACCGGCGTGCGTGTAGACGATCGCGTCGGACTCGCGCGGGATCGTCGCGCCCTGCGTGTTGCAGATCGAGAGCGTCTTGGCGCCCTGCTCGCGGGCGTACTTGACGGCCATGAGTGTGTCCATCGTCTCGCCCGACTGCGAAATCGAGACGACGAGCGTGTCGGGGCCGATGACCGGGTCGCGGTAGCGGAACTCGTGCGCGAGCTCGACGTCGACGGGGACGCGCGTCCACTGCTCGAGGGCATACTTGCCGACCATGCCCGCGTACGCGGCGGTGCCGCAGGCGACGACGATGACGCGGCTGATGCCGAGGAACAGGTCGTCGAGACCGTCGAGCTCGGGGATCGTGACGGCGCCGTCCGAGAAACGACCGCGGATGGTGTTCGCGACGGCCTCGGGCTCCTCCGAGACCTCCTTGGCCATGAACGACGACCAGCCGCCCTTCTCCGCGGCCGAGGCGTCCCAGACGACCTCGAACGGCTCGACCTCGACGGTGTGGCCGCCGAAATCGGTGACCTCGACGCCCTGCGGCGTGATGGCGACGATCTGGTCCTGGCCGATGGCGAGGGCGTTGCGGGTGTGCTCGACGAAGGCCGCCACGTCGGAGCCGAGGAAGTTCTCTCCCTCGCCCAGTCCGATCACGAGGGGCGAATTGCGGCGAGCGCCGACGACGAGGCCCGGCTGATCCTGGTGCATCGCGAGGAGGGTGAAGGCGCCCTCGAGGCGAGCGGCGACCGTCCGGAAGGCGGCGACCAGGTCATGGGATGCCGCGTACTCGCGGCCGAGCAGGACCGCCGCGACCTCGGTGTCGGTCTCGCTGCGGAAGGTGAATCCGTCGGCGAGGAGCTCGTCCTTCAGCTCGGCGAAGTTCTCGATGATGCCGTTGTGGATGACGGCGAGCTTGTCGTCGTCAGCGAGGTGCGGGTGCGCGTTCGCGTCGGTGGGGCCGCCGTGGGTCGCCCAACGGGTGTGGCCGATGCCGGTCGTGCCATCGGTCATGGGGTGCGCGGTCAGATCGTCCCGCAGCACCTGGAGCTTTCCCGCGCGCTTGCGCATTTCGAGGTCTCCCTCGCCGTCGATGACGGCGATCCCTGCGGAGTCGTACCCCCGATACTCGAGCCGAGCCAAGCCCGAAAGGAGAATGGCCTGACTGTCGCGAGGCCCCACGTATCCGACGATTCCACACATGCGTCCGATTCTAAGCGGGACGGGCTGAGACAACTCCCCTGCCCGCGCTCAGGCGCGTCGCGTGCGACGAGGGCTGGCGGGAGGCGGTATCCGTTTGGTAGCCATGGAGAACCGTGTCCTCCGCACGGCCGTGCCCCCACACGACGGAGTCCCCCGTGTCCGCATCCTCTCGTACCCGACGGCGATCCGCGATCGCGCTCACCGCCGTCCTCGCCCTCTCCCTGTCGGTAGCGCCGGCCGCGTCCGCATCCGCGGCGACGTCGGTCTCGTGCACCGGTACGACGCAAGCCGCTGTCCAGAAACGCGTCCTGGCCGACGTGAACGCGGCGCGCAAGGCCAAAGGCAAGAAGCCTTTGACCCTCAACGCGTCGATGTCGAAGGTCGCTGTGGCCTGGTCGACGAAGCAGGCCGCCGCCAACCGGATGAGCCACAACCCGAAGTACTCGTCGCAGATCCCCGCGGGCTGGACGCGCGCCGCCGAGAACGTCGCGTTCGGCTACACCCCCGCCAAGGTCACCCCGGCATGGATGAAATCCACCGGGCACCGGGCCAACATCCTCGGTTCGTACAACCGCATCGGCATCGGCGTCGCGTGCTCGAAGCGAGGTCTGCCGTTCTACACGCAGGTGTTCGGCTCGTACCCGGCGCGCTGATCGGCCTCGCCCCGGGCGGGGCGTAGACTCGGCGATCTTCGCCGCAGCGTCGCGCCCCGCCCGAGGAGGACCGATGCCGAACGTCCCGCCGCCCATCCCGCAGGAGATACCGCCCAGACCTCCGCTGCCTGGCTCGGCGGCCGCGCGACGGCGACCGGCATCCGTCCCGCTCATGGTGCTCGGCGGCTACGTCGTCGCGCTGGCAGTGATCGCGTTCTGGCCGACCCCGGTGGATGCGGGCGTCGCACCGCTGCTCGAAGCCCTCTCGCGGCGGTTGCCCGCGCTCAGCTACCCCCGGGTCGAGTTCGCCGCGAACGTCGGGCTGTTCGTGCCGTTCGGCGTGCTGCTACCGATGATCCTGCGCTCACGCGAGCTCGTGCTGCCGATCGCGATCGTCGCGACGGTCGCGATCGAATGCGGACAGGCCGCGTTCCTCACCGAGCGCTTTCCGAGCGTGCTCGACATCATCGCGAACACGACGGGGGCGTGTGTCGGGATGCTGGGACTCGAGCTCTGGCGGAGGATCCGACGCCGCTGAGCCCGGGCGTAGGCACGGACTCAGAGCTTGCGCAGGCGCACCGTCTCGACGGTGTGGTCCGCGGCCTTGCGGAGGATGAGCCTCGCACGGTGACGGGTGGGTTCGACGTTCTCGACCAGGTTGGGGAGGTTGATCTCGTTCCAGTACCCGAGCGCGCGTGTCACGGCCTCGTCGTCGGAGATGTCGGCGAAGACCTTGAAGAACGAGTTCGGGTTCGAGAACGCGGCTTCGCGGAGGGCGAGGAAGCGGTTCACGTACCACTGCGCGATGTGGTCGTGATCGGCGTCGACGTAGATGGAGAAGTCGAACAGCTCGCTGACGGCGATGTCGTGCGGGTTGGGCGCCGAGGCGAGGACGTTCAGGCCCTCGACGATGATGACGTCCGGCCGGCGCACGGTGACCTGGGCGTCGGGGATGATGTCGTACCGCATGTGCGAGTAATAGGGCGCCTTCACCTCTGCCTCGCCGGACTTCACCGCGAGCAGGAACTCGACGAGCGCGCGGCGGTCGTAGGACTCGGGGAAGCCCTTGCGATCCATGATCCCGCGACGTTCGAGCTCGGCGTTGGGGTAGAGGAAGCCGTCGGTCGTCACCAGCTCGACCCGCGGGGTGCCCGGCCAGCGGCTCATCAGCTCGCGGAGCAGTCGTGCGACCGTCGACTTGCCGACCGCGACCGATCCCGCCACCGCGACGATGAACGGCGTCGTGGCGTCGTTCTCGCCGACGAACTCCGCCGTGTCCGCGCCGAGCCGCTTGGTCGCCGAGGCGTACAGGGACAGCAGCCGGCTCAGCGGCAGGTAGACCTCGCGCACCTCGGTGATGTCGAGGCGGTCGCCGATGCCGCGCAGCTGCACGACCTCGGTCTCGGTGAGGGGCTGCTCCATGCCGGCGGCCATCCGCGCCCATTCGGCACGGGGGATCTCGCGGTACAGCGAATCGTTCGTCGTCGGCGCTTCGTCGGGGGACATTGCGGCAACTCTAGCCCGCGGTCGAGCGCCCTCTCGCGCGCGGGACGTACGCGCGCGAGAGGGGGTGTGTCGCGTACTCTTGGCAGCGGGTGTTCCAACGCGGCCGTTCTGCCGTTCTCGACGGGGGTTTTTCCGATGCTGCGACGCGTTCTGGCGGTCCTTGCCGCTGTCGTGTTGACGACATCCTTGGGCGTAGCCTCCGCCCCCGCGACGGCCGAGGCCGCCACGATCCCCTGGCTGAAGACGCACGGATCCAAGATCCAGGACGCCTCGACCGGCAACACCGTGACCGTGAAGGCCACCTCGTGGTTCGGGATGGAGACCGACACGTGCGCGCCGCACGGCCTGTGGTCGATCACGCTCGATCAGGGCATGGCCCAGATCTCGGGCATGGGCTTCAACACCGTGCGCCTGCCGTTCTCGAACGAGTGCCTGACCAAGAAATCGGTCGGCTCCGTGAACACCGCACTGAACCCGAAGCTCGCGAAAGCGTCGACGCTGACGGTGATGGATGCCGTCGTCGCGAGCGCGCGCAAGTACAACCTGCGCGTGATCCTCGACCGGCACCGGCCGGGTTCCGATGCCCAGTCCGAGCTCTGGTACACGAAGAAGTACTCCGAGTCCCGCTGGATCTCGGATTGGAAGATGCTCGCGAAGCGCTACAAGAACCAGCCGACGATCATCGGCTTCGACCTCCATAACGAGCCGCAGGGTTCGGCGTGCTGGGGCTGCGGCGTGAAGGCGCGCGACTGGCGCGCGGCGGCGACGCGGGCGGGCGACGCCATCCACACCGTCAACTCGAAGCTGCTGATCATCGTCGAGGGCGTGCAGTACGGCGCCGACGGCAAGGGCACCTGGTGGGGTGGCAACCTGACCGGCGTGAAGTCGAAGCCGGTGGTGCTCAAGGTCAAGAACCGCGTCGTCTACTCGCCCCACGAGTACCCCTCGTCGGTGTTCGATCAGCCCTGGTTCCACGACAAGCGATACCCGGAGAACCTCCGCGCGGTGTGGGACAAGCAGTGGGGCTACATCGTCACCAAGAACATCGCGCCGGTGTTCGTCGGCGAATTCGGCACGAAGCTGCAGACCTCGTCCGACAAGAAGTGGCTGTCGAAGTTCGTCGGCTACCTGAAGGACCGCCGCATCAGCTGGGGCTACTGGTCCTTCAACCCGAACAGCGGTGACACCGGCGGCCTGCTGAAGGACGACTGGTTCACGCGCGAGAAGGCGAAGCTCGCGGCGCTGAAGCCGATCCTCACTCCGAAGAACGTGCGCTACCCGGCCGCGCCGGCGCCGACACCCGCACCCCAGCCGTCCCCGCAGCCCTCGTCCCCCGGCACGAAGCCCGACCCCGCCGTCGGGAAATCCACGAGCGCGTCGTCGAACGGCGTCTCGGCGACACTCACGGTGACGAGTTCATGGCCGTCGAAATACCAGATCGCCCTGGCCCTCACGACGTCGTCGGGCGTGAAGGTGCGGTCGTGGACGGCCTCGTGGGCGTCGCCGGGTGCGACCGCCGTCGACAGTGCGTGGGGAATGTCGTGCCGCGTCGCGAGCCCCGGCACCGCGGGTGCCCGCATCAGCTGCTCGGGGGTCGAGTGGGGACTCGCCAATCTGACGCAGGGGTCCCGTGTCGACGTCGGGGCGATCCTCACCGCGCCCAAGGCACCGGTATCCCCCGCCCTGTCGCTCTCGGTGGCGCGCTGACCGCTACGGCGTGACCATCCCGCCGTTGACGTTCAGGGTCTCGCCCGAGACGTAGCTGGACTCCGCCGACGCGAGGAACACGAACGCGGGTGCGATCTCGGCCGGCTGTCCGGCCCGCTTGTACTCGTTCTCCTCGTCGAACGCCCGCATCTGCTCGTCCGAGACCCCGTCGCTGACCTGCAGCGCCGACCACACCGGACCGGGGGCGACGACGTTGACCCGGATGCCGCGGGGCGCCAGCTGCTGTGCGAGACCCTTCGACAGGTTGTTGATCGCCGCCTTCGTCGCGGCGTAGTCGAGACGGTCGGGCGCGGGCTTGTACGCCTCGAGCGAGGCGGTGCTGATGATGGATGCCCCGGGCGGCATGTGTACGAGGGCGGCCTTCACGATCCAGAAGAAGGCGAAGACGTTGGTCTCGAACGTGGCGCGGAACTGGTCGTCGGAGAGGTCCTCGACGCGCTCGACCGCGACCTGCTTCCCGGCGTTGCTGACGACGATGTCGATGCTCCCGAGGAACTCGGCCGCTTCGGCGACGAGTTCGCGGCAGCGACCGGGATCGGTGATGTCGGCGGCGATCGCGTGGCCGCGGACGCCCGCGTCGGCGATGACCTGGAGGACGTGATCGGCATCCTCCTGCTCGTCGGGCAGGTGCACGATGACGACGTCCGCTCCCTCGCGCGCGAAGGCGATGGCGGCCGCCGCCCCGATGCCCGAGTCGCCCCCGGTGACGAGCGCCTTGCGCCCCCGCAGGCGGTCGGAGCCCCGGTACGTGTGCTCGCCCAGGTCGGGGACCGGCGTCATCCGCGCCTGTACGCCGGGCTCCGGCTGGTGCTGCACCGGCGGCTCGACGCGGGCGTAGCGGGTGACGGGGTTGTCGAACGTGTACTGGTCGGTCATGCCCGCCACGGTAGGCCGGGGCGGGGCATCCGTTCTGCCCCTTGCCAGCGGCGGCTTCCGGTGACAGGAGGCCCCGCGTCGGATTCGGAGGATGAGGCCGGATTCGGATCGGGGAGCGGTGTCTGGTCCGAATTCGGGGCAGATCTCCGAATCCGGCGCACGCCGCGGGGCGGCGGGGATGATCGCACCTCCCCGGCGGGTGCGCAAGCAGGCGAGGAAGGTCGGCCGCGTTCCTAGGGTTGTCCCGTGCCGAGCGCTGCGAACCCCCCTCACGAGTGCACCGTCTTCTTCCTGCCGGGATTGGGGCTGGATGCCGCATCCGCCGGCGCCATCGCGGCGGCGGCCGATCCGCGACTCCGCGTCGTGGGCGTCGACCTGCTCGATCGGGGGCGCGCGGCATCCGTCGACGACCTGGCCGACACCGCGCTCGAACGGATCGCGGCCGAGGCCGACGGCGGCCCGTTCCTCGTCTGCGGCCACAGCCTCGGCGGCAAGGTCGCCGCGCGTGTCATGTCGCGCGTGCTGGCCGGCACCGAGCAAGTCTTCGGGCTCGCGGGCGCCGTGCTGCTCGCGCCCTCTCCCCCGACACCCGAACCGATGCCCGACGACAAACGCGCCGAGATGCTCGCGACCACGCAGGGTGACCACCTGTCGCGGGAGGATGCCGCGGCCTTCGTCGCCGCGAACGTCGCCGCCCCGCTGTCCACCGAGGTGCAGGACGCGGCGATCGATGCCGTCGTGCGGCAGCCGGCATCCGCCTGGCGCGACTGGCTCACCGCGGGCAGCCTCGAGGACGCGACCGGGCTCGTGGGTGTGCTCGACCTGCCCGTCGTGGTGCTGGCGGGCGATGCCGACGAGGCGCTCGGCGCCGACGCGCAGCCCGATCTGATCGCCGACGTCTACCCCCGTGCCCGTGTCGAGCGGATGCCGGGTGTCGGTCATCTGCTGCCCTACGAGACCCCTGAGCGGGTCGCCGCTGTGCTCGCCGAGACGTGGGACGCGATCCGCGCCGCGGCTCCGATGGTGCCGGCGGAATGGGGGCGCGTCATCGCGTCGACGCGGGTCGACGTCGCCGTGCGTCGAACCCTCGCGCGCCGCGCAATCGCGGACGACCGCGGCCGCGCTGCCCGCTCGCTGAACCCCGCGCAGATTCAGACGCTCCGGGCGCTCGCGTCGCTGCTGGTGCCGCAGGGCGAGGGCGGGACGATCGATCTCGCCACGCGCATCGACGACATGCTCGCCGAGGGCGGCACCGACGGCTGGCGCCCGCTGGGCTCCCCCGCAGACCCGATCGCGTACGCGCGCGGCCTCGACGCGATCGCGGCGGTGTGGCCGACGGACGTCGCCGAGCAGCGCCGCCTGATCGTGACGCTGATCACGGACGGGATCGCCGCGGACGGACTCGGGGCCGACGGCATCCGCTCGTGGTTCGAGGATGCCCGCAACGATCTGCTGCGCATGTGGCTCGCCCACCCGGCATCCCTTGCGCGCATCGGGTTCGACGGCTTCGCGGTGGGCGGTACGGCGCAACAGCCGGCGGGATGGGCGACCATCGCGGCCGGAGGACGAGAGACGTGGGAGCCGAGCGAGCTCGGCCAGACAGTGGCGGAGGATGCCGCGTGACCGGCGATCATCGCCGGGTGACTGACCACCCGGGCATGCAGAGGTTCGATCTGGACGAAGTGGTCGACGTCGTCGTGGTCGGGACGGGTGCCGGTGGCGCTCCCCTGCTCGCACGGCTGGCGGAGGCCGGGCTGCGGGTCGTGGCGCTCGAGGCGGGCCCGGACTTCGCGCCGAGCGAGTTCACGCCCGACGAGCTGGAGTCCACGAAGATCAACTGGATGTCGGACCGGCTGAGCGGCGGCGCCGATCCGACCGCTTTCGGACCGAACAACAGCGGCTACGGCGTCGGCGGCAGCACGCTGCACTGGGGTGCGTTCACGCCGCGGCCGGACGCGCGCGACCTGCGGCTGCGCTCGGAGACCGGCAAGGGCCGGGACTGGCCGATCGATCACGCCGAGCTGATCCGCTACATCGAGCGGGTGGAGTCCGACATCGGGGTGAGCGGTCCCGCGCACTACCCGTGGGATCCGTCGCGCCGGTACGCCTATCCCCCGGTGCGCCGCAACGGGTCGTCCGACGTGATGATCCGCGGCTGCGACGCACTCGGCATCACCGCGACGGACGGACCGGCCGCGATCCTGACGCGCGACCGCGATCAGCCGCACTTCGGCGTGCGCCCGGCGACGCTCGACAACGGCGACATCCACCAGGGTGACCGGTTCGGCGCGAAGGCGACGACCGCGAACACGTACCTGCCCGCCGCCGTGGCGGCCGGTGCCGAGGTGCGCCCGGACGCGTTCGTCCACGGGATCGAACGGGATGCCGCAGGCCGGGTGACCGCGGTCGTGTACCGCTCGGGCGGCGTCGAGCGGCGGCAGCGGTGCGCCGCGCTCGTGCTGGCGGCGGGCGGCGTGGAGACGCCACGGCTGCTGCTGCACACCGGGGTCGGGAACGCCAACGGGGTCGTGGGGCGCGGGTTCATGGCGCACGGTGGCGTGCAGGTGTGGGGCCGGTTCGACGAGCCGATCCGCGCGTACCGGGGCTACCCGTCGTCGATCATCAGCGAGGACTTCGTGCGCCCCGCGGATGCCGACTTCGTGGGCGGGTACCTGCTGCAGAGCCTCGGCGTCATGCCGCTGAACTTCGGCACGCAGCTCGTCCGCGGGGCGGGGCTGTGGGGCGACGACCTCATGACGGCGGTCGACGAGTACCCGTACAGCGCGGGTGTCGGCATGAACGGCGAGTGCCTGCCCGACGACCGCAACGCGCTGACGCTGAGCGACGAACTCGCCGAGGACGGGATGCCGCGCGCCGAGATCTCGTTCTCGCAGGGAGAGAACGAGCGGGCCATCGACCGGCACGGCGTGGCCGTCATGGAGCGCATTTTGCGGGCGGCGGGGGCGCGCAGCACGCGGGTCACGCAGCGCTCGTGCCACACGCTCGGGACCGCGCGCATGAGTGACGATCCCGAGGACGGCGTCGTCGACGCATCCGGTCGGTCCCACGAGGTCGACAACCTCTGGATCTGCGACAACTCGACGTTCCCGAGCGCGCTGACCGCGAACCCGGCACTGACGCAGATGGCCCTGTCGCTGCGGACGGCCGACCTCATGCTCGCCGCGCGCTGAGGCTGGCCGGCCGTTGCATTCACGGATGCAACAGATCCGCCCCGACACGCCGTCCCCGGCCTAATGGATGCCGCGTGTCGCCCGGCATCCATTGCATCCGCGACCGGCGGGTCGCCCGCGCCGCCGGGCCTGCCCCGGTGGGCGTATGCCGTGCTGGTCGGGTCGCTCTCGGCGCGCTCGCGCTGGTCGTCGCGGCGCTGCTCGAGTACTGATCCTCGAGTACTGATCCTCAGCCGACGCGCGACGCCCGCGGCGTCCACCACGGCCGCCGAACCGGCTCGGCCGCGACGGCGAGCTCGGGGCTGAGCGGCACCGGCACCTCGAGCACGACGACGTCGTCGCGCTGGTAGATGCGCGACCCGACGCCGAGCACGTCGATGCCGCGGAGCTCGGCACCCACCGCGGGCCGGCGGTCGAGCACTCCGCGCGACCACGTGCGGACGAGCAGCGCACCGTCGACGACGTCGATCGACAGCCACACCTCCTTCGCCTCGGAGTGCTTGATCGCGTTGACGAACCCCTCGTTCACGACGGTCGCAACGCGGCGTGACAGCGCCGGGTCCTGCAGCGCGTCGACCGCCTCGGGCGAGATCTCGCTCGACACCCCGAGCACCGTCCGCCACGTCGCGACGAGCTCGAAGAGGTCCTCGTGCGCTCCCTGCAGGGTTCCCTCGAGCGCGGCCGAATCCGTCTCGGCGATGAACGCGAGGATCGAGTCGAAGGCGGCATCCGTCTCTCGCCGGAACGTCTCGATGTCGTCGGGCGTGAGCTCCCACTCGTCGGCGGCCGCGGCGAACAGCACGCACCGTCCCTGCACCCGCCCGTGCAGCACGTGCGCCGCGTTCCGCAGCGGGCGGCGGGCCGACGCGGTCTTCGCGGTCAGGGTGCGGGCGACGAGGCCCAGCACCGCTTCGAGGCGATGGGCGCTGTCGGCGGCGCGGGCGATCGCGTCGGTGCACGCGGCGAGCGCGAGCGCGACGAGCGGCAGCGAGATGAGGGGCACGAAGCGGGTCGGATCGGCCGGTCCGAGGATGCCCCACGCGACCGCGGTCATCGCGATGCCGGCTGCGAGCCACACGCCGACGAGGATCCGTCCGCGTCGCGCGGGGGCCTTGCCGCGGGCGAGCCACCGGATGACGGCGTCGGCCGCGAGGGTCACCGGCGCTCCGGCGAGCATCGCGGCGAGCGCCGCCCACGGTCCGTTCGACTCATACGCGTACGGCACGGCGCCGACGAGGAAGACGAAGCCGGTGAGCAGGTACGGCGCGGGGCGGAGCATCGTCAACGCAGACCGGGACGGCGGCTCGATGACGTGCTCACCGGTGCCGCCCTCGACGGCGCGCAGGTCGAGCCCGGCGCGTTCCTCGAGACGGTGGCTCGCGGTGCGCACCTCCTCGGAGTACGCGCGGACAGCGGCGAAGTCGATTGTGCCCGCCAGCATCTCGTCGCGGCGACGACGCAGTCGCGAGACGAGCGGGGCGAGTTCGGCACGGTTCTCGGATTCGAACCGCGCGAGGCGTCGGCGGCCGGCGGCGAGCGCCGCGATCGCCTCGGTGAGTCGGCGGCGCGAACCGCGGGTGAGCTCGATCGACCGCACCGTCATCGCGATGATCGACAGGCCGGCGAGCCAGACGAACACGTTCGACCCGATGCGTGCGCCGATCCCGTCGAAGTCGGGCACCCCGTCGTACAGCCCGACGTGGATGGCTTCGTTGACGAACGGGCGGATGCCGGCGGCCACCGCGACCGCGGTGAGGACGAGGATGCCGCGGTGCGACGCGCGGCGCAGTCGTCGCTCGGCGAGCGCTACCGGGACGAGCAGCACCGCGAGCGCCGCCCATCCCAGGAATCCGACGGACACCACGTGGGCCACCCCGGCGCCCTCGTCGATGTGCTGGAACGGGGCGAGGACCGTGACCGCGATGAGGATGCTGATCCACAGCGCCGCGGGCGAGAAGAAGGCACCGCTGGTCACGGCATCCCACCACACGTGAGCGCCGAGACCGATGCGTCGCCGAACGACGGGTGCGGGATCTCCCCCGGCCATGTTTCGTCTTCCCCCAGCGGGCCCGGGTCGGCCCGGCGTCAGTCTAGCGAGGGGTCAGGCGCGGCGCGGAGAGACGCGGGGACATGCCGAACGCCCGGATCCGTGGTGGGCCCGGGCGTTCGGTGGAGGGAGGCTTACTTGAACGCGTCCTTCACGTTCTCGCCGGCCTTCTTGAGGTTGGCCTCGGTCTGGTCCTGGTGGCCTTCGGCTTCGAGGCGCTCGTTGTCGCTCGCCTTGCCGGCAGCTTCCTTGCCCTTGCCGGTGAGGTCCTGTGCGGCGTTCTTGATCTTGTCGTCGAGTCCCATGATCTGGTCCTTCCGTCGATCTTTCCGGAAGCGGCGCGTTCCGGGACCACCCACGCTAGGCAGGCGCCGGACGCGAGCCAACCCCTGGCTATTCGCGGCGTGATGGGTTAGCGCGTCATGGTCGACGGGGCGCGGGTTGTCAACGCCCCGGCGGGCGGCGGTGTCGCGACCTATCGTGGCGGGGTGGGAGAAGAAGTCGAGAGCCAGGAGATCACGGGCGCGGACCGCACCCTTCACCGCGAGAAGATCCGTCGCAACCTCGACGTGTTCGAGCGGATGCTGCGCGAGGCGCGCTTCGACACGGATGACCCGATGACGGGCCTCGAACTCGAGTTGAACCTCGTCGACGCCGTCGGTGACCCGGCGATGCGGAACGAGCAGGTGCTGCGGGCGATCGCGGACCCGGCGTTCGTGACGGAGCTGGGGCGTTTCAACGTGGAGATCAACTTCCCGCCGGCGAAGCTGCGCGAGGGCGGGCTGACGACGTTCGAGGAGGGTCTGCGCGGGCGGCTGAACGAGGCCGAGGCGCGGTCGGAGGACCTGGGTGCGCATCTGGTGATGATCGGCATCCTTCCCACGCTGGCGGAGCGGCATCTGAGCCGGAGCACGTTGAGCGCGGATTCGCGGTACGACCTGTTGAACGAGCAGGTGCTCGATGCGCGCGGCGAGGATCTGGCGATCTCGATCGCGGGGCCGGAGCGGCTGGAGACGACGGCCGACTCGATCGTGCCCGAGGCGGCGTGCACGAGCACGCAGTTCCATGTGCAGACGTCGCCGGCGCAGTTCGCGGCGTACTGGAACGCGTCGCAGGCGATCGCGGGGGCGCAGCTGGCGGTGGCGGCGAACTCGCCGTATCTGCTGGGGCGGGAGCTGTGGCGGGAGTCCCGCATCCCGCTGTTCGAGCAGGCGACCGACACGCGCAGCGAGGAGTTGAAGGCGCAGGGGGTGCGTCCGCGGGTGTGGTTCGGCGAGCGCTGGATCACGTCGGTGTTCGATCTGTTCGAGGAGAACGTGCGGTACTTCCCGGCGCTGCTGCCGATCGTCGACGATGAGGATCCGCTCAAGGTGCTCGAGGCGGGCGGGGTGCCGTCGCTGGCGGAGCTGAAGCTGCACAACGGGACGGTGTACCGGTGGAACCGTCCGGTGTACGACATTGCCGACGGGATGCCGCATCTTCGCGTCGAGAACCGGATCCTCGCGGCGGGGCCGACGGTGGTCGACACGGTCGCGAACGCGGCGTTCTACTTCGGCCTCGTGCGTTCGCTCGCGGAAGATGAGCGGCCGGTGTGGTCGCGGATGCCGTTCGCGACGGCACGCGAGAGCTTCCTCTCGGCGGCGCGAGACGGCATCGACGCGCGGCTGTCGTGGCCGGGTGTGGGCCACGTGCCGGCGACCGAGCTCATCCTCGACACTCTGCTGCCGCTCGCGGCCGAGGGGCTCGACGCCTGGGGCGTCTCGCCGACCGAGCGCGACCGCTACCTGGGGATCATCGAGGGGCGCTGCGCGACGAAGACGAACGGTGCGGAGTGGTTCGCGAAGCGGATGCGGGCCCGCTCGGGCATGGAGCGTGCCGACGCTCTCCGCGCCACGCTGCTCGAGTACCGCGAGGCGATGCACACGAACGAGCCGGTGCACACCTGGAGCTGAGCACGAGGCGCTCGACTCAGCTCAGGTAGTCGCGGAGCGAGTCGCGCCAGTCGCGCGGTGCGAACCCCGTCGCCTCGATCTTCGCCAGGTCGAGCACCGACCATCGGGGTCGGGGTGCAACGGGGCCGGATGCCGAGGCGAAGTACTCCTCGGTCGACACCCCCGTCACCTGGGCACCGTCGTGGCCGGTCTGTGCGTAGACCTCGGCGGCGATCTGCGCCCATGAGGCCGCGTCTCCTCCGCCGGTGAGGTTGTAGACCCCGGCGGGAGCGTCGACGTCGAGCAGGTGACGGATGCCGCGGGCCAGGTCACCGGTGAAGGTGAGGCGTCCGATCTGGTCGTCGACGACCGACGGCGCGACGCCGTGCTCGGCGAGTGAGGCCATCGTGCGGACGAAGTTCTTGCCTTCGCCGATCACCCACGAGGTGCGGACGATGTAGTGGCGGGGCACGGTGCCGACGATCGCGTCGGCGGCGGCTTTGGTCTGGCCGTAGACGCCGAGCGGCGCGACCGGCTCACCTTCGCCGTAGGGTGCATCGTGGGTGCCGTCGAAGACGTAGTCGCTCGAGAGGTGCACGAGCGTGATGCCGTTCTCGGTCGCGATGCGGGCGAGCTGCGCGACGGCGGTGACGTTGCCGGCCCAGGCGCCGGCACGGTCGGTCTCTGCGGCATCCACCGCGGTGTAGGCGGCGGCGTTGACGATGGTGCCGTAGTCGCGCCAGCGGCGTGCGCCGGTGAGGTCCGTGGCGAGGTCGAGGTCCTCGCGACCGGCGAACTCGACGTCAGCGGAGTCCGCGTAGGCGTCGCGCAGCGCGCGGCCGAGCTGTCCGTTCGCGCCGACGACGAGCGTCTTCTTCGGCGGGATCGGCACGACATCGGCGAGGCGCGGGTGGGCGAGGTCCTTGGGCGAGATCTCGACGTCGGCGAGCGGGATGGGCCACGCGATGGCGGCGGTCTCGTCCGCGAGGTTGAGGAACGAGTACGACGCGTCGGGCGACCAGTGGTCGTTGACGAGGTAGGTGTAGGCAGTGTCGGGCTCGAGGGTCTGGTACGAGTTGCCGACGCCGCGGGGCACGAAGATCGCGCGCGACGGGTCGAGCTCGGTGGTGAAGACGGTGCCGAAGCTGGGCCCCTCGCGCAGGTCGACCCAGGCCCCGAAGATGCGGCCGGTGGCGACGGAGACCCATTTATCCCAGGGTTCGGCGTGGATGCCGCGAGTCGTCCCGACGGCGTCGTTGAACGAGATGTTGTTCTGCACGGGGCCGAAGGCGGCGAGCCCCGCAGCGGTCATCTTCTCGCGTTGCCAGTTCTCTTTGAACCAGCCGCGGCTGTCACCGTGGACGGGCAGATCCCAGACGACGAGTCCCGGGATGCCGGTGTCGGTGGGCGTGAGCGCCTTGCCGAACTCCGTCATGATCACTGGCCTTTGCTGGCGTAGAACGCTTCGACGCCGTCCTTGGCCGGAGCCCACCAGCTCTCGTTCTCGCGGTACCAGTCGATGGTGGCGGCGAGTCCCGCCTCGAAGTCGCGGTAGGAGGGCGTCCAGCCGAGTTCGGTGCGGAGCTTGGTGGAGTCGATGGCGTACCGCAGGTCGTGGCCGGCGCGGTCGGTGACGTGGTCGTAGGCGTCACGAGGTTCGCCCATGAGCTCGAGGATGAGTTCGACGACGGTCTTGTTGTCTTTCTCGCCGTCGGCGCCGATGAGGTATGTCTCGCCCATCCGCCCCTTGTCGAGGATGGTGAGGACGGCCGACGAGTGGTCGTCGGCGTGGATCCAGTCGCGCACGTTCTCGCCGGTGCCGTAGAGCTTGGGACGGATGCCGCGGATCACGTTCGTGATCTGTCGCGGGATGAACTTCTCGACGTGCTGGTAGGGCCCGTAGTTGTTGGAGCAGTTGCTGATCGTGGCGCGGACGCCGAACGAGCGGACCCAGGCGCGCACGAGCAGGTCGCTGCCGGCCTTGGTCGACGAGTACGGCGACGACGGGTTGTAAGGCGTGTCCTCGGTGAACCGGGCGGGGTCGTCGAGTTCGAGGTCGCCGTACACCTCGTCGGTGGAGATGTGGTGCAGCCGGGTGTCGTGGCGGCGGGCGGCTTCAAGCAGCGTGTAGGTGCCGACGATGTTGGTGTCGAGGAAGGGTCGCGGGTCGTGCAGCGAGTTGTCGTTGTGCGACTCTGCCGCGTAGTGGACGACGGCATCCGCCTTCGCGAAGAGTCCGTCGACGAGTTCGGCGTCGGCGATGTCCCCGACGACGAGGTCGACGCGGTTCTCGGGAAGGTCGGCGAGGGATGCCTGGTTGCCCGCGTAGGTCATCTTGTCGAGCACGGTGACGGTGTGATCGGTGTGCGCGACGACGTGGTGGACGAAGTTCGAGCCGATGAAGCCGGCGCCGCCGGTGACGAGGAGGTGTGCCATCAGGCGGAACGGCTCAGCATGTCGAGCAGGTAGGTGCCGTATCCCGACTTCGTGAGCTTCTCAGCGCGGCCGCAGAGCTCGTCGCGAGAGAGGAAGCCCTCACGCCAGGCGATCTCCTCGGGGTTCCCGATGGACATTCCTGTCCGTCGCTGCAGTGTGCGGACGTAGTCGGCAGCATCAGTCATGTCGTCGAACGTTCCCGTGTCGAGCCAGGCGGTACCGCGCGGCAGCACTTCGACCTGCAGCCTTCCTGCCGCGAGATAAGCGCGGTTCACGTCGGTGATCTCGTACTCTCCGCGCGGAGACGGCGAGAGGTTCTTCGCAATCTCGACCACGTCGTTGTCGTAGAAGTAGAGCCCGGGCACGGCGTAGTTGCTGCGCGGCGCGATCGGCTTCTCCTCGAGGGAGATCGCGCGCCCGGTGTCGTCGAACTCGACGACACCGTATGCCTCTGGCGAGCGCACCCAGTAGGCGAAGACAGCGCCGCCTTCGACGTCGCTGAAGCGCTTGAGCTGCCGCCCGAGGCCGGGCCCGTACAGCAGGTTGTCGCCGAGGACGAGGGCGACCTTGTCGTTGCCGATGAACTCGGCGCCGATCGTGAAGGCCTGCGCAAGTCCGTCGGGTGACGGCTGAACAGCGAAGCTCAGATTGATGCCGAACTGCGAGCCGTCGCCCAGCAGGCGCTCGAAGAATGGTGCGTCATGCGGCGTCGTGATGATCAGGATGTCTCGGATGCCGGCAAGCATGAGCGTCGACAACGGGTAGTAGATCATCGGTTTGTCGTACACCGGGATGAGCTGCTTGGACACGCCAAGCGTCAGCGGATGCAGCCGAGTCCCCGACCCGCCCGCGAGAATAATCCCCTTCATGGTTCCCCCAACCATTTCCGCCCCCAAGCGGAATCCAGCCCGTTCGACCACCCCAAATGGTCAGAATGCGGGCTCGCCTCGTATCCGAGGCGGTCACAGCCTACCCCCAACTGTGTGGTCGAGGGTAGCGCTGCGTGGCGCCTCAGCGCCGCACGACCTCCGCGAGACGCTCGGCAACCTTGTACGCCGTGTTCTCCGACGCAGCCTCAACCATGACGCGCACGAGCGGTTCCGTGCCTGAAGGGCGCAGCAGCACGCGCCCTGCATCGCCGAGCTCAGCCTCGGCGGCCGCGACGGCTTCGAGCACGTCTGGGTCGGTGGCGCGCGAACGTTCCACGCCCTTCACGTTCAGAAGCACCTGCGGGAAGACCGTCATGACCTTCGCGAGCTCTGACAGCGGCTTGCGCTGACGAACGACTTCGGCTGCGAGGTGCAGGCCGGTGAGCAGGCCGTCGCCGGTGGTGGCGTATTCGCTCATGATGACGTGCCCGCTCTGCTCGCCTCCGAGCGAGAACTTGCCCTCGTTCATGCGCTCGAGCACATAGCGGTCGCCGACGGCGGTCGTTTCGAGGTGGATGCCGTGGGCTTCCATCGCGCGGTGGAGCCCGAGATTGCTCATCACGGTGGCGACCAGGGTGTCCTGGTGCAGCAGACCGCGCTCTTTCATCGAGACGGCGAGGATCGCCATGATCTGGTCGCCGTCGATGACGCGGCCGTCGGCGTCGACGGCGAGGCAGCGGTCGGCGTCACCGTCGTGGGCGATGCCGAGGTCGGCGCCGGTGCGGAGCACTTCGGCGACGAGGACGTCGGTGTGGGTCGATCCGACACCGTCGTTGATGTTGACGCCGTCCGGATCGGCGCCGATGACGGTGACCTTCGCTCCCGCGTCGCGGAACGTCTCGGGCGAGACGCCCGAGGCCGCGCCGTGCGCACAGTCGAGAACGACGTGCAGTCCACGGAGAGGGGTGTGCATCGAGGCGAGCAGGTGCACGACGTACCGGTCTTCGGCGTCGGCGAAACGGCTGATGCGTCCGACGGCTCCCCCGGTGGGGAGCAGCTTCGGGCCGGCCATGGCCTCTTCGATGCGCTTTTCGACCTCGTCGGGCAGCTTGACGCCGCCGCGCGCGAAGATCTTGATGCCGTTGTCGGGCGCGGGGTTGTGCGAGGCCGAGATCATGACGCCGAAGTCGGCGTCGATGTCGCTCACGAGGAACGCCGCGGCCGGTGTCGGCAGCACGCCGGCATCGAGCACGTCGACGCCCGAAGAGGCGAGCCCTGCGGCCACGGCGGCGCTGAGGAAGTGCCCTGATACGCGCGGATCGCGGGCGACGACGGCGGTCAGGCGCTTACCTGTGGCCTTTCGCGCCTCGGCGATACGGCCCTGGCCCAGGACGACGGCAGTCGCCTGGGCCAGGGTCAGCGCGAGATCTGCGGTGAGCGGGCCGTTTGCGAGGCCGCGCACACCGTCTGTCCCGAACAGTGCCATCGAAGGATTAACGCTTCGAGTACTGGGGAGCCTTGCGCGCCTTCTTGAGACCAGCCTTCTTGCGCTCCTTGACGCGAGCGTCGCGCGACAGGAAGCCGGCCTTCTTGAGGGTCGGGCGGTTGTTCTCGGCGTCGATCTCGTTGAGGGCACGCGCGATGCCGAGGCGCAGGGCGCCGGCCTGGCCCGAGGGGCCACCACCCGAGATGCGGGCGATCACGTCGTAGCCACCGGCGAGGCCGAGGACCGTGAACGGGTCGTTGATGAGCTGCTGGTGCAGCTTGTTGGGGAAGTAGTCCTCGATCGTGCGGCCGTTCACCGTGATGGTGCCCGAGCCGGGAACCAGGCGCACGCGGGCGATGGCCTGCTTGCGACGGCCCACAGCGGCGCCGGGGACGGAGAGGACGGGGCGAGCCGGGGCGGCCTCAGCGGCAGCCGGCGTCTCGGTGGAGTAGTTCTCGGGAGTCTGGTCGAGGGAGTCAGCGATCTTCGCCATCAGATAATCCTTGTTCTTCTCTGCGGCGCTTACTGGGCGACCTGGTCGAAGGTGTACGTGGTGGGCTGCTGGGCCGCGTGCGGGTGCTCGGCACCGGCGTAGACCTTGAGCTTGGACAGCTGCTGGCGACCGAGGCTGTTCTTGGGGAGCATGCCGCGGACGGCCTTCTCAACGGCGCGCACCGGGTTCTTCTCGAGGAGCTCGGCGTAGGTGACCGACTTGAGGCCGCCCGGGTAGCCCGAGTGACGGTAGGCCTTCTTCTGCTCGAGCTTCTGGCCGGTGAGGGCCACCTTGTCGGCGTTGATGATGATCACGAAGTCGCCGGTGTCGACGTGGTTCGCGAAGGTGGGCTTGTGCTTGCCGCGCAGGAGCGTGGCAGCGTGCGAGGCGAGGCGGCCGAGGACGACATCGGATGCGTCGATGACCACCCACTCACGGGTGATCTCACCAGCCTTGGGGGTGTACGTGCGCGTCACAGTAGTGCTGCTTTCATAGATTCGAACGGAGAGGTTCGTGAATCCCACTCCGGGGTGGTTCGCTCGGGATCCCGGTCGAACACGCCAGTGGAGGGCTCACGTTCGCGGTGCGAGGCCAGCAGGGCGCAGGCACCAGCTTTCGATCATACACGACGCCGGCAACCGTCCCGCCACCGACTGGCTCCCAGCGCCGTCCGCCTTCGCGGTCACGCTGTTAAAGGGGCCGCCAATCGCAGCTGACGAGCCTGTTGGAGCGACAATGCCGCGACGATACCTGCGATCGGGTAGTAGAGGAAGACATCGATCAACTGATTCGAAACCAACCCGACTCCCATCCAAACTGCGAGCGCCGCGACATATGATCGAGCTGGATCCCCGATAGTGGCACCGACCCTCCACCCTTGGATTAGCGCAGCAGCGAAGTACACGGCCATGGGAACAGCAAGCAGGATGCCCCCCGCCGCCGCGAGCTGAAGTGGCACGCTATGCGCAAACAGCAGGTACTCCAGGCCGATTCCGATGATCGGGCGTTCTACGAAGTCGCGCACGCCCTGCGCGGCCAGCTCGGAGCGCCCGACGTCGCTCGCCCCCGAGCTTCCTTCCGTGAACCGAAGGATTTGCGCCGCGTCGCGGAAGAGATCCGGTGTCGACAAAAATAGCGCTACCCCGAGTCCGACTCCTATCAGCGATAGGGGAACTATGACTCTCCTCGAAGACGGCACAAAGAGCAGCGTGAATAGAACGCCCGCCACTGCGCCCGCCTGAGCGGCGCGCGAACCTGACACAAAAGCGCCCGCGATGAGCAGCGCCAAGAAAATCGTCCCAATGCGCGGCCTGCGAGATGCTCCCACCATCGCTATCGGAAGTGCCATAGCGCAGCTGATCCCAAGGCTGTTCGGGTGGAAGGTCAGACCTGCCTGACGGGCGCCCGCGTTCTCAAAGCCGAGCAAGTTGAGAGAGAAGCTCGTCAACCCGACAAAGTCGAGACAGGCAACAGTGCCACTCACGGCAATGCCAAACACCCATGCGTACATGACTTTCGGAATCCAGGTCGATCTGATCAACCCGGCGGTTGCCAGGCAAAGGGGCAGAGCGGCGAGCCCGATTCCCCACTGTACGGCGCGGATCAAGGGGTTGGCATCCGCGACAGTTGCCGCGTCAAAGTATACGAATCGAGACCCGAGGTAAGCCGGTTCAGTCGGGAAGAGGTAGTTTCCGATCAAGACAATGACGAGAGCAAGGATGGGAAGCCCGATCCACATCGGAACAAGCGGTCGAAGCTTTGCAGCGGTCGAATCTATGAAGAGTAGAAGAATGGCAATCAGCAGCAGCCAGTAAGAAATTGCTAGCGGCCCGATAGGGGGTAAGGCGTTCCACGTAGAGAAGACAGCCGAAGCCATCAACACAACTGCGGCTACATCGGTGAGTGTCGTTCGCTTGGGGACCGCT
This sequence comes from Microbacterium sp. ARD31, assembly GCF_031844425.1. Lineage (NCBI taxonomy): Bacteria > Bacillati > Actinomycetota > Actinomycetes > Micrococcales > Microbacteriaceae > Microbacterium > Microbacterium sp. ARD31. The sequence continues at coordinate 39,783 of NZ_JAUZVE010000029.1, forward strand.
GGTCCATTCGGGTCGACGGGACCGAACGAATTGGAGATTGCATCTTCGACCCGACGGGGCCGGGACCCTGATCCGATGGTAGACGGCCCCCGCTCCAACCTCGACCTAAAGACCATCGGTAGACCTCGGTGGTGCGATATCCCGAATGTACCCAACGGTCCTCGTGAAATACTCACCCTCCAACGGACTTTTTACCAGGTTCGCTCGGTTCGACAGGTACAAACCAGGTTCAGACAAGTTGCCTGCTACGGTCGCCCCCATCCCGATCACGACTCCACGGCCGATCCGCGTACCGGGCGTTAGAGAGCAGTTGGAAGATATCAGACTGTAAGCACCAATTTTTATACCTCGGAACGATTGCATCGACGTCGTCCACTGCAGCCCATGGGTCACGAACGTCGACCGAACTCCAGCAACCGTAGCGTGGCTTCCGATCTGAATACCTCCGCTGCAATCCAGATAGTGTCGCGATGTGAGAGCTGAGTGCTGCTCGAGCAGCAGGTCCCCCGCGCCGCCGGCTCGCACGAGTGGCGTTGCCGCGGAGATCCAATTCCACTGTCCGATCCGACTATCGTGACTCAATCTTAGGTCGCGGAGGTCACGGAAAACGTTGCCAATACCGATGCGCGCATTTTCTCCGATTGTGACACCGCCAATTCTCCAGTAAAGAGACGGCGAAATGTCCGCACTTCCCGCGACATCCCATCCGAGCCTTCGGAGCAGATAGTTCTTCAGAGGGGAGGAAGGGAAGAACCCCACGAGGGCGACCGCAAGCGCTTTCATTAAGAACTCCTTTTCGTACGACTCGGACGCCCTGACATCGGGCGGCACCCCCGGCTTTGGTCAAAGTGCACCATCGACGGCTCCTCCAAGCTTGAGTCCCACTGTGGCGTGAACACACAGCGTGACCATACTCGCGATTAGCAGGCCTGTTGCCGCGCCCTCGGCAGCAGCCACCCAGGCGCCAATCCCAACCGCCAGCAGAGTGGCGGCCCCGCCTCCGAGGCTCACCCATGCGACAAAGGTTTGCCGCCCTTGCCCTTGCAAGACACCCGCGATCGGCACTGTGAAACCCACGAAGACCATTGCAGCCACCGTGAATATGAAAGGCGCTGCTGCGTCTGCAAAATTCTCACCAAGGAGGGCGACGATTGCGGCGGGAGCGAAAGGAGCCAGAACGACCACCACCGCGAGAGCCAGTACCATTGATATCAGGACCCGCCGCACAGCGCGACGTGCCTCAGCCCCGCTTCGGGCCGCGGAATGGGGAGTGAGAACGCTGGCTATGGCTCCGGGAACGAGCAGGACCGGAGCGGATAGCCTGTTAGCGGCCCCGTAAAGGCCCGCCACAGCGGGACCAGCGATCAGCCCGACAATCGCGGTGTCGAGAGAACGAGATTGCCCCGCGACGAACTGAGCCATGTATCGCGAGCTCGCGCGAAGCACCGGCAAAACCGGGGCCGCCGGCCCCTTGGTGATGCCGAACGAGGGCAATATGTACGTCAGATGAGCCTGAGCGACGCACGCCCACAGAAGGTATGCCACTCCGTAAACAGCGATCGAGTCCAAGTTCCCCACAAAGGAGAGAGTCGCCACTGTGGCAAGAGCTCCGCATCGCCTGACTAATAGAGACAGCGCGCTCGCGCCAACTCGCCCCCCGGCAACCGCAACGTTGAGACAGGTATCAGTGTTCTTTTCCATTGCGAATGCGATGGCGAGGGCGACAAGTGCCAGCTGTGCAGCAGGAGGAGCCCACAGCAGCGTCGCCGTCGCCAGTAAGGCGGCGGCCAGTGCCGCCGATGCGCGGTTAGTTTGGACAGCGGTCCGAACCGCGCCATGGTCACCCTTTGCGAACTGCACGAGGATGAATCCGGATAATCCGAGGTCAGCAACTCCCGCGACTACAAGGAAGATTCCGCTCCAGGCGATCAGGACGCCGAACGCCTCAACGCTAGACCCGCGTGCAACGAGGACGAGCGTGACAGCTTGAGCAATAGCCGCAGCCGCTCTCGAAGCGAGGAGAACGAGCATCCGGTTCCGGAACGATAGGCTCACTTGTCCGCGTCCCGCTCGGCTCTCGATTCAACGTCGCTGCAAATTTCGGCCGCGATAGCGTCGATCCATCTCGCCGCGACGACCTCCCACGAAAACCGCGAGGCTGCGAACGCTGCTGCCGCCTCGCGGGTGGCACGCGGGTCTGTGTCGAGGATCCTTTTCAAGTGCGAGCCGAGCGAGGAGCCATCAGGCTGAGACAATCGGGCGCCAGCAATTTCCGGCAATCCTTCTATTGCGGCAACGGCGTCGCTCCCAACTACGGGTAGCCCGGATGCAAGCGCTTCCGCAGCGGCGATGCCGAAGTTTTCGTCGTCGCTGGGCAGCAGGAATATGTCTGCTCGCTCCAGCAGTTCCGTCTTTTCAGCGCCGACGACTTCTCCTACAAATGCCACCCGTTCACCCACGCCCAAATCCGACGCAAGATGGGAGAGCTCACTACGCAACTGGGCAGGTCCCGCACCGGCAACTGTCAATTCCGCCTGATGACCGTTTTGAATTAGCCAAGCGAGAGCCTGAATCGACAGATCTACACGCTTCTTGGCAGCGATCCGACCCAGCATGAGCAATTGCGGAGGATATTGCCAGCCTCGGTCTCTCGCCACAGGAACTACACTCGTGCCAACTCCGGAGACGATCACCGGACTTTTTCGCACGAATTCTCGCAGCTCATCCGCCTCCCGACTCGAGCCGACTACGAACGTCGTCACCCACCGGCGAATCAACCAACCCGAGGTGCACTCGAAAATGAACTTCTTAAGCCGAGAAAACTGACGCTGGTAGGCAGTGAGAGACCCGTGCGGCATCAAGAATACCGGAACCTTCCTCCAACGACCTAGGACCACCGCGGGAAGCACCCACCACAGGTAGTAGCCATGAACGATTATCGCATCGGCCGTCCGCAGGTCCCGAAAAAGGTGCGCTCGAGACTCGGACTCTTTGTTGAGCGCCTGTCGGGGATAAACGTCGGCGTGCGGTCCGCGGTGCGAGGACATCACGGAGCCCGCGTGCTCGCCCGTTATCCAAAGTAGCTGCGCCCTGACCCGTGCATCGCGATTGAGCGCCATATTGAGCTCGAATGAATTACGCGCAGGCCCGCCATCTGCGGTTGAGAGCGTGTTCACAAGTTGGATGATCCTAAGGTTCAAGCTTCAACCCCGGCCCTCTGCCCTCGACAGCTCGCGCGTTTTCAGGCCGATCTGCCAATAGTACGTAGCCAAAGCGAATGCGTAATCGAACCCGGCGCGACCGTCACGGAAACCTGCCCGAAGGATGTATGCATATACAAAGAATAAGAACGGCTTGAACGGAACGGCGTCAAAGAGGCGTCCTTTAGCGGTACGACGTTTGCGGATCTCCGCCTTGAGTGCATTTCTCGTACGGAGATGTGCCTCCCAATCCGAATATCTGTTGTGTCTCGCGAACCATGACGATACGGGGTCTAAGTCGTTATGCTTGATTCGACCCCGAGCACGCTCAACACGACCGTCAGCCACGGGCTGGTAATGCCCCTCGAGTTCACCCATTCCTGGCGCGTTCAGATCATCGACTACGGGGAAATGGACCTTGCCAACTTTGACGAGCGCGCGTTTGGTTACTCGATGTCCGTGCCGAAGCAAGCGCCCGGCAAATACATAGTCGAGATCGATATCCATGGCGGCGACGTCTCCAAGTACGCCGTCAGCGAACCGTTCGCGGAGTTCGGCAATAAGTTCGGCAGACGGTGTCTCGTCCGCATCCATGAAGAGCACCCAGGTGTTCCGGACGGGAACGTTGTCCAGCTGCCACTGCTTCTTCTTGGGGTAACGACCGTTCCAGTCAAAGTTGACGACTCGGGCGCCCATGTCGGTGGCGATGCGGACTGTTGCGTCGGTGCTATTCGAATCGACCACTATCACCTCGTCGAAATCCGCAAGGCCCTCCAGGCATGCACGTATGCCCACCTCCTCGTTCTTGGTTTGTACGAGGACGGAGACTGGAATTTGACTCATCAGCGGTTCGCTACCTTCCGCACCGGGTTCCCGCCCCAGATCTCACCGGCGGGGACGGCTTCCCCCGCAACCAAAGACAGAGGGCGAATGATCGCGCGCCGACCAATCCGACTTCCGCCGAGAATGACACAGCGCGACGTCACCCAGGCACCGTCCTCGACAGAGATTGGCCGCGTGATGAGGGCCATATCTTCGCGGTGACGGTGACTTCCCGTCGTGAGGAACGCGTCCTGGGAGATCACAGCATCCGAACCTACGTGGACGTGGTCCTGGTTGTGGAACCACACCCCCTCACCGATCCAGGATCGATCGCCGACCGAAAGCTTCCATGGGAACTTGATCCTGGTTCTCGGTCGAAAAACGACGCCAGCGCCGATGGTCGCTCCGAAAGCACGTAGCACTCGAATCCGGAGCCCCGAACTGATCTGCCAGGGATTCGTCACGAACAGCAACTCGCACACGGCCCAGAGGTAGACGAACCACGCCGGCCGATCCCAGGCCGCACGCTCACCTGGGGCTTTTGAGAGGTCGATCACCGGGATGTCAGACATCGTCCACCTTCTGAAACCAGACCGAAACCGACGCGCGGCTAGGGTCATGAACATGTCGCGTCCCGCCCCCGCAGTCACTGTACTGGGAGTCAACTACCCTCCCGAGCCGACCGGAATCTCTCCCTACACCGGTGCGATGACGCGCGGCCTGACGAGGCGGGGATACCGGACTCACGTGGTCACGACGCATCCTCATTATCCGGAGTGGCGTGTGTCGCCAGGTTACGGGCAGTGGTCGCGGAGCGAACATCTCGACGGCGCCGACGTGCTGCGCCTGCGTCATTACGTGCCCCGCAAGCCCAGCGGCATCCGCCGTCTGCTCTCCGAACTCAGTTTCGGAGCGCGACTCCTCACGGCACCGCTCCGGCAGCCCGACGCTGTCATCGCCGTCTCCCCCGCCCTCTTCTCGTCGGCCCTGGCGGCCCTCCGCCTCAAGGTGTTCCACCGCCAGACACCCCTCATCGTCTGGGTGCAGGACCTCTACTGGCTCGGCCTGCGCGAGACCGGCCAAGCCGGCGGCCTGAGCAGCCGCATCATCCAGCTGACCGAGAAGTGGCTGCTGTCGAAGGCAGATCGCGTCGTCGTCATCCACGACCGATTCGCCGACCGCGTGAGCGACGACTTCGACATCCCCCGCGAACGCATCCACGTCGTACGCAATTGGACGCACCTCGCCCCCACCCCGCCCATCGATCGCGCCGCCGCACGAGCCGCCCGCGGCTGGGGTGACGAGGTGGTCGTGCTCCACGCCGGCAACATGGGCATCAAACAAGGCCTCGGCAACGTCGTCGACGCCGCCCGACTCGCGGCCGAACGCGGCGAGAACGTGCGCTTCGTGCTCATGGGCGGCGGCGGCGAACGCGACCGCCTGCGCGCCCTCGGCGACGGCATCCCCACCCTGCAGTTCATCGACCCACTGCCCGACGCCGAGTTCTCCGCAGCCCTGGCCGCCGCCGACATCCTGCTCGTCAACGAGTACCCCGGCGTCAGCGAGATGGCGGTGCCGAGCAAACTCACGTCCTATTTCTCGAGCGGACGCCCCGTCATCGCGGCCACCGACGCCAAAGGCATCACCGCCGACGAGGTGCGCTCCGCCGGCGCCGGCGTCGTCGTCCCCGCCGCCAGCCCCAAGGCACTGCTCGACGCGAGCCTCGACCTCGGCCGCGATCACGCCCGCGCCGACCAGCTCGGCGCTAACGGCAAGCGGTATCGCGAGACGGTGCTCGACGAAACATTCGCGATCGAATCGTTCGCTACTCTTCTCGAAACGCTCATCGATGGGGACCGTGCGCGGTCTCCGCGTACCCTCGCGTCGGCGAGTTGACGACCTCACCTAGCCCAGGGGGAAACACCGTGACCAAGCGCGCTCTCATCACCGGTATCACCGGCCAGGATGGTTCGTACCTCGCCGAACTGCTGCTGTCGAAGGGGTACGAAGTGCACGGGTTGATCCGTCGCGCGTCGACCTTCAACACGCACCGCATCAACCACCTCTACGTCGACCCGCACGACCCGAACGCGAAGCTGTTCCTGCACTACGGCGACCTCAGCGACGGCGCCCGCATGGTCACGCTGATGAGTGAGATCAACCCGGACGAGGTGTACAACCTCGCCGCGCAGTCGCACGTGCGTGTCTCGTTCGATGAGCCCGAGCACACCGCCGACACCACCGGCACCGGCACGATCCGCCTGCTCGAGGCGGTGCGGTTGTCGGGCATCAAGACGCGGTTCTATCAGGCATCCACCTCGGAACTGTTCGGTGCGACCCCTCCCCCGCAGGGTGAGGACACCCCGTTCTACCCGCGCTCCCCGTACGGGGTCGCGAAGCTGTACTCGTACTGGATCGTGAAGAACTACCGCGAGGCGTACGACATGTTCGCCGTCAACGGGATCCTCTTCAACCACGAGTCGCCCCGCCGCGGTGAGACGTTCGTGACCCGCAAGATCACCCGCGCTGTCGCCCGCATCAAGGCGGGCGTGCAGAAGGACCTGTACCTGGGCAACCTCGACTCGATCCGCGACTGGGGGTACGCCGCCGAGTACGTCGAGGGGATGTGGCGGATGCTGCAGGTCGACGAGCCGGAGGACTTCGTGCTGGGCACCGGTGTCGGGTACACGATCAAAGACTTCCTCGAGACCTCGTTCGGTCACGTCGGGCTCGACTGGCAGGAGTTCGTCAAGTTCGACGAGCGCTACCTGCGCCCCACCGAGGTCGACGCGCTCATCGGCGACCCCTCCAAGGCCGCTGACAAGCTCGGCTGGGTTCCCACCATCGACGGGAAGGAACTCGCCAAGCTGATGGTTGACGCCGACGTGGAAGCACTCGAAAAGGGTCCCGAATGGATCGACACCGTCAGCCTCGCCTCGTGGGGAACCAAGTGACCACCGCCACCGACGGCGTCACCTACACACCCACCCAGCTCGACCGTGACGCGACGTTCTACGTCGCCGGGCACCGCGGCCTCGTCGGGTCGGCGATCGTCCGAAAGCTCGAAGCCGAAGGGTTCACGCACGTCGTCGGGAAGAGCTCCGCCGAGCTCGACCTGAAGAACCGTGACGACGTGTTCGCGTACATGGGCGAGATCAAACCCCGCTACATCGTGCTCGCCGCCGCGAAGGTCGGCGGGATCCTAGCCAACAGCACCTACCCGGTCGACTTCCTCTCCGACAACATGCGGATCCAGACCAACGTGCTCGACGCGGCCCTCGCGAACGACGTCGAACGGGTCGCGTTCCTCGGGTCGTCCTGCATCTACCCGAAGTTCGCCGAGCAACCCATCCGTGAGGACTCCCTCCTCACCGGGCACCTCGAGCCCACGAACGACGCGTACGCGATCGCGAAGATCGCCGGCATCCTGCACACCCAGGCCGTGCGCCGCCAGTACGGGCTGCCGTGGATCAGCGCCATGCCGACCAACCTGTACGGCCCCAACGACAACTTCTCCCCGAAGGGCTCCCACGTCCTCCCCGCCCTCATCCGCCGGTACGACGATGCGGCAAAGACCGGCGCGGATGCGGTGACCAACTGGGGCACCGGCACCCCGCGCCGCGAGTTCCTGCACTCCGACGACATGGCCGACGCCGTCCTCCACCTCATGGAGCACTACGACGGCCCCGACCAGGTCAACGTCGGCACCGGTACAGACGTCACCATCAGCGAGATCGCCGACACCATCGCCGAGGTCACCGGGTTCACCGGCACCACCGAATGGGACACCACCAAACCCGACGGCACCCCGCAGAAGCTCCTCGACGTGTCCAAGCTCGCCGACGCCGGCTGGACCGCAAAGATCAGCCTGGAAGAAGGCCTCGAACGCACCGTCGCCTGGTACCGCGACCACGTCGACACCATCCGTGAGTAATCAGTGACCTACCGTCACGTCGTGCTCTTCCGCTTCCACGACCACGTGGAAGAGCACGACGTGACGCGCGCGGTCGACGCCCTGCGATCGCTGGCCGAGCTGCCGTGCATGGACGACTGGCGCATCGCCCGATCGCTCGACGAGCGGAAGGGCCGCATCCTGATCGAAGAGGCGACGTTCGCCGATGAGGCCGCGTTCGCGGCGTTCCGCGAAGACCCGCGTCACCGCGACGTCGCCGCCCGGATGTCCGAGATCTCGGACTGGTGGGTCGGCGACTACCGCGCCTGAAGCACTCGCTCGAGGAGATCGGCGGAACCCGGCCACATCGGCGAGGGCAGCGCGTCTACCGGGAAGAAGCGGAAGTCCAGCGCTTCGTTCCGCGGCGTCGGGACACCGGCCAGCCGAGTCAGGTACGTCAGCCCGACGGAGTGCTTGCGCGGGTCGTCGCCGTGCGCCGTGCCGTCGGTCGGCGCGATGTCGGCGGGGAACCACTGGTAGACGTAGTCCGGCTGATCACACGGGAGTTCGACAGACACGCCGAGAGTGTCGCGGGCGTGCCGATCGACCGCGGCACGCAGCGACTCACCACGATGCACACGACCGCCGAGGTGACACCACACGTCGCCGAACGGCGAGTGCCGCAGGATCAACCCCACCCGTTCACCGCCCTCGGGCGCGACCTCGAAGGGAAAGAAGTCGACACACAGGATCGGCACGGATTTCTCGATGAGCGCGTAAACATCGTCCGGCAGATACGTCACTCGACGATCTTGGCGCAGCCGTGCGGACTCCACCGCGTCACGTGCCCGACACACCCCTGTGGCAGACTGAGCCGAATTGATCGGACGCCCGACCGGGCGTAGGCACGAGAGGCACCATGGAGCTCAGCGACTACATCCGCGTCCTCCGCAAGAACTGGCTCATCATCGTCGTGCTGACGCTCGTCGGTCTCGGGGCTGCGGCGGCGTACTCGCTGACGCGCACGCCTATATATGAGTCGTCGAGCAGCGTCGCCGTCTCGACCCAGACCGGCGGCACGGCATCCGACATCCAGCAGGGCGCCAACTTCGCGCAGACCCGCATCAACACGTACGTCGGACTGGTGAAGACCCCGATCGTCCTCAACCCGGTCGTCGCCGAGCTCGACCTCGGCGTGACGGCCGAGTCCCTCGCCGACAAGGTGAGCGCCTCATCGGCGCTCAACACCACGATCATCACGATCACGGTCTCCGACCCCGACCCCGTCGCCGCAGCAGACCTCGCCAACCAGATCGCCGCGAGCCTGTCGACCGTCGTGCCCGAGATCGAGCCCGAGATCGCCGAGGGCGGCAGCCCCATCCGCATCACCCGCATCTCCGACGCGCAGCCCGCCTTGAGCCCCGCCAGCCCGAACGTGCCGCTCAACCTCGCGCTCGGTGCGCTCGTCGGCCTTGCTCTCGGCATCGGTGTCGCGGTCCTCCGCACCGTCCTCGACAACAAGGTGCGCACGCCCCGCGAGGCCGAGCACATCACCTCCGCGCCCTCGCTCGGCGCCATCGCCTACGACGCGAAGGCCAAAGATCGGCCACTCATCGTCCACGCCGACCCGCTCAGCCCCCGCGCCGAGTCGTTCCGGGCCCTGCGCACCAACCTGCAGTTCCTCGACATGGGCGGCCGGTCGAGCTTCGTCATCACGAGCTCCGTCCCCAGCGAGGGCAAGTCCACGACGACGATCAACCTCGCGATCGCCCTAGCGGATGCCGGCAAGAAGGTCGCTCTCCTCGACACCGACCTGCGCAAGCCCAAGGTCGCCGAGTACCTCGGCATCGAGGGCGGCGTCGGCCTCACCGACGTGCTCATCGGGCGCGCCCGCGTCGGCGACGTCATGCTCCCGTGGGGCGGCCGCAGCCTGTTCGTCCTGCCCGCCGGCAAGATCCCACCGAACCCCAGCGAGCTGCTCGGCTCGAAGCAGATGGGCACCCTCCTCGACGTCCTCGAGCGCGACTTCGACGTCGTCCTCTGCGACGCTCCCCCGCTGCTGCCCGTGACGGATGCCGCCATCCTCGCCCGCAGCACCAGCGGCGCGATCCTCGTCGCCTCGGCCGGCAAAGTCACCCGCCACCAGCTCGAGGGCGCCGTCGAGGCACTCCACACGGTGGGCGCGAAGGTCGCCGGATTCGTCATGTCGATGGTGCCGACCCGCGGACCCGACTCGTACTACAGCGGTTACGGGTACGGCTACGGCTATGGATACGGGGGTTACGGCTACACGCAGGAGCAGCCCAAGGCGGCACGCGGCCGCAAGCGCAAGGCGCCCGTCGCCGTCGTGCCCGACACCGCCCCCGCCATCGGCGAGATCGGTTTCGACACGCGACGCGAAGCGCGTGACGCCGGCGACACCGCCGTCCGCTGACCCATGGCTCGCCGGTCGCGGGTGCGCCGAGGCCTGCCCTCCGCCGTCGTCGCCGTCCTCGTCGTCGCCCTGACGGTGGCGGTCGGCGGCCTGGTCGCGCTCGCACTGCAGCGCACGCAGGGAATGGATCCTGAGCGCGTCGCGCGGCCCGCGGCATCCGTGCCCGCGGCAACCCTTCCCGTCGACAGCCCGTCGCCGACGGCGAGCGCCGCTCCGGCGGTCACGGCACTCGCCGCGGGCGAGCGCTACCTCGCCGCCGGAACCGACGTGCTCTGGCGCGCGACCGCCGGCGCGTGCGGGGGCGAGGCGCCCCTCATCGAGCGATCGGATGACGACGGCGCGACCTGGACCGACGAGACCCCGCTCTACCGCGACATCGCCCAAGTGCGAGCCCTGCGCTCTGTCGCCGACACCCAGGCGACCGCCGTCGCCGACGTCGGCGAGGACTGCGAGACCCAGGCCCTGCGCACCTTCACCGACGGCGCGTTCTGGTCGCCCTACGACGACGTGCTCGCGCGCTCCGACTACCTCGTCGGCGCCGACGTCGTCGTCGACGGCGACACCCTGGCCGCGCCCTGCCCCGCCCCGTGGGGACTGCGCTCCTTCGCCGGCACGGTCGCCTTCCTCTGCGCCGGCACCGCCTACGCCACCGCCGACGGCGAGACCACCGCGATCGGCACCGACGTCGTCGCCCTCGACACCCTCGACGGCGAGATCATCGCCGCGACCCGCACCCCGGACTGCGACGGCCTGCTGCTCACGTCGCTGACCTCCGACACCGACCCGCTCGCCTGTGTGACAGCGGATGCCGCGACCCCGGCAGCCCTCGCGATCACCCCCGACGCGGTCCTGCTCTGGACCGGCGACGACCTGACCACCGTCCCGCGCTGAGAACACCGGACTGCCGCTACGCTGCCCATGTGCAGGGCGCGAGGACAGAGGTGCCGTCCAGGTGGCGCCGCCGCACCGACCTCGCCGTCGCCGTCCTGTCGGCCCCGTTCGCGAGCGGTGAGTACTCGTGAACGCCGTCAAGCACTCCGGCGCGCGCGAAGCCGCCGTCGAGCTCACCCGCACGGGCGACCGGCTGCGGGTGCAGGTCTGGAGCCCCGGCATCCTCTCCCCCCGCGCCCTGACCCTCGCCGTCCCGGCGGGGCTCGGCACGCGCGAGGCGGGCACGGCGCTGCGGCAGGTCGGCGATCAGGTCGTGCTCGAGCGCGAGCTGGTGGTGCCGGCCGACTGACGCTTCAGCCGGCGAGCAGGTTCTCGACCCGCTCCCGCAGCTGACGCGGAGTGAACGGCTTGACGACGTAGTCGTCGACCCCGGCCGCCTTCGCGCGCGAGACGTCCTGCGGCGACGACCGGGCGGTGAGCATGAGGATGCGGGTGTCGGCGAACCCCGGGTCCGCCCGCAGCTCGGAGCACACCTCGATGCCCGTCTTGATCGGCATCATCCAGTCGAGGATGACGACATCGGGATGCCGCGCATGCGCCGCATCGAGCCCGGCGCCGCCGTCATGAGCGACCGAGACCTCGTGGCCGACGCGCGCGAGCACCTGCTGCAGCAACGACGCGACATCGACGTCGTCCTCCACCACCAGCACGTGTGCCACGCGCTCACCTCGCGTCATCGACGCCGACCCCGAACGTCGGCGATGCAGCAGACATTACACCGCCGTACCCACCGGAACACCGCCGACTGTACGGTGTACGCGTGACGAGAAGCGGGGGCGGGCAAGGCGCGCCGCCGCGCGGCCGCGCCGCAGGTCTCGCCCCGGACCTCGCCCCGGGCCGCCGCATCCTGTGGTGGGCCCTCACGTCGGCCGGCATCCTGCTGCTCGCCCTGGTCGGCGTCCGACTGCAGGCGAACGGCCTGCCGATCGCCATCTGGTGGCCGGCCGCCGGTCTGTCGCTCGCCTTCGCGCTGCGTGTCGCGCCCGAACGGCGCTGGATCGTGTTGGCGCTGATCTTCGCCCTCACCGCCACCGCCAACGCGATCGCCGGCCGCTCCTGGGAGCTGTGGCTGCTGTACGCCTTCTTCAACACCCTCGAGGTGCTGCTCGTCACCGCGCTCCTCACCCGGCGCGGCACCGGATTCCGGCTCGACACCCTGTCGCGGGCGACGGGGTTCGTCGCGGCCGTGCTCGGGGGCGCCGCCGTCGCGAGCGTCGGGATCGCCGCGACCAACGTCCTGCTCCTCCGGGATGACTTCTTCCCCACCTCGATCGTCATCTTCGCCTCGCACAGCTCGGCCATGATCCTGATCGGGAGCCTCGCGATCCTCCCCGCCGGCCGCGAGGAGCGCGCTCGTCCTCTCGAACTCGTGGTGCACGCCGCGGCCGTCGGAGCCAGCGTCATCCTCACCTTCGGCCCACCCGGCCTCGCACACCTGTCGTTCCTCACCTTCGCGGCGATCGCGGTCGCGTGCCTGCGCTTCCCGGTTCGCGTCGCCACCTGGTCGGCGCTGCTCACCTCGATCGCGGTCCTCCTTCTCACCCTCACCGCCGGGGGCAGGAGCGGGCTCGGCACCGTCGAGTCGCGGGATGCCGCCGTGACCCTCGTCGTGTTCATGAGCGCGATCGGCGTCTTCACCGTGCTCGTCTCGACCGCCCGTTTCGAGGGGCGCACCAACGCCGCCCTCGCCGTCCGGGCCGCCGAGGACATCGCCGCCGCCGAGCGGGCGCGCGCGGCCGCGATGACGCAGCAGCTCGACCTCGAACGCCAGCGCGAGGACTTCGTCACCGCGGCGAGCCACGAACTGCGCACCCCTGTGACCAACGTGCTCGGCTATGCCGACCTGCTGACCGACTCCCCGCTGTCGGGCGACCAGCGCGGCTGGGTCGAGGCGATCCGGCGCGGGGCCGCCCGCCTGGCAGGCCTGCTCGACGGACTGACCCAGGCCGCCTCGGGCGGCGAGCCCACCCGCATCCCGGTCGACGAGCTCATCCTCGAGGTGTGCGACGCCCACCGCCCCGAAGCCGTCGCCCGCGGCACCCACCTCGTGACGACGCCGAGCGGCCTGCACGTCTGGGCGGCCGAGCCCGACGCGCGGCGGGCGCTCTGGAGTCTCGTCTCGAACGCGGTCACCTTCGCCGAGGCCGGCACCGTCTGGGTCGAGGCCCGCCGTGACGGCGACGACATCGCGATCGTCGTCGCCGACGACGGACCGGGCATGTCGCCCGAGACCCTCGCGAGCGCCTTCGAACGGTTCTTCCGCGGCCGCGAAGCCGAGGGGCGCACCGCCAGCGGCCTGGGCCTCGGGCTCGCCAACGCGCGCGATCTCGCCCGCCGCAACAACGGCGACGTCACGCTGGTCTCGACGCCGGGACGGGGTGTGCGGGCGACGCTGCGCCTTCCCGCCGCGCCCGCGGTGTAGACCGATGACATCCTCGACACACCCGTGTTACAGGTCGCTGGTACGGTGCCCTATGAGAGAAGGTGAGAGCCCTCTCATCCTGGGGGGAATGTGGCGAGCACGACGGTGACCGAGACGAGGGACGAACAGAGCGGGCGCGCGCCGGTGACGGCGACGGCCCCCTTCTCCGCACCGTGGCGTCGCGTCTACGCGCGCCGCCTGTGGGTCAGCGACCTCCTCGCTCTGATCTGGGTGGTCTACGGCACCCAGATCGCCTGGTTCGGCCTCGGCGCCGCAGAGATCGCCATCCGCGACGGCAGGGTGGCGGGCGAGATCTCGTACTGGACCTTCTCGACCGGGCTCATCCTGGTGTGGATGCTGACCCTCAGCCTCGCCGACACCCGCGATCACCGGGTGATCGGCGCCGGCTCGGCCGAGTACGCGCGGATCGCCCGGTCGAGCGTCACCCTCTTCGGAGTCATCGCGATCGTCGCGTTCCTGACGCAGATCGAGGTCGCGCGCGGCTTCCTGCTCATCAGCCTGCCCCTCGGCATCCTCGTCCTTCTCTTCGAACGGTGGCTCTGGCGGCAGTGGCTCATCGCCCAGCGCCGCACGGGCGACTTCTCGGCGCGCGTCCTGCTGGTCGGGTCGCGGCGGTCGGTCGTCGACATCGCGAACGAGCTCGTCCGCACCCCGAGCGCGGGGTACCACGTCGTCGGCGCCTGCATCCCGGGTGCGGCGGTCGCCGACACTGTCGAGGGCACCGACATCCCGATCATCGGGTCGATCTCGGCCCTCAGCAGCGCGATGGAAGTCACGAACGCCGACACCGTCGTCGTGACCAGCACCGACGAACTGCCCGCCGACAAGGTGAAGCAGATCTCGTGGAGCCTCGAGGCGGGCAGGCAGCACCTCGTGATCGCCCCCGGCATCGCCGACATCGCCGGCCCCCGCATCAGCAGCCGCCCCGTCGCCGGCCTGCCCCTGCTGCACGTCGAGACGCCGCGCTTCAGCGGCGGTCAGCGTGTCGCCAAGCGCATCCTCGACGTGAGCGCGGCGTCGCTCGGCGTGGCGCTCATCAGCCCGGTCCTGTTGTTCCTCGCCGCATCGATCCGGCTGTCCAGCCCCGGCCCGATCCTCTTCCGCCAGACGCGCGTCGGTCACGGCGGCCGCGAGTTCACGATGCTGAAGTTCCGCTCGATGGTGGTCGACGCCGAGCAGCGTCTCGACGCCCTCCTCGAGCAGGAACGGGATGCCGGCAACACCGTCCTCTTCAAGATGAAGAACGACCCCCGGGTCACCCCCATCGGTCGCATCATGCGGCGGCTCAGCCTCGACGAGCTGCCCCAGCTGTTCAACGTCATCGGCGGATCGATGTCGCTCGTCGGCCCCCGCCCGCCGCTGCCGCGCGAGGTGGAGCTCTACGCCGATCACGTCCACCGGCGGTTCCTCGTCAAGCCCGGCATCACCGGACTGTGGCAGGTCAGCGGCCGTTCCTCGCTGTCCTGGGAGGAGTCGGTGCGGCTCGACCTGTCGTACGTCGAGAACTGGACGCTCGTCGGCGACGTCGTCATCCTCTTCAAGACCGCACGAGCCGCGCTCGCCCCCGGCGACACCGCCTTCTGACGCTGCGCGCTCTGCGCGTGGATACACTGGCGACGGAGCCAACTGATGCCGACAACCGAAAGCCGCTGGGCAGACAGTCAGCTCATCGGCACGCGTGTGAGATCCGTGTGGCAGTGGCAGCTCATCTTCACCTTCAGCGTCGTCGCGATCACGCTGGTCGTCGGCGTCCTCAACGTCGGACTGCTCGCGAGCCCGGGCTTCCTCGTCGGGATCTTCGTCATCGTCATCTGCTCGATGGCGACCCTGGTCACCCCGTGGGCCCGCATACCTCGGCACGCCGCCTTCGTCCTCCCGCTGGTCGACATCGTCGCGATCGGGTTCCTCACCCTCAGCGAACCGAGCCTCGGCTACCTGTGGGTGTTCCCGATCGCCTGGATCGCGACCTACTACGGGTCGGCCGAGATCGTCCTCGCCATCTGCGCCGTCGCGGTCATGAGCCTCGCCGACCCGTCGCACTGGGGCTTCTCGCCCGACGTGATCGTCGAGCTGTTGATCATCCTGCTGGCGCTGGCATTCCTCGCCATCACGGTCGCCAGCGGCGCCCGCCGCATCCGCGCGTTCCGGGTCCTCGCCCGCAACCAGGCGCGCCGCCTGGCCGCCACGGTCGACCGGGTCCAGGCCACCGAGCAGCGGGTCAATGCCGTGTTCGACTCCATCTCGGTCGCGCTGGCGCGGGTCACGCCCGGCGGCGAGATCGTCTCGGCGAACGCCGCGTACCGCGCCCTGTATTCCCTCGACACGCAGGACCTGCGCTTCCCCGTCGGCGGCGCCGTCGAGTACTCCGACTATCGCGGGCGGGCGCTCAGCCCCACCGAGACGACCGTCGCCCGCGCCGTGCGAGGCGAGCTGGTCGAGAACGAGCGGCTCTGGCTCTTCGACCGCAGCGGCACCTGGCGTGCGCTCGGACTGTCGATCCGCGACGCCGCCCCCAACTCCCTCGGCCAGCAGACGGTCGTCATCGAGCTCGCCGACCTCACCGCCGTCGCCGAGGCCCAGCGCGAGCGGCCCCACGTCACCCGCGTCGTCGCGCACGAGCTGCGCAACCCGCTGACGGTGATCCTCGGCCACGCCGACCTGCTCCTCGAGGGCTCGAACCTCACCCCCGGGCAGCGCGACCACCTCGACGTCATCGAATCGGCGAGCGAGCGCATGCTCACCCTCATCCAGGGCCTCCTCTCGCAGTCGACGGATGCCGCGGAGGACCACGCGAGGTTCGACGCCGCCGCGCTCGTCGAGGCCTCGATCGAGGCGTTCGAGCCCGCGGCATCCGCCTCGGCCCTCGCCATCGAATCCGTCGTCGCGGGTCCCCTCCTCGTCGAGGGCGACGAGTTCCGGCTGCGCCAGGTCGTCGACAACATCATGAGCAACGCGATCAAGTACAGTGACCGCGGCACCCTGCGCGTCGCGGCGGCGCTCGACGACGACGGCTGGGTCGCCGTCTCGATCGCCGACGAGGGCATCGGCATGACAGCCGAGGACGTCGAGCGCGTGTTCACCCCGTACTTCCGGGCGCAGAACGCGCAGGAGGGCTCAGTGTCGGGCACGGGGCTGGGCATGGGCATCGCCCGCGACATCGTCGAGGCCCACGGGGGTAGCATCGCGGTGGAGAGCACCCTCGGACGCGGGACGACCGTCACGGTCCGACTGCCCGCCGCGGATCGTGATGAGGGGGTCGAGTCATGACGCAGGTCGATGTGACCATCGCGCTCGTCGCGATCGCGACCGCCTGCACGATCATGATGATCGGGCTGGGCTTCCTCCCGTTCCCGGGCCGCGCGGCGGCGATCTGGTCGTCGGGCTTCGCCCTCGCCATGCTGAGCTGCTACCTGCTCGTCGTCGCCGACCAGCTCGACTCGAGCTTCCTGCGCGCCGCCGCGCACGGCCCGATCCTGTGCGCCTCCGCCTTCGTGTGGGTCGGACTGCGAGCCCGTCGGGGGCGTGAACCGATCATGCTGGTGCCCACGATCACCGTCTTCAGCGTGTTGACCGTGGCGCTGGGTCTCACCGCGGAGACGGATGTCTACGGGTTGGTCTTCCGCGTCGCCTTCGCTGTGGGGGCCGTCGTATCGGGACTGGCCGTGTCGGAACTCGTCCGCCTGCGCCGGCCGGAGCTGGAGATGTCTCTTCCGCTGCTCGTCGCGTCGGTCGGATTCGTCGGGCTCGCGCTCCTCGTGGGCATCGACGGCATCATCCGGTGGGTGAACGGACAGGGTGGGCAGACCGAGGCGGACATGTCCGGGCTCTACGCGCTCAACGAGCTCGTCGCCCTGCTGTATCTCGTGTGCGCGCTGGTCACGCTTCTCTATCTCGTGCGTCGCGGCTCGCAGAGCGCGGATCCGCAGCAGACACCAGACTTCTCGACGATCGCGCGCGACCGCCTCGCCCGCGCGAGAGCCGCCGACGACCACTGGTGGTCCCTTCTCGACATCCGCCTCGACGATCCGGGTGAGCTGCTCGAGGCATCGAGCGGCCGGGTTTTTCAGCGCGTGACCACTCGCTTCGCGAACGACATCCGCGACGTGATGCCGCCCGAGGCCGACCTGCACGCCGTGTCACGAACTCAGGTCCTCGTTCTGCTGCCGCGTCCCGACACCGCCGTGAGGGGACTCATGTCGCAGCTCCTCGAGCGGATCGGCACGTTCACGGACCAGCAGGCCGTGCCCGTCCGACTGTCGGCGAGCATCGGCGTGGCTGCCGCGCCCCTCGCGGACTGGGACCTCGACCGCCTGCGCGCGGCGGCAAGCGACGCCGCCGCGCACGCACAGGTCTCGGGCGGCGACCGCTGGGAACGCGCGGTCTTCGCCCCCTGATCCGGCGCAGTCGGCCGACCCCCGTAGGATCATGCCGATGCCCGAGACCTTCCTGCCCCCTGCCGCCCGCACCGCGGGGCGCGTCGTCGTGTGGGTCCTCGGGCTCGCGCTCCTGTTCGTCCTCTTCGCTCTGGGGTGGATCGCGGTGCGCGGGTACCTCGCCTACGACCACCTCTCGAGCGCGCAGAAGCGGGCGCCCGAGATCGCGTCGGACCTCGGCGACCTGAGCGCCGCGGGTGAGGCGATCGACGAGATCGCGCGCCACACCGCCGCCGCGCGGGAGCTGACCTCCGACCCCCTCTGGCAGGGCGCCGAGGGCGTGGCCTGGATCGGCCCGCAGCTCGCCGCGGTCGCCGACGTCGCTGCGGCGGTCGACGACGTCGTCACCGGCACCGCCCGCCCCATCGCCTCCGTCGCCGTCGGCTTCGGTGCCGAGGCGTTCGTCCCCGTCGACGGACGCATCGACACGTCGGCGTTCGCGGCGCTCGCGGATCCGGCCACGGATGCCGCGGGGGTCGCGGCATCCGCTCGTGACGACGTGGCGGCGATCGACCGCACCCCCCTCGTCGCCCCCATCGCCGACGCCGTCGACCAGCTGGGCGACGCCCTCTCGCAGGTCGCCGCGGGGACCGACGCCCTCGCGCGTGCCAGCACGCTCCTGCCGTCGATGCTCGGCGCCGAGGGCGCGCGCAACCACCTTCTGCTCGTGCAGAACAACGCCGAATGGCGCACCCTCGGCGGCATCGTCGGCTCGATGACCCCGGTGCGCGCCGACGACGGACGCCTCGCGCTCGGCGAGCAGATCCAGGCCCGCGCGACGACGCAGTACCCCGAGTCGATCCTCGACCTGGGTGAGTACGCCTCCATCTACCAGGCCAAACCGGGGCGCTTCCTGCAGAACATCACGCAGGTGCCCGATTTCCGGCTCACCGCCGAGTTGGCGAAGGAGTTCGCGGCGCGCGAGGACGTGCCCGTCGACGGCGTCATCTCCATCGACCCCGTCGCCCTGTCGTACCTGCTCGAGGCGACGGGCCCCGTCGACCTGCCGACGGGCGTGACGTTGACAAGCGCCAGCGCCGCACAGTTCCTGCTCAACGACGTCTACCTCGACTACCCCGACGCCGACCAGCAGGACCTCGTGTTCTCGGCAGCGGCGGGCGCGGTCTTCTCGGCGCTGACGAGCGGCGACGTGGACGCCGGTGCGCTTTTGCGCGCGCTGTCCCGCGCCGGTTCCGAGCACCGCCTGTACCTCTGGAGCGCGGTCCCGGCGGACGCCGACGTCCTCGCCGGCACGACGCTCGCAGGGGCTCCCCCGACGAACGACGACGACACCGCGCGATTCGGCGTGTACCTCAACGACGGCACCGGCTCGAAGATGGACTACTACGTCACGCCCGACGTGAACCTCGCCATCACCGGATGCGGGGTCGGCGCCACCCCGCGCACCCTCACCGTGCAGGTCACGCTGACCTCGAACGCCCCCGCCGACGCCGCCACCTCGTTCCCCGAATACATCACGGGCGGCGGTGCCAACGGCGTCCCGCCCGGGATCGCCCGCGTCGTCGGCGAGGTCTACCTGCCCGAGGGCTTCGAGGTCGCCTCCTCCGAGATCACAACGGAGAGCGGGTTCGGCGGCGGCATGGTCGGCGGCCGTCAGGTGCTGTCGTACTCGGTCGACCTGAAGCCCGGCGACACGCAGACGGTGACGATCGAGGTCACCGCCGACACCGACATCCGTGACGCCGAGGCATGGGTCACCCCCACCGCCGACGCCGATCTCTCGCCGATCGTGCGCGCGTCGTGCGACCCCGCCGACGGCGCTGTCCTCGGCTGACCCGGCCGGCACCCCGAATCGTCACACGACGGAAACCGCAGGTTGGGCGGCCTCAGTTACACTCAGGTGAGTACCCGGCCTGAAAGCAGCATCCATGCGCCGTCTCCCCCGCGCCCTCCTCACGACCACCGTCTTCGCGACACTGGCCGTCGGCGCGCCCGTCGCCGCTCACGCCTCGACGATCTACCCGCCGGTCGACGCCTGCCAGTCGGATGCCGCCGGTGCCGGCCCGGGCGACACGGTCAGCTTCTCGTGCGACGACACCACGTTCGGCCCGAACGAGACCGTCACGGTCACCGTGACGGGCGAGAACGGCGCCGGTGCGACGTTCGCGATGGTGCGCATGGCCGTCTCGACGGCGAGCGCCGTCTACGAGTCCGACGCGAGCGGGGCGCTGCCCACCGTCCGCATCACCCTGCCCTCCGACGCCCGCGGGGTGTACAACATCGCCGCCGTCTCGGCGACCTCGGCCGGCGGCACCGCCAGCGCCGTCATCGACACCAGTCAGAGCACCGACCCGCTCGTGCGGGCGGGCTTCGACGGCACCCAGCTCACGGGCCTGTGGATCGGCGCCGGCGCGCTCGTCGCGGCGGGTGCCGTCATCCTCGTCGCCGCGGGTCTGCGTCGCCGACGAGACCGGATCGACGACTGACGTCAGGCGACGTCGGGCTTCGCCCGCGCGATCGGCTCAGCCGTCACCAGGATCGGCAGGTGGTCGCTCGCCCCCTGCGGCAGCGTCCGCACCTGCTGGATCTCGAACCCGCTCGAGGTCGCGAAGTCGTAGTAACCCTTGAAGAACTTGTACCGCGTGTACGTGCGCGCATCGCTGAGACTCAGCTCGTATCCGCTCTCGCGGATGACCTGCCCGAGGTTCTCCTTGAACACCGGGTAGTTGAAGTCGCCGACCATGAGGATCGGCGCGCCCTTGCCGAGCGTCGACAGCTCGCGCAGCGCCGCCCGGATCTGATGACGACGCAGCGAGTTGAGCGCGGTGAGCGGTGCCGCGTGGAAGGACGCGACGATGAACTCGGTGCCGTGATCGATGTCACGCAGGTGGAGCCCCAGCATCCGCTCGTCGGCGGGCTTGAGGACGATGTCGTGCAACGACTTCTTGAGCGAGAAGGTGCGGCTCGCACCGGCGCGGAACCCGTTCTCGCGGTAGTAGATCGCCAGGCCCAATCGATTGGAGCGGGTCGCGTCGGCGAGGACGAGGCCGCCGATGCGCTCGGGCATGTCGGTCGTGTCCACCTCTTGCAGACACAGCACGTCGACGTCGTAGCGGCTCACCAGTTCGGTGAGTTCGCCCGCCGCGGCGTGCTTGCGCAGGTTGTACGAGACGACACTGATCATCGGAGTATCAGCCTATGACTAGAGTTCAAGAGTGGCTCCCAGGAAGAAGCTGCGGATGCCGCCGGCCCGCGTACTCGTCCCCCTGGGCATCGTGCTGGGACTCGTCGTGGTCCTCGTGCTCGTGGGTGTCATCGGAGGCGCCGTGACCCGCGGATTCCACGCCCTCACGGCGCGCGCCCCCGAGATGGGGACGACCGTCATCGCGCCGACCCAGGCGAAGGCCGCCGCAGCCGCGCGCGAGCTCTCCGGTGAGCAGAAGGATGCCGCCGACTACCTCGCCGCGCAGCCGACCGCCTACTGGCTGACCTCCGAGCAGGACCCCATCGGCACCGCCGGCGAGACAGTACTCGACCTCATCTCCCAGGCGCGGGATCAGGGTCGCTCCGTCGCACTGGTGGTCTACGGGCTGCCCGGGCGCGACTGCGGCAACCACTCCGCCGGCGGCCTGTCCGAGCAGGACTACCCGGTCTGGCTGCGCGAGATCGGCTCGGCCCTCGAAACCGCGCCCGACGTGCAGAAGATCGTCGCGCTCGAGCCCGACAGCATCGCCCTGTCGGAGGAGTGCGGCAACATCGCCGATCGCGCGCGCCAGCTCAGCACGGCGGTCGACCTGATCACGTCGCCGAACACCTGGATCTACATCGACGGCGGGCACAGCAACTGGCTGCCGCCGCAGAAGATGGCCGACCTCATCCGGCAGACCGGTGTCATCGACCGGGTGCGCGGCTTCGTGACGAACGTCTCGAACTACCAGTCCCCCGCCGACGAGTTCGCCTACGCGGCGTCGCTGTCGTCGCTCCTCGGCGGAGCGCACGCCATCGTCGACACCTCCCGCAGCGGCGCGGCCACCTCGGGCGGCGAATGGTGCAACCCGCCGGGACAGCTCGTCGGCGAGCCGGGCGGCACCTTCCACGACACCGTCGTCGACACGAACCTCTGGATCAAACCGCCGGGCGAGAGCGACGGCGAGTGCAACGGCGGACCGGCTGCCGGTGTCTACTGGCCCGAAGCCGGCGTCGAGCTGACGCGGGACGTCCGGTGAGCGCGGCTGCGACCGCGCGAGGCGGTGCCTGCCGCCTGTGTAGCATGAGGACCGACTTTCACACGCGATCCGGGGGGCTACATCGATGAGTGATTCGATGTCGATGCATAAGACGGCGGTCATCGTCGAGGACGATCCCGACATCCGTCATCTCATCGTCGAGGTACTCGAGGCCGCTGGATTCTCGACCGTCTCGGTCGGCAACGGCATCGACGGCGTCCGCGCCGTGCTCTCGTACCAGCCGCTCATCACGACCCTCGACGTCAACATGCCCGGCATCGACGGGTTCGAGGCGGCCCGCCGCATCCGTGCGCAGAGCGACACCTACATCATCATGATCACCGGCCTCGAAGAAGAGGCGGACGTCGTCCTCGGCCTCGGTGCCGGCGCCGACGAGTACGTCGTGAAGCCGTTCCGCCCGCGCGAACTGCGTGCGCGCGTCGAGTCGCTGCTGCGCCGCCCGCGCGCCACCGGCACGGCCGTCGCCGCCGCGCCGCGGCAGGAGGCGACCGGTCCGTCGTTCCCGGGCGCACGACCCGCCGTGCCGCAGTACGACGCCGTGCCCACCTCCCCCGTGTTCGACGAGCGCATCATGACGCCCGTGTACAGCGAGCAGCCGCCGCAGGGCGGGGCGGTGGTCCTGCCGCCGCAGGGAGCGCCGCAGCTGGGCGGGGCCCACCCGGGCATGCCGCAGCCCGGCAACGCGGTGGCCCCGGCATCCGCTGTCCCGCCCGTGGGCGGACCCGGCTGGACCGTGCACCGCGACCTCGCCGTGCACGCCGAGCACCGGGTCGTCCTCGTCGCGGGGCGCGAGCTCACGCTCACCCGCACGGAGTTCGACCTGCTGTCGACGCTCATGGAGTCCAAGCGTCGCGTGCGCAGCAAGGCCGATCTGACGCTGGTGCTGCGCGGCGAGTCGTACGTGACGAGCTACTTCGTCGGCGAGGCCGACAAGCGCGCGATCGAGGCGCACATGACGAACCTGCGCCGCAAGCTCGGCGACAACCCGAACAACCCCCGGTACATCGAGACTGTCCGGGGTGTCGGCTACCGCCTCACCTCCGAAACGGTCGCCGGCGCCTGACCCTCGCCCCGCCGCGCGCGTGCGCGTGCGTCGCTCGTGCACCCCGTTCACGGATGCAACGGATGCCGCACGACACCCCGCATCCGCCTGCCACTGATCGGCGTGTCACCTCAGATCCATTGCATCCGCGGACACCCCGGCCATACGGAAGAAGCCCCCGGAGACAGGCTCCGGGGGCTTCCTTCGGGACGGGCGAGGTCAGACCTTGTAGCCCTGGTGGCGCTGGAACAGCTTGATGGCCATCGTGAGGGTCTGCAGGACCGTGACGACACCGACGATCGGCCAGCCGACCCACAGGATCGCGGACTGGGTGATCGGGTCGAGCAGGTTCCAGATGACGGCGATCGTGACGGCGACGATGGCGAGGATGATGAAGGGCGTCCAGTGTCCGAAGCTCACGCCGCCCTTCTCGGCTCTCGCCTGCAGGGCCCAGTTGTCGACCTTCTTCTTGGAGAGGAAGCGGGTCCACGACCGGATGAAGTGGCTGATGCGGATCCACATGAAGATCTCGGCGGGGAACAGCAGCACGGCGAAGGCGATGTCGCGCGAGTTGCACTTCTCCATCGCGCGGGCCATCCGCAGGTTCAGGCCGGCGGCCACGAGCGGCGGGATCAGCCACCACGGCGAGAACACGAACGCGTTGATCGACAGCGACGCGATCAGCAGGGTGATGAACGCGACACGGACGAAGAAGTTCGTGAGCATCGAGAACTGCTCGAACCAGCGCAGACGCAGGTTCGGGTGGAACGGCTGCCCCTTCGTGTCTCCACGCTGACCGGGCCACATCAGCTCGATGGCGCCGTAGGTCCACTTGACCTGCTGCGCGTCGTACCCCTTGAGGGTCGTCATGCCGCCGACATCCGCTCGCGCGAACGGGCTGATCTTGGTGAGATAGCCGGCCGACTTGATCTGGAGCGAGAGCAGCGAGTCCTCGACCTCGGAGTCCTTCACCCACGGCGAGTTCTGGTGGTTCTCCTTCATGACGTCGCGCAGGGCGGTCGTCGAGAAGATCGAGAACTGTCCGCCGAGCACGGCCATGTTGCGTCCGCGCAGCAGGTTCTGCATGTTGAAGGCCGCGAACTGCGTGCGCTGACCGGCGATGAGCCACTTGGCGATGAAGCCCTTGATGGGTCGGTCGTCGATCGTGTAGATCGCCGAGATGCCGCCGATGCGCGAGTCCGAGACGGCCTCGTTCTCGAGGTACTCCACGGCGCGGCGGTCGGCGGTCGTGTCGCCGTCGACGCCGAGCAGGTAGTCGTACCCCTCGACGAGGGCGTAGCCGTAGTTGAGCGCGCCGACCTTCTTGTCGGGGTTCTTGCCGATGTCGTGGACGAAGACCTCGGTGAACTGCAGCCCGAGCTCGGTTTCCACCTCGTGCGGTCCGGAGAACTCCGACGCGATCTTGACCGTGTCATCGGAGGTGTTGTTGACGACCACGTGGATCACGTCGGGCACGCGGCTCTGCTCGAGGAGAGAGCGGATGACGTCGGCGATCGACTCGGCCTCGTTGTAGGCCGGGACGACGCATCCGATCGTCGACCGGTGCACCGAGTGGTGCTCGAGCACCGAGGCGAAGTCGTCGGCGAACTCATCCACCGGGACGATCTCGCCGGGACCGCCGGGCGACGCGGCATAACCGGCCGCTTCGGGGGCCGCCTGCCAGGAACCCTGCGGGGCGACGCCCTGCCACTGCGCCTGCGGCTCCTGCCACTGCGGGGCGGGCTGCTGCCATTGCGGCTGCTGCTGCGCCTGCGGAGGCTGCCACGCGGGCTGCTGGCCCCACTGCGGCTCCTGGCCCGGCCAGGCGCCGGCCGCCGGCTGCGCGCCCACCGGGGGCTGCGCGGGCTGCCAGCCCTGCGGGCCGGGGATGTACGGACTCGTCACGTCGGTTCCTCGAACTGGATCACGGACTGGTGGGACCGCCGGTACCGGGGGTGGTGGTCCACCCGTCGGTGCCTGTGGTTCCCTGGGAGCCGTCGTTCGACGTGCCGTCGGTCGCGCCCCCCGTGGACCCGTCGGTCTCTGTCTCACGAGGATAGATCGCAATCGGGATGACGGGGTAGACCGTCTGCTGCACGAACGACTTGTCGTCGTCGGCCGCCCCCTCGACCCACACGTCGAGCGCGAACTGCAGCGTGATCCCGTAGGTGTCCGGCGGCAGCTGATTGATCGTCGTCTCGGGGACGAGCAGACCGCCCTGGTAGCTGTTGATCAGCAGGCCCTTGCTCGAGCGGATCGTGTCGGTGGGCACGAGCGTGCGGGGGTCGGCGCTGAACTGGAACGGCGAGCTCACCTGGTTCGAGGACTGCGCGGTCTGCGACGAGATCGACACGTTCGAGAGGAACACGCGACGCTTCTGCTTGAGCACCGCCTTCTCGTCGACGCGGGTGTCCTTGACGTTGACTGCGAAGCCGAAGGTCTTCGCGTTGTCGGCGTACCACTCGCGGGTGCGCTTGGAGTCGACGGCCCAGAAGTCGAGGATGATGTCGAGACCGTCGGCGATCTCGTACGTCATCCGCACCGAGCCGTCGTACGTGAACTGCGAGTCGAACGGCATCTCCACCGTCCCGGTCGCGGGCGTCGCGTTCGGAGCGGGGGTGGCGGCGACGTTCTCGCTCGTCCCCGAGATGGAGTTGAAGGCTTCGACGACCTGAGCGCACCCCGAGAGCGACAGCGCAGCCGCGGCGGCCAGGGCGGCGACGCCGAGCCAGCGACGGGCGGTGGGACGGATGGACATGCGCGAACCTCGTTCGGTGTGAAGGATGGAGGGCACCGGCGGCGGGGTTCGGGTCGCCGCCGCCAGTGCCACGTCTTCACCGTAGGCGCGGAAACCCTCGCTCACCGGTGACTTCGCGAAGCCTCGCGCTGGTCTTTACCGGACCTTGAGGTTCTTGAGGTTCAGCCGGATGCCGCCTGCTGCGCGATCGCGACCGTCACCGTGTCGGTCGCGGTCTGCTTCGCGTACTCGTCGGCTTTGGGTTTGGTCTGCACGAGGAAGTCGTACGTGAACTGCAGCGTGACGTAGGTGGCGCCCTCGGGGACCTGACCGACGTTGAACGTCTGCGAGTAGCTGTAGGGCTTCAGGACGAGGTAGCCGTTCTTCACGCTCGCCTCGTCGATCTGCGGGTCGAGCGCGGGGAAGGTCTCTTCGGCGTTCGCGGGGACCGCGAGCATCGTGGCCTTCTGCAGGTACACCTTCTGCCCGTCGTTGGGCGTGATGGTCGTCACGAGCGACAGACTGACGGGCTTGACCGCGTTCGCCGTCCATCGGTCCATCCGCAGGTCCGACCAGTAGTTGACGGCGACACTCACGGCGCCTGCCGTCAGGTCCCGCTGCGTGGACCCGCTCGAGAGGTCGTTCTCGACCGGAGGCGCGACCACGACCGGCGAGCTCGACACCGCGGCCGGGGCCGTCGGGGTCGGGCTCTGCAGGGCCCACGGGGACGGGCCACATCCCGACAGCACGACCGCGCTGCCGACGAGCGCCGCCGCGGCGGCCAGACGCATGGTTCTCATCCGCATCATGACCCCTCCCTGCGGTGCGGTCAGTCTACAAGTGCGGATGCCGCTGCCACCCGATGCGGATGTGTCGACCCGTGACACTGTTTACCTGATCGAAACCCGCTGTAGTTGCTCTTCCTGAGCGATTCCTGAATACTGGCAATGTCCAACCAACGGGGGGCGGCCGGTTGGATCTTCTTTTGCCGTCTGCGCCCCGAACTCAAGACGACCGAAAGAAGCACCATGAAGCACAAGATCAGCAAGGCTGCGGCGGCTTTCGCCGTCGCCATCGCGGCGGTCTTCGCGGCTCCGGCCGTCGCGAGCGCCTACACTCCGACCCCCGCCGGCCCCGAGACGATCACGATCACTCCCGGCGGCACGGTTCCCGTTCAGTTCACCGGCTTCGAGCCGGGCGAGCAGGTCACCTTCACCCTGACGGGTGAGGGCGTCGGCCCCGACAACCTCGCCTTCGTCTCCTTCGCTGTGACCTCCACGTCTGTCACGAAGGACGCGAGCGAAGACGGTGCAGCCACGGCTACGGTCACCCTCCCCGACGACGCGACCGGCACCTACACGCTGGCCGCGGTGGGCTCCGAAAGCGGCGCGGCTGAGCCCGTGACGATCGCGCTCGCCGCTCCGGCAGGCGGCGACGGTGGTTCGGACGACGGCAGCGCCGGCGGCCCCGCCCTCGGTGACACCGGTTTCGACGGTGACGCGCTCCTCGGCCTCTGGGTCGGCGGCGGCGTCCTCGTCCTCGCCGGTGCGAGCATCGCGGTCGCGACCTCGGTGCGCCGCACGCGTCGGGCATAAGGCACTCGCGAACCATCGCACAACGAAGAACCCCCGGGCCACGGTCCGGGGGTTCTTCCGTTTCTCGTGTCATCAGGGCTCAGTCGTCGGCGGCGCCCAGTTCCCGTCGGGCCCGGGTCTGCTCCGCGCGCGCGGCCAGCAGGTCATCCGCCGGGTAGCCCACTTCGGTGAGCGTCAGGCCGCGGGCGGCGAGCACCTTCACCTCGTTGGTGCGGACCAGCTCGTCGCGGATCTCGGCGACGCGGTCCACGCCGATGCGCCCCTCCCCGACCGCGACGCAGGCGCCCACGAGCGCGCGCACCATGCTGTGGCAGAACGCATCCGCCTTCACCGAGGCGACGAGGACGCCGGACTCGTCCCGTCGCCACCCGTACTCGAGCAGCGTCCGGATCGTCGTCGCCTCTTCGCGCGGTTTGCAGTAGGCGGCGAAGTCGTGCAGTCCGCGCAGGCTGCGGGCTGCGGCATCCATCGCCGCCACGTCGAGTTCCGCGGCTACCCACGTCGTGCGGCCGCGCTCCAGCGGGTCGTACCCGGTGACGCGGTCGGCGACGCGGTACGCGTAGCGACGCCAGACGGCCGAGAAGCGTGCGTCGAAACCCTCGGGCGCCACGCTCACGCGGTGCACGGCCACATCCGGGTATGGACCGAGCACACCGTTGATGCGCGCGGCGAGCGCCTCGGGCTCCGGTCGCCGTCCCGACAGCAGCCGGCGCTCCTGCCCGTCGGTCAGGTCGAGGTGAGCCACCTGCGCCGACGCGTGCACCCCGCCATCCGTCCGCCCGGCGACGACCAGCCGCGGATCCCCGCCGAGGATGCGGGCAATCGCCGCCTCGAGCGTCCCCTGCACGGTCCGCAGGCCCGGCTGTCGCGCCCAGCCCCGGAAGTCGGTGCCGTCGTAGGCGAGATCGATCCGGAGGCGCACGGTGTCAGCCTATCCGCGCCGGTCAGACTGCCGCGTCGACCTCCGCGCGCGTGGGCGGGTTGGCGCCGGGTCGCGACACCGTGATCCCCGCCGTCACGACGGCGCGGCGGAGCGCGCGCGGCAGGGCGTCAGCGTCGCCCGCGAGCAGTCCGGGGTCGTCGACGAGGCTCGTGATGAGGCTCGCCATGAACGCGTCGCCCGCGCCGATCGTGTCGGCGACGTCGACGACGAGCGGCGCAACCTCGACGAGACCCGACGGCCCGAGCGCGAGGGCGCCCTCGCCGCCGCGCGTCATCACGACGATCTGCGCCCCCCGGGCGGCGATGGTCTCGAGCACGCGCGCGGCGGGCACACCCGGGTAGAGCGCCTCGGCATCCTCATCGCTCAGCTTCACCAGCGTCGCCGCCGCGAATGCCCGCTCGGCGACCGGCCGCGGGTCGGGTCCGACGAGCGCCGGCCGCACGTTCGGGTCGACCGTCACGACACGGCCCGCCTGCCGTGCGCGTTCGAGGGTCGCGAGCGCGACGTCTCCCCCGGGCTGCAGGAACAGCGCGATCGACCCGGAGTGGACGACGGATGCCGCCGCTGCCGCGTCCGCCGCGGCGTCCGCCTCGAGCGCCCAGGCGATGTCGAAGTCGTACTGGGCCGAGCCGTCGGCGCGCAGCCGGGCACGGGCGGTGGAGGTCGCGGCATCCGTCCAGGACGCCTCGTGGACGACCGCGCCGGACGCGGTCACCTGATCGGCGATCCGCCGGCCGCGGTCGTCACGGCCGAGGCGCGTCAGCAGGGTTGCCGGCACGTCCTGCCGCGCGATGCCGACGGCCACGTTCGCGGGACTGCCGCCGACGAACTCGGCGTCACCGCCGTCCCGTTCCACGATGTCGATGAGCGCTTCGCCGAGGACGAGGACGGCGTGCCGAGAGGTCATGCCCTCACTTTCGCACGTCGCCCGCGGGCGCGCACGTCGATGTCAGCGGACGACGGCGGTGACGGTCGGCAGGTGCGAGAGGAGCTCCTGACTGATCGACCCGAGCAGGAAGCGGGCGAGCGCACCCCGGCCGTGAGTGCCGACGACGACCATGCGGGCGTCGGCGGCGATCCCGGCCAGCACCTGCGACGGATAACCGCGCTCGACGCGGCGGACGATGCGCAGGTCGGGGTAGCGCGACGACAGGCCGGCGACGGACAGCGCCAGCACCTCCTCGGCCGTCGACTGCATGTTCGCGAGGTAGAGGTCGGGGTAGACCTCCATCGCGTTCCGCGGCGTGTGCAGCGGCGTCCAGACGTTCACCGCGATGAGCGGCTCGCCGAGCCGGTCCGCCTCGGCGGCGGCGAACTCGATCGCCTGCTCCGACACCTCGGACCCGTCGATGCCGACGACGATCCCCGCCCCCTCCCCGAGATCGCGGTCGGGGACGACCACCACGGGGCACTTCGCGCCGGCCGCGATCCGGATGCCGTGCACCCCGCGTGCCGGGCCGGTCCCTGGTCCCCGGTAGTCGCTGCCGATGACGAGGAGCGCGGCGTCCGCGGCGGCTTCGATGAGCTTGGTGACGGGGTTGCCGGATTCGACGCGGGTCGTGACCGGGACCCCGGCATCCGTCACCCGCGCCGCCTCGCCGTCGAGCAGACGCTGCGTCGCGGTCTGCGCCGCACCGAGCACCTCGGCCTCGCCGACGGCCCCGACCGCGCCGCCGACGACCGAGACGAGCTCGACCGCCTGCTGGCGCTGGGCGGCACGAGTGACGGCCCAGTCCACGGCACGGCGCGACACCGGGGCACCCGTGACTCCGACGATGATCTTTCCGGCCATGCTGCACGTCCCTTCTGGGGGCGACGCGCCTGCCGGATCGCGGTGACGTCTGCGGGCGCTCGTCCGTGTCTCGGTGATGCCAACCTATCCCAGCCACGGGCGAGGCGGGAAGGGGCGGGCCCGTTCAGGATGCCGACCTAGACTGGATGCCGCGAATCGCCCGCTCGCCTCGAGACCCCTCCCCGCTTCGACATGACTCGACCTTCTTCCGCGCGCCTGCCGGGCCTCGACGGACTCCGCGCCGTCGCGGTCCTGCTGGTCGTCGTGTACCACCTGTTCCCGGCGCTGCCCGCCGGGTTCCTCGGTGTCGACGTCTTCTTCGTGATCTCCGGGTTCCTCATCACGACCCTCCTCCTCCGCGAGCACGACGAGCACGGTCGGATCGGCCTGGTGGACTTCTGGCGACGGCGGGCCCGCCGCCTGCTGCCCGCGATCGGGGTCGTCGTCCTCGTGACCGCGTCGCTCGCCTGGATGGTGGGCGGCGACATCCTCGTGGGCCTTGGCGGTCAGCTGCTCGGGGCGACGACGTTCTCATACAACTGGGTCGCCGTCGCGAACGGGTCGTCGTACTTCGGCGGCGGGCTGGATTCCTCCGCGCCCGAACTGCTGCGGAACCTGTGGTCCCTCGCCGTCGAGGAGCAGTTCTACCTGCTCTGGCCGCTGCTGCTGCCGCTCGTCCTGCGGCTGCGACGAGGCCGGGTGCCCGTCGCCGTCGGGTTGGCGGCGGCATCCGTCGTGGCCGCGGTGCTCCTCGCCGGCAGCGGCGCGACCCGCGTGTACTACGGCACCGACACGCACGCCTTCGGTCTGCTGCTCGGCGTCGCCCTTGCCTTCCTGCGCCCGGCGGAGCGCCGCGGCGGCGTGCCTGCCGTGGTCGGCGGCGCGGCGATCGCCGGGGTCGTCGCGCTTGCGTTCGTGACGCCGGGCGACGGGATCGAGACCTTCCCCGGGCTTCTCGTCGCGGCATCCGTCCTGACCGTCGTGGCGATCGCGGCAGCCGTGCGCGCGGGTTCGCGCCTCGGACGGGCGCTCGACGTCGCGCCGCTGCGCTGGATCGGCGAGCGGTCCTTCGGGATCTACCTCTGGCACTGGCCTCTCGTCGTCATCCTGACGGTCGCGACCACGCGCTCCTCCCCCGACGTCGCGGTGCCGGTCGAGGTCGCGCTCCTCACCCTGGCGCTCACGCTGGTCGCCGCCGAGGTGTCGTTCCGTTTCATCGAGCAGCCGGTGCGCCGGCTCGGCTTCCGCGCGTCGCTCCGGTCCGTCGGGCGCGCGTTCCGCGGCGGCCCCGTGCGACGCCTCACCGCCACGGCCGCGATGGTCGCAGGGCTCCTCGTCGTCGCCGGCACGACTGCGGCGGTCGCCGACGCGCCGACGATGGCCTCGAGCGAAGCCGCCGTCCGCGACGGACGCGCGGCGCTCGCCGCGGCATCCTCCCGCTCGCATCACGCGACGCTGCCCGGCGCCGCCCTCCGCAGCGACGACGCCGTGCTGCGTCCGGAGTGCCCTTCCGCGCACCTCAGCGACGACGAGGGACTCTGCACCCCGCCGGACGGCCGCCCCGCACCGCCCGCCTCCGTCCGCGTCGCCGGAGCGCGCGTGACACTCGTCGGCGACTCGGTGATGCTCGCGTCCGCCGGCGGCCTCCTCGACCGGATGCCGGGCGCCCAGGTCGACGCGAAGGTGTCCCGCTCGATGGGGGCCGGCGTCGCGATCGTCGACCGCCTCGCCGCCCGCGGACAGCTGCGCGACTACGTCGTCGTGGGTCTCGGCACGAACGGACCGGTGAACCCCGACGACCTCGCGCGCCTGAAGAAGGATGTCGGTCCCCACCGCACGCTCGTGCTCGTGACCGCCCACGCGCCCCGCGACTGGATCCCGGGCGTCAACGAGGAGCTCGAGTCCTTCGCTGCGCACACCCCCGGCGTCGCGATCGCGGACTGGTCGGCGGCGATCAGCGGTCACGAAGACCTGCTGGCGGGCGACGGCATCCACCCCGGCGCCCGTGGCGGACAGCGCTACGCCGACGCCGTGGCCGACGCGATCGACGGTGTCGAGAACAGCCGCGCGCAGCTGCGCTACCGCGTCGAGCTCGCCCAGTGGGCCGTCGCCCAGACCTTCGACGCCGCGCGCTGACCCCCTCGGGACCGCTCCCGCCGCCCCCCGCGCCCGCCGCCCCACCGCGCCCGCCGAGCGGCGCCGCCTCTGCATCCACATCATGTGCTCCGGACGAGGGCACACGTTCTGGACCGTGCACAGCGTGTGATGTCGTTGCGAGCACATGATGTGGCCAGGGAGGGCACGCACCCACGCACCCGCGCGGGTACGAGAAAGGGCCCGCCCCGAAACGGGGGCGGGCCCTCGGATTCCCTCCGGGGAGGGAGCCTTACTTGGCCTCGTCGGCCTTCTCGTCGTCGGACGCGACGGCGTCCTCGGCGATGGCTTCGGCAGCAGCGCCCTCCTCGGGCGACTCGGCACCGGCGTCGGCGGCGTCCTCAGCGGGCGTCTCGACCTCGGTCTCCTCGGCAGCGGGCTCCTCGGCAGCCGGCGCAGCGGCGGCCGGAGCAGCCTTCTTCGACGACTTCGCCTTCGGGGTGACGGGCTCGAGGACGAGCTCGATCACGGCCATGGGCGCGTTGTCGCCCTTGCGGTTGCCGACCTTCGTGATGCGGGTGTAGCCACCCTCACGCTCGGCGACCAGCGGCGCGATCTCGGCGAAGAGCTCGTGCACGACGGACTTGTCGCCGATGACCGACAGGACGCGACGGCGAGCGTGCAGGTCGCCGCGCTTGGCGAACGTCACCAGGCGCTCGGCGAACGGACGCAAGCGCTTGGCCTTGGTCTCGGTCGTGGTGATCGACTTGTGCGTGAACAGCGCGGCAGCGAGGTTCGCAAGCAGAAGACGCTCGTGGGCGGGGCCGCCACCGAGGCGGGCACCCTTCGTGGGCTTGGGCATGTCAATTACTCCTGGAAAGAAATTCAGTCAGTGGACCGGGGCGAACCGGAGTCCGCTCAGACGGTCTCGTCGTCGTAGCCGCCGTAGAAGTGCGCACCGTCGAACCCGGGGACCGAGTCCTTCAGCGACAGGCCGAGCGAGACGAGCTTGTCCTTGACCTCGTCGACCGACTTCTGACCGAAGTTGCGGATGTTCATGAGCTGCGTCTCCGAAAGGGCGACGAGCTCGGACACCGTGTTGATGCCCTCGCGCTTGAGGCAGTTGTACGAGCGGACCGACAGGTCGAGGTCCTCGATCGGCATCGAGAGCTCGTTGGTCAGGACCTCGGCGACCGGCGCGGGGCCGATCTCGATGCCCTCGGCCTCGACGTTCAGCTCGCGGGCGAGACCGAACAGCTCGACCAGCGTGCGACCGGCCGACGCGACGGCGTCGCGGGGGCTGATCGACGACTTGGTCTCGACGTCCAGGACGAGCTTGTCGAAGTCGGTGCGCTCACCGGCACGGGTGGCGTCGACGCGGTAGCTGACCTTGAGGACGGGTGAGTAGATCGAGTCGATCGGGATCTGACCGGCCTCGGCGTACTCGTTGCGGTTCTGCGTGGCCGAGACGTAGCCGCGGCCGCGCTCGATCGTCAGCTCGAGCTCGAACTTCGCCGAGTCGTTGAGCGTCGCGATGACCAGGTCGGGGTTGTGGACCTCGACACCCGCCGGAGCGGAGATGTCGGCGGCCGTGACCTCGCCGGCGCCCGTCTTGCGCAGGTACGCGGTGATGGGCTCGTCGCGCTCGCTGGAGACCACCAGCTGCTTGATGTTGAGGATGATCTCGGTGACATCCTCCTTGACACCCGGGACGGTGCTGAACTCGTGCAGCACGCCGTCGATGCGGATGCTGGTGACCGCGGCACCCGGGATCGACGACAGCAGGCTGCGACGCAGCGCGTTGCCGATCGTGTAGCCGAAGCCCGGCTCGAGGGGCTCGATGACGAATCGGCTGCGGAAGTCGCCGACCTTCTCCTCGGTCAGAGTGGGACGCTGTGCAATGAGCACTATGTGTTCCTTTCAGTCACGTGACCGCTATATGACACGTGCAGTTGGTGAAGTGTTGAGTTGTGACCGGGATGCCGGGGCGCGACGCACGTCGCACCCCGGCATCCGTCGAGGATCAGACGCGGCGGCGCTTCGGGGGGCGGCAGCCGTTGTGGGCCTGAGGCGTGACGTCCTGGATCGAACCGACCTCGAGGCCGGCGGCGGTCAGCGAACGGATCGCGGTCTCGCGGCCCGAGCCGGGGCCCTTGACGAAGACGTCGACCTTCTTGACGCCGTGCTCCTGCGCCTGACGCGCAGCGGACTCGGCGGCCATGCCGGCGGCGTACGGGGTCGACTTGCGCGAGCCCTTGAAGCCGACGCCACCCGAGGAGGCCCAGCTGATGACCGCACCCGAGGGGTCGGTGATCGAAACGATCGTGTTGTTGAACGTCGACTTGATGTGGGCCTGGCCCAGCGCGATGTTCTTCTTCTCCTTGCGGCGCGGCTTGCGCGCAGCGGACTTGGCCTGTGCCATGTGAGTGTTCTCCTAAACCTGTGGCGGCCGCGCTTTAGCGCGCCTTCTTCTTGCCGGCGACGGTGCGCTTGGGACCCTTGCGGGTACGCGCGTTGGTCTTCGTGCGCTGGCCGCGCACGGGCAGACCGCGACGGTGGCGGATACCCTCGTACGAGCCGATCTCGACCTTGCGGCGGATGTCTGCGGCGACCTCGCGGCGCAGGTCACCCTCCACCTTGTAAGTGCCTTCGATGTGGTCGCGGAGAGCGACCAGCTGGTCGTCGGTGAGGTCCTTGACGCGGATCGACTCGTCGATGCCGGTCGAGCTGAGGATCTCGACGGAGCGGGTACGGCCGATGCCGTAGATGTAGGTGAGGGCGATCACCACGCGCTTGTCGCGCGGGATGTCAACGCCGGCAAGACGTGCCATGCGATGTCTCCTAGGAGTAAGTGGAGGTGTGGAGCAGGATCGGTGCCCGGGCCTCCGACCCGAGGTGTCCCCCGCTGAGCGGGTTCTGATCCTGCCGAGATGTGTTCAGTTGTGAGCCTGCGAGGCCGCGCCGGGGCGCGGCATCCCATCAGCCCTGGCGCTGCTTGTGGCGCGGGTTCGACTTGCAGATGACCATGACGCGACCGTGGCGGCGGATGACCTTGCAGTGGTCGCAGATGGGCTTGACGGAGGGGTTGACCTTCATGATTTTCCTGATTCGCTGTCTTCGCCGACGCACACGGGTGTGCGGGGCGTTACTTCTCGACCGGTCTCAGCGGTAGCGGTAGACGATGCGACCGCGCGTGAGGTCGTAAGGCGAGAGCTCCACGACGACACGGTCTTCGGGGATGATGCGGATGTAGTTCTGCCGCATCTTTCCGGAGATCGTGGCCAGGACCTTGTGACCGTTGCTCAGCTCGACGCGGAACATCGCGTTCGGCAGAGCCTCGGAGATCACACCCTCGATCTCGATGACACCGTCTTTCTTCGCCATACGCTCGCTTACAGTTGGCAGACCGGTCGGTCTGCGGTGAGTGGGGATTGTGGTGACACGCCGAAACAGGCGCAACGCACCAAAGATTTAGTGTACGTGATATCGAGGCGACCCGCCACTCGGCGTGTCGCCTTCGAGATCACCGAGCGGACAGTCGCGAGAGGATGTCGGCCTGCGGGTCGTACGTGACCGGGACGACCTCGTCGTTCACGACGAGCGTCGGGGTCCCGGTGGCGCCTTCCGGCAACTCCTGCGACTGGGCGAAGCTCTTGTACTCGTGGTCCTTGATCGACTTCTCGAGCTCGGCGGTCACGTTCACGCCGGCATCCTTCGCGATCTGGATGAGCTCGTCGTCGGTCAGGCCGGGCGTCTGCTCCTGGGGCCGCTCGTCCCACAGCGCACGGAAGAAGGCGTAGGCGTTGTCGGGGTCGGCTTCGGCGACGGCGTACATGGCGGATGCCGCACGGCTCGAGTACTCGGTGCCCTGGGAGAGCCGGTCGAGGATCGTGACCGGGTGCACTTCGAGGGTGATGCTGCCGTCGTCGACGAGGCCCGAGATCGTCTTGC
Source organism: Microbacterium sp. ARD31 (assembly GCF_031844425.1). NCBI lineage: Bacteria > Bacillati > Actinomycetota > Actinomycetes > Micrococcales > Microbacteriaceae > Microbacterium > Microbacterium sp. ARD31. Next base: position 76,320 of record NZ_JAUZVE010000029.1, read on the forward strand.
CCTCCGTCTCCTCGAACTGGCCGCAGTACGGGCACATGAAGTCCACGTAGGTGGCGACGGTGTCGGGCCCGTCGCCGAAGGTGATCGCACCGGTCTCGCGGTTGATGCCGCTGGCCTGCGGGACGGGTCCGGGGTCCGACGCCTGCGAGTTCAGCACAGCGACAACGGCGACGACACCCACCAGGACCGCCACCACCGCGACGCTGATCCAGATCGCGAACCAGTTGGTCTTACCCGTGGCCGTCGCCATGTGTGTGCCCTCCTCAGGAGATGGGGGTCGGGGTGATGCCGAAGGCCGCGAGTCCCGCGGCGCCGCCGTCAAAGGCCGTCAGCACCCAGATACCTCCTTCGTGCACCGCGACGCTATGTTCCCAATGAGAGCCGTCCTGGCCGTCGACCGTGCTGACTGTCCAGTCGTCGTCCTCGACGAGGGTCGCCTCGCCCCCCGCGACGATCATGGGCTCGATCGCAACGCACAGCCCCGGCCGCACCTCGGGTCCGAGGTCGGCGACGCGGTAGTTGAAGACCGTCGGGCCCTCGTGCATCTTGCGGCCGATCCCGTGTCCGACGTAATCGCGGAGGATGCCGTAGCCCTCCCCCGACGCCTCGACGTAGGACTGCACGGCGTCGCCGATCTCGCCGACGCGCGAGGCCGAGGCGAGCGCGGCGATGCCGGCCCACAGCGAGCCCTCGGTCACGTCCGACAGCCGCTGACGACGTTCGACGAGCTCGGGACGGTCCGGGGCGGGCACGACGATCGTGATCGCCGAGTCCCCGTTCCACCCTTCGAACTGCGCGCCGCAGTCGATCGAGACGATGTCGCCCGGCTGCAGGACCCGATCACCCGGGATGCCGTGGACGACCTCCTGGTTGACCGAGATGCACGTCGTGTGGTGGTAGCCGCGCACCAGCTGGAAGTTCGATTCCGCCCCGCGGGCGAGGATCGTGCGCTCGGCGATGGCATCGAGCTCCGCGGTCGCCACACCCGCGCGAACCGCCGGACGCACGGCATCCAATGCCGCCGCGGTGATGAGACCCGGTTCGACCATCGCGCGCAGCTGCGCGGGCGTCTTGTAGATGGAGCGTCGGAAGACCATCAGGCGGTGATGCCGCGTGCCGCGAGGGCCGCCGTGATGCGCTCGGTGATCTCGTCGAGCGACCCGACGCCGTCGATCTCGTCGACGATGCCGCGCTCGCGGTACACGTCGAGGATCGGCGCCGTCTCGGACTCGTAGATCGACAGGCGCTTCGCGATCGACTCCTCGTTGTCGTCGGCGCGGCCCTGCTCGGCCGCGCGACGTGAGAGGCGGGCGATCGACTCGTCGCGCGGCACCGAGAGCTCGATGACCGCGGTGAGCGGTTCGCCCCGCTGCTCGAGGAAGCCGTCGAGGTGGCCGACCTGGGTCAGGTTGCGCGGGTAGCCGTCGAGCAGGAAGCCGTGCGCGGCATCCTGCTGCGACAGTCGGTCGCGGACGATCTCGCTCGTCAGCTCGTCGGGGACGAGGTCGCCGGCGTCGATGATCGCCTTCACCTTGAGCCCGAGGTCGGTGCCGTCCTTGACGTTCGCGCGGAAGACATCGCCGGTCGAGACGGTGGGGATGCCGAGCCGCTCGGCGATGCGGGCTCCCTGCGTCCCCTTGCCCGAGCCCTGCGGGCCGATGATCAGGAGGCGGGCGGGGTTCTGCGTCATCGGAGGAGTCCTTCGTAGTGGCGCTGCTGGAGCTGGGCGTCGATCTGCTTCACCGTCTCGAGACCGACACCGACGATGATGAGGATCGACGCGCCACCGAACGGGAAGTTCTGGTTGGCGCCCACCGTCGCGAGGGCCAGGAGCGGGAGCAGGGCGATGAGGCCCAGGTAGATGGAACCCGGCAGGGTGATGCGGGTGAGGACGTAGTCGAGGTACTCCGCCGTGGGACGTCCCGCACGGATGCCGGGGATGAACCCGCCGTACTTCTTCATGTTGTCGGCGACCTCGACCGGGTTGAACGTGATCGCGACGTAGAAGTAGGTGAAGCCGATGATGAGCAGGAAGTACACCGCCATGTAGAGCGGGTGGTCGCCGTTGACGAAGTTCGCCTGGATCCACGACACCCAGCCCGGCACGCTGCCGTCGGCGGCGGGGTTCGCGTTGAACTGCGCGATGAGGGCCGGGATGTACAGCAGCGACGAGGCGAAGATGACGGGCACGACGCCGGCCATGTTGACCTTGATCGGGATGTACGTGTTGCTGCCGCCGAGCGTCCGGCGCCCGACCATGCGCTTCGCGTACTGGACCGGGATGCGGCGCTGCGACTGCTCGACGAACACGACGAGCGCGACAGTCGCGATGCCGACGGCCAGGACCAGCAGGAAGATCTCGAAGCTGCGGGCGACCGCGATGCTCCACAGCGCCGACGGGAAGGTCGCCGCGATCGAGGTGAAGATGAGGAGCGACATGCCGTTGCCGATGCCGCGCTCGGTGACGAGCTCGGCCATCCACATGATGAGGCCGGTGCCGGCGGTCAGTGTGACGATCATGAGCAGCTGCGCCCACCAGGCCTCGTCGGTGAGGAGCTGCTGGCACTCGGCCACGCCGGTGATGCCGAAGAGCTGACCCGAGCGGGCGACGGTGACGAGTGTGGTCGACTGCAGCAGCGCCAGCGCGATCGTCAGGTAGCGGGTGTACTGGGTGAGCTTGGCCTGACCGGCCTGGCCCTCCTTGTACAGGGTCTCGAAGTGCGGGATCACCACGCGGAGGAGCTGCACGATGATCGTGCCGGTGATGTAGGGCATGACGCCGAGCGCGAAGATCGACAGCTGCAGCAGCGCGCCGCCCGAGAAGAGGTTCACGAGCGAGAGCAGGCCCTCGGTCGACCCGGACTGGTCGAGGCAGGTCTTCACGTTCGGGAAGTCCACGAACGGAGCCGGGATGTGCGCGCCGAACCGGTAGATGGCGATGATGCCGAGCGTGAAACCGATCTTCCGACGGAGATCCGGAGTGCGGAAGACCCGCGCGATGGCGCTGAACAAAGGGATTTCCTCCAGTGGGATGCCGGGCGCGCCGGAGCTCGCCGCATTCCAACATACGGCAACAGGGGCCGGAGGTTATCCTCCGGCCCCTGGCACGTGATTACTTGATCGAGCCGCCGGCGGCAACGATCTTCTGCTCGGCCGAACCCGAGACCTTGTCGACGGAGACCGTCAGCGCGACCGAGATGTCGCCGGTGCCGAGCACCTTGACCTTCTCGTTCTTGCGCACGGCGCCCTTGGCGACGAGGTCCGTCACGGTGACGTCGCCACCGTTGGGGTACAGCTCCGCGAGCTTGTCGAGGTTGACCACCTGGTACTCGACGCGGAACGGGTTCTTGAACCCGCGCAGCTTCGGCGTACGCATGTGGAGGGGCATCTGCCCACCCTCGAAGCCCACCTTGACCTGGTAACGAGCCTTCGTACCCTTGGTACCGCGGCCCGACGTCTTACCCTTCGAGCCCTCACCGCGACCGACACGGGTCTTCGCGACGTTGGCACCGGGGACCGGACGCAGGTGGTGGACCTTCAGCACGCCGGGGCGCGCCGCATCCTTCTTCGGGGCAGCCTTGTCGGCAGCGGGCTTGGCCGCAGCCTTCCGGGTTGCCGGCTTCTTGGCCTTGGGCTCGACGGCCTCGACCGTCTCGTCCTTCTTCTCAGCCATCAGTCGATCTCCTCAACCTTCACGAGGTGCGCGACGGTCTTGATGTACCCGCGCGTCTGCGCGTCATCGGGACGAACGACGGAGTCGTTGATCCGCTTCAGACCGAGCGAACGCAGCGTGTCACGCTGGTTCTGCTTCTCGCTCACCTTGGACTTGACCTGGGTCACCTTCAGACGAGCAGCCATCATGCACCCACCTTTGCAGCCTTGGCGGCGTCAGCCTCGGCACGGACCAGACGCGCGGGGGCGACCTGGTCGAAGTCGAGACCACGACGCGCAGCGACGGCGCGCGGCTCCTCGAGCTGCTTCAGCGCTGCGACGGTCGCGTGCACGATGTTGATCGTGTTCGACGAACCCAGCGACTTCGACAGCACGTCGTGGATGCCGGCGCACTCGAGGACGGCGCGGACCGGACCACCGGCGATGACACCGGTACCGGCAGCGGCCGGACGCAGCAGCACGACACCGGCAGCAGCCTCACCCTGGACGGGGTGCGGGATGCTGGAGGCGACACGCGGCACGCGGAAGAAGTTGCGCTTGGCCTCTTCGACACCCTTCGAGATGGCGAGGGGGACTTCACGCGCCTTGCCGTAGCCGACACCGACGAGACCGTTGCCGTCACCCACGACGACGAGCGCCGTGAAGCTGAAGCGACGACCGCCCTTGACGACCTTCGACACGCGGTTGATCGTGACGACGCGCTCCAGGAACTGGTTGTCGCCGCGGTCGCGCGAGTTGCGGTCGCGGGTCTGGCTGCGCTCGCGGCCACCGCGGCGCGGCTCGCGCTCGCGCTCGGCGGGCGCCTCGGCCGCAGCCGCGGCGGGCTGCTCGGTCGCGGTCACTTCGTTCTCCTTGTTCTCGGTCACAGGTTCAGACCTCCTTCGCGAGCGCCGTCGGCGATCGCAGCGACGCGGCCCGCGTAGCGGTTGCCGCCACGGTCGAAGACGACCGTGTCGATGCCGGCAGCCTTCGCACGCTCAGCGACGAGCTCGCCGACCTTGCGGGCCTTGGCGGTCTTGTCACCATCGAACGTGCGCAGGTCGGCCTCGAGGGTGGAGGCCGATGCGACGGTGAAGCCCTTGCTGTCGTCGACCAGCTGGACGAAGACGTGGCGGGCGGAACGGGTCACGACGAGACGCGGACGCGCCTCGGTGCCCACGATCTTCTTGCGAAGACGGGCGTGACGACGCGAACGTGCGTCGGACTTCGACTTGAGAGCCATGGTTACTTACCACTCTTTCCGGCCTTGCGGCGAACGACCTCGCCCGCGTACCGCACACCCTTGCCCTTGTAGGGCTCCGGCTTGCGGATCTTGCGGATGTTGGCGGCTGCCTCGCCGACGGCCTGCTTCGAGATACCGGCGACGGTGAGCTTGTTGTTGCCCTCGACGGTGAGCGTGATGCCCTCCGGCGCCTCGACCAGGACGGGGTGCGAGAAGCCGAGTGCGAACTCGACCGCCGTGCCCTTCTGAGCGACGCGGTAACCGGTGCCGACGACCTCGAGGCCCTTGGTGTAGCCCTGGGTCACGCCGATGATGTTGTTGTTGATGAGGGTGCGGGTGAGCCCGTGGAGAGCACGCGACTCGCGCTCGTCATCGGGGCGGGAGACCAGGACCTGGTTCTCCTCGACCTTGACCTCGATGGGCTGTGCCACGCTGAGGTTCAGCTCGCCCTTGGGGCCCTTGACGGCGACGTCCTGGCCGGAGACCGTGACGGTCACACCGGCGGGGATGTCGATGGGAAGACGTCCAATACGCGACATGTCAGATCACCACACGTAGGCGAGGACTTCCCCGCCGACGCCCTTCTGCTCGGCCTGGCGGTCCGTGAGGAGGCCAGAAGAGGTGGACAGGATCGCGACCCCGAGGCCACCGAGGACCTTGGGAAGCTCGTTCGACTTCGCGTACACGCGGAGACCGGGCTTGGAGACGCGCTTGATGCCGGCGATCGACCGCTCGCGGTTCGGGCCGTACTTCAGGGTCAGGGTGAGCGTCTGGCCGACACGGGCGTCGGAGACCTCCCAGCCGGAGATGTAGCCCTCCTGCTGGAGGATCTCGGCGATGTGCGTCTTGAGCTTCGAGCTCGGCAGCGCGACGGTGTCGTGGTGCGCGGAGTTCGCGTTGCGCAGACGGGTCAGCATGTCTGCGACCGGGTCTGTCATCGTCATAAGTGTGTTCCTTTAGTCATGAGGTTTCGACTGCCGTTACACGACAGGCGACCTTCTATGAATGAGCGATATTCAGTTGTGCAGTCGTTCGGCCCCGGAGCACGCCCCGAGGCCGAACGATCGATCTTATCGGATCACGCCTGAGCGTCCGCCGACTTGAACGGGAAGCCCAGGTGCTTGAGCAGCGCCCGACCCTCGTCATCCGTCTTCGCCGTCGTGACGATGGTGATGTCGAAACCGCGGACGCGGTCGATCTTGTCCTGGTTGATCTCGTGGAACACAGACTGCTCCTGGAGACCGAAGGTGTAGTTGCCGTTGCCGTCGAACTGCGTCGCCGACAGTCCGCGGAAGTCGCGGATGCGGGGCAGGGCGAGGTTGACGAGACGGTCGACGAACTCCCACGCACGGTCACCGCGGAGGGTGACGTGGGCGCCGATGGCCTGACCCTCACGCAGCTTGAACTGCGCGATGGACTTGCGGGCCTTGGTGACGACCGGCTTCTGGCCGGTGATCTTGGTGAGGTCGTCGACCGCACCATCGATCACCTTGCTGTCGCGCGCAGCCTCACCGACACCGGTGTTGACGACGACCTTCACGAGACCGGGGATCTGCATGACGTTGGCGTAGCCGAACTCGTCCTGCAGAGCCTTCTTGATCTCGGTCTGGTACTTCTGCTTCAGGCGGGGCTGGATCTTGCCAGCCTCCGCGGCAGTTGCGTTGCTCATGTTCAGAGGTCCTTGCCGCTCTTCTTGGCGTAGCGGACGCGGACGGTGCGCTTGACGCCGTCCTTCGTCTGCTCCTCGACGCGGTGGCCGACACGGGTCGGCTTCTTGGTCGACGGGTCGACCAGCGCCACGTTGGAGATGTGGATCGGGGCTTCCATCGTCTCGATGCCGCCCGTCTTGGTGCCGCGCTGCGACTGGCCGACGCGGGTGTGCTTGGTGACGTAGTTCACGCCCTCCACCACGACGCGGTTCTGCTCGACGAGGACCTCGAGGACCTTGCCCTGCTTGCCGCGGTCGCCGCCCTTGTCCTGCTTGCGGCCACTGATGACCTGAACCAGGTCACCCTTCTTGATGTGCGCCATGATCAGATGACCTCCGGTGCCAGCGAGACGATCTTCATGAACTTCTTGTCGCGAAGCTCACGACCGACCGGGCCGAAGATGCGGGTGCCGCGGGGCTCCCCGTCGTTCTTCAGGATG